>NZ_JBSWWF010000003.1:0-413835 GCF_056159945.1 Alteromonas sp. ABH2_165
TACATGAAGCGGACATTTCAGATTCCTACCTATGAAAACACAGAGTCTCTGGAAGTAAGGTATGTTTCTTTTAACATTTTCCAAATTGCAGCAAGTCGGATTTACGACTTGCCTTTGGAAAATGCTCTCATTATCTCGCTGGCCCCCGGCATAGCGGGACCTTGCTCCTGCGCAAGTAAACCTGTCTCAGAACGACTGAAGAGGGCTTGGAGCACTATTTCTCTGGACTCTTTATCAACATCAGAGCCTTCAGTTAGTGAAAGATATAAATATGTAAGCTGCTCTCTTTCTTCTGCGTCTCTCATCAAGTGGAAAGAGCTGAATGTTAGTCTGGATAAAACCTTGATAATGAAAGCATAAACAGCGGCGATAGACCCGAAAAGAACAACCCCCTGCACTGAAGCCAAATTAATTGGTTGCTCGCCCCTCAATAACCAGATCTTGAAAAAATCCGCTAGCCCATAAACGCCAAGGGCGACAGTTAATAAAAGCAGCGTTGTAAACATAATACCTTGGCTTCTCAACTTCGATGCCGATGCCTTCCAGTATTCAGCAGGTTTTTCAAGCCTCA
The DNA here is from genome assembly GCF_056159945.1 of Alteromonas sp. ABH2_165. Classification (NCBI taxonomy): domain Bacteria; kingdom Pseudomonadati; phylum Pseudomonadota; class Gammaproteobacteria; order Alteromonadales; family Alteromonadaceae; genus Alteromonas; species Alteromonas sp. ABH2_165. Next base: position 572 of record NZ_JBSWWF010000003.1, read on the forward strand.
GTTTTTCTTTGAAGGTTTGCTCAAGCTCATCAATTCTTTGTTGCCAAGCGACTAATTGTGTATCGAGCTCTTTACTGAAACGCTGCCCTTTCTTTTGAGCAATCCAACTATTTGCCTTCAATAATCTACTGCACTTATTTTGAGTTTCGTGCAGCCATTCTTCTTGTTGTAATTTTGAGCTGTCGAACCAAGTATTAAAATCCTGTTTAGTTTCTTCAACCTCTGTGATTATTTCATTATTGGTTTGCTGAAGTTGATCTCTTAGCTGGGTGATAGTTGCTCTTTCTGATTTTCGTCGTTTGACTAAATCAGAATTTTGATAAACGTACTCATACCCTAACAAAGCGCCATCAAAACTGTCTTTATTTCCAAAGCTTGCTGCTTGATTTCTTGAAACATAGCTTAAAAATGACTCGGCAGCATCTTTTGAAATATCAGAGTGAATTTCAACGAAGCGAGGAACGTAATCATGCCCTGACCATAACCATTGATTGCCAATATTCCTAAGTTGGTTGCTTTGAAATTGACTTAAGTGTTGTTGAAATGTTTGGTTATCCCATTCGTCGGCATTGTTCCAATTCTCTATGGCGCTTATAACCGCACTCATGCTGGCATGAAAATTCAAATAGGGATGTATATTCTGATTCGTTTTGCCGCTAAGAGAGTCTTTCTGTTTGGCCCAATAATTCGCTTCTCGTTTGATAAAATCATAATATGCTTTGAAGTTATCAAATGAAAATTGTCTTCCAGTGACATCCCTGAAACTGGTGTTTATTGGTCTGTTCTTATGCATTACGAGACTCCTAGCGCCATATAAACTGCATCAAAAGGGCCGCTCAGCTGAAACTCCGGTAAGCTAGGCATATCTCTTCCTATTGCAATCCGTGGTAACACTTTTATTATACCTTTTTCCAAAGTCCCCTTCATTGTAGATGCAAGAACCTGCTCCGGAGTAACAACGCGGCCTAACGTCATGCTTCCCAGATCGCTCATTGATTTTTGGCTTGGTTTGTTTAAAAAGATTGAACAAGAAACTGCTAATAGCTCTGAGCTAGTGCTATTTCCACTATTTTGAAGATTCACGAATATCATCCTTAATATCAAACGGTGTATGCAAAGTTTCCTATATTCCCTATGTTAACTGCGTGCAATCTCTGAACTAAAAAGTCTCGGTCAATTAAGTACATAGTGCGTCATTGCTATAACGTGGTCAATACTAAGACAACCACACTTCTTTCGGTTGTTGGCTTAATAATGTTGGGGTAGAAACGAGTACAAATCAATGTCCGCTGCTTGTCTAAAGCGGACATAACCGCGATACTTGGTAAAGGACTGCTTCGTACATAAAGTGGACATTTATCTTTCCCACAAGAACACTGAATCTGTTTTTCAAGTGAAACGGGCAGCATAATATGAAAAATCTCATCGAGAGGTTGGTGCTAAATCAGGGGAAAGGTCAGAACAAGTTGGTTATGTAACTAATTCAAATTTCAAGAAAGCAATTACCAAAATTAATGACTATGTTGATATGGAAATCAAAGCAAACAAAAACCAGTTCCCAGGACTACCCACCAAACAGCATTTAATGCTGAATTAACAGATGAAGAAAGACATATTTCCGAAAGGTTCTTTAGGTTGATCACTGATGAAAGGTTAAAGGATAACCCTGAAGTTTCAATCCTACGGAAATTTGAAATGTTTGAAAGGCAATTTACATAGTACAGAGATAAAAAAACGCTTAATGAAGCGTTTTTTATCGAAAAAGAAAATACTACTTATTTTCTGGTCTTAATTTACATATTGCCCTAAGAATTGCACCTTGGGTAAAAGGTTTAGGCTTCCTCTTTCCATAAACTGTTATTTTCCAACCTTCAGAACCATATCCAACTCCTGCGTCTCCATCTACTTTCAGCTGTTTCCATTCAATTGTACACATTTCAAATTCATGGCCCAATATAACCCCACAATAAAACCCTTCTTCGGAGGAATCCAGCTTCCATGTTGACTCTTTGGATTTAAACTCATCATCTTCAACAAAAGTATTCAACACACAAGTATTTTCCTCCCAATCACTGAAAGAAATTTGAACCCTTAGGATATCTTCTTCTTTGGTTTTTGAAGTCGCAAATACAGCCCAAACCCCGTTCGTATAGTAGTCATGTTCCATATACTTGGAAAGTCTAGGATCTACCTCTGCATGTGAAAAAAAGGAAAGTAAGGCTACAGTAGTACCAATTAATAACTTATTGAATTTCATTTTTTTTCCAAATAATTTTTATTAGATTATTCAACCTGAGATAGGTTGGCTTGATGTTAATGTTTCAAATGGGTGTTGTAAAACTTGAAATATTCCAGAGATAGAAAAACTGCGAAAAGATCGCGGTTTTTTTGGCAGTGGTTCGTGGTTATCTGAACGACCGGTATACGATCAGATAGCTAGTCTACAACGGAGGCTCCTTTAACGTCTATAATTCGCTCAAACCAGTCATCTACATACACACGATGTTATATCCGTTACTGCTATCAAAACAGTATTCAACAGTCAGAGGCTGAAAAGAGTACATTCGAATTTCAGAGGTTGATAAATAGACGTATTCATTGGCACAGATGTGGCCTGCGCAAAGGACAAGTATCAGCCACTACACTTGAAATTTGTTACTAGCAGGGCGCTTGCTCCTACTTCCATTCGACACTGCATCAGTAAGCCACCGAGAATACTGGGAAATGCTAGTCCTATTCGCAAAACAATTGATACCCAGAAAGCTGCAACTCCCAAACAAATCCGCCATAATGCCGCGGATTTTTGAAAATAGCGGAGTTTGAAATGGCTTATAACAGTCTGGATGAGCTGGTGGCTCAGTGTGAAAGTGCGCCGGAAACCATTGAGTTTGCTGACGTGATTGCGCTTGTCGACAGCAGCTTTATCTTCACGCCGACCAACTTTACCAATGGTGAAGTGACGAATGTGGCGAATACTAATAACGGTTCTTGCAAGTTACTGGCATTGGGTCAGCACTTGAAGTTGTCTGAAGCGCAGACGCTAGCACTGTTTGGTGCGTTCTATCGTGACGATGTGTTACAGCACCCTGAAGGTGATGATCACGCCAATATCCGTAATTTTATGGTTACAGGCCATGCTGGTGTGTCTTTCGAACAATTTCCGCTGACGCTGAAAAACTAAGTTAGATCCATACCCACACCTACACCCAAAATCCCAGCCGGTTTATTGTCTGGTAAACCGGCTAGTGCAGGTTAATTGCTCGACAGTTGATACGCACAAATGCCTACTGCACTACCTAAATTCAGCGATTCGATGTTGCCGCTACCTGCAATGGTAAAGGCATCTGCATTGGTTTGCTGTAACGCTTCTAGTGGCACCCCGCGGGCTTCATTACCGAATAAATAGCAAGAATAATCTTTGAAAGAACCATCGTTGATGGGCGTTCCCTGCAAATCTAAATACGCGAAGCGGCTAAACCGGGCTTCCAGATCTGCCAGGGTGATATCCATTTCCACGGGCATATGGAAAATGGCTCCCATGCTGGCGCGCACGGCTTTGGAGTTAAACGGGTCGACGCTGTTGGGGCTTAGTAGAAGACGAAAGTTACCGAACCAGGCCAGTGAGCGCAGTATGGTGCCAAGGTTACCGGGGTCTTGAATTTCATGCAGGTAAATGCAACGTTCATTGCCGTTACCTTGCGCAGCAGACGAACCGGGTAGGGGAACGCGGGCGATGACGCCCTGGGGCGTTTTCGTGTCGCTGAGTGCTGCCATCTGGCGATCGGTAATGGTGACTACATCAAACCCGTCGGCCAGCGATTGCCCTCGGCTCAACCAGGCTTCTGTGGCATACAAGGTTACCGCAGCAGGTTTCAGCGGTGATTGCTTCAGTTCCTGAATTAGATGTTCCCCTTCCACTAAGTAAAACCCAAACTGCGAGCGGTACTTTTTTTGATGCAGTTTTTTGACGTCGTCTAATTTCATAGTGGAGGTAATTCCAGGCAACAGTGATAAATGCGGTAAAGATGGCGCGCATTGTAGCCTGTTCCAGCGCTTAAGTCAGGCGGCCTCTGAAAGATTATTGTTGTGTGTCATTTGCAAAACCGGCATGCATGATTACAATAAACGCCGATTTTAAACCCATAACCGCAGAGTAAATATGGCCCGCTCAAAAACCAGTAAAAAATGGATGGAAGAACACGTAAACGATCCCTATGTGAAAAAAGCACAGGCAGACGGGTACCGTTCCAGAGCGAGTTATAAACTTCTCGAAATCAACGAAAAAGATAAGTTATTTCGTGCGGGCAGCGTGGTAATGGATTTAGGTTCAGCGCCAGGCGGTTGGTCACAAATTGTTGCCCCAATTGTTGGGGAGAACGGCCGTGTTATTGCTTCTGACATTTTGCCCATGGACAGCATTATCGGTGTCGATTTTATTCAGGGTGATTTTACCGACGAAGCCGTGTACGACAACATCTTACAAACCCTGGGCGACGACCGTGTTGATGTAGTCATTTCAGATATGGCGCCAAATATGAGTGGCGTGAACACCACCGATCAATATGCGTCTATGTATTTGGTCGAACTGGCTTTAGACATGGCGAGAAACGTATTGAAACCGGGTGGTAGCTTTTGCGCCAAAGTGTTCCAGGGGGTGGGCTACGACGAATATGTGAAGGATGTACGCTCGTCGTTTAATAAAGTAATTGTGCGTAAACCTGCGGCTTCCCGCCCACGTTCGCGTGAGGTGTATTTGGTGGCGACAGGCTTTAAAGGTTAGCTTTCGGGTTAATCGCGCCTTACTTTTCTAGCAAGGGCAGTTTGTCTGGTACACCATTCCAACTGTCTGCGTCTTCAGGGGGCGGAATCACTTCGGTGATATTCGGCCACTGCTGACTTAACTCGGCGTTAATGGCGAGGTAAGGCTTTTGCTCATCGGTTAAATGGGTATCCTGAATAATCGCTTCTGCCGGGCACTCAGGCACACATAATGCGCAATCAATACAAATAGCCGGGTCGATGGCCAGAAAATTTGGCCCCTCAAAGAAAGCATCAACCGGGCAAACTGCAACACAGTCAGTGTATTTGCATTTCACACAGTTGTCAGTCACTACAAACGTCATTATCAAATAAGTAAAAAGCTCAATTTGGCCGAATTATAAGGGTTCTGGCGCAGGATCGAAAGACAATTGCCATTGAATGGCTATCCCAACGACGGCATCTGCATTACACTATGCGGGCTCTGACAGACAGGCTGTCCGGCAAATTAGGATCTTCCCCCATGTTACGTTTAACCGATATAAAACTTCCCCTAAACCATGATGAATCTGCACTGAGTGAAGCTATTTTGGCGAAACTCGGTATTGCTGCCGATCAACTCACCGAAATCAGCGTGTTTAAGCGGGGTTACGATGCCCGTAATAACAAAGACATACAGCTTATTTATACGGTTGATGTAGCGGTAAACAACGAGGCGATTCTGCTGGAGAAGTTTGACCGCGATCCTCAGGTGCGCGTAACACCGGATATGACTTACAAATTTGTCGCTCAGGCACCTGAAAATCTGAATAACAGACCGGTTGTTGTGGGCTTGGGTCCGTGCGGCATTTTTGCCGCCCTCATTCTTGCACAAATGGGTTATAAACCTATTGTGCTGGAACGGGGCAAAGCCGTGCGTGAGCGCACCAAAGATACCTTCGGATTCTGGCGTAAACAGCCTTTGAATCCGGAATCCAATGTGCAGTTTGGTGAGGGCGGTGCGGGTACGTTCTCCGACGGAAAACTCTACAGTCAGGTTAAAGACCGCAAGCACTATGGCCGCAAGGTATTAAAAGAGTTTGTTGATGCGGGTGCGCCGGAAGAAATTCTGTATGTAAGCAAACCGCACATTGGTACCTTCAAGCTGGTGAGCATGGTAGAAAAAATGCGTCAGCAAATCATTGATTTAGGCGGTGAGATCCGTTTTTCCACGCGGGTTGAAAAGCTTGATATGGATGAAACTGACGGTGAGCTTTCGGTGAAAGGTTTGCATTTAAACGATGGTGGCTATTTGGCGTGTAAACAAGTCATTCTGGCTCTGGGGCACAGTGCCCGCGACACCTTCGAAAATCTATATGAACAGGGCGTGTACATCGAAGCCAAACCGTTCTCAATCGGATTTCGAATCGAACATGAGCAAAGCATGATTGACCAGTGCCGCTTTGGTGATAATGCCGGAAACCCGATCCTTGGTGCTGCCGATTATAAACTGGTACATCATTGCAAAAATGGCCGCACGGTTTACAGCTTCTGTATGTGTCCGGGCGGCACCGTGGTTGCTGCGGCTTCAGAGCCGGGAAGAGTGGTTACCAACGGTATGAGCCAATACTCTCGTCATGAAAGAAATGCCAATAGTGCGATTGTGGTAGGGATCACGCCGGAAGAAGATTATCCGGGACACCCTCTTGCAGGCATTGCGTTGCAGCGCAGTTTGGAAGAATTAGCTTATAAAGCGGGCGGTGAAAATTATAACGCGCCAGGCCAATTAATTGGCGATTTCCTGGCAGGTAAACCCAGCTCCGAATTAGGTGAAGTAACGCCGTCTTATACGCCGGGTGTAACGTTAACCGATTTAAGTAAAGTTGTTCCTGACTACGTTACTGCAGCAATTCGCGAAGCAATCCCCGCGTTCGATCGCCAAATCAAAGGTTTTGCGAAAGCGGAAGGTACGCTCACTGGTGTTGAAACTCGTACCTCTTCCCCTGTGTGTATTAAACGCGGAAAAGACTATCAGAGCATTAACGTTAAAGGCTTGTTCCCAGCCGGCGAGGGTGCTGGATACGCAGGCGGGATCTGGTCTGCAGGTATCGACGGAATACGCGTTGCCGAAGCATTGGCAGAAGTCTTCGACAATGCCTGAGTGCTAAGAGGCGTAACTTCAGCTTTAACTAATCAAATAGGGCCACCTTTTAACGTGGCCCTTTTAGATACGAAATTAATCGTGTTCCAGCGCATTAATTACGTCACTTTCTGATGGCGGATGACAGCCAATTTGAGCCACGTTCAGACACGCCGCCATGGCACCATACTTTAACGCTTCCTGCAAAACTTCCTCTGGTGCATCAGGGGTAAGCGCATCGCGCTTGAGCAAATAAGCTACCAATGCCGAGAAGTAAGTATCGCCAGCGCCTACCGTGTCACCCATATCATCGGGTGAAATTACGCTTTGTTTGAGGTGTGTGCTGTCGGTGAATAATTGCGACCCGCCTTCACCGAGGGTCAGCACTACAATCCCATTTTCCATTCGCTTTAGCATACTGCGGGCATGAAATTCGGGTTCGCCATATAAACCTTTTAGCAACAAATCTTCATCGCTAACTTTCACGATGTCAGCAAATTCAACAAAACGCCAAATTGAAGCGATATATTCCTGATGATTCGCTTCTACGCCTTTGCGTACATTCACATCAATACTTATTTTAACACCCTGTTGTTTAAGCTTTTTTACTACAGGAATCAGACTGTTGAGCATTTCAGGAACCAATGCTAATGACCCGGTGTGAAAGAGCGCTAGGGTGTCTGGCAGAACGTCGAGTAATTGCTCCGGAGTTACGTCCAAATCTGCAACCGCTTTTCGATATAGTCGATAATCTGGTTTTCCATGCTCGTCTTTGTAAACGAGGGCCAGGGAAGTATTTCGCTCGGACCGAAATGCTTCGGGGAGTTTTATACCGTCGTCCAAAGCAGACTGGTAGATTTTTTCGCCCAGTTTGTCAGTTGAAATGGGAGACAAATAGTGACTTTCTAATCCCTGACGGACGAAGCTACGGGCAACATTGTAAGGTGAGCCGCCAATGTATGGCTTGTAGCTTCCATTTTCCTGTTCAATCATGTCAAAGAGGGCTTCACCAAAAACGGCGACTGATACTCTCATTGTAATTCCTGTAATTATCCGTGACTTTCTAGATGAGTCGATTGTGACGCAGTGACTATGGCCTGCATTATCGCGGCTACCGATGCATCATTGTTTAACTGACTGAGAAAGCCCGCGTACAACTTTGCAAAGGCTGGGTATTCTGCCAGTTCACCAAAAATTTCTTTCTGACGCAGAAATATCAGCGGATCATCTTTACTCAATACTGCAAACTGCTCTAGCTTGCTGGCTTGAACATCAATAATCTCGAGCGGACTTCCGTGCTGATCTTTACCAGCATAACTATACCGACACCAGGCAGCAACAATGAATGCGGCACAGTGCGCGTTACCACCTGATGCAAGGTTTTCTTTAATCGTTGGTACCAGAAAGGTGGCAAACTTCGACGAGCTTTCAGAACAAATGCGACTTAGGTGATCTTTAATATTTGGATTGCTGAACCGGGTAAGCAGAGTATCTTTGTACGCTGTTAAATCGATGCCGGGAACGGGTTGAAGAACCGGTGTGGCTTCAGTATCCATAAACACTCGCAGAAAACGGGCAAAAAGCGGGTCGCTTACGGTTTCATTTATAGTGCTGTAGCCGTGTAAAGAACCTGAAATGCCAAGCACTGTGTGGCCGGCATTAAGCAAGCGAATCTTCATAGTTTCATAAGGGGTTACATCATCGACGAGTTGCGCGCCGCAGCGTTCCCAACAAGGGCGCCCAGTATTAAAACTGTCTTCAATTACCCATTGATGAAATGGCTCGCAGGTGACCGGCCAGGCATCATCAATGCCGCATTCCTGCAATTCACTGATTACTGCGGGCGTTGTCGCGGGGGTGATACGATCAACCATGGCGTTAGGAAAACATACATTGTTTGAAACCCAATCAGCCAATTCTTCGTCGAAAGCACTGATGTAGCTGGTCAGCATTTTTTGGGTAACATGCCCGTTGTGTTGAATGTTATCGCAGGATTGCACGGTGAATGGTTTCTGGTTGCGATCGCGCCGGAGTTTCAATGCCGCGGCCAAATAACCAAATACGAGACGCGGTGACTCTGGATGCGCAATGTCGTGTTTGACATCTGGGTTTGAGAAATCAAATTCGCCTGTTGCCGGATTAAAGTTGTAGCCACCTTCGGTGATGGTAAGCGACACAATTTTAGTGTCAGGGGCGGCCATAGTTTCGATAACGGCAGCAGGGTTGTCCGGCCCAATCAGAAAATCTGTCAAACAGCCAATAACCTGAACGTCTCTTTGTCCATCAGGATGTTTAATAAGCAGTGAATACAGGTAATCTTGTTGTTCTAAACATTGTTTAAGTTTCCGGTCCCCTTCGCGCAAACCTACGCCACAAATGCCCCACTGCGTATCGCCAGTCACAGACATATAGTTGTCGGTATAAAACGCTTCATGAGATCGGTGAAAGCCGCCTACGCCCACATGTACGATACCGGGTTTGAGGGTTTCGCGATTATACTCCGGCACTTTAATGTGTGCCGGTAGTTGATGAAGATTTTGGTTATTTAGAGTGAGTGGCATTAACGAAATCCTGTTGTGAAGCTGTGGCCTGCTGCTGTCTGCGTTTCATCGCCCAATAAGCGGTCACAAAATAGCTTACCGTGCAAGCAAAGCCGATAGAGAAAAAGAGGCTGCGGTTCGATGCATAGTCCTGCATGTCGGGTGATAAAAACATCGTATTGACGGCTAGCGCCAGGGTAACCAGTAAACTGCCTACTGATACCGTGCTGAGTAGACGGGTAAGCGCTGACGTATCCTCCTGGATTGTGGGTTCGGCAGCGGCTTGCTTTGCCTGATGTACTTCAACACGTTGGTCGAAAGCTTCCATTTCTGCTTGTTCTGCGGAATACGACTCTTTAGCGCCATACTTTCTGGCTAAGAAGATATAAACACCAATGGTGAACACCCAAGTAGGCAGGAATAAATAGTAGAACGAAATGACATCCAGCACATTTAAGCCGAATCCGAATACCAGTCCTAACGCCCACGCTGCAACGGCTGGCGTGCTGTGATTGAGCTTTTTATAACTGGCCCAGTAGCGTGTCATACCGAGTTTAGGAAACAAAAAGTGCTCGGCAAATACAATGGCGCCAACGGGCACCACCAGTAGTCCTGCGTAAGTGAGCAGTGGCAATAGCTTGGTAAATACAAAGGGGAAACAAGCAATAACAACGGTCACCAGACCAACAATAAATGTTGTACGGTTACGAGAATGATTAGTGAAAATAGCTTGTGCAGCCAGGCCGGCGCGATAAAGGTTTGCATTCGCTGTGGTCCATCCTGCAACGATTACAATCACCAGGCCCGACAAACCAAGCGCATGAAACGCCACGTCACCCGGGTCGAGTTCAACGATGGATTTCTGCACCAGTATTGCGGTTCCTGCGCCCATGATACCTGCGGATATCCAGGCAATATAATGGCCGAATAACATGCCAGCAGAAGTACATAAACCATAGCTACGTTTACGTGCGTAGCGCAGTAACGCCATATCGATAAGGCCAAAATGGGTAATGGTATTCGCCGCCCAGGAAAAACCGATCACTTCCATTAACCCAATGCCCGGTTGGCCGCTGGCATCAACGCCAGTCCACACAGAAACACTGCCAATGTGCATAAAGTCAGACCAACCGGAAATGGTCGTTTGCCCGATAACAGCGTTGGCCAATTCAGGCATCAGTACTAACGGCCCGCAAATAAACATCACGAAAAGCCAAGGCGCACAAATGCCGGAAAAGTTAGATACCGCATTGAATCCGTACATGGCAACCAATACCACGATAATGCCTACAGCCAGTACAACCAATACAAACCAGGCATTGGTTGGGTACCAGTTAAGTTGCGCCGGAATATTCAGTGCGAAGCGAACCGCCGTGGCGGACACGGTAATCATTGCTGCCGAAATGACGGTGAAAATAATTACATTGGCCCAGTTATAGAGCCGCGTCATGGAACTTCCAGCAATTTTTTGCAGGTAGGTATACAAGCTAAGACGGGTTTCCACAGCGATTGGGGTGGTGATAAATGTCCAGCTCAACACGGCAAGTATATTGCCGATTAGCAAGCCCAATAAAATATCGGTCATAGATGCACCAAGCGCTACAAAGGTGGCGCCAAATACAAATTCTGAAGCAGCGACATGTTCACCGGCATAAAGTCCGAGAAAGTGCCGCCAGCCTTTAAGCTTATGTTGTGCAACGGGGAGTTGTTCTTCTTCAATCTGATGTAGATCGGTTTGAGAATTATGCATTGTTAACTTCCACTGGTAGTTCTCTTTTTATTCAGCGCTGGCCCTCAATAACCATAGTGAGAACTCAACCTGATACAAATTTAGGTCTTCAATATGATTGCTTGGGCATATGCCATCAATGTGGGCATATTCTCAGTATGGTGTTAATGTGTCAACAGCGCATTAACATGTTTGGCGGGTTTCACAAACTAAACTACTAAATGCAGATGAAAGTGTTTTCAGTTACTGGGCTGATTATGTGGGTTTTTATTTCATTTTTAATGGTGCGGCTCGAGATTTGGGGCTGATGTAAAAATTATTTTTAGATACACTGCACCCCGGCTGCTTTTTGCTTTAACGGTGAAGTCTGAAGCTATTTCAAACTGAACAGGATGCGAAATGGAACAAATTGAACTGGTCATTTTTGACTGCGACGGTGTGCTGATAGATAGCGAAGTGCTGAGTTTGCAGGTGTGGGTTCAAATACTCTCTGCTAGAGGAATCCACATCGATAGTGCGTATTTTGCGAGCCATTTTCTTGGTCGAAGTATGGAGCACGTTAAGGCAAAAATTCTGCACGATTTTGAGTTAGAAGTGACAGACGCGTTGACGGATGAATTTGCTCACGAACTGCAAATGATATTCGCCAAGAAGCTCACCGTTACTCCCCACATCACAGCATTGCTGGAATCGCTGCGTGTTCCTTATGTACTGGCAACCAGCAGCAGCCCAGCGCGCACAGAAATGGCGATGTCGATATCTGGCTTAAACCATTACTTTACCGAACCGCAGATCTTTACCGCTTCTATGGTGGCAAGAGGAAAGCCTGCCCCAGATCTGTTTCTACACGCGGCATCATGTTATCAAACTGCGCCGTCTTCTTGTCTGGTACTGGAAGATTCTGCCCCTGGTCTGGCGGCAGCAAAAGCAGCAGGTATGCATTTCCGGCATTACGTGGGCGGAAGTCACCTGACACATGTGGCGCAGCAGGGCGAAGACACATTAGTAGATTGGCGTGATTTTCCCGTACAATTCTCAGAAATTATGAAGTAGTGAAGAAACCGATGAAATCGACTTCTGCGGTTCGCGATTGCGCCTCTATAAAAAACGGTCACTGCTGAGTGACCGTTTTTGAATTTATCACACGCAAAAACACTAGAACTCGATACCTACGGCGAGTTGAATGCGACGAGGGTTATAGAAGTTACGCGGTTGGCCGAATAACTCACTGGTCACTAGCGGGTTGGCACTATAACCGGTTTGATTATCAAACACGTTAAACAAATCCGCACGGAATCGTGCCGTGTAGCCTTCCACAAATTCCCAGTACTGGGTATAACTTAAATCGAGCTGCCAGTGACTGGCATCGCGGCGGGTTCCAGCCGGTTCAGCGTAACGGGTTGTGCTTGAGGAATAGCCGTAAGGCGTGCCATCCCATGCTGTCCAAGCGCCGCCAGACTGGAAGATGAAAAACGCACCCAATACGCCATCCCAGTCGGTGGTGTAGGTACTGTTAATTTTCACCTTGTGCGGCTTGTCGCCTGCCAGGTTACCGTAGCGGAAATCCCAGGGCATCCGACCCGGACCATCGCCATAGTTCGATGAGCCAATGAACAGGTTGGCATCGTTGCCGGTTGAAGTGTTGTCCTGATCGAAGTTTCCGTAGTAGTGGCTCCACACGTAAGAGGCATTCACAAAAACTTTATCGTTGTTGTATTCGCCTTCAACACTCCATTCCCAATATTTTGTTTGACCGTCGTCAACTTCTGCAATGACATAGCTGGAACCACCTACTTCAGCCCGCATGTCGTCGAGGTTAGGAATATACAAACCTTTCGCCGCAATGTTTTCCGGTACGCCGCCAGCAGGGCCGTACTCGCCGTAAAGGCGAGCGCCGTTAGGCATATCTTCCCAGAAGTGGCTACCGTAGCGATAACGTAAATGGGAACGCACGAAGAATTGGTTAGTCAGCAGTTTTGAGGTACCTAGTGTCCACTCGTCAATTCGGCGAGGGCGTAAATTGTCGGCAAAGAATTTGCCCGATGAGCCTGGCGCACCTCCGGCCGCGAGATATTCACCGTTTTCATCGAATTGAACCAACAAGGTACCGCGGATGTTGCGATCCCACGAGGCTGCCCGGGCCAGAGAACTGGCGTTCGGGTTATAGCTGGCGTAGTTGGCGAACACGTTGGCGCCGTCTTGGTATTCCCATTTCACGCCCAGGCGAGGCTGAAACATATCTTTCCAGTCTGTTTTGTACATTTCGTACTTTTCGCCCGGTGCCAACTCGTAGCCGGAGAGGTTATTACTGTTCTCTCTTAAACCTTGCCCATAAAGGGTGTCCTGACTCAGCAAGAAACCAATGTTATAGGTAAAATCCCCGTGTTGAATTTCGTCATTAAACTCTAAATCAATCGACTCTGAGGAGGATTTCAGCGAGGGAATAATGGTACCGTCGGGATTAAAACTGGCTGCCTCAATGCTGACCTCATAGAACACATCCGACACATCATTTTCGCCATCAGAGCCTAAACCACCCACATAAGCGATAGACCCCCAACCATTAGAAACACGGCGCAAATCTTCTCCGAGTTCAGACCAGCGTGCTCCCAAGTGAATCATATGGGTGAGGTTTCCGGTGTAAAGTTCGGTATCAAAGCCTACCTGGAACGACTCACGGGAATATTCCACAGAATCGATAGTAGGATAAACGCCCACACCACCACCGCCGCTTAGTTCACCGTCATCGCCCACATAACCGTACTGATTGATATATTGTTGGGCATAGCTGTTAAACAGGTCGTATTGGGCCATTGTTGCTGCATCAGCGCCCTCTGGGTAGTCGCGCAAACTTTGAATGCCAAATGCGCCCTGACTTGCTAAATCACTTAAATCTAATGCGTCGCCCATAACGGGCGTGAAGTTCAGCATCACATCCGGCAAGGTCGCGCCTTCTTCTTTGTATTTTGCATACTTGAAGGTGAACGAAGAGGCATCGCCAACTAACCAAGAACCGTCAATCGAGGTAATGTTGATTTTCGATTCACTTCCCTGGGAGCGGTCATCGGTTTCAAATTCACCAATGGAAGCGCCGGTGATCTCTTTATCTGATACCCGGTGGCTGGCATTCAGTAAAATTTCCTCGGTGGGCGCCCAGGTTAGTTTGCCGAAATATTCATCGCGGGTACTTTTATACGATTTTGCTGGCCCATAAGCGGTGACTTTATCTTCGCCGGTTTCTTCAGGTCGGTAGTAAGAGCCGTAAAAATACAGGGTATCTTCAATGATGGGGCCGCTCAGAGAGCCGATTATCCAGCTTTGGTCTACATCGCTGATCACGCCATCTTCAGGCGTGGCGGTGAAATCAGCATTTTGTAGTCGATATTCTAGGCTACCGTGGAACTCATTGGTACCGGATTTTGAGGTAGAGTTCACCGAGAACCCGCCTGCACGGTTAAAGCCAATTGCCTTGGCACCGCCGCGGTCAACTGAAAGATAAGCGATATCGTGAGTTGCAGGTTCAGAGGAAAGGTTACCGAACATAGGCAATGACAAATCTACGCCGTCTAAGGCGTAACTATTATCTACACCAGAGCCACCGGCCGACGGCCCTAGCGTGCCATTTTCTGTGTACTCCACGCCAGGCAGTATTTTCAGCATCTCGCGATAAGACTGACCGACAGGCATGTTAGAGATAACATCTTCTCCGAAAGAGTTAGAAAGCGAAGAGTCGCCTTCAGTAATGATGGCCGAACCGTAAATTTCGATAACTTCGGTTTCTGCTGGTTGATAGGCTAAATCGACAACCGACGCTTGTTCTAAAAGTACCTGTGTTGAAGTTTTTCTTACCGAGCCATCAGCAAAGGTAAATGTGAGTTCGTAATAGCCAGGCAATAGGTAGAGCAGGCTGTACGAGCCGTCCGGGCGTGTGGTAGCTGTACGCGGTTTAGGCATAACATCACTGGTTGCCGTTACGGTTACGCCGCTAACAGTAACACTGCCGCTAGGCGCGGTTACGGTACCTTTAACGCTACCAGTAATTTGTTGGGCCTGGGCGGGGGCCGCTATCATGGTTGTGGCAACCCCAGCAGCGAGAAAAAGTGCTGAAGAAATAGAAGAACGGTTTTGCCAGTGATTGTGAATTGCGTGGTTTATAGCGCGGCTGAGATATCCACCGACAAAACACGCTCTGGTGGTGTGCGTGAATCCCTGTTTCATTATTATGACCTTTTTAAGAATTAAAGATTTGGAAAATACTCCCTTCCAGTGCCTAACTTTCACTATTGTGTAAAGACGGTCAAGATTTGTTTTGTCTTAAAAACGTAATATTAATGTTAGTTTGGCTTAATAATGAACGCTATGACAGGAAAAGTTATTTAGTTTCTGCAAGTTAGGGAGAACTGGTCACGCTAGGAATTTACATTGAATGGTTCTGAAGCCCACGCTTTTTAGGCCGACATGCGCCTGTGTTCAACGGCGTTTAAACGCTTATCACCAATCGACTACCTGTTAACTTTTACGCAACTTTTTCTTTTCAACACCAAGCGGAATAGGTAATAATGATATCGATGTCATTATTTTTTTCATTTTTTTTGCCCTATTTTGATGTTTAGGGTGGTTATGATTTTTAAACAAACAAATCTTTTGTTTTTAAATGACATCGATATCTTTGTTCTAATTACAAGAGTAAACTTATGAGAAACCGATTCCAATTTTCTTTAATTGCCTGTGCTTTAGCAGGTGTGGTGGGTTGTTCTGCTGATGTTCAGCAGGTAGCGTCACAGTCAGGACCAAACGCATTGTCATTTAACGATCGGAACCACAACAACAAGCTGGATATTTACGAAGATACCAGTGCGCCTGTAACGGCGAGAGCGGATGATCTTATCAGTCGGTTGACCCTTGAACAGAAAGTAAAAATGGTCACAGGAACCGGTTTCTCTGTGAGTGGGGTCGGCGGCTCTGAAAAAGTGCCGGGTGCGGCGGGTTCTACTTTCGAAATTCCTGAGTTGGGTATTCCAGCAATGGTATTAACCGATGGTCCTGCTGGCGTGCGTATTGAGCCAAAACGTGAAAACGACGACGCTACCTACTATGCCACAGCCTTTCCTATTGCCACTTTGCTGGCGTCCAGTTGGGACAAAGCGTTGGTGGCCGAGGTGGGAGCTGCCATGGGCGAAGAAGTGAAAGAGTATGGTGCGGATATCTTCTTAGCACCGGGCATGAATATTCACTACAACCCACTGGGTGGACGAAACTTCGAATACTATTCTGAAGATCCTTATCTGAGCGGCAACCTGGCTGCATCAATTGTTAACGGTATTGAGTCGAATGGTGTGGGCGCAACCATTAAGCACTTTGTAACTAACAGTGCGGAAACCAGCCGTATGTGGATGGACGCGCATGTGAACGAGCGTGCATATCGTGAACTGTATCTACGCGGATTCGAAATTGCGGTAAAAGAGTCCCAACCTTGGGCAATCATGACGTCATACAATAAGGTAAATGGCACCTATACCTCGCAAGATGAAGTGCTACTGACAGACGTGCTGCGCGGAGAGTGGGGCTTTGAAGGTCTGGTGATGACAGACTGGTTTGCTGGCGACAGCGCGCCTGCGCAAATGCAGGCGGGTAACGATCTCATCATGCCGGGCATGCCAGATCAGCGTCAGGCCATTATTGATGGGGTGAAAAATGGCACTCTGGATGAAAGTACTCTGGATCGTAACCTGCGCAAAATTTTCACCGTGATGTTTGCATCACCGTCTTTCAATCATTATGACTACTCTGACAAGCCGGACTTAAAAGGCCATGCTGAGGTTGCCCGTCAGGCGGCAGCTGAAGGTGTTGTTTTGTTGAAAAATGAAGGTGATGCACTGCCGTTAACCGGTTCGCAAACGGTCGCTGCTTTTGGCAACACATCTTATGAATTCATTGCTGGTGGTACCGGTAGTGGTGATGTAAACGAAGCCTACACGGTTTCTTTGGTGCAGGGGCTGGAAAACAGTCCGTTGAAAGTCGAGCGCTCGCTGCAGAAAACGTACGATGCCTTTATGACGGCTGAAAAAGCCAAACAACCTGAAAAGAAAAACTTCTTTGATTTGTTGCCGCCGCTGCCAGAATTTGAGCCCAGCGAGGCGATGGTTGCAAAGCTCGCTGATTCCACAGACGTCGCGTTAATTACCTTAGGGCGCAACGCCGGTGAATTTCAGGACCGCGGCGTTGAAGGCGATTTTGATCTGACTGATGCTGAACAATCGCTAATTACCAAAGTGTCAAAAGCTTTCCATGCAAAAGGGAAAAAAGTGGTGGTGGCATTGAACATTGGTAATGTGATTGAAACGGCCAGTTGGCGAGATAAAGTCGATGCCATTGTTTTGCCATGGCAGGGCGGCCAGGAGGCGGGAAATGCATTGGTTGACGTGCTCACAGGGAAGGTTAATCCGTCGGGCAAACTGGCAACAACGTTCCCAGTATCTTATTCCGATGTATCGTCGTCTGAATCATTTCCAGGATTCAATGTGAGCGATGAAGAGGTAAAAGACCCGTATATCGGATTGTTCGTGGGTCACCACAGTCAACTAAATTACGAAGATGGGGTTTATGTAGGGTATCGTTATTATGATGCTTTTAATATTGCGCCAGCGTATCCGTTTGGCTATGGCTTGTCGTACAGCAGCTTTGGTTACAGCGATTTACAGGTAACCAGCAACGACGGTAAAGGTAATGTTACCTTGTCGGCCACCATTTCTAATCAGGGGGATGCCGCGGGTAAAGAAGTGGTTCAATTGTACGTTTCAGCGCCGAAGGGAAGTCTGGCTAAGCCTGTTAAAGAACTAAAAGGCTTTACAAAAACCGCAGCGCTAAGTCCGGGGCAGTCAGAAACGGTCACGTTTACACTTACGCCTAAGTTGCTGGCTTCGTTTAACCCAGCGCAACGGGCGTGGGTGGCCGATGCAGGTGAATACACGCTTATGATAGGTGCATCGTCTGCGGATATTCGTGCTACTGCCACAATGAATTTGGCTGCGCCAGTGGTTGCAGACAAAGTATCGGTAACGCTGAACCCTTCTCCGAAGGTGAAAGAAATTACTGCGCAGTAAATGTCCCCACATAGAGCCGACGTTGTCGGCTCTTTCTTTTTTACTGAAAATCTGCTGGTCAAATGTCTATCACACTAAAAAGTGGTGATTTTTTAAAATAGGCTGGTCAGTATCGCTAATACTTGAATCGGGAAATGGTGTGTATTTGCATAAGTTGTTGAAAATATTGGGTTAATAATTTTGGCATCCGCCTTGCGATAGGAAGAGGGAGCGAACGGCTCCACTCTTTAAATAATTGCAAAGGATATAAATTATGAAAGTATTAGCGAAAACTCTGGCGGTAGTAGGTTTATTTTCTGGTTTGACTGGTGCGGCTATGGCAACGCCTGAACTGTATGTTGCTGATGATGCGGCGTCTTCAAAAATTTGTGTTACTGCTGCTACCGGCGATAAATTCGCGCTGCGTTCTGCCATTAAAGATGCGGGCCTAACCAAGCAATATGTTGAAAACAAAATTACCTGCAACGACTTGCCTATCGTCAGCTTCGTTGCTCAATACAGCGAGAATCCGCAGTCGGTTAACGATTTCATTACTAGCGGCCGTTACTCAGAAGAAAATTACTTAGCCAGCCTTAACGCTGCTCAGTAATTAGCATGGTAATGGTTTTACCCGCATTGCTTTTGTATCGATGTTGTTCAGTTCACAGGGGTTGGTGAAAAACGATTTGTCGATGCAATGCGGGTTAAACATTATCTCAACAGGTTTGTTTTTCCCAGCTCTACCAAGGCATTACCATCGCCATTCAAAATGGCTTTCAACATATAGAGGCTAAAGCCTTTAGCCTGTTCAAGTTTCACTTTCGGTGGCATAGCCAGTTCTTGTTTTGCCGTTTTCACTGACAACAGATAGGGCCCTTCACTGGCAAGCATGGTTTTCACCGCTTGTTCCAGTTCGCTTCCGTTTTCCACGCAGGCCGCTTCGATTCCAGCTCCTTTCGCTATCTCAGCAAAATCCGGGTTATCTAAATCGGTATCGTGTGAGTAGAAACCTGCTGCTTTCATTTCCATTGCGACAAATCCGAGTGAGAGGTTGTCAAACACCACCAATTTTACCGGCAGTTTATGCTGCTTAAGCGTAAGTAAATCGCCCATCAACATCGAAAAACCACCGTCGCCACACAGGGCAACCACCTGACGATTCTTATCAATACTTTGAGCACCAATGGCTTGCGACATGGCATTTGCCATCGAGCCATGATTAAACGAACCCAGCAAGCGGCGTTGTCCATTCATGGTGAGATAGCGGGCAGACCAAACCGTTGGTGTGCCCACATCACAAGTGAAAATGGTGTCTTCATCGGCATGCTCATCTATGAGTTTAGTGAGGTACTGTGGATGAATTAGCGTTTTGTTGTCTGAAGGACGGGCAAGTTTGTCCAGTGACTTTCGCGCACTGTGATAGTGGTCTCTGGCAGCATTAAGGAAACTGGCGTCATCATTGCGTTGAAGCTTTGGCAACAAGGCTTTCAAGGTTTCTTTTACGTTGCCTTGTATCGCAAGGTCAACGTTAGCATGGGCGCCTAACGCCAGTGGCGATTTATCTACCTGAATAATGGTAGCGTCTTGCGGATAGAATTCGCGATAGGGAAAAGCGCTTCCGAGCACAATGAGCGTGTCGGCATTTTCCATAGCGTGATAGCCAGACGAAAAGCCAATCAGACCGGTCATACCAACATCATAGGGGTTGTCATATTCTACAAACTCTTTGCCCCGCATCGCGTGAACGATAGGCGCTTTGAGGGTTTCAGCAAGATGAATAAGCTCTTTATGGGCATGTTTACAACCTGCACCCGCAAGAATGGTGATTTGATCTGCATTGTTCAGCAGCAACGCCATGTCGTCGATGCTTTCATCATTTGGTGTGATTGTCGGCAAGGCCGGCGCTTGCCAGTTCATTGCCGCCGATGGCGCATCGAGCAAAGCGACGTCGCCAGGCAGTACGATAACGGCTACGTCTTGTTCTAGAATGGCTGTGCGCATGGCAACTTCAAGTACGTAAGGTAATTGCTGTGGCGAAGTGATCATTTCGCAATAAGCACTGCACTCGGAAAACAGCATTTTGGGATTGGTTTCCTGGAAATAGCCTGAGCCAATTTGATGAGAGGGAATATGACTGGCAATAACCAACGTGGGAACATGGCTACGATGACAGTCGTACACACCGTTAATAAGGTGCATGTTACCGGGCCCGCAAGAACCCGCGCAAACAGCAAGCTTTCCGGTGATTTGCCCTTCCGCGCCAGCAGCAAACGCAGCGACTTCTTCGTGTCGGGTGCCAATCCACTGTAACGATTTATGTCTCTCCAGCGCGTCGCTAATGCCATTGAGAGAGTCACCCGTTACGC
Organism: Alteromonas sp. ABH2_165; assembly: GCF_056159945.1. Classification (NCBI taxonomy): domain Bacteria; kingdom Pseudomonadati; phylum Pseudomonadota; class Gammaproteobacteria; order Alteromonadales; family Alteromonadaceae; genus Alteromonas; species Alteromonas sp. ABH2_165. Next base: position 21,166 of record NZ_JBSWWF010000003.1, read on the forward strand.
CCCAAATCTTTGATATGCCCGCGTCAGCCAAACTGTCTACCAGATACTCCGCAATCGTTTTTGACATGATGATGTCCTTGATATCTTGATAACCCGGGAACAAGGAATGCGCATCCGGGTTGAAGGTGTGAAAAAGAGGTCTGTATAAACTGATACGCAGACAAAGAGACTGTTGGTTTTCTGTTCGTCCACATCCTCGGTAGATTAAACGCATCCGACCAATTTCGGCGAGACATACAACGGGTTAAATGTTAATTTACTGTTACTAATCAGCAGTTTGATAACATATTTTTTCAGCTGCATCATCAATAGCTCGTCTACAAAACTCTGTAAATAAGGATAATCTATGGGCGTTTCTTCCCGGAAGTTCCTCTCAGCGGCAGTAATGCTTGTAGCATCCGTCGTCTTTACTTCACAAACCGTGGCGCAAGAACAGCCATTACGACATACGCCTGCGGGCGACATAGTGGGAACGGATGTCAACGGGGTATACGCTTTCAAAGGGATACCGTATGCAAAGGCGCCTGTTGGCGAATTGCGCTGGCAACCACCGCAGGCAAAAGAGGTCACATCCACCCCGATAAAGGCTATTGAATATGGCAACAGCTGCCCGCAACGAAACAAGGCGGATACCAGCGAAGATTGCCTTTTTATTAATGTATTTACGCCGCAAGACGTCAGTGCTGATAGCAAGCTACCCGTTTTCGTGTGGATCCACGGCGGTGGTTATGTCGGTGGTGCAGGAGATTTACCTGAAGACGTGGTTGCGCGTTGGGTGAAAGAAGGCATGGTGGTTGTGTCGTTTAATTATCGACTGGGCGCGCTGGGCATTTTTTCACATGCGAAACTTGCACAACCTGAAGGGGCGAATTTCAGTATTATGGACATGACTGCCGCGCTGGCGTGGGTGCAGACCAATATCGACAGTTTTGGGGGGGACGCAGATAAGGTAACCATCGCTGGGAACTCTGCGGGTGGCATGGCCATTCAAATGATGATGGTGACAGCGAAAGGTGCAGGGCAGTTTCGCGGTGCAATATCGCAAAGTGGTTATGGTAGCTGGCCGTTACCACGTACCGCTGATGTCTCAATAGTGAAGGGCAGTGCCAGTGCGGAAGGCATTTCTCGTGCTATAGCCACCAAAGCTACGGGCTCATTACAACCCACGTTGGAAGCATTATACGCTACACCCGCGGACACGTTTGTAAATGCCATAGACGGTTTTCATCTCCCCGTGGTAGACGGGATTACCCTTACCGATGAGCCTGCCAGATTATTTGAACAAGGTAAGCAGCATGCGGTGCCTTACATTAGTGGCGGTAACAGTTATGACGGTAGTGTTTATCCTTACGCCGGTGTTGCACCAACCCGATTGTTGACAATGATTACGCCGGTGAAGGATAAAGTAACGGCTGCTTACGGTTTGGCTGAACCTGCCTTGACAGCACTGCCATTTCAACATTTGTTTGGCGATATGCGTTATGTCATGGCAGGCTCTATTACTACCCACGCCATGGCGAATGTGGGGCAGCCGGGATATCGGTATTTCTTCGACGTAGCACAAACCGATAAACCAGGTGCTGGCCACGGCTCTGAAACCGGCGCATTATTTGCCGGCAACGAGCCTGCAGTAAAAGCCATGCAGGCTTACTGGCGTAATTTCATTATTACCGGTAACCCCAATGGGAATGGTTTACCGCAGTGGCAAGCTGTCTCTGGCAACAATCAAAACTGGATGGTATTCGACGATAAAGCGCATCTTGAAAAGCAGGTGAGAGAAAACAAATTAAATCTGCTGGAGCAAGCGTATCAACAGTGGCATGACTAACCCGTTCTTGTCGCGCAGAATAGTCTTACTGTAAAACGCTTATCGTTCAAGGGCCTGAATTCATCAGGCCTTTTTTATTTTGGTTCTACTGGCTCTTACCGAAACAATCGCAATACCGCAAAGAATAATTGCGCCACCGGCAGCCAGACTCACAGACAGCGTTTCACCCAGAAAAATCACCGACAGCAGTAAACCAGAAACAGGCACACCGAGCATCGCGTTAGACATGGTTGAAGATGACATCCACCGGCTTGCACTGTTTATAATGACAAAACAAAAAGCGGTAGCCAGAGGCCCTACATAAGCCATTACGTTCCAGAAGTTAGTCGACACCGTCATATCAAAGGGGCCTTCTATATGCCGAGCCATGAAAAATAGCGGTATTGCCGCTGTAAGCATTTGCCAGGGCGCCAGTTCATAGGCTGAAGAATCCCCCTTATAATGGCGAACATGTAAAATTGTCATTGCCCAACAGAGTGAACAGAACAGCAGCAGCATATTGCCCGCAACCACATTGCTATCTTGCCAGTCTATTGCCATCGGATTCAGCATCACCAAAACCCCAGCCAAACCCACAAGGGTGCCAATGGTTTGTCGACGCGTTAATCGTTCACCAAGCACGAAAACCGCAACAGGCATAACCCACAACGGCGTGGTATATCCCAATACGGCTGATCGGCCGGCATCGACAGATTGCATGGCCACGGAACCCAACGCCGTGAACATCATCATTTGAACGAGTCCTACGCTGGCGATTAAAGGGAAATCCCGCTTAGTGGGAAGTCGACATTTTCCTGTCAGCGATTGCAGCGCAAACAAACAGGCGCAACCCGTGGCAAAACGCAGGGCAGAGAACCACAGCGGAGAAACATATTGCAGGCCGGTTTTCATTACCGGCCAGTTCCCACCCAACACAATGATTGCCAGTGCCAGAAGAATAACGGCCCAGACCTGACGGGCAGCACTGATAGAAAGAGAAAGTGATGGAGCCTGACTGGTGAGTCCGGTTGCTGCAGGAGATTTCATATACCCTCGATAACCAACATTTTAGGGCGGTAAGTTTACGTTGGCTTGGCCAGAAAGTTTTTCCTGAAAATCTTGAAATTGGCGCCATAAAAGAATATTTTTCTTTAAATTGTGATTTTGGAAGAAAATATCATGGTAAGTCTCGATAAGACAGATATAAAGATCTTGAGCGCATTGCAAGACAACGCCCGTATCACTCACGCCGAATTAGCAAAATTGGTAAATCTTTCCACCACGCCCTGTTATAACCGGGTAAAAGCACTGGAAGAAACTGGACTAATTCGGCAACAGGTCACATTGCTTGAAGCAGAAAAGCTTGGCCTGAACGTTAACGTTTTTATTCACGTCACGTTGGAAAAACAAGTGGAAGAAGCATTGCGGCAATTTGAAAGCGCCATCAGCGATCGCGATGAGGTAATGGAATGTTATCTAATGACAGGGGAAGAAGATTATTTGTTACGTGTGGTAGTGCCGGATATCAAAGCCCTGGAGAAATTCATATTACAACACCTGAGCAAAATTCCTTGTGTATCGAGTATTCGTTCGAGCTTTGCACTGAAGCAAGTTCGCTACAAAACCGCGTTACCGCTGCCAGAGAAAGGCGTCACCCTTAAAACTGACTGATGTCCGCGTTCGGGCGGGTGGCTTTACTTTTAGAGAATAGAAAACGGGAGTGAAAACTCCCGTTTTATCTGCGTTAACCTTGGCGGGTAAGGCTTAAAGTGGCCACACCGTCATCCAGGCTTTATCGCCTTTTTTGTATTCGATATCGCGGTAGTCACCTGGAATATCCACGTGACGCAGTACCTGCGTACCGCCGACTTTTGAAGTGAAGAAACCGAAAATCATCAGCTGTTTGTACAGAGTGAAATAGTGTGGCAGCCCTTCATAATCGCTGCCATCCCAACCTGTGCTCTCGCCATTGTTAAAGGCAAGCGCTTCGGTATCTAGCGCTGAAGCCAGTTCGGTTTTTTGCTTATTATTCAGGCTAACAAACGGTTTTCCGTACTGACTTTTAGCGCGGGCATCGACATCTGCAAAGCCAGCTTCCATCAGTTTTTGCTGTTCGGCAGTGTAGCCCTCACGCATCATACCAATGAAGAAGGTAGGCAGTCCGGCATCTTTCGCTCCCGGCGTGTCAGTGCGAGGCAGAACGGTTTCACACAGTTCGGTGATTAATGCCACGGTGGCATCGGAAAGCCCTGATTGCGCAACGGTTGTCAGCGGGGCTTGTTCTTCCCATACGGCCATGGCCGGAGAGCAAACCAGTCCAGCACCGGTAGCGGTAGCAATCAGTTTTAATAGTGCACGACGTTCCATTATAGGTTCCCCCGCTTCAGTTCTTCTACTGCAAAGTCAGCGGCGCGGGCTGTCAATGCCATGTAAGTCAGTGATGGGTTTACGCATGAAGACGATGTCATACAAGCGCCATCTGTCACAAATACGTTGGGTGCATCCCACACCTGGTTGTGCTTGTTGAGCACAGAGGTTTTCGGATCGCGGCCCATGCGTGCAGTACCCATTTCATGAATACCTTTACCCATATGGTAGGTGGTTTCCCAGGCGGTGGCGTTCTTAAGACCAATGCTGTCGAACATCTCAACGATGTCTTCTTTCATTGCCTTACGCATTTTCAATTCGTTGTCGCGAATTTTCGCGTCCATTTCCAGTACCGGCAGTCCCCACGCGTCTTTCACGTCATGGTTGAGGCTCACTTTGTTTCTGTGATCTGGCAGAATTTCACCGAAGCCGACTGTCGACACGCTCCACGGACCTGGCTCGCTCAGGCCGTCTTTCAAACCTGCACCGATACCCATTCCACTAGCATCGCGACTGAAGCCTGAACGAGAGGCATTACCCTGGAAGCCGAAGCCACGCAGGAAGTCACGCTTGTCGTTACCCCAGTTAGCAAAGCGAGGAATGTAGAAACCGGTAGGGCGGCGACCATAAATATACTTGTCGAGATGCCCTGGCACTTCAGCCATACCGCCAAGCATGTAATGGTGATCCATCACGTTGTGGCCGAGTTCGCCAGAGCTTGAACCCAAACCGTTGTCCCACACGTCGCGGGCAGAGTTCATTAGCAACCACGCTGAGTTAAGTGCTGATGCATTCAAGAACACAATTTTGCTGTGGAACACTTCGGTAAGGCCGGTTTCTGAATCAACAATTTCAACGCCGGTTACGCGTTTGGTGTCTTTGTCGTAAATCAGCTCTTTTACAATAGACAGAGGGCGTAGTGTTAGGTTACCGGTTTTCAGCGCTGCGGGCAGGGTAGCCGACTGTGTACTGAAATAACCGCCGAATGGACAACCCGTCCAACACTTATCACGGTGCTGACATTTAACTCGACCTTGTTCTGGGCGCTGTTCGGTAATATGCGCAGTACGGCCCATGATAATATGGCGCTCGCCCTTATATTGTTTTTTTAGGCGTGCTTGTAAGTCTTTTTCTACGGCGTTGAAAGCGAAAGCAGGTAGGAACTCGCCGTCTGGCAATACGTCCAGGCCGTCACGACTTCCTGAAATACCAGCAAATTTTTCAACATAAGAATACCAGGGGGCCACGTCTTCATAACGAATTGGCCAATCTACACCAACGCCTTCTTTGCCATTAGCCATAAAGTCTTCAGGGTTAAGGCGGTAAGACTGACGACCCCACAGCAGTGAACGGCCACCTACTTGGTAAGCACGGAACCATTGGAACGGTTCTTTTTCAACGTAAGGAGAAGTGCTCGCGCTGGCCCATGCACCCATAGTCGGTTCATTGAAAGGATAACCTTTACCGCGGGCCATGTTGGGTTCAGCAGCTAACTGTTCCAGACTTGGACGACCGTGGTGAGGGTAGTCCCACAGATTTTTGGTCATGTTGGTGTAGTCTTTAACGTGCTCAACATTCTGACCACGTTCTAGCATCAATACTTTCAGGCCTTTTTCGGTGAGTTCTTTGGCGGCCCAGCCGCCACTGATCCCAGAGCCTATAACGATAGCATCGTAGGTATTCTTAGACATTTTCGCCCCTGTTGCTGTTTTTGTTTTCCGGCCGTCTCTCAAAGAGTTGTGGTGAGCCGAATGGTGGATTGACCTTAACCGGATCGTCCGGAATATCAATCAACGGAGTTAACAAAAAGTAAATTTAATAACACTATAATGTATTTATGTCATCGATGTCATTAATAATTTGTATAAAGAGAGCGGTTAAGAATAAACTTTTATGAAAGCGCTTACTCGCATGTGGCATATGGCCTTGTTTTACTGCGATAAAGCCATCGAAACTAAACTTTGCGTCATTGTTAAATCTGCTTTTCTGGCTCTCGGTGTCAGACCAGTTCAGTGTAAAGTGAGCGGGCTTCCTGATGTGCCATACATAAGTGATACAGGGTACTTGCTGGCATCATTGCTTCTACCGGCGTGCCGTCGGCGGCAATCACATAGGTATAATGAGCCGGTAGCGTTGGGTGGGAAAAGCCGTCTATCAGTTGGTTAATGGCAAATGTCGCATCAGAAATGTAGTGATTGCTGGTGGAGACGTCGGCATGATCCCGCATAACCAGAGCAGCTTTAATCCATTCAGTCATCGGCCAACTTTTAAAAGTTTCAGAGACCACTTCTCCCTGGGGGGTAACAGTATCTGCCAGCCAGCGATAACCGTCTGGAAGACCCATTTGACGGGCGTTGTTGTAAAGCGTTTGCTGGTAGTGCTGCGTGCTAATGCCACTGTGGCGTTGATATTGATTTAATAACCACACCCATTCCATCATATGACCCGGTTCCACAACGGTGCCTTTATCTGGGCAGGGTTGCCAGTCAACGGTGAAAAACTCAAGCAACACGCCATGTTGGGCGTCGTAAAAGTGTTTTTCAAATAACGTGTAAATGCTCGCAGACATGTCTAGCCAAAACGTATCTCGACTCACCGCGTACAGTTCCAGAAATGCTTCGAACAAGTGCATATGCGGGTTTTGACAACGGACGTCATGAACGTAAGTGCCTTCTAACCAGCCCCCATGTTCACTGGCTAATACATCGTTAATGTGCAAGGCCAGAGCGCGGGCTTTTTCAAGTGCGCTGTCGTCATTAAAAGCAGATTTTTGCCAGGCAAAGGCGAGAAAGAAAAAGGCGATGTCATAGAGGTCGGAGTGCGCGTTTTTGATGTTGTCAGATGCATCTAACGACATAGGGTAATAGCCGGGCAAGCTGTCCTGACACACCGTGTCTATAAAACGATTTAACCCAGCGGCTAACGCTTTTGCCTCAGGTATCAAACCATTTTTGTAGCAGTACGACAACGTAAATAGCTGTCTGGCTTGTACCCGCAAACGTTTATCTGCCTGCCAGTCTGGCTGACCTTGTGCGTTAAAACGCTCTAATGCAGCACCACTTTCGGCAAAACCGAGTGTTGTCCATTTTGGCAAGAGCTCTTGCGAGAGCCAGTGATCAAAGCGTTGAAAAGCTTGCTGAAATTCACGTTTGACCGTGTCCATGGACTACTCCTGCCGGGTACTATCTGAAAAATCTGAGCTGATATTGTAATCATCAACGGCGGGTGAGGGTAGTCTTTTCGTTTTCTATACTAACTAAACAAACCTACAACATCGCAACTGTCTCGCTTGCCAAGATCGCCGCTATTGGTTTCAAGCCAATGCTCAGCTGTGGCAACGCCTTCGTCATGTAAACATTGAAGAAACTCACTTGAGCTATTGTACTTACTAAATTGATCAAGCGAATTCATAAGTTCTTCGTTTTCAATAAGGTGCGTATGCATCTGGCGTATTTTTTTCTCGAACTCGCCAGATACCAAGCCCCAGCGTTGTGATGACATTTTCACATCGAGAATACCTCGCATTTCTCGCAGAAACGCACAATGAAAGGTAAGTTCGTTCACCCGATCTTTAATTTGCGCGGTTTTTTGTGGCAAAACGTTGCGCTGTAAGGGCTGCAGCAGCACAATTAGCACGTCTTCTGCTTCACAATCGTGAATTAGCGGATATACCGCGGGATTACCAGAATAGCCACCATCCCAGTAATGTTTATTGTGAATTTCTATGGCCTTATAGAGATTCGGTAAACACGCGGAGGCCAATACATGTTCAACGGTTAACTCTTGTTCGCGAAATAATTCAAGTTTTCCGGTGGTTACTTCAGTAGCAGCAATAAACAGCGAGTGCGGGCAGGCAAGCTGCAGCGCTTTAAAATCGACCAAGTCAACGAGCACATCTTTTAACGGATTAATATCAAGCACGTTAATGTCATACGGGGAAAATTGTTCAAACATGCTCATAAAAAGCTTGTTGACAGACTGCTCAATAAAATTAGGCACTGGCATTTTAATGCCTTTTTCTGCAATGGCATGCCAGAAATCACGCAATTGGTCTTTTGCACCCTGACGCCCGCCTTTCCGCCAGCCTTCCGCTAGCATTACCGCGTTCATCGCGCCTGCGCTGGTGCCGCTCACCCCCTCGAAGCTCAACCACTGCTCATCGAGGAGTCGAGATAATACACCCCAGGTAAATGCACCATGCGCGCCGCCACCTTGCAATGCCAAGTTGATGGTAAGTGGTTTCATTTGGCTTCCCTCGTCAAATTTTTGCTGCTTTGCAGCATTTTCATTGTAACTATACGAAGGAAATCGGAATTGGAGTAGTAATTTGTTTGAAAATTAATCGGTTTGCGGCGCATGTTGTTGTCGACAGGTGTTATTTTTATTCAAAAACACCTGCCGACATTCACGGGAGAGGGGGGATTTTAGCTTCTCACCGACCAAGGGCCGGTTATTGCGAGGGTTTTCGCCGGGGCATACAAATTAACGAATAAGGTGCTGCCATCGGGTGAGAAACAAGCCCCTGCCAGTTCCGTTTGGGCCCGTAATTTAGCGAAGTTGTACACCCGGCCTTCAGGAGTGACGCCCCGAAGATGATTATCAACGATATCGGTGTATTGATCTTCACACACAATGAGGTCGCCAAATGGGGCAACGGTAAGGTTGTCGCCAAAATTGAACAGGGCTTTATCGGTGCTCTCTAAAAATAGCTGAATACGGCCCGGGTTGGTTTTTTCACCATCCGTACCTTCAACCGATGAGGGTTGATAACGCATGATCTGACCAAGCTGTTTATTGCCACCATTAGTACAACAAAAATAAAGCTCACCGTCGCCCCAGTGAATACCTTCACCTCGGGCAAATAACGCTGCGCCATCGGCGTAGCCCCGTTGACGCAAATCATCTTCCGGGCTTTCCGGATTTTCCAAATCAATCCATTCGGCATCAAACCATTGGGCTGCAGGCATTGTGGCATCGGCCCAGTTTCGGCTATCAAACTGCTTACTCCCGTTAATTACCAACGCTTGTAAGCGTCCTCCTTCAGCGAGTTTACCAGCCACAGTTGGGATGAAGCGGTAGAACAAGCTGTCGCCACGGTCTTCCGTCATATAGACAATGCCGGATTTCGGGTCAACTGCTGCCGCTTCGTGATTAAAGCGGCCCATGGCCTTAAGCGGTTCTGGCGCAACCAACTGCTCTGCAGAAGCCGGGACTTCAAAAACCCAACCGTGTGACTTGCTGTTTTCAGCTGAGGGTACCGCAACACTTTCTTCGCAGGTTAACCAGGTATTCCATGGCGTAATACCACCTGCACAGTTTCGGATGGTGCCACAGAGGCTAATAAACTGATTTTCCACCTCACCGCTAACCAGGTTGTACACAATGTTACTGGTGCCACCTGGTAGGGCCGTTCCCGCAGCGTTGGTATCAAAGGCCTGGGTGGTTTTGTGCGAGGCAATGGTAGTATGTTGCTTGGCGAGATCGCCGGGTTTGAGCTCATGGTTACGTACCAGCACAACGCGATGGTCATCAACCCGGAAACATCCCATTCCATCAGCTTTGTCAGGCACATGCAGCCCGTCGTTCATGGGGTCACCCAGCTCAGAGATAATTTGGTAGCTAAATCCTTCGGGCAGGTCTAGTAAGCCTTTTGGATCTGGCAAAAGTTTACCAAACCCTGCGGCGGTCTTAAGGCTGCCTTTTCCATAAGCCCCGGTGGCATTTGCAAGGCCACTGAAAGCGGTACTTCCGGCTGACAAAGCAGCCATTCCAAAGGTAAATTGTCGACGTGAAATCATATTGTTTTTCTTTGTGGTTATTAATCCGCTTCAAAAAAGCAGAACAAAATAAAAAAAGAGATATTGTTATATTGTAACAATACCTCTTTAATTAACAGTCGTCTGTGACGTTTACGTTAAACCGGGTTGAGTGAAGCGGAAAACCCGACGAGTGTCAGTCTCGCTCCATTTGGAATTACTGTTTTCAGTCGCGTTTCGTTCTCCGGTTTTGGGTTGTCTTCCCAATCATCACATCGCCTCAGGATTAACGGTAAGGTGTTGCGTGCGCCGCGCCACGGAATATCGCATTAAGCATCATCACATTCAGGCCGTCCATAAACGCCCGGCTAGACGGGTCTTGAGTAAAGCTAATTACCATGCCATTGCCTGAAGGTTGATACATCAGGAAGGGCTTGTAGGCCATCTGCTTTTGATTTTCTTTCCACAAATAACCCGATGCCAGCAACTCATCGCCTCCTTTAAACCAGGCCAAGTTTTTGCCTGCATCTAACTTAATAGGTGCATAGATGTCGTTACCCACTACCATGCTCACTACATTGGGGTTCACACCCGCAGTTAACCAGTGCTCTTGATCAACTTCCACATTGGCTAATACACCGGCTACATAGTCTGGTGATCGCTTTTCATTTTCAATGCGCTGAATAAGGTTAGATTTATCCTTAATGAGAGAACCGTCCACGTGACCGCGATGGTCAGCGGTTTCATCCGGACTCATGCTATCCTGATTCAGCGCATATTCCATACTGGCATCCAGTAAACCTGCTTCAGAACCCGCCACGAATGCGGTAGCTGAACCAAGGGTAATGAGCACGCCGCCTTGATTAACCCAGGATTTCAGATTTGCAGCGCCTCGTTCGCCCAGCGTGCCTTGATAAAAACCGGAAGGCAGAATAATGACTTGATAATGGTTCAGGTTACGGCTCGCCAGCATGTCGCTACGAATAGCGGTAACCGGGTAGTTAAACTGGCGTTCGAGAATAAAGCGGGTGCTGCCCGCACTCAACGAACTGGTAGGGCTATCCCAAGCCATTGCTATTTTCGGTGTCACCATGCGCGGCGTGCCGCGGCTGCCAAAGCTCGGGCCATCGACTACCCAGCTTGTGTCGACGCCGGTAACCAGTGCACCGGTATCCGCAGCAATGGCTTCAATACGCTGCTGAATATCGCCATCGTTGGCTTTCACTTCAATAATCAGTGACCCGGCAGGAAATGCGCGCTTGTCATCTAAGGTAAACGCTTCGTCAGCGCTTTTCAGGTGAATACCTTCACGCAACGCTGCTGTTAGGAAGCGCCCAGCGGCGGCATCGCCCCAGGGCACAATATAAGCAACAGATGCATCGGCGTTTTCAACATTGCCTTTTAATTTGTCGTCGGCTGCAACCAGCGAACCTTTTACTGATAAGCCATCGTCACAACTGACGGTTTCGATATTGAACAGCAGCGGCAGTGACCAGGCGGTGACATCATATATCTGGTCACGAAGCTTGCGACCACGACGACGCTCTTGCTCTTTGATGAAGTCCGCAGACATATCAACCTGCTGAGTGAAGGTGGTTTTCACAAAGCGACCACGTGGCTGCGCGGTATCGATAATGTAGGCACCTTCGCTGTAGCGATTACCACAGGCTTTAAATGCTTCAGATGCCTGCGTCACTTCTACGCCGTGTTGTGCCATCAATGTTGCAAGACGGTGACTGCCTGCACGGTCGGTGGTAGCGGGAATAATAAAGGTGCGCTCATCATCTTTTTTACCCATATCGATGGCATTCACCGAATACTGGTAAAAATCGCCAAGGATCTTTTCTCGGTTATCGGCAGCAGTCTCTAGCGTAGCCATAGAGGCGACAAAGTGTTTCTGAACCGGCTCGCGGAATAAGGCAACATGGCCATCGGTGGTGCGATAGGCCATGCCGCGGGTAGAAGCAACCTCGTAAGTTGCCGCTGATGCACCATAAAACGTTGGCCAGCTGTCTCCATAGCCAGGATAGAAAGCGTCGTAGACTTCTCGGGTAAAATAATCAAAACCAAAACGATCGAAGTGCTTGGCGTTGTTTCTGCCGATCAAGTCGTTGTTATCTAACTGTGCCTTTTGCATGTGCGGATTAGTAGGGCTGGCAGAAGGTACGAAAAAGTAGCTCGAATCGCCGCCCATTTCGTGTAAATCAATCACGATGGTGGGTTTGTAGTGATTCAGTGCGTCGATACGGCCTGCTGTTTCGGGCTGGGTAATGGCAAGCCAGTCGCGGTTCATATCAAATAAGTAGTGATTGCTTCGACCACGAGGCCACGGCTCGTTCTGATCAACACTCAATCGGTCTGCACTGTCTTCTAGACCCACCATTGAATAGTAGTTAGCAATAAAACGGCTACGACCATCCGGGTTTTGCAGCGGGTCTATGAACACCAGGGTATTGTCCATGACTTTGTTTACTAAGGGATCATTCTGGGCGGCAAGTAAGTGGTAGGCTGTCATCATGGCAGCATCGGTACTGCTAATTTCATTACCGTGTACGCTGTGCTCTAACCACACTGAAGACGGGGTAGACTGAATCAGCTTTTTCGCGTCCGCTTTAGACGTTTTACGCGGGTCAGCCAAACGATTCATGTTCTCTGAAAACGCGTCCAGATTGGCAATGTGCTCGGGTGAACCAATGGCCACATAAATTAAGTCGCGGCCTTCCCAGGTTTGCGCATATTTAACCAGTTTTACCTGGCTAGGGGCTGCTTCAGCCAAAGCTTCGAAATAACGCAACATATCAGGGTGTGACGTAATGCGGTCGCCTGTATTATAACCCAAGACATCTTTTACCGAGGGAATAGATTGCTTATAGGTTGCGCCCGGCCACATCTGTATTTGTGTTTCGGACGTATCAGAATAAGGCGCGGCCATGGTCGCGGGCGCCAGCATCAGCGCGGTGGCCAACGCTGATACACTAAAAAGTTGTTTAATTGTCATAGTGTGTGTCTTTTTTCTTATGGTAGAGCCAGTTTAGCAAGGAATAAATCGGCTCAACAATTCGCTAATCACCCCATATCGAAGCTTTATCGCATTCAAATTACGGTTATTCGTCGTAAAAATGCGCACTTGTCATAATTTAAGTTGAAGCCTGCAGGTCGAACCAGTAGGATGCCGACCCATTTTTTTAACAACCGTGAGACATTCATGACACATCGTTCTTTTGTACGTTCTTCTCTCGCGCTTACCTTGGCCGGTCTATTTTCATCTTCGGCACTGGCTGCGGGTTTTCAGGTAAATGAGCACAGCGCTAACGGTCTGGGGCGCGCCATGGCCGGACAGGCCGCCAAACCCGAAAATGCCAGCATTCTGGCTACTAACCCTGCGGCAATCACTGCATTTGATAAATCTGAATTCAGTGCTCAAATCAGCTATTTGAATCCAGAAGTTGATATTCGTGGTGAATCTACCGCTACCACCGCAGTGGGACCGGTTACGTTAGACGCAAGCGAAGAAGATGTGGCTAAATCTGCTGTTATCCCGTCATTATTTTATATCAGCCCGGTTAATGAACAGTGGTCGTGGGGCTTAGGTCTCTTTTCCAACTATGGTCTGGCGACAGATTATAGCGATAGCTACAACGCGCTGAACTTTGCTGACGAAGCAGAAATCACGTCTATTACCGTGAACCCTGCGGTTGCCTATAAGCTGTCTGATACGTTGAGTTTAGGCCTTGGCCTTAACATTACCTATGCAGATGCCAAAATAAGCACGTCTATTCCTCAAGGCGTGGCGCCTTACCTGGGTAACCCTGCACTGGGTAATCTCACCATGGTAGAAATGTCGGGTGACGATGTAGGTTTTGGTTGGAACGTGGGCGCCTTCTGGACGCCTTCTGAGGCAACTTCTGTCGCGCTAAGCTATCGCGCTGAAACTCAGTTAACGCTAGAAGGAAATATCTATTCTGATCTTGGCGTGTTAAATCCTGACCTCGGTACCCTGTACAATCAAGGCGGTAGTCTTGATTTGAATTTTGCCGCGATCACTGAATTAGCCGTTGATCAAAAACTGGATGAGAAATGGTCTGTACAGGCAAGTGTGAATTACACTGACTGGAGTACGTTTGACAAACTCGAAGCGAACTTGGACAGCGGATACGATTTATTGCTGAAACAGGAAGATTTTGAAGATACCTGGCGCTGGAGTGCAGGGGTAACGTATATCATGAACGATGAACTGACACTGCGCGCGGGTTATGCGTACGATGATGGTGCGGTAAGTCGTGCACACCGTTCTTTGAGTATCCCTGATACCGACCGTCATTGGGTAAGTGCAGGTGCAACCTATTCACTCACCAAAGACACAAGCATTGATGCGGCATATGTGTACATTAAAGGTCGCGAAGCCAATGTGGAGCAACAGCGCGCTATCGGCCCAGTAGTGACCAATTTAACCGCGACAGAGCATGCTAAAGCCCATATCCTGAGCGTGCAGATCAACACTCGCTTCTGATTATTGCGCTAACAACTAAACAAAACAAAACGGGGCGCACTATTTTCACGTAACAGTGAAAACGTGCGCTCCGTTTCTTTTATGTCAGATTCAGAACCACATTCTGACACCGGCAATTACACCAAATTCTGAAGTGTCTTCACCCAGTCTTTGCGCACTGTTCGCCGTTTGTCCCAGTTGCTTTTGCCAGTAAACACCCAGGTAAGGGGCAAACTCTCGCACAATTTCCTGTCGATAGCGTAAGCCCACCCGAACCGATTCTACGCCTGCTTCGCGCCCAAAACGGGTTGAATCCGTGATGTTGGTATTCACGCTAAGACGAGGCTGAAGGTAACTGGTTTGTGTGAGCAGGAAGTCGTATTCCACTTCATTAAGCCACTGCGCATCACCTTGCTCATTAATTAATAATGACGAATCAACTTCAAAATAATAAGGCGCGAGCCCGGTAAGACTGAACACCGCATAATGCTCTAAGTCATTGTCAGACGACAGTTCACCTTTGACTCCTAAACCCGCCTGTACCGACCAGAATGTTGAAAGTAAATAGCTATAGCTAACATCAGTTCGCTCCAAATCGGTAGGCGCGCCGTCGTTTTGTTGATTTTCACCTTCGGTTCTCAGCACAATGCGATGATAATCGCCGCCGTACCAGGCTGTGGTATCCCAGGTAAAAACATTTTCCTGGTTATCGTTCCGCGTGACTTCCAGTCTATCGAACATAACCTGGCCGAAAAACATTTCACTCATAGGAGAGGGCCAGTCAGACTTGTCTGTTCCGGCGTAAGCCGCTAACGACGAAGAGACGGCAGCGGCGAACAGTGACATCTTCATCAGTTTATTCATGATGATGCCCTCCGTGACTGACTTTCACGACACGAAACATGCCTGCATCCATATGGTAGAGCAGGTGACAGTGGAAAGCCCATTCACCCATGGCATCGGCGGTGATCAGAAGTGATACTTTTTCCGCAGGTTTAACACTGATGGTATGTTTTCGTGGTCGCGGTGACTGGCCATTTTCCAGTTCCATCCACATGCCATGCAAATGAATGGGGTGGTCCATCATTGTGTCATTCACCAAAATAAGCCGCAGACGCTCGCCGTGGGTAAAGTGAATTGGCCCATCAACTTCACTGAATTTCACGCCATCGAAAGACCACATATAGCGCTGCATATTACCGGTAAGATGTAATTCGAGATTGCGTGTGGGCTCACGTTCGTCGCCCCAACCCTGTGCCCCCACTAAATCCTGATAAACCAATACCCGACGACCATTGTTTTCCAAACCTAACCCAGGCTCATCTAAACGCGACCGGGGATTAGCCGCAATCATGGCTGCGCCAGGCCCATGGCCATCTTCGTCGTGATGAATAGGAATATCGTTTACCGGTACTTTTAGTGGCATATGTCCGCTATGCGCCATTGAGGGCATATCGTGATTCATTTGGCTGTGGTCCATAGCCGGCATGTCATGATTCATTTTGCTGTGGTCCATAGCCGGCATGTCATGATTCATTTTGCTATGATCTTTACTGCCATGGTCCATGCCTTCATGATCCATGCTCATTGCATCCATTCCCCGTTCGGTGATGGTGCGTCGCGGCGGAATTGCGGCAGTCAGCCCTGCTTTGGGTGTTAAGGTTCCGCGCACAAAGCCACTTCGGTCCATACTTTCCGCGTACAGGGTATAGGCTTGGTTTCCAACCGGTTCAACGATAACGTCGTAACTTTCGGCAATAGCGATACGTAGTTCTTCAACGGCAACGGGTTTTACGGGTTGGCCATCGGCGGCAACCACGGTCATGGTGAGACCCGGAATGCGGAAGTCGAAATACGTCATGGCAGAGCCATTCACCAATCTGAGCCTGATTTTTTCGCCCGGTTTAAATAATGCTTCCCAGTTCATCACGGAGTCACGGCCGTTCATCAGATAGGTATACACGCTGGCGGACACATCAGCGATGTCACGTGGGTCCATGCGCATGTCGTTCCACATTTTGCGCACTTGCCAAGTGTCCATAAGGCCTTTTTCTTCCACGTCTTTCAAGGTGTCGAAAATAGTCCGTTTTTGATAGTTAAAGTAGCCTTCTGATACTTTCAGGTTGCGAAAAATATCGTGTGGATCTTCAAACGACCAGTCAGACAGCAGAATTGTATGTTCGCGGTCGGCGCCAATATCTCCGTTTGCTGGTGTAATAACCAGTGGCCCTAAGTGACCAATTTGCTCCTGTAAGCCGGAATGGCTGTGATACCAGTAAGTGCCACTTTGGTTGATATCAAATTCATAGCGGAAAGTTTGACCAGGACGAATACCTGCAAAGGATAAACCCGGTACCCCATCCATATTGGCTGGAAGGATGATACCGTGCCAGTGAATGGAGGTGTCTTCCTGCAGGTTGTTGGTTACGTCAATCACCGCCCGCTGGCCTTCTGTGAAGCGTAACAACGGCCCAGGCATCTGCCCGTTAATGGTTATACTTTTTGCACTGTTTCCGTTGAAACTAAACGGACGTTGATCGATACGTAACGCGACGGGTTGGTTAGACGCAACACCGCCTGTGGTTCCTTGGGCATGGGCCCATCGTGGTGCAGCCTGGTACAGCGACATGGCTGACAGCGAAGTCACGGCGCCACATAGAAAACGGCGTCGTGAAGAATTAGTTTCACTCATTTTTTTATCCACATTTTAGATACAGAACATATCCGGGCATTTCGTTTATCCGGTATTGAATCGTAGGTTTGTATCAGATGTGAATTGGGGGCCTGTAGGGTGGGCTGGAGAAGGCTGCCAGTGCAGGTGAGGTTGACGCTATGGTTTGCCCGGTAAAACCGACACTAAAGGTGATAGCCAATCTCGCAGGTAGTACTAGTCCGGCATGGCACAGCGACATATCGCAGTGGCAATCTTGTTGGCAGCACTCTTCGGACATGCCGTGGGCCGACATAGTCATCGCAGTTACACCCGCGTCGCTCATGGCGTTCGCAGACATATTGGCACTTGCAGATGAATGGCTATGATTCATCATGTTTGCCTGCATTGGCATAGCATAAACCGTGCTTTGTACCAGCACAGCAATCACGCCAATTAATAGGTAAACAGCCAGGGCTTTCATATCTGCAAAAAATCCAACCGCGATATAACAAGATTAAGGCGCTAGCGTACCTTGAAAAGTTTTTGCAGTGCAAGCGCATCAAGATGTTTCGTTGAGTTTACACAATGAAACGCAGTTAAATTCGCTTCGGTGTGTAATCTTTGTTAAATATTGGTTAATTTTCTAGGTGTGTGCAGCAAGCATTGCGCTTGTATTGCTTTTCTTAAGCTAAACGCCTAGCGATGAAAAAACTTGGTGGCAATGGGTTGGTAGGACAAAGAAATGAAAAACAGATTAAGCCTTGGTAGGCATGACATGAAGCATGAATATGCCGACGCTATTCTTTATCTTTGTGCCGCAGCGCTCATAGCGATTTTGAGCATAGAAAACAATGTTATGTTTATTTGATGAAAGCGGGCGCTAACTGTCTAGCGCCGCTGATTGTTTAACACCAGTTCGATCTTTTTTCCGAGCTCACGTAATACTTCAACATCCTGCGATGAAAACTCTCTGGGTTCGTCATGAATGACACACAGTGTGCCGAGTTCATATCCTTGCTCAGACTTGAGGATCATGCCTGCATAAGCGCGTATAAAAGGTTCGCCTTTTACCAAAGGGCTGCCCGCAAAACGATAATCCTTAGTTGCATCAGGAACGATAAGATATTCTTCTTCCGCAATCGCGTATGTACAAAACGATACATTCCGCGGTGTTTCTGCTGCGTCCAAACATTGGCGGGATTTAAACCATTGACGATCTTCAGCCACTAAACTAATCAGGCATATTTTGCAGTTAAAATAATCCTGCGCGGATTTGGTGATGGCATCCAAATGTTCATCTGGCTCACTATCTAAAATGTTTAGTTCATCAAGTGCGCGCAATCTTTCTGCTTCATGGGGCAACAGCGGATAATCCATATATTCCTTTAAGAAAAATGTGACTAATAATTTAAATTAGCTAAATAATGGTTAACATATTTTATATGAAGTTTAAGCAATGAAGAATGTATTTTTGAAGTTTTAATGATTCTTGCGAGTCATAAGTGTAATCTTCGCTGTCGTTAGTATGCATATAACTAATTGTCACCTAAGCTATATTGAGATAAATAACTCCATTTAGGAATGGAAGCCTTGATGTTTCAGACTTCGCCTCTTTTACAGCGAATATTTGCCGTTTTAATTGTGATGGCAGGCTATCTGCTTTTCGGCACTATCAGCATGTTGGCCGCCATACCGCCTGGCTATGCAACGGCGGTATGGCCTGCGGCCGGCGTGGCCTTATTGGCCGCTTTATTGCTCGGGGCACCCGCTTATTTGGGTATCTTCATTGGTGCTTCGTTGCTTAATTTCGGTATTTCCGCTAATTACAGCGAAGCAGAACCCTCAATATTGATGTCATCAACAATGGGGGCGTTTGCTGTACTGCAGGCGTTTGTTGGCCGATTTCTTATTCGCGCAATCATCCCGCGTTCGATTAACTTTAACCGGGCCAGTGCGGTGGCAAAGTTCATCTTGCTTGGCGGCATCATTAGCCCACTTTTCAATGCAACGATCAGCAATATTTTTCTGTGGACGCAGGGCATTATTTCCGATGCTGATTTTTTCAAAAATTGGGTTAGCTGGTACATGGGGGATGCCATCGGCATTATCTTTATTGTGCCTTGGCTACTCGTATTCTTGCCGAAAACCCTGTCTGCCAGAGTGTCGAAGGTGCGTTTCGTTCTCTATTCATTGATATCTGTCACGTTATGTTCTGCGCTGTTGGGGTATTTGGTTACCAACACTGAAAAGCAGAAACACAGTATTGAGTTTGGTGTAAATGCGAATGTGCTGGAACGTTCACTAACAGGGCAATTGGCCCGTGTGTCCGATATTTTACAGGCTATCGCTGGCTTTGTAAGAATTCAGGAACAAGTGACTCCCGCCGAATTCAGAACCTTCGTCACCGAATTATTAAAAAGAAACTCTGCTATACACGGCTTGTCCTGGAATGAACGTTTGAGCGAACGTGAACTGGCTGCGTTTGAATTAACCATGCAGAAACAGTATTCCGCATTTGACCCCGACATCCATTTTGCAATTAAAAGCTTGGCTGCGGCTACTCAAACCGGCGCCAATGGTATCCATGTTGTTGTGTCGTATATCGAGCCGCTTGCCACCAATGTGGAAGCGCTTGGTCTGGATGTGTATTCAAACGCTTCTCGACGTGAAGCGCTTAATGCCGCGTGGCGCACAGATTCTCTTTATCCTACTGTGCCAATTAATTTGGTGCAGGGAGATTACGCCGAACCTGGTGTTTTGCTGTTTTTGCCTGCTGGCCACATCTCCGAATCTGAACATGGTGGTTACGCCACAGGGGTACTAAAAGCGCAATCGATGATTGCAACGGCTTTCGAGGGGGCGCTTCTCGAACATGGTGCGGTGTTGGTTTTCGACCCTGACGTGACAGAAGGTAATGCGACCCTTTTTCGAAATAATATCGGCGAGAAAGAAGCCAATGCGGTGATCAGCCAGTGGGCGGCAATTCGCAATGGTGTAGAACAGCAGATAACCGAAGCGTATCCGTTGTTCGAAAAACGTATTATTCAGGTTGGCGCGAGGCAGTGGGTTTTACTGCAACTCAGTGAAAGTCAGTTTCTTTATCA
Organism: Alteromonas sp. ABH2_165; assembly: GCF_056159945.1. Taxonomy (NCBI): domain Bacteria; kingdom Pseudomonadati; phylum Pseudomonadota; class Gammaproteobacteria; order Alteromonadales; family Alteromonadaceae; genus Alteromonas; species Alteromonas sp. ABH2_165. The sequence goes on from NZ_JBSWWF010000003.1 coordinate 41,342, forward strand.
ACCCTGGGGCGTTCACCTGTTGCTTGCAGGTACCGTGCTTTTCGCAGGTTTATTAGGGTGGTTTATCATTATTGTTGCCGGTCATACGGATGAAATTGAATTTCAGGTAGAGCGTCGAACGCTTGATTTAACTGAAGCCAATAGTCGCTTACGCGAATCTGAAAAAGCGCAGGCAGAAGCTGTGAAAGAAGCACAGCGTTCTAATCGCGCAAAAAGTGAATTCCTAGCGAACATGAGCCACGAAATCCGCACGCCCCTGAACGCCATTTTAGGGCTAAGCCGACTTGGGCTAGCACAAAATCCGCCAGCCAGTTTCGGCGATAAATTTTCCAAGATAAGCCATTCAGGCGAACTGTTGCTTGCCATCATCAATGACATTCTTGATTTCTCAAAAATAGAAGCCCAAAAACTCCAACTTGAACACCGAGTATTCTCCCTGAAAGATATTGTCAGCCAACTGCGTGATCTCTTTGCAGAGCAAGCAAAAGCGAAAGGGATTGCGCTGAATTTCCGCTTTGAGGGTAAACTCACGCCATGGATGCTGGGCGATTCACTCAGGCTGCGTCAGGTGTTGGTGAATCTGCTGAGCAATGCCATTAAATTTACCCGTCATGGCAGTGTCACCATGACATGCCGAGCAGAGAAGATCAGCGAATCTGCCAGTGAGTTAATCATTACCGTCGAAGATACCGGCATTGGTATGTCAGCATCGCAGTTGTCAGTGGTGTTTGATGCGTTCACGCAAGCGGATTCATCAACCAGTCGCAAATATGGCGGCACGGGGCTGGGCATGGCTATCTCACACCGACTAGTGACGGCCATGGAAGGTAAAATTGAAGTCAGTAGTGAGGAAAACCAAGGCACCTGTTTTACCGTTTCGTTGCCGTTTGGCATACCTTCAGAGCAAGACGTTGCGCAATACCGAGAACAATCAAAATCGGCAACAGCCAAGGGGAAAACCGTTACCAGCGGGCATATCTTGGTGGTAGAAGACAACCAAATCAATCAGGAAGTTGTTGGTGAGCAATTACGTCAAATTGGCCTGCAGGTAAGCTACGCTGACAACGGTGCGTTGGCTGTTTCTGCGGTACGGGAAAACACCTACGACCTCATTCTAATGGATATTCAAATGCCAGTGATGGATGGCTATGAGGCGACACGACATATCCGCGATGCAGGTATAACTACACCCATTGTGGCGTTAACCGCTGCGGCCATGGTAGAAGATATGCGAAAAGCGAAGGCTTGCGGCATGAATGATCACTTAAGTAAGCCGTTTCGACAGGAAGAGATGATTCGAGTATTAAACCAGTGGATAACGCGCCGTGACTAGGGGCTCGTCTTTACAGAAGGCGGTTAAGTTAAGAAGGCGACAACTTTTGTAACTTTCGTTGCAATGTGCGCCTGTGCATACCTAGTGCTTTCGCGGTAGCCGAAATATTGTTGTTATTGTCGTGCAACGCCCGCTGTATGTGCTCCCATTCAGCTTGCGCCGGGGTCATGGGTAAGTGGGGTTCCGTTTGCTCGTGTTTAGGCTGTGCACCTTCGAGGCGCTGAAGCAACGCCTGAAACGTCACGGGTTTAGAAAGGTAGTCTGTCGCCCCTTTTTTAATGGCCTGAACAGTAGTGGGGATACTGGCGTATCCCGTCATTATGATGAGGTGCTCTGGTGAAAAGTGCGTTTTTAATTGGGTGATGAAGTCGAGCCCAATTTCATCTTCCAGCATCATATCAAGAAACACCGCAAACACAGATTGGGGTTCATGGGCTAAGGCTTCCGATGCCGACGAATAGCAGTGCACAAGGTAGTCGGTTTTGGTTTTAAAACGGCGTGACAGCACTTCTGAGAGCCTCACGTCGTCGTCAATAATCAGTACAGTTTTCTTCATTATTGAACCGGTAAAAATACTGTCGTTTTAAGCACAGCGTTAGCTTCAGTGTGCATAATTTCCCAATTTACATGGCCATTGAATTTTTCAATCGTTGCATTGGTGATCACACTAGCCACACCGTTCCCTTTGTCGCTGAAAACCAATTGGCGACCTAAATGTTGCACAGAATCGGATGACAGATTTTTAACCGGATTGATAATTTCTAAGGTCCAGGTTTTATCTGTTACAGCGGTGCAAACCACGGCTTGTTGGGTATCGTCATCTGCAATTTCTTCCCACGCGTTAATAATGATATTCGTCAGCGCTGGCAATAGCGTGCGGTCAGCGCGAAGTACACCATGGGCGGCTTCGTTGTGCCATTCAATACTGGCTTCGGGCCTTGCGAGTTGCAAACTGTATCGCAGCGACTTCATGAGTTCATCGGTTTGATACACGGTGATTTTCGCTTCTCTGACTTCATCGGCAACCTGCCGCCAGTTGCTCAGTAATTGATTCAGCCGCGTGATTTGGCCGCTCATTTCGTCAATTAATGCATCATCACGCTCTTCTTGCCATTCCTCAAGTAGCAAGTTAATGGTTTGCACAGGCGTGGCTGCATCGTGGGTTAATTGCGCTGCGGCAGTGCCAATGGCAAGTAATTGCTCATTGCGAAGTTGGGTTTCTCTTAACTGCAAAATAGCAGCATTGCGTTCACGTAATTGCCATCGATAGTAGCTGATAATAGCGGCGATAAATAAACTGGTGCCAACAAAGCTAAAAACCATATTTCGGGCATGCTGTAACATGCCCCCGTGATGCAGGGTACCATCTGGATAGAGTTGGCTTAACTGACCGCCAATACTGGCAACTAATACAACGAATGCCGCAGGGAAGGGGAGCTGAATAAGCCCAATGACCAGGGGAACCAGCAAAAGGATGGCATAAGGATTACTGGCACCACCATGGAGCGCGATTACCCAGTTTCCCAGCCCAATTTCAGCCAGAACTGAAAATAAAGCGGGCAGGATAGGCAACCGCTTTTTCCCAGCCAGCAGTGTGAACAATAGCAGTAACATAGTGGGTTATTTGTCGAATGGTGTTGCGCCATTGTACGTGCAGCGGCGAGGAAATGCTGCACGACAATGGCAAATACTGACAATATCAGAAGCTGTAGCTAATGCCTGCATCAAACGAACGGCCTCGGCCAGCAATTTGATTAAAGCCATTGGTGTTGTCTTGCCTGAACTCTGCCACGCTCACGCCACCCAGCGGCGCTTGGTAGTACTCGTCGAAAAGATTAGTGATATTAAAGTGCAGGGTGAATGACTGCCAGGTATACGCGGTGTTCACATCGACAACGGAAAAGGCATCTGTGCTGTTTTCAAAACGTCTTAAGTCTACATCGTTTTTGTTGCCAACCCACTGCCAGCTTACCGATGATGAGAATGCATCGCGCACATATTCTACTGAGAGCGTGTTTTGCATTGGCAATATTTGGTATAAATCGCCGCCGTCGTCACGTTCTCCCCGCTGCCACTGGAATGCGTTTTTCAGCGTGATTTTTCCACTTGTGCTGTCCATTAATACCCGAGAGGCTTTTACGCTGGCGCCGTAGAGTTGGGCATCGGTATTGCTAAACTGCAGAATATTACGTGCCCCGGAGGTAATGCCCGAGCGGTTGAAAGTGCCAATGACTTCGACATCAATATAATCGCTGACATCGCTGTACCAGGTGCTGATTTCAGCTGCCCAGTCACCGTTGAGAACAGAATAGGTGATTGAAGCGGTATGGGCCGTTTCCGGGTTTAGGTCGATATCGCCCACATAACCATTGCCATCGCCAAACCAACCGATCATCGATGTTGCCATTGCGCCGCGGCCCCAGGTATATCGCTCGTAAAGGTTGGGCGCGCGATTTTTGCGCGCCAATCCGAATATCAGTTGACCATTGCTCTCTAATTCACGCATTGCCTGAATAGTCCCGTCAATCAGGGTGTCAGATTGTCCGCGGTCAGCCATATTAAACATCATCGCCGCTTCAGCATCTGGGCTCTGCATGGCAGTCATACCGCCCATTCCACCCATGGAGCCCATTCCCATCATGTTGCCGTCGTTGTATGCCTGTACATCGCCGGTATCGGTGGTGACATATTCTAGCCGTGCGCCAGCGCTCAAATGCCAATCGCTTTTATGAGCAGACGACCACTCAGCAAAGGCTGCCAATCGCTCTCGCTCACCGTCATTGATATTTACGTAATCGTTCGGTCCCATCATCATGGAGTTCTCAACAGCGGGCCACCAATCGTCCAGGTTATTGCGATACCATTCTTGTCCGAATACCCATTGACCTTGCGTTGATGCGGGGAGCAGCCATTTTAACTTTAATGTTAGGTCTTCACTTTCTGTGTTCATGGGCATCATGCCGGTTTTCTCTGGCGTGAAGAAACCCATCTCATGGGTAGTTCGACGCAGACTCAGCGTACTGTCCAGAGCAATATTGCTGAATTGACGTTGGTATAAAGCAGTAAAACCGGTACTACTATTATCTGTCATATCCATGTATTGATTAGGAAAGCCCTGATAAGGGATAGACTGATGAGTCAGACTAAGTTGTAGTCGTTGCTCATCATCCTGATAACCGGTATTAATGATGTGGTTGGTAGACTTGTAAAGTGTATCAATAACCTTATTTCCGCGGCCATCTTCATAGCTGTCTGCCGATACCCGGGTGCCGGCGTAGCGTATGTACCAGGTGTCATTGGCAACTAATGCGCTGGCTGACAGGGTACGTGCGGTGTCGTTGCTTTGGAAGAAATAGCCAAGTTCCGCTTCCTGGACTTGAAAGTTACTTGTGTCTGAAAAGGCCGGTTCGAAGGTGCTAATGTTGATAACACCGGCAATGTTGTCACCGCCTTCACTGACTAATGACACCCCGGGAAAAACGCTGATGTTGTGTACCTGATTGGCTGAAACATAAGACAGCGGCGGATTCATCTGATTACCACAGGCTGCCGTAATCGGGGCGCCATCTGTGAGTAATTGAATGCGGTCTCCCATCATGCCATTCATGACTGGTAGTGCGGAAACCCCGCCGGCTGCAGAAAATTGCAAACCGGCATCGGCTAAGCGTTCAGCGAGAGTTTTATCGTCATGCAGTTTTAGTGGATGGGAAGAGACTTCAATAATTTCAACAGCGTCTGGAGTGGCGTGAGCTAACACACTTAATAATCCAGCACTGGAAAGCACAGCAAAAGGCAATAATTTCACGGCAAGTCCTGCTTTTAACTTGGGAACGATTAAATTGTGGTGAAGCGCCGGCGATGGTGAATCATTTGGTTGAGTGCCGGTTTAGTTGGACGGAAGTGTATCGATTAGGTATGAAAAAGCGATGCGACATATTGTCGCACCCCGTATATTTTTTGCTCAAAATGAAGTGCTTAAGCCAGAAGTGAATGAAAATTGGACAATTATGCTGCTAAGTATGAAAGAAGTGTCATGATCGAGTCATTTCTCATTGTCATACTAATGTTTAGTTGTCATCATGACACATAGGATATACCTTTTTTGTATATACTTATTCTGTAGGAATTCGTTGTGTCTGAGAATCAAGTTTCTGTAAAGACGTTCAGTAAAGAAGAATTGAAACACGCGGTTATTTTTTCCGGCATTAGCCCTAAAGCCATGCGTCGCGTTTTTGCGGCATGGTGCGTGTTCTGTGTAGTTGTAGCAATCATTGTGGTAATGGCGCCCGACTTGAGTCAGGTGTTTCAACTTACCGTTTTCGGTGTGCTCATTGCGTTTTCAGTGGCGATGTTCGCCCAAAGCCGTATTGCCGAAGGTTGGCCGGCGATGCTGTCGTGCGAAGACGAAATTTGTGTGGTGAGAGACCCGCAAATGCGTGAGTTTGTTTGTGTTCCATCGTCGTTAGTTACTGCGGCAGAACCCACGTTAATCAAACCGAACAAAAAAGCTATCGCGCTAAAGCTCGACACCGAGAAGCTTACCGCTACGGATTTAGACACACTAAACCAAGCAGTTTGGCCAAGAGATGACAGGCTGCTGGCATTGGCTCAGTTTATTTCACGAGACAAAGCTTGCATTAAACTGCGTAAATCTTTTCCACACCTGGCATCATAGGGTTGATGCGCGCAGTTTGATTGCACAAAAAATGCACAGTGCGTCGGTTGTTGTGCATTTTTTTCCGACATTCCGTTAATTATTCCCGTCTGATTGCTGTTCTTACGCATGTCTAAATGGTAATGTTGTCTTACCATTAAAAGTAAGAATTTACGCAAATTAAGCTAAGATATTGAATTTGTTTACTTAATTTTTATGGCTTTTGCAAGTTGAAAGTAAAGCTTACGCTTTTTTAATCACCATGCAGTAAATGGCGTGAAATCTGCAATTCAATTTTTACGGCGATGCACGCACGGGTAGTGCAACGTGTCGCTGGGTAAGTTTCCTTAAGTTTTAGGTCCGGATGGACCAGTCGCAAGGTGTGTGGACGAGATGAGTGCGAATGAACAGCAAGGAGGCAACATGACCCCGAATACTATTTTAAATATTCTCGTTGTTGAAGATGATCCAACTGTAGCAAGCCACTTAACCAGCTTTCTTACTGGCCTGGGTTGGAACGTTGATTTTGCTGCCAGCGGACGAATGGCAGTTAGATTATGCAAGAGCAATCAATACGACGCTGTTTTGCTTGATGTGGTAATGCCAGACTTGAGTGGTACGGCTATTTTGCAGCATATCAAGAGTTGCTGTAATGCCCCGGTTCTGTTGATGAGCGCCAGTGAAAACAGCGATATCTCAACCCGATTTACCGACGCAGATGACATTGTGCCAGATCCAGCAAATTACCGAGATATTGTGTCTCGCTGTCAGCGGTTCGCAGAAGCTTCCGCGATGGCTATCACAGCCTAATATTCATTTCTTTAAACAAAACCCGCGACTTGCTCGCGGGTTTTTTTATATCTAAATCACGATCCGATTGTTCGCATGCAAACTCAAGGTTTTAATCTTAACGTAGTTAAAAGCGGAAAATGGTCCGAGCCTATGCTTGGCATGCGTTTTATGTGGACGAGTTCAAAATGGGATGAATGAAAAACGTGATCCAGCGGCCAGCGCAGAGGCGGATAATCGGCATGGAAGGTATTGAAAAATCCTCGGCCACGGCGGGGATCAGACATTCCGCTGATTTTACGGAAGTCCCGAGTAGTCGGAGACCAAGCAACATCATTAAGATCGCCGGTAACAATGGCGGGGGCATCTAGCTTTGCCATTTCTTTACCTACCACGGTAAGTTCTCGATCCCGTGGCTCCGCCGATTTGTTTTCCGTCGGGCTGGGTGGCTTCGGATGAACAAAATGAATTTTCACATCTTGTTGATTTATCGTTGTCCAAATCTCCATAGACGGCACGTCGCCCTCGATGATGAATCGAATTTTCTCATTACTAAATAGTTTGCGGCTATATAAGTGCATTCCATAGAGGTTTTCCAATGGACAGAAAAGCCGGTGAGGGTAGTCATCATGCAAAACTTCCAGTGCTGCTTCCCAGGCAGCGTTACTTTCCAGTGTGACCAGAATGTCGGGTTGATGCTGATCCACTAAATCAATGAGCGCTTGATAGTTATCGTTTGGCATCAGCACATTGCTGGTAAGAATAGAAATGGTCTGTGTGTCGTCATTACCGCGATATTGGTTAACTTCTGTAGGCCACAAAGGGGTATAGGGAATGACCCAGAAAAGTTGATAAGCAAACGCAATGACACAACCAGCTTGCATCCAAGCAGCCAAGACCGGTTCATCTACATACCAAAAGCACCAAAAGAGACTCAGTACGGCCAGAACAAATGCCTGTTGTAAACGAGGAAACTCCCAGACCCGAATTAACCAGTGTTGCCCTGGAAGATGGGGAATGAGGGCTGTAAGCATAAACAGCACTGACAGGATAATCATCACAGTAGTCATGGCAAGTCCATTCACTCAGAGATAGAAAAAGTTCGATATCTATAGTGCAATCTGCGTTGATTCGATCAATACGGTTAATTTGTAAACATAAAGTAAAACATTCCTAAAGTTGCGAAAAAATTGCAAGTTGTGGCACGTCAAAATGTGTATATTTTTTAGAAAGCTTTTTAAATCAGTATTTTATTTTGTTGGTATGAAGTTGGCATCAGCTAATGTGCTTGATAATTAAGGAGAGCAAAATTATGAAACGTACAATTCTTTCACTGTTAGTTGCTGGTACATTAACGACATCTGCATTTGCAGGCACTATGGACTCTTCGAATAAGTGGGAAGAAGGTGCTAAAGATGCCTGGATTGATGGCAAAGCTGAAGCAACATTGTTGTTTAACGGAAACCTGAATTCTTTCGACATTAATACCGACGTGCAGAACGGCAAAGTTGTGCTTACCGGTAAGGTGGAGAATTCGGTAGATAAAAAGCTTGCTGAAGAACTTGTCGCCAACATTGACGGTGTGACCGATGTGGACAACCAGCTGACCATTCTAGCGGACCACGACGATGCTGATGTCGATAATGACGACATGGATGGTGAAGCAGCCATGGATAAACTCACCGACGCAAAAATAGCGACAGTGATTAAAACCCGTCTGCTAATGGACACAGACATTTCAGGATTCGACATCGACGTAGATGTGAAGGCTGGTAATGTTACGCTTACAGGTACGGTCGATTCAGACGCTGAGCGCGACTTGGCGGTTGAGATTGCCAAAAATGCGTCTGATGTAACAGATGTGGAAGACAACCTGAAAGTGGTTGAGCCTCAAAAAGCAATGGCTTCTGAATAACAAGCCAGTGTTAAGCTAGTCGGAGTCGTTACTCCCAAACAAACGCCCGGTGATACGCACCGGGCGTTTTCGATCTTGGCTTTCAGCGCTTTGTGTAGGCAAGTAGCATGCTGTGAAAATCTTTCCTGCCTCAGGTAAAAACTATCCATAAGTCTAAAGTTGGCATTCTTTTACAATGCTGAACTACCCGATATTAGCTTTTTCTAGTAAAAAAGTGCTATCCATTGTGGTTATTTCAAGTCATTGATTAAATTGATTTTAATTGCATTTATTCAACTGGTGAAACCATTTTTTTTGCCTGGCTAAAGCCTTTCTAACCCATTCACTCTAATCTGGCCTGAAAATTGGAAGTATGAAGGTGTGTAAGTTTACTAATACCCTTCTAAAAGGAATTGTATGAAATTTTTAAAAACCAAGCATCGCCCACTTCCAGAAACGTCTTTCGAGCGTTTTATCCATTCGCAGCCGGTTTTTAACTGGTTCGATCGTTACGATAAAGCCGATAAAAAAGTGGGAAGAGTGAGCCCGGCTCTCGGAGCAGAAGCGCAGGTGGTTGGTAAGTAATTGATTTTATAACGTTCCGGACTTGATTAACCTTCCAGGCAAAGTTTCGCTTAACCAAGATGGTGATATACATGAATTACTTAAAAATTGCAGTAATGACAGTGTTATTAACAACCAGCCTTGTAGCACTAGGCTCAGGAAAACAAATATCTTCCTGGCTCGGCGAAACGCAACCCATGTCTCAGCCTTCAGGCGATTTAACGCACGTTGAAGCTCTTTATAACGAGCTGGAATTTGACCCGCAAAATCGTATTCATCAAATTCGAAAATCAAGAATTGAGCATTATCTCCAGCAAGCACGTAGTTATGAAGAGAATGATTGGGATTACAACAGGGATGAAGCTCTGGAACGTGCCCAAAATATAATGATACACCACGAGAGGAAGGAAAGTGGTACCTATGCAAGTATCTAAGTCGAGCGCGTTAGCTCTCTGTTTTTTAGTCCTTGGGGGCTGTGCATCAGCACCACAAAATACTGCAAAATCTACCGCAGAAAATAATTCCGTTCAGGCTCCTAAGGAGCCTGAACTTGCATCTGAACTGGCGCGAGGCGAGAAGGTTACAGTACAAACAAGCCAGGGACCACTCGAAGTAGAGCCCACGGTGGTTGCGATTGGAGATGGCGGCCAGCCAGGCACAGAGCAGGGAAGTGAACCGGTTTATAACGACCCATGGGAAGGGTTTAATCGTGCCATGTTCAGCTTTAATAATGTTTCCTATCGCTACGTACTTATTCCCCTTTCCGATGGCTACAAATTTGTCGTGCCAGGTGTTGTCCGAGATAAAATAGGCAATGCTTTTGATAATCTACGAGAGCCTCTTAACCTCGTAAACAATACTGTTTCTGGCGAGTTTAGCCACGCTGGTTCTAATCTTGGTCGTTTTCTGATTAATTCCACCATCGGGTTATTAGGATTGTTCGACCCCGCTGAAGCGTGGTTCGACATCGCACCACAAAAACAGACTATTGCCAATACTTTGCAAGACTACGACATCACGTCCGGACCCTATTTGGTTATCCCGATCCTTGGCCCAAGTGATACCCGAGGCGCATTCTCTACCCTTACTGAAGGGTTTGTTCATCCTGTTAATTATATTGCGGATCCTCCCGAGCGTTATCAACTGAGAATGTTCGATGGTCTGGACGATTTTTCTGAGCAGTCTGATATCTATCAGCAGCTCTACGACCAGGCTGACGATCCTTACATCTACTTCCGTAATCAATATATTCAGGGACAGCGACGCGATGAACTCTTCGAACTCAGCGACAGCGAACAACAAAATAACGAGTAAACTTGCACGTGGAATCATCAGTGCACGCTGGTTTATTCTTGTTGCATTTGTTATTGCGCTAGCGGGACTGGGTTTTTATATTAAACAGTTCCGTATTGATGCGTCTGCCGATACCTTGCTGGTAAAAGACAATAAGCTATACATTCAAACGCAGGTGGCAGACCAAACGTTTAATCCTCAAGAGTTCATATTACTGGCTTATCAGCCCAAGGGGCATGAACTCTTCAGCCGTCAGACTTTTGATGACATTGAAATGTTGTCAGAACGTATCAAACAAATTGACCGCGTAGAAGCGGTAACATCGATTATCAATGTGCCACTGATCAACGATACGAGTGCATTAACCGGCGACACCAGTGTGGATTCCCTTACCTGGGAAAATCAACGCTATTCTCCGGCGCAAATGAAGCAGTTGATTGTGGGTCATCCCATCTTTACCGATTTGTTAGTTAATCGCCAGGGCACCGCCACGGGCATGCAAATCGTGTTCAAAGATAATCCTGAATTGGTGCGTATTAACAACGAGATTACCAATATTCAGAAGAAGGTGCTAAATGGCGAAGCGCTCAGTGAAGAAGATAACGCCCGCATCGCATCGCTGCAGCAACAGGCCGATCCCATCCGTCAGCAGCTTACCGAAACCCGAAAGCAAGAAATCGCACAGATAGAGGAAATTACCCAATCGGTTGCCACTAGAGCGAACACGTATTTAGGTGGCGCTTACGTGGTAGGCCAGCATCTCATTGATATCATCAAGTCTGATCTCACGACGTTTGGTAGTGCCATCGCTGCGGTAATTATTTTATTGTTGGCGCTGTTATATCGCTCTTTTAAGTGGGTGTTTTTCCCACTGTTATCTTGCTCCGTGAGCGTGTTTCTTACCATGAGCCTATTCGGGTTTCTAGATATGCGCACAACGGTGATATCAGCCAACTTTGTCGCGTTGCAGCTAATTCTTACGTTGGCCGTCATGATTCATATCATCGGGAGCTACCGAGAAATCAGTCGCGATAACCCTGACTTCAGTCAGCGGCAGCGTATTATTGCCACCCTCGAGGACAAACTATCACCTTGTTTTTACGCAACACTGACAACGTCTGTGGGTTTCGGCTCGCTGATCTTTTCCGGCCTGCAACCGGTGGTCGCATTTGGTTGGATGATGCTGATGTCGATGCTCATTACCATGGCGGTGAGCTTATTATTGTTCCCGGCGTTACTGTCTTTCCTGCCTGCCAGTAAAGAGACTACCGAGTACCGTTTTATTACCGGTTTTCTTGCTGCTACCCGTAAGTTGTCATTAAAAGCACCGTTGGCGGTAAGTGCAGCTGTGCTGGCGGTGTTTGTTGTTGCGGCTCTGGGGATCAGTCGCCTTAACGTTGAAAATTCTTTCATTAACTATTTCGACACCGACACGCAAATTTACCAGGAACTGGCATTTATTGATCGCGAATTTGGGGGCTCAACAGCACTCGATATTGTGTTAAAGCTTGATGACGAGAGTGCTGACGGAGAAGTGGTGCTGAATGCGAATACGGTAGCGCAATTGCAATTAGCGCAAGCGGCGATAAAAGCGTTTGAAGCGACCGGAAGCGTTACCTCTGTTGTGAATTTCACTGAATTAGCAAAGCAACTAAACGGCGGACGACCGTTAACGGAGTACGAGCTTAATACCATCTATGTCTTGCTGGACGAAAAAGTGGTGAATCAGTTAGTGGGTGCGTATTTTTCTGAAGCGGACAATACATTTCGTATTTCCACGCGCATTCAGGACACCACAGAAGGCCTGAATCGCCAACAATTTATGGATCAGTTAAATAGCGACTTACAAGCTGTCGGTTTGGAAAAAGACCAATATCAACTCACCAGTTTGTTTGTGCTTTATCAAGATATCCTCAGTCGTTTATTTGATTCGCAGATAAAAACACTGGGTATTGTTTATGCAGTTTTAGCGGTGGTGCTGTTTGCGATATTCCGTTCGTTAAAAGTTACTCTAATCGCATTGTTGCCAAACGTGCTAACAACATTAGGCATTCTTGGGGTAATTGGTTGGGCAGGCATTTCGCTTGATATAATGACCATTACCATAGCGGCTATTGCGATGGGCATAGCGGTAGACGATACCATCCATTTTTTACACAGTTATCTGCAGGGCATGAAATCGTCTGATGGCAAGACCGCTGCAGCGGGCAGTGAGTCTGCATTCGGACATTCAGGGTTAGCAATTCTGTTCACTTCAGTGATCATTGCCACGGGATTTTCACTTTTCGGGTTTTCCGATTTTCTGCCTAGCGTGTATTTCGGACTGCTCACCGCACTGGCTATGCTGTTTGCTTTGTTCACCGATTTAACTTTATTGCCGGCTTTGCTCAATCGCTTCGTTGGCAATCGTAAATCCGCTAAGACTGAATAGCTAACACCTCCACAATAATGCTATGCAATAATAGGCACACCTTTTCCGGTGTGCCTTTTTTATTTTGGAGTGTTAAATGCAGATATGCGGACCTGATGGTGTTGGTAATGTTCATGGGCCGGTGCAAGTTTATATGGCAAATCGTCCCGCGTTTGACCTGGCCGGGGAAGCAGGCGTCGTTACACCCATCGATATTCATATCATTAATGGTATTAACGCAGAATGTGGAAACGGTTGGCGAAAGGTATTTAATGTCTATGCAAAATGGATGTTTAGTTTGTGTGAAGGCTTGGCTATTTCAAAAGCAACAACATGGCAAACGTATCGAGACGAACAGTTACTCACAGCCCAAGGCGATACGGCCTTATGGTTCGCACCGCCCACTGCGTTTAATCCGCAACACCTAAACATTGTGATGGGAAAAACCTATGCTGGCCAACTTGATCTGACACAGCGTATGAACTGGGTAAGCGCTGATTTTGCCGTTTGTCGACAACGAAACCTCATCGTTACACCCTATTTTGATTATCGGCAACTTACTAACGACAAAATCGGCTTTCTGAATTATCTGATACGCAGCCAACTGCTCGACGAAAACGCTATGCGACAGCAGGGCAGTTGGCTGCAGGCTTTGGAAGATACCATGTGATAGTGGTTTTCTTTTTCAAAGTAAATTGGTGCTTGAAGCGGCAGTTTCGTAATCTGTGTAGCCTATATGATTGCCACCAAAAAAATGTGCTTTGCTGGGAATTGTCAAAGGTAGGCCCTTTGCAAGTTTCATGGGAAGATCGGGATTTGCGATAAAAGGACGACCAAAACCAAGCAAATCTGCCCAGTTATTTTGAATGGCTTGCTGAGCTTTGAGCAAATCATATTGTCCTGAATATATTAACGTTCCTTTAAATATTATGCGGATGGCTTCCTTAAAAGCAACTGGCATCTTTGGCGAATCTTCCCAATCGGCTTCTGCAATATGAATATATCCCACCTTTAATTCTTGCAGTAGAGAGGCAACAGCGAGATAGGTAGACTCTGGCGTGTTGTCGACCGTACCTTGAAGCGTGGTTAATGGGGAGAGACGAACGCCAATCTTCTGGGCAGGTATTTCCTCTTTAACAGCTTGTACTATCTCACTTAAAAACCTAAGTCGGTTACTCAGACTTCCGCCGTAAGCGTCTTGCCGCAAGTTGGCTTCGGAATCGATAAACTGATTAATTAAGTACCCGTTCGCACCATGCAGTTCAATGCCATCGAAACCCGCTGAACTTGCATTTCTCGCAGCCTGTCTAAATTCTTCAATTACCCTTCTGATGTCTTCTATTTCCATTGCCCTGGGTTCAGAATGTTGAACCATCTCACCACTTCCTTCATCTGGGCCATGATTCATAGGATCAATGAACACATTTACCCCCTCTGCGATTAAAGCAGAAGAGCTAATGGGGGCGGAATTACCTGGTTGAAGAGAACGATGAGATACCCGGCCTACATGCCAGAGTTGCGCGTATATCACGCCACCGGATTGATGTACCGCATCTGTTACAACTTTCCAACCTTCAACTTGATCATTTGTAAAAATGCCCGGGGTCCAAGCATATCCCTGACCTTGTTGGCTTATTTGCGTACCTTCCGAAATGATCAGGCCCGCCGACGCTCGTTGCGCGTAATACTCAGCCATAAGTGGTGTGGCAACATTTCCGCTAGCAGCTCTTGCTCTTGTCATGGGTGGCATAACGATGCGGTTGGTCAGTTCTCTTTCATTTAATTGATATTTTGAAAAAAGCATTAGTTTTTTGCTCCCATTTGGGTTGAGGCAGTTATTCACTTTGAGAAGATTGCTGTATCGAATCCATAAGCCATGGCTCTATTCCCTTCAACACTGGGGTGGAGGTGATCGCCAGAATCAAACTTCGGATTCAACCTGTTTGGGCGCTCTGGTGATTGGAGTATTTTTTCCATGTCGATAACACCATCGAATACATCAGCACGTTTGATCCAATCATTAAGAGCCAAGCGAAGCGCGTTTTTTTCTTTTTTGTAATAGTTGTCGAGAGGCGTGTTGGGCAATGCCCCTTCGAATGGAGGGAGTGTAGAGGCAAAGATTTTTATTCCCTGGTTTTGTGCCTGCTCAGCTAATTGGGTATACCCTTCTATTAATCTGTCGAGGTCTGGTCTATCGCTATGTGGCGCAAAGCGTGTACCTGGCCAGGCAATATCATTAATACCCAATAAGACTATTAAGCTCGAAACACCAGGCTTCGATAATACGTCTCGATCTAACCGACCTAAAGCACTGCTGCCCATCCCGTCAGATAACAATCGTCCACCGGATATTCCGGCATTGAAAACTGCAATGCCTTGTTTGCTCAGTCGCTCTGCAAGAAAATCGGTCCAGCGTGTGTTGTTGTCGAGGCCAGCAGTGGCACCATCTGTAATAGAATCTCCGATAACAGCGATGGCACCGCGCTCATATCTCTTACTCACAAAGAGACTACTGACAAATAAACGGGCAGTTGTTTCGATATGATTAGTACTTAGAGTGGATGTCTGAGTTTGGTCACCGTGCAAGATATAATTAGTCTGCCGTCCATCCCAGTGGAATGTTTCCAGCGTTGTCTTTTCTGGTAGATAGGCAGAGACAACGACATTTGCCAATGACGGTAATTCGAATGATATGTCGTCACTCAGAAGTGTTGCTCCTGCAGGAATTATCGCTTCTTTAGACCCGCCGAATGTAACTGAAATATGCTGTTTAACGGTGTAGACATCTGTAGCATTTTCAGACAATCCAACTGTTACGCTTCCTAATTTTACCGGCGTTTTTCCATAGGCATTCGACATTTCGATTTTAAAAGAATCACCACCAAGACTTAACCTGATAGCTTGTCTTACCGTTTGATCTTCAATTGATTTAGGTATATTGGTAGGGAAAATGAAACCGTCGTTCCATACAGCCTGCGGGCTGGAAGTCCACGACGTAGTAAATGAATCGTGGAAACTATTCGCCATTACTGGGTTTAAAATAAGTCCGGCGATGACAGATGCAGTTAATTGATATGAAAGTATATTTCTCATTGATACATTCCAGTTGGTTTGAATGCAGAAAGTATCGAATAAAATTTAAGTTTGAAAAATAATCAATAAGGAATATTATTTGTGCCTTTAATTCACAAGGTAGGGGCAATATTACAGTGGCTAAAAATGATGCCAACCGTTCAGCGGAATTGGAAACTTTTATAAAAGTTGTTGAACTTGGCAGTTTTTCTTCTGCAGCCCGTTTTCTAGATAATACGCCTTCCGCCATCAGCAAAACGATCTCGAAGTTAGAGCGACGATTGGGAGCCAGACTATTTAATCGTTCAACGAGACAGCTTTCATTAACAAGTGAAGGGTGTGTGTTCTACGAACAAGGAATGGAAATCATTGCAGCATTAAATGATGCCGAGCGATTAGTGGGTCAGCAAAAAAAACCATCAGGCAAAATACGCGTTAATTGCAATATACCTTTTGGTAAAAAATATATTTTGCCGCTAATTCCACAGTTTTTAGCCACGTACCCTGAAATTAGCCTTCATCTGGAGCTATCAGATAAAGTGATTAATGTACTTGAAGAAAGTGTCGATGTTGCTATCAGAACAGGTAAGTTAGCAGACTCCAATCTCATTTCAAAGAAACTTGGAACAGCAAAAATGGTTGTAGTTTGCTCACCCCATTACGTGAATGCTAAAGGCTGTCCTACAACGCCAAAAGAGTTGAAAA
This sequence comes from Alteromonas sp. ABH2_165, assembly GCF_056159945.1. Classification (NCBI taxonomy): domain Bacteria; kingdom Pseudomonadati; phylum Pseudomonadota; class Gammaproteobacteria; order Alteromonadales; family Alteromonadaceae; genus Alteromonas; species Alteromonas sp. ABH2_165. Next base: position 58,056 of record NZ_JBSWWF010000003.1, read on the forward strand.
TTCACAATTGTCTGGACTTCACATTTGCGCGGGCAGCACGAGAATGGCCTTTTATCGTTGCTGGGAAGGAGGTGTTAATTGCTCCACAAGGCAATGTAAAAGTGAGTGATGGCGATGCTTTGCGACATCTTTTGCTATCTGGTCTTGGTATCGGCAGGCTCGCTTATTTTCAGGTGGAAGAGGATATAAAAGCAGGGAAACTCATTCCCATTCTCGAAGACTATACACCTAACGCTACCGAGGATATCTATGGCGTGTATGTTGGTCAGGGAGGAATGTTACCGAATCGAATTCGTGCATTTATTGATTTTCTATTTCATCATCTGGAAGTCTGTTAGTGTTGTTTGCCGACACTGTGAGTACAAAATTCTAGTTACGCATAGTACATCTAATGTGTTGCTCATGTACTAATTCAGGCGCAAAAAAACCAGGCATGTAGCCTGGTTTCATTGTATCGATTGGTATTAGCAATCGGTATCTTTAGCGTCAGCGCCTTCTTTCACGTCTTCACAGGCGTCTTCAACAGCGTTACCAGCGTCAGTCATCACTTCGTCCAGTTCTTCGCCTGCGTTTTCTGCTTCACCGTCGCCACAAGCGGCCAGAGTAAATGCAAAACCTGCTACCAACATCGCTTTCAAAAATAACTTATAGTATTTCATCGTCCTTTCTCCTTGTTCCAATTAAATTATACTCTAGGTGATTTACCGCGCAGTGCATTGGCGATAAGTGAAATCACCAGCAACGCGACAAATACAAAGAATAGAAATTGAGCAATGCCTGATGCTGCACCAGCAATGCCACCGAAGCCAAAAACTGCTGCAATAATGGCGATAATGAAAAATGTAACTGCCCAACCTAGCATAATAATTTCCTCATATTGCTCTTCGTAAAGTTCGTTTAACTTTCGTTAAGTTCGTATTGATTGATGCTGGTATTGTGCCAAGGTTAAAAGTTATTATTTATCATATAGTTAATTTGTTCCTGCTAGCGTGTTCATAAAACTGCTGGCAAAGAGTTACAACTTATCTGCATTTTTTACACATCAATTCCTTATGCGACTAGCATCACTTGGTGAGCTTGATAAACTAGCAGTTGTAACAACATACATTTATTCAATGGCATTCATTTAAGTAGAGCATCATGACAAAACATCATTCAGCATTTATTGGCCTTATGCAGCGAGCAAGAAACGTGAAGCGATGGCCGTTAATGGCACAGTTTCAAGAAGAGATGCTTTCTACCCACATCTATGAAGCGGCAGTGGTGGCCCATATGCTTGGCGCCATAGCGAAAGATGTGTTTAACGAAGCTGTAGAACCAGATCGCGTAGCCAGTATGGCAATTTTCCATGAAGGCAGTGAAATAGCCGGCATGAGCGATATTCCTAGCCCTGTTAAATATCATGATCCGGAAACGACAGCAGCGATAAAGAAACTAGAGCGACGTTTTGAAGCGATGCTTCTGCAAACCTTACCTGAACCGCTTAGAGAAAGGTATCAGCCTTTAATCGAACAAGACAAAGAAGATATTCATGTGGCACTGGCAAAAGCTGCAGACGTCTTGTGCGCGTATCTCAAGTGTGATTATGAATTATCGAAGTCGAACTCGGAGTTTTCTAATGCAATGCACGAAATGGAAATTCAATTAAGAAAGTACCGTGAAACTTTTAAAAGTGTCGACTATTTTTGCCAGGTATTCCTGGAAGATGCAAAGGGAACGCTAGATGAACAAACCCGCGATTTAGATTGGGTAGAACGGGCAAACACCATCAATATTAAAGAGTAAGCGGGGCTAATCGCCTGGCAGCATTGAATCAATTAAGCTTGATTGCGAATAAACTTTTTTCGCGTAGCCTTTATTAACTGAAGCTCGTCATAGCACTGCAATAACCGAGTGCGGATTTTACGAAGCAACTGCGCGATATGTTGTGGCAGTTGCTCTTTTAACACATCATCAAAATAATGCAGTATTCTTCGTTCCATGGATGCCAGTTGCTCGGTAAACATCTGGTCGCTATGTGAAGTCACACGGCTAATGAGTCGAGTGTATACATTTCTAGCGTCAACGATAAAGTTGGAGCCTGTATTTTTCACACCAGAGCAGTGCCGGCGTAACTCAGCACAAGCTTGCTCTTTTTCTGTCAGAATACGTGTAAACATTTCTCTTGTATCGTCGCATTTAACCGCTTTAATGCCTTCTTTATAAAAACGGATCCCGCTCTGCAATACCTTTATTAGGTCAGCTAATTTTTCAGAGGGAATGGCGACTGATGACACTGTAAACTCCTAACGTAATAATTAACCAAATACAATCATAAGTTGCACAAAATGGGCCATTGTAGAGTTGAATTAACTTTAATTAATCTGTTGATTTAGCAGCATAATTGCCATCTTTATGAAGCTATCAAAAGCGTTGGTGTGTGTGGAGTGAAAATCTTTACAGGCTAGTCTGTAAAAAATGGTAAATTCGTGGCGCAGCGCAAGGCCGATTTGTTTGCACTACGCCGCAAGTTTTACGGTAAGATTTTTACAGTCAGGGTTTTGTACTTAGGGGCGTGTTACTCCGGGCTACGTACTTTACAGACCAAAATTAAAGGTTGTATATCTTCACTTCACCCGGGCTACCTGTGTAACCTGCACTTGGTTCGCTAAAATCTGTCATGTAATAAGCAAAGTGTGGCGTATTGCTGGGGTAAACCGTACCGCCACCACTCTGGCTTTTAATGTAGCCGCACACTTCACCATAGTAAAAAGCGTTCCATCCCGCCGATAAGGTGTCAGTATAATTGTTCAGCACGGTCACAGGCTCTGCGTCAGCAAGCACCTCACTCCAGAGTTCAGCACAGCCTGCACTGTCATCGGTGGAACCTTTCGGCCATCCATCATCGGTAAATTCAACTGTTTGACCAGAAATAGAAATACTGCTCTGACGACGGATCTGCCATTTTGCATGTAATAGATTGACACCTGATTTGAATGCGCCCATCTGTGCCAGCGTGACAGAATCATTGGCATCGTCAGATAAATCTATAAAGCGAGGGGCTGCGGTAACGGCCAAAACGCCAAGGATGACGATAACAATTACGAGTTCGATTAGAGTAAAACCTGCGTTGTCATTTATATTTTTCATCATGGTAACAGTTTGTTGTAAAAGACAATGGCAGGATAGTTCACTGGTGACGGAAGACCAATAGCAAAAAGCCCGGAACGGTTATGCCGGGCTTTGGATAAGTATTTGCTTTAATATGTTACGCTAATTTTTAAAATCTGCTTTTACATGGGTTTATGGGCTAGCAGCTTTGCAACTTCGAAAGACTTGCTGCCCAAGGCTGTTTGAGACTCAGCCATGCGAACGAGAATGGAGTAGTAAACGTCTTCAGTGTTTTCTGTTTGCACACGCAGCTCACCACTCTGGTTTGGCATTGTTTGTCCCACCTCGTTACAGCCAGACATTGTGCATTGCGGGTCTGTCAAAATGGGATTTTGCGAAATTTCAGGCGTTTCTTTAACAATGCGTTTGGCGACGGTATTTTTTCGCTCGATGTCGGTTTTAACGATAGTGAGATATTGAAAATTATTTTTCTTGGCAATTTCAGCCGCACGATAAAGTGAATATTCTTGTACTAGCGACGCATCGGTGACTTCCGTTGCCCGAAACATAATACGGTATTCATTGTCTGATAGTTGCGTTGATGAGTAACCGTATTGCTTATCCGACTTTGCTGCCTGATAAGGGGTGGGTGAAAGGCTCGATACACTGCTACAACCCGTAGCGGCAACTAAACCCGCTCCCAGTAAAACATAGCACATGCCTTTTTTTATCACTGATGCGGTAAAACTCATTATTGTTATCCTAAAAAATTGAAAAGTGCTGTCCTTGCGAACGTCATCATAGCCTGACGTTTGCGGCTAGGTGGGTTATCCGTGGTGGCGCCCTTGTAAGCGCCGGCACCAAAGCACGCCAGCAAGGTTTCTGGACGAGCTGCGAACAACTTCAACGTGACTTTAGCATGATTAACGGCAATGGCACTTTCCTGTTGCGATATAGCGTAGCTATCTTGCGCCTTATTTCTGGCCTTAATTGCAGAGTTAATAAACACGGGCATTTTACTCTTCCTTTTGAGGTTTTTTCTCAACGCCAATGCCACGAAGGAAAGTATGAATTGCTGGCATTAACGTAATGTACGCATATGACTGCTTAGCAATCAGGAATGCACCAGCTGCAAGCCCAAGATTGATCAAGAACACAATTAGCGCGATAACGCCGTTATGTACGTCGAAATGATGCAGAGTTAATGCGATACCTATGTTGGCAATTAACCAACAAAAACAGGCGAAGACAAAAGCCGCAAGGGTGGCGATTCCCGTCACAATAACCGACCGCTTTGCAATGTTTACTTCTGCGGCTGATAAATCGGCAAGGGCTGTAAGTTCCTGTTGTTTTTGGAATATCACCCATTGCGCGTTTGTGATCAGATCGTCCAGCGAAGGATCGGCCTCGTCGTCAGGCGGATTGTCATCAATTTCCTTGGACTGCTCAGGATCGTAAGAAGCCCGATCAGCAAAACTGACCGGGTCCTGTTTGCGAGCATTGCCAGTGACCATCTCTTCACTGGCGCTGTCGTTGCTCTTTTCCGTCATATTACTTCTTACGCAGTAATGACGTGACTAACATACCTGCTGCGAATGCGATACCCGCTGCTGCTACCGGATTATCGACAGCATATTTACGTACGCCTGACGATTTCCATTTAGCATCCATTTGTGCTTTGCGAGCAGCCATGTTGTCGGCAGAATCAGAGGCAGTAGCGCGTAGATTCTCTTCAGCACGTGCAGCGGATTGCGCTAAACGGTCTACTGAATTTTGCAGAGTTGCTTGTGCTTTATCAGTAAAAGGATGAGTAGATTCGTCTACACCGTTTGTTGCTTTTTTCGCTGCACCGTTAGTCGCAGTAGTGTTTGGGGTTGCTGCGGTAGCCATTTTAAAATCTCCTTGTGGATATATTCATTATGGAGAGTTGCAATCGGAATACCATGTTTGAAAGTTGATTAAATTATTGATATTAAAAGGATTAAATTTAAGTCTGGATAAAGATCGAATTTGTGAGAGAAGCGTTGTTACAAGGTTAATGTAATTATTGCAATGTTGATGAAATAAGATGTCCACTCTAATGCGGACATCTTATTACAGGTATACTAAAACAATGCTGCGAGATCGCTTTTGCTTACTGGTTTAAGAAGTGTACCGGAAATGTTGAGCTCTTCGAGTTCTGTATTGTCTGGCTCGCGACCGCTAACAATATAAATTTCCATTGCGTCACTAACGGTACGAATATTTCTTGCCAAGCTGATACCGTCATCATCCGGCAGTGTAAGGTCGAGAAGGGCGGCGTCGTAAGGGCGATGTTTAACCTTATCAAGGGCATCTTTCGCGCAATAGGCTACGTCCACGTTATGACCAAGGTGACTCAGCAGAAGCTTCATCAGCTCAGCAGCATCATGATCATCTTCAACCAACAGAACCTGCTTGAGCGACGGGTCTGTCACTTCTTCTTTCGTTTCACTGGCTTGTCCTTGTTGTGGAGTAGAGGCTGCGTCTCCATCAGGTGCCCCCTCATTCAAGGTATCTTTTGTTCCTGAATAGGAAATAGATTGCATCGCCTTTTGGTAGTTAGGCTCTTCTTCTACTGAGTGACCTGAAATACCTGGTGTGCTGATGAGGTAGCGATCTAAAATGGAAAATAATTCAGATTTTTCAATGGGTTTGCCTAACACGTCATCGAAACCCTCATCAAGTAACGATTGTCGCAAACCCTTGCGACTTGCCGCAGTAATGGCCACTACGGCCACGTTACACTGATGTTTGCGCATCGCCTTTAATGCATCAATACCATTCATTACCGGCATATGAATGTCCATCAACACCAAGTGATAAGGTTTTCCAGATTGCTCTGCCTGTAATACCGCTTCTAAGGCTTTAACGCCATTCTCAGCATAGGACACGGTGGCGTGGCACTGGCTCACCATATGACCGGTAAGTTTACGGAGTTCCCGTAAGTCGTCGACAATTAGTACACGACCTGTCACATGTAATTTGTTCTTGTTCTGTTCATCAACCGTTGGGGCAGTGAGTTTGAACATGTCAAAATGCTGGTTACTGATATCACCCGGATCGATGGTAAAAGAGAACGTACTTCCGCGGCCAAAGACAGATTCTACACTGATTTCACCGCCCATTTTGTACACGAGTTCGCGGCAAATAGCCAAACCAAGACCTGCACCGCCATGATTAGCTCTCATGACATCTTCAATTTGCTCGAAAGGCCTGAATATGTCATCCAGTTTATTCGGCGGCATACCAATTCCCGAGTCAATTACCCGGAAAAGTAGCATCTCTTTGTTGTCTTCGCGACGTGGTGGCAAGGTTTCAACGGTAACCTGAATGGTACCGGTGTCAGTGAATTTAACTGCGTTACTAATTAGATTTATTAAGATCTGCCGAAGTCGCGTGGGGTCTGCAGAAATGAAGTCAGGTATATCATTTCGAGACGATACTTCCATCGTCAGGCCCTTGTCTTTCGCTGCCAGGTTCATTAAAGAATGAACGTCGGTGAGAAAGCCGTTGAGGTTCACTTCGCGACGAGCCAACTCAAGTTTGTTGGCCATAATTCGCGACATGTCGAGCAAGTCATTCAATAGACTAAGCAAGTGCTTGCCGTTGGTATGAATGATCGATAGCTCCTGGTTCATGTCGGCATTTGCCTTGTCATCCAGTAGCAATTCAGTGTAGCCAAGAATAGACGTTAATGGCGTGCGAAGTTCGTGTCCTAAGTGGGCGAGGAATTTGTCTTTTGCCTTATTCTGCTGCTCAACTTTGTGACGCTCTATTCGCTCATTTTCCATTTCCCGGCGAACCATTGCGTAACGCATGGTTCGCATGAAACGGGGCGACTCGATTTCGCTTTTATTCAAATAGTCTGCGGCACCTGCGCGCATGACCATATCATCAACCTGACTGTCAGTCTGGCCAGTAAGAATGACCACAGGAACCGTAATACCTGCAGCTCTAAAGGTGGCCATAACATCCAGTGCGTTTTCCGCACCAAGAATGTAATCTAGCAAACAAATATCAAAAGTACGTTTCTGAAACGCATCAATTGCAGCTTTACCGTTTGTCACCCAGGTAATGTGAAAGCGGGGTTCATCACACTGTGACATGTAGTCGGCGGTGAGGAAGTAATCATCCTCATCGTCTTCTACCAGCAAAACCCGTATAACTTCAGACACGAACAATTCCTGTTTCTTTAATCATGGGGTAGCTCAACAAACTCAATCCAGTAGCGGCCTAACGCGCGCATCAGATCGACCAATCCTTCAAAGTTTACCGGTTTGGTAATATAAGAAGCACATCCAAGGTCGTAACCTTTCAGCATGTCTTCTTCTTCTTTTGAGGTAGTTAGGATCACAACGGGAATGCCGCGCAGTGATGGATCCGCTTTAATTTCTTGCAACGCTTCGCGGCCATCCTTACGAGGCATGTTTAAATCAAGCAAAATCAGACTGGGACGGGGCGCGTCTTTCGGATCGCTATACTTGCCCTCACGGCGCAAAAATTCTAGCAACTCTACACCGTCTTCTACGCAAAATAGGTTGTTTAGTACGCGACTTTCTTTCAGTGCGTCTAACGTTAGTAAACGATCATCTTCGTCATCGTCTGCCATGAGAATATTAATGGGTGTTGAATGTTTAAGAGACATTGCTTAAAACTCCTTCATTGCCAGCGGCGAAAGGTTCACCGTCAACAGGGATAATGATGACAAACCGAGCGCCTTTGCCCGGTTCGCTAAATGCTTTAATGGCGCCGTTATGACGTTCAACAATGCGACGGCATACGGCGAGCCCTATCCCCGTTCCCTTGTAGGCGCTGCGGCCATGCAGACGCTGGAACGGGGCGAATATTTTTTCTGCAAATGACTGTTCGAAACCAATACCGTTGTCTTCGAAAGTAAGGGTAACCCACTCATATTCGTCTTTCATCAGGATGTTTGCCAGTTCATCTTCCGTAGAAGGGGCGGCCGTAATGGTAATGAGCGGTGGTATTGCTTCAGAACGAAATTTGAGGGCATTCGAGAGCAGATTTAAAATAAGTTGTTCAATCTGTGATTTATCGCATTGGATAGTAGGCAAAGCACTAACGTTTATTGTAGCGTTACATTCTTCAATGGCGATTTCGAGATCGCTGGCGACATCATCAACGATGGTATTTAAATCTGCACTGCTAAATTCCTTACCTCGGGTCGTTACCCTCGAAAATGCCAGTAGATCGCTTATCAGCATTGACATTCGTTCTGCTGCATTGAGCATGCGCTGGAGAAAATCCCGGCCACGTTCATCCATAACTTCAACGTAACCCGCCTCGAGACGATTACCAAAAGCGCGAATTTTTCGCAGTGGTTCCTGTAAATCATGAGAAGCGACAAACGCAAAATCTTCCAGCTCACGGTTACTTCTAGAGAGCTCGTCAGCAAACAGCTTTAATTCCTGGGTACGTTGCTCAATTTTATCTTCTAATTCTTCATTGTATTCCTGCAACTCAAGCTGATGTTTGAGATTATCTCGCATGTTCAGTCGCAGTAAGATCAGAATAGCGATGATGAGTAAGCCCGTGGTGACACCCGAGATAACTAAGGTATTCACAGAGTCGGAACGAAGTTTCATCAAACTGGTTAAGTGTAGCTCTTGCGCATCCCTTTCCGACGAATCAATAAACACATAGCGCTTGTCGAATTCATCGTATAAGTCCAGCCCGACATCTGTATTTAACATCTTAATGGCAGCGTCGTATTCTCCCTGTCGGGTGAGTTCTACCGTTTCGATTAATTCATTCAGTTTGGATTTAGTCAGAGTTATCAGTTCGTGGATATTTTCTTCTTGCTCGGGTAAATCGCTATCCAGCGAGGCATTTTCTACTTCGGTGAGTAATTCGGTGAGATGATTTAACGTGACGGTATAGTCGTTAAGGTAAGACTCTTCTTTGGTTAATAGAAAGCCCCGCTGGCCCGACTCTGCGCGCAGTACCGCTACGTGTAACATATTAATGGCATTAATAACGCGGTTGGTACTGAAAAGTTGGCGCTCTATGGAGGCCAGTTCATCCAATGTACTTACCATGTAAAATGCGTTACCGGTGATGATAATAATGATTATCGTCACCAGTGAAATCCAGCTATACGCCGACTGAACCACTTTATTCAGCATGAACTAATTATTCCGTATTGCCATTTGCGAGTTCTTCCATCATTTCAGCCAGTGCATGACTGCAATCTTTGGTGCTTGCAATAATTTTATCCAATGCATCCTGTGCTTTTTCTGCCGGTATGTCGCCGTTCAGGGCCATTTTTACTAACTCGGCCTGCATGGATATTCTGTTTAAGGGTTTACGGGCATCGTGGACCCAACGAGCAATTGCACCAATTTCTTCGTCTTTCATCTACGTTAACCTTACGATTCGTCTTTACTTAAGTCGCCGTAAGCGTGAAGGCGGTTGTACAGTGTTTTTGTGCTGATCCCGAGCATTTCGGCAGCCAACGTTTTGTTGCCATTCACTTTTTCCAACGTGGCATAAATCAGTTCTTTTTCCACATCTTCAATGGTTCGACCTGCTTCCAGCGCTGGCGAGGTTGATTGTTTCTTCGCAAACGGAGATTCGATGGTTTTTGGCAGTTCGATATCGGTTTTGTCCGGATCGCTCATTATGCCCGCACGATGCACAAAATGGCGTAACTCACGGACATTACCTGGCCAGTCGTAGGTCATCAGGTTGTCTAATTGCGTCTCTTCCCATTCAAACCGGGTACCGTTTTCTTGGTTAAAATCGGCAATGAACTGAGACGCCAGTAATGGGATGTCTCCTTTGCGCTCTCTAAGAGGGGGAATCGTAATTGGGAACACAGCAAGACGGAAATAGATATCTTCCCGAAGCACTTTACTCTCTGCGATTTCTTCCATTTTTCGGTTAGTGGCTGACACCACGCGGCAATTCACCGGGATGGTTTTTGTACCACCGACACGAATGACTACTTTATTTTCCAACACCCGCAACAAGTTAGGCTGCATATCTATGGGCATTTCCGTAATTTCGTCTAAGAAAAGGGTACCGCTTTCAGCTTGCTCGAATACACCTTCCTTGCGATTAACGGCACCGGTAAATGCGCCTTTTTCATGGCCAAATAATTCACTACCGATCAATTCTTTAGAAAAAGCACCGCAGTTTGTTGCGATATACGGGCCGGTGACGTCAGATGCAGCATGAATCGATTCTGCGACGACTTCTTTACCCACACCACTTTCGCCAAGAAGCATAACGTTTGCACTGGTTCTGCTCACCCGTTCAATAAGCTTGTAAAGCTCTTTCATTGGCGCAGATTCGCCAATCAAGTGACCAAAGTACTTCTTAATACGGGGGCCGCCGGAGTTCGGCTTCTCTTTCTTACCTGTTAAGGCCGCTTCAATGTCTTCACGCTGAATAGGCTTAACCAAGTAATCGATATTCGGGCCGCATAATCCTTTAATAATGCCGCGTACGGAAGGGTGACCAGTAATAAGTGTCACTTTAGGGCGTTTGGGTAGCGCGTCGAGCTCGTCAAAAAGATGCACACCACTGCCGTCAGGTAACATGAAATCGAGTAGGATATGGTCGAAGGTTTCTTTTGTAAGCCATTCCCGGGCTTCAGCCAAGTTGGCTGCGGTGAGGATATCATGTCCCAGAAATTCGATAATGGTGCAGGCAACCTCTGTAAATTCCGGGTCGTCATCCACTAGTAAAACAGTTAGCACGCGCTAGTCCTTTATTAATTTTTCTCGCAATATACGTATTACAACTTCACAGAAGTTTAAGATCAACTTCTGCGGCACAGATTTTGAAAGCAAAATGTAAATAAATCAGGTCTAAGCGCTGGATTCGCTTTCAAGTGATTAAAATCAGCAGGTTATATAAGCCTTTTTTACTGAGTAAGCCGTTCGTGACCGTTCAGATTGATGGTGATTTCACTGGCGGGTACAGGTCGACCATAGAAATAGCCTTGCACAATATAACAATGTAATTGTTCGAGTACTTCTGCTTGCTCTTGAGATTCAACGCCTTCTGCGACGATTTCAATATCGAGATTACGGCACAGTGAAACAATGCCTTCCACAATTTTTGCGTCGCGAGGCTCGTGGGTAATGCCAGCGATGAAGGATTGGTCTAATTTCACGGTATTGATATCGAGCTCGCGAAGATAAGCAAAGGAGCTCATGCCGGTACCAAAATCATCGATAGAGGTTTTAATGCCCATCTCCCGGAAGTTGGCCAGCACTCTGCGACTTACTGCAATATCAACCATTGTGGCGCTTTCTGTAAGTTCAAATTCTAGTAGCTCAGGCTTTATATTCGACTTATCTAACAATTCCCGCACGAAAGGGATAAAAGCGCTATCCAGCAGGTTGTAGGCCGAGAGATTAACCGACACGGGCAATTCATAACCTAGCGCAGACCACGCCTTGATTTGTTTAACTGCAAGTTCGAGGGTGTAGCGGGTGAAGGCGTGGATAATGCCGCTTTGCTCAACTAAATCAATGAAAAGACCCGGCTGCAATAAGCCCTCGTCAGGGTGATTCCAGCGAACAATGGCCTCAACGCCGGCTAAACGTTTTCGGCGGATATCTACCTTAGGCTGGTAATAAAGAACAAATTCGTTGTTCGTTAGGGCAGAGCGCAGTTGCCCGCGAAGCGTCACTTTTATGGTGCTGTTGTACGCTAACCGGTCGTTGTAGATCTGCACGCCTAAACGGAGTCTCTTGGCCCGGTGCATGGCGTTTTCAGCGTTGCGTATTAGCATTTCAGGGTGATGACCATGCTCCGGATAGCGAGCAGCACCAATACTGCAACTGATCTCGAATGCGCTGTTGCCAATAAAAAGCGGTTCTCTACACTGGTAGAGAAGAGTAAATGCACGATTTAAAATCTCGTCTGATGCAACGTCTGGAAGACAGATAATAAACTCATCACTGCGGTAGTGATAAACCGTAGCGGTTTCTTCAACAAGACCAGACAAACGCTGGGCAAACGCAAATAACATTCTATCGCCCATATTGTGTCCCAAGGCGTTGTTTATTTCGCGAAAGCGGTCCAAATCGATAAAAAACAACGCCCCATTGCCTTCGTTAAATACCGTGTTCGCAAGCAGCGCATTCCTGTTAGCAAGTTTGGTCAGCGGATCTTCCAGTGCAAGTTGCGCGAGCTTATCGTTTGCAGTCTCAAAACGTTTGGCGATAAATGCCGACATCAACAGGGCTATCCATACCGCAATCCAGAAGGTAATGAATGCTGCGATAGAAAGGGTATTAATAATTTCTGATGAGACAACGGTCTGATCTTTTGTGCGCCAGATTATAGTTAACGGGTCATTATTGTCAGATGAAGGAAAATACTGACGGTAGTAGCGCTGACTATTGATTTCACGAAATTTGTCGGGTGTGCTGTTGAGCTGGGAAACGGTGCTGCTGTCTATGTCGGCCCGCTGGAACAACAACGCCGTGTTGTTAAATACGGCAACCACACTGTCTGGAATGATGGTTTGCGGTTCGGTTTCTAACGTAATTGCTTTGGCAATTAAGGGCCCTTGTTGATCAAAATACTCGGTTTCAAAGTCTCGCTCCAAATCCATCAGAATACCGTGGCCAAGGTAGGTAATGATGCCAATGAGCAGTGTTGACAGTCCAATCGAGCCCATCAATAGTCGCTTACGCAAGCTGGCTTTGTTGTGTTGAATCTCGACGATATTTGCCATGGTGAGTATTTATTCAGGCCGTGTTTCTTTGCACAGAATTCCCGCTACGGGACTAAAAGGCAGGGCATTAAGGAATGACATCTATTTCCTGTTGTTTTTCTTATATAGAAGTTTAGCTTTTATACCCTGTAATAAGGTATCAGGCAAATGGAGCTGAAAAACTGTACACCGGCGCTAAAGACTCAAAAACCCTTCTGCCTCTGCAGTAGGGAGTGTCATCGACTGATAGCGTAATTCACCGATAAAGGCCCTGGCTGCAGGCCCCAGTCTGTCTCCGTCTTCGAAACACAGATATAACAGCCCTTTGCGCACACCACTTTTATCCAACGGTAAAGGTTTTAGCAACCCCTGATTTAACTGGGGTTTTATAATCGCTAACGGAAGCCAAGCAAAACCGAGACCCTGACAAATGATGTCTACCGAGGTTCTCACATGACTGACTGTCCAGCGCTGATCGGCACCAAGCCAGCCTGATTCTGCTTTTCTTTCCGCAGAAGAGTCGCGTACCACAATTTGACGATGTGATTTAAGATCTTCAATCGTGAGAGGACGGTTCAGCTGGTGTAGCGGGTGATCGGGGTGCGCTACGGCAACAAACTCTATTTCGCACAAATCTTCGCTGAAGCCATTCTTAATGGCAAAGGGAGATATGGCAATATCCACTTCAGCAGATTTAAGCAATGAGTTGGCTCCATTGAGTACCGTTTCCATCAATTCGATGCGTAAAAGCGGATACTCCTGTGAGACTTTATTCAACACTTTATAGAGCAGAGTTGGGGGAAAAATAATATCAACGGCAATCCGAAGCTGTGTTTCTGTTCCGCATTGTAAGTTGGCAGCCACCGCTTCCAATTTGTGTGCTTCATCAAGTAGAAAGTTAGCTCGGCGCAGCATAAGTTCACCGGCTTCTGTCAACCTTACCCGGCGACCGTCATTTTCAAACAAGGGGATCCCGAGGGCGGTTTCAAGTTTATGCACCGCATGGTGAACGCTAGACTGACTTTTATGCACTTGTTGTGCTGCCTGATTGAAGCCGCCAGCTTCTACGACAGCCTGAAACATTCGCCACTGCTCTAAGGTTGCTTTCAACATAACTTTTTCAGATTTATTAAAAACTAAAGTTTACCCGACAATGCCAAGGGAAAAAACAGCGCAAGTGCTGTCTTTATGCTAATGGCATCATAGAGTTCAACGTACCCGGTATATTTGGGAAGTGAAATATTGATATTTGTCTATAGCTCAATTACTGACCATATCATATTTGTGCTTGTTAAACTGAAGGAGCGAGATGTGTACGAGCAATAGTCACCGGATTAACTCTAGCTACATAAAACGTAAAGCTATTCTTATATATGTTGCCATAAATAGACAGCGGGTTACTTTCAGTGGGTTATAATTCGCGATGAATCCTCTTGATGATTGAGAACCATTCGCGTTTAATTGACCGTGGTTTCCTAGAATAAGAAGTAGAACTACCATGACAGCAATTAAAGAAGAAATTAATACCGAAAAATTGTTGGCCCACGCTGCTGATGCCGAGCGATTCCTAAAACAATTATCCAATAAAACGCGCCTTATGGTGCTTTGTTCTTTGTTAGAAACTGAATATTCAGTGTCTGATTTACTTACCCGAATTCCTGTTACCCAACCTGTGTTATCTCAACACCTTGCGCTTTTACGTGAAGCAAAAATGGTTGCAACGCGCAGAGACGGTCAAACTATTTATTACAGTTTGGCAGATGAGCGTGTAAAACAAACCATCGGAATGCTTTATCAGTTTTTCTGTGCAGAATAATCAGCAAAGGCGGATTTCATCCGCCTTTTTTCATTTTTAATATTCTTTATTAGCCCGAAATTTGAGCCTGATTCACCAAACTTGTCAGGTAATCAGAATCATCCAACCTTTCATCATCCACTTCTGGTAACGCCTTCAATACTTCATGAGATAGGGTGATATTCACCTTATGTGCCGACCAGTCTATGTCCTTTATCATTGCCGTTGATAGCGCTACTTTCTTACCTCCCGGTAGCCAATCTCGACTATCTACTATAAAGAGTGCCACCTGCCAGTTGTGCTTATCAATAATGAAGTCACAGATGTGGCCGCTGTCTTCGTCATTTGCACTTACCGTATAGCCATCAATTTCGTCACAAGAACGCAGGTGGTTGGCGCCGGGACGTTCAATTTCTTCAATATCTTCCTGCATATTCTGTTGGTGAGCGAGTTCGGTGGGATGTGAAAAATCGCCCCATGCTCCGGGACCAATCCAGTAATAGCCATAACCGAAGTATTTAAACAGGATTTCTTCATACTCCCGTGAAAGCGGCTTATGCTCATCAATTGAGGGGCTGTCTTTGAGCGCCTGCTTCGTCATGTTCACATACAGTTTCTCTTCCGTGGTATTAATTTCCAACAGCGAGATAGGAGACAGTACCACCTTACGGCCCAGTGGCAGCCATTTATGGGTATCTGCAACAAAATAACGGGTAACATAATCCTGATCGTCGAAAAACACGTCCTTGCATTGCCCGATATCACCGTCTGTAGCATGAATACCGAAATGTTTTAATGAGGAAAATGCAATCATTCCTGTTGTCCTTATAGTTCTTAAATCACGATGTCAGCTTTTACTGCAAGCCTTTATGCTGTTTCGTAACGGGCATCAGAACAGATCACAATTTTTGTCAGAGATAACAGGTAGGGAAGAGATTTAGGTGAGGAGTCAGTGAAAGTAAACCGCCACAGCATTGCTCTGGCGGTTTGATGTAAACGGAAGCTTGCTGAAAACGCGAATGCGAAATCAGGCTACATCAAATTCCTCGTCAGAATAGTCGTCGTCGAATTCTGACGCATTGCTGGCAGAGCTGTGCAAGGTGTAAAAATGCTTTTTGCCCCGGGCAAGGTGCACGTATTTTTGCCAGGCCTTTTCCAGTGCATTTTCTGCAGGAACGCTACCTGATACGAAAGCAACAAAGTGTTTTTCGTCTTCGGTTTCGGCTTGCAGAGAACCGGTTTCTAATTCAGAAAGAACTTTTCCGTGTCTGCTTAGCAGGTCAGCTTCGGAAATACTAAAGTCTCCAGATTTTTTAAATCCGTAAGGAAATTTAGCGCGATCGATAAAAGGTTTTGGAGCAGGGCGAATATCAAACGTTTTCATGGCGAAGTCTCGATAAGGAGTGAACTCAGCAGACTTTTAAATCAATAAAACCATCATGGGAAACAAAAAATTTTTACCGTTAGGACAAATAATTTTTTTGAACTGTTTGAAGCCACCGTAGCTGTCGAAAGGAAGCTTTTTCCTGTCGTTTGCATGCACAGCCAAACACCAACAGCATAGCGAACGGACATGGATTCTGGATAGTCCTTGATGATATTTTATCCAGTTAAATTTATCATCGTGACGATGAATAATTTTTGTTTCCTATTTTCTGTACGAGCCTGATAATGAAGATGTGTCCTTAACGCAACAACTATGAGACTGCAATGAGTAAAGACTATCGTTACCACCGTGAAGAATGGGACTCGGTAGAAGATGGTGACTTTCAGGGTAAAAAAGGCCAGGATCGTCGTCATCAGGTGAAAACTAAGCAAAAGCGCGATGAACAACGTCGTGAAAAACAGCGAAGGCTCCACCAGGAAAGTTTCTGATAACATCCACAAGCGGTTATCTCTATCTGCGCAACGCACCAGATTTCTGGTGCGTTGGTTATGTTTTTGTTTTACATCACCTACAACCTGTGAGAATGTATATCCGTTAACGTAATCAGCTGCGTAGCTTCTATGGATATCCGTTTTTTATCTACTTTTCTCGAGGTCGTAAAGACCCGCCATTTCGGCAAAGCTGCTGAAAATCTCTACTTGACACAATCCGCGGTCAGTGCACGAATAAAACTGCTTGAAGAATATTTTCAAACCACGTTGTTTATCAGGCACCGCAACAGTATTCAGCTTACCCAAGCAGGTGAAAAGCTGTTACCTTTTGCCCATCAATTAACCGACACACTTAAAGAAGCAAAACGAGAACTGCAGTTGGAGTCGGGCGAATATGTGGTTTGCGCGGCAACGCAACTAGCCAGCGAAATGGGTTTTTCTTCGGTGCTGGGAAAAGTGCATCAAACCTTTCCAGAGTGGTCAGTGAAAGCCGAGGTGCTAACCCTGGACAGTTTATCGCGACAATTACACGAAAGAAGTATCGATATAGCCCTGTCTTGTGAACCGCTAAAATCAGAAGAAATTGTGAGTAAGGAATTGCTTTGCGAGCCGCTGTCATTGTTCGCTTGCAATACTGACGACACTGAACCCACTTCATCCAGTTTTGTGTCTGTAGAGTGGGGCAGTAAAGTCAGGGAGAAGCTATTTCATCAATCTCCGCAGTTACGGGATGCCAGGCTGAGTACTAATTCGTTGGGGCTTGCTGCCCGTAGCCTGATTGAAGAAGGCGGGTTTGCTTATTTGCCCACCTCAGTGGCAGATTCTATTTTGCCAGCCGCTTCTCGTCGTCAGATTAAAACCTGTGACGACATGATGGCCACCGTATACCTAAATACAATGAAAGCGGTGAAACGCCCGGGCTTATCCGAACTGATCACACTACTTACTGAGTAAAAGTCGGTCACTGAGTAAAGCCGGCTAAGCTGCGTTAAATCAGCAATGCATTGTCTACCGTATCGTCTTGACTAAACAGTGAGCCAACGCGGTTTCGTCCTTTTTCTTTTGCTTGATACAGGGCCTTGTCGGCCCGTTTCATTGCGTTTGTCATGTCATGGTCGCCAAGGTCAGATACGCCTACAGATACTGACAGCGGGTAGTCGTCAATGATATCTGTTAAGTCTAGTTCGCAAACCGCTGCACGAATTTTTTCTGCAACCCGGTGGGTACCGGGTTGATCAGTAGCTGGCAAAATGGCCGCGAACTCTTCTCCTCCCATACGGCATATAACATCAGAGCGCCTGACCGTATTTTTTATTGTTACCGCGATAATTTTTAATATGGCATCGCCTGCATCGTGGCCATAAGTATCATTCACATATTTAAAGTAGTCGATATCGACGATCAATATGCCCATTTCGCCATTGTATCTTTGCATACGAGAGAGTTCTCGACGTTGCAATTCGTGAAAGGCCCGTCGGTTAAATAAGCTAGTGAGTGGGTCTATTTTGGCCAGCCTAGTAAGAAGCTCTTCTTTTTTTCGTCGCTTTTTGTCGGCATTTTCGTGGTACACCGTCGAGAATACCACCACAGCAATAACTACCCAGCAAACAAGCACCACAAAGGCGCCAAAGAGAGAGGCGTCATCAACCGATGAAAGCGATTTAACCCAGAGATAGCCCATTAGAAATACGAAAAAATAGCCAGATACGGCCTGGGTACGAGCTAGTTTTCCGGGAATGAAAGGAGACAACATCGTCCGAATAAAACCATGATTCGCTGTAGAGAAGAGGATAGCGAGTGAGAGAAAATAGCCTATGCCCATGGTGGCCACCGACATTTCACCATAAAAAGTGTCGAGGTTGTAGGCGTATCCGGTAAGCGCCAAAGAGGGAAAAACCAGGGCAATCGTTGCAAACAACTGTGTAAGATTCACGTTTTTACTTAGCCTCGCTTGCAGGGAAAGTGCTAGCAAAGCAACCATCCAACAGGTGTTTTGGCCCATAGCATTAACGCGACCCTGTTCTAGTGATGCTGCCACGACATCACTGAATGGGGTGATAGATTCACTGATGTGGTTTTGTAGCAAGTTGTCGATTAACACGATGGCGACGATGAGTTGCGGTAAAAAAGCGAGTATGGCGGCAAGTGCCCGACGCTTGTGATTGAAGCTGATGAAACCTGATGCAAGCATGATTAAGCTTATAGCAGTGAGAGGGTGGGTTGCCATACCTGATTCAATTGGGCGATATAAAAAGTCGATACCCATTAAATAGCCTGTGAGAGACAAGGCCGCGGCTGCGGCGGCAAACAGCAAAAACGGTTCAGATAAAATAAGCGCAATAAGAATGAGTTTGCGTCTGGATTGGTAATGCGATACGTAAGCGTTAGGCATAATGCCACCCTCAACGTGCTGTCGGGCCCATTCCCCCGAGATGGAAAATAAATTTCAGTATAGACTCACTATGAGATTTGCAAAAATAAACATTAAAAAAAGTTCATTTATACCAGGCGCCAGCGCAGATGAACTTTCCGAAGCGAGAAAATGATCAACTTATCAGCAACACAATGACGGTATTAACGGTTAACTATTTTCAGGTCTATTGGTAGTATCGACATCATTCTTTTTTGTACTCGCGCAAATATCTACCTGAATGCGCAAGTGTGCCACTTATACAGAGGGCTACTATGTCACTTTCCCATCCACTTCTGGAAGTTAACGCCGAAAAACGCCTAAGCGCGACAATCGACAGCATCATCAGTAACGAGCAGGTTTGGATCCTTAAAGATGAGGACGGATGCGTTATGCTTACGTCAGATGAAGAGGATGGCGTTCCTGTCTGGCCTGACAAATCACTGGCCACCCTTTGGGCCACTGACGAATGGGACCACTGTGAACCGCTAAGCATTTCTTTGCAGGATTGGATGCAAAAGTGGACGCCTGGTTTGCTCAAAGATGGATTGGTCATTATGGTGTGTCCGGTTCCCGCTGAAGAGGGCGAAATCATTGAGCCAGATGTATTGGCAGAGAAGATCCTGGCTGCAAAGAAATAGCTGCACCCTCGTATTCATCCTCTACCCAAGGCGTTATCCAGTTGGCTAACGCCTTCACACAGAAATATTTCTTAACACTTCTTCTCTCTTTTCAGCGGCGTTTCGCCTGAATATGATTCACATTACCTCCATGACAAAGCTACACTACCGCTCTGCAATTACCGACGGATAAAACCTGCCACATCAATGGCGTGGCGATAACAGGTTTGACTTAAAATAAGAAAGGAGCAGTTATGTCTCGAAAACACTTACTCAGTGCTTCCCTCGCGATTATTTTCGCCAGTGCCGCTGTGCAGGCCAAAGAAGGTATGTTCACACCTGAGCAATTACCTGATATTGCTGGAGATTTGAAGCAAACTGGGCTGGAAATATCGCCCCAAACTCTCAAAAATCTGACCGGCTTTCCCATGGGAGCCATCGTGTCACTAGGCGGCTGTTCCGCGTCATTTGTGTCTGATGAAGGCCTCGCTGTTACCAATCACCATTGTGCTCGTGGTTCAGTGCAATACAACAGCTCGCCTGAGCATAACTATTTAAAAGACGGTTTCCTGGCTAAAACCAAACAAGACGAATTACCTGCTGCGCCCGGCACTAAAATGTTTGTTACCGTTGATTTTGCTGATGTTACCGACCGTGTTATTGGCTCAATCAGCAGTGATGTGCAAGGACGTGAGCGTTACGATGCCATAGAGAACAACAAAAAAGCCATCATCGCAGAGTGTGAAGCGGAAGAAGGTTTTCGTTGTTCTGTACCGGCTTTCTTTCAGGGGTTGGAATATAAGCTGATTAAGCAAATGGAAATTCGCGATGTGCGTATTGCCTATACGCCTGCGGATTCTGTGGGCAAATACGGCGGAGATATTGATAACTGGATGTGGCCTCGTCACACCGGCGATTTCTCTTTTTATCGCGCATACGTAGGCAAAGACGGCAAACCTGCGGATTTCAGTGAAGAGAATGTGCCTTATCAACCAGAGCATATTATTAAAGTGTCAGCCGCCGGTTTAGAAGATGGCGATTTCGTCATGGCTGCGGGTTACCCAGGCTCTACGGATCGATACGCACGACTGGGCGTAGTGTCCTATACCTTTGACTGGATGTACCCAACCTACGTGGATTTGATTGGCCAGTGGATTGACACCATTAACCAGGCTTCTGAAGAAGGCAGTGATGCGCGCATTAAGTACGAGGCGCTGTTGGCCGGTTTGAACAATTTCCTTAAGAATACAAAAGGCCAACTGGAAGGTGCAAAGCGTGTCGGGCTGGTTAAACGACGCCAGGATCGTGAGAATGCCTTAAAAGCTTGGTTAAACGGGCAAGGTAAAACGCAACTGGTGGATAACATCGAGCGCTTGGATGAGGTTACTGACGAGCGTATTAAAAACAGTAAACAGAATTTTTGGTACAACAACTTGTCACGGGCGCAACTCTTCTCTGTCGCCCAGCAGCTTTATCGCAATGCAATCGAACAGGAAAAGCCAGACGCAGAGCGTGATCGAGGTTTCCAGCAACGGGATCAGTCTCGTCTTAAGGAAGGCTTATCGCGGATTGATCGTCGTTTTGATGTAACCGTCGATAAAGCAGTATGGAAGAAAATGATTTCGCTTTACCTGGACCAGCCGGAATCTGCCCGGGTAGCGGCATTCGATGATGCATTGGGCATTACAAGCGAAACAACTGCCGAGCAACTTGAAGGCATTCTGGCAAAATTCTATCGGGAGACCAAACTCACGGATACGGATATTCGCCTTAGCTGGTTAACGGCTAAACCTGCTGATTTTGAGAACAGCAAAGACCCGTTCATTCAGCTTGCCGTTGCCCTGAACGACACGGAAATGCAGATTGAAGATAAAAACAAAGCATTAGAAGGGCAGTCGGCTGCACTGCAACCCCAATACATGCAGGCAATCATCGAGTGGCAGAAATCACAGGGAAGTCTGGCATACCCTGATGCAAACAGTACGCTTCGCGTTACCTACGGCAATGTGTTGGGAGGTTCACCTAAAGATGGCTTAATCTATGAACCGTTTACCCGTCTGGAAGGTATTTTAGAGAAAGACACAGGTGAATCACCGTTTGATGCCCCTGAGAAATTGTTGCAACAAATCAGGGATAAACACTATGGTGCTTATAAGCTAGATAGCATAGGCAGCGTGCCAGTGAATTTCCTCACCGATTTAGACTCTACCGGCGGAAACTCGGGTTCTGCTACCCTTAACAGCAAAGCGGAACTGGTTGGCCTTTTGTTTGACGGTACGTTCGAAAGTGTTAACTCTGACTGGGACTTTGATCCTCGCACTACCCGTACCATTCACGTTGATACGCGGTACATGCTATGGGTGATGGAGTATGTCGATGGTGCGACGAATCTCATTGAAGAAATGACAATAGTGAAATAATACTGTTAAGTCATGAATAAAGCGGCCTGCATACTTTGTGTCAGGCCGTTTTTTGTTTACGAATCAGGAGAATACTATCAGTAATCTTATTCCCGGAGCGGATGAACTTTGGTTTCTGCCACTCGGCGGAACCGGTGAAATTGGGATGAATTTGAACCTGTATGGGCACCAGGGTAAATGGTTGATGGTTGATTGTGGCGTATCCTTCAATGAACCCCTCGTCCCAGCAACTAAAACGCCAGATAGCGCCCTGGCCGACACGATCGCCGTTGTTGCGCCTGATCCCACCTTTATTACTGAAAACAAAGATGCTCTGGCTGGCCTGGTTATTACTCATGGTCACGAAGATCACGTTGGCGCCGTACCGTATTTGTGGAAGCGGTTTCGCTGTCCGGTGTATACCACCCCTTTTACTGCTGAATTATTAAGACGAAAACTGGCAAGGGAGAATTTAGGTGGCCAAATACCCATCATTGAGGTGTCTGGAGAATCAACGCACACCATAGGGCCGTTTGTGGTGTCCTGGCTCGCTATCACTCACTCAATTCCAGAACCTTATGCGGTTAAAATTACCACGCAAGCGGGCACCGTACTGCATACCGCCGACTGGAAAATAGATGCTAATCCTATTAGCGGGAAACCTTTTAAGCACAGTTTGTATCAATCGCTTGCTGAGGAAAATATTCTTGCCTTGGTGGGTGATTCAACCAATGCCTTAAAACCTGGCATGTCGTTGTCTGAGCGTACGTGTTATGACGGTTTGCTTTCCACTATTAAACCGTTGACAGGACGGGTAGTGGTAGCGTGCTTCGCCAGTAATATTGCCCGTTTAATTTCATTAGCCAAAGTGGCAGCGAATACGGGACGATACATGGCATTGCTGGGATATTCCCTGGTTAATATGGTTGGTATTGCCCGGGCACAGGGCATTTGGCCTGAAGAGGCCACCTTGGCCGATGCAAGTCACATAGGATACTTGCCACCCGAAGAAGTGCTTGTTGTTGCTACCGGAAGTCAGGGAGAGCCCCGGGCTGCATTGTCGCGTCTTGCGTTAGATAATCACCCGTTGCTGGAATTGAGTAAAGGTGACCATGTTATTTTTTCCAGTATTGTCATACCGGGTAACGAGAAAGAAGTTGAAAAACTGGTTTCTCGCTTTAATGCACGGGGTATAAGTACTCTGCTAAGTGAGGACAGCCAACTGCCAGTGCATGCCAGCGGTCATCCGTGCAGTGAAGAATTAAAATTGATGTATCATTGGGTAAAGCCGGAAATCGCCGTGCCTGTTCATGGAGAACATCAGCACCTTGAAGCCCATGCGAAAATTGCAAAATCCTGCGGAGTAAGAAAAACCTATGTTGGGCAAAATGGTGATTTGTACCGTTTAGCGCCCCAAGCAGGCATTCGCCGTGGGCTAGTAAAAACGGGGCGAATTCCAATCCGGGAGAAAAACTAACTGACTATTTTTATTCAAGGATAGTCAGTGTATTTTTTGTGATTTGGTTACATTTCATGAATTTATGAGTAAAATACCACCACGACAGTAGCTCATTAATAAAGAAACTAACGCAAGGTTCTTTGGCTTCAGCGTTAACAAAAGAGCTGAATTAATTTAATCAGATGACATTCTGAAGTTCTGCGACGCTTATTGATAACAATGAAAAATCTCTGGCATTCCTCTCTACCTGCAAAACTACACTTAATCTGTTTGTTCTCCTTTCTGCAACTGTGTTTAGTTACCACATCAGTAAATGCTGTTCCGGTTATTAAAGACCCGGCGCTGAGACATTGGAGTAGCGCACAAGGTTTGGCCCAAGATAGTGTCCGCGATATCGTGCGTGATCAGGGTGGGTTCATTTGGGTAGCCACTGAAGGGGGGTTGAGTCGCTGGGATGGTTATCGGTTCGTGACTGTAGAGGGCCCGGAAGGCGCTTTCGTGAATAATTTGATCAGTAACCTGTTTGTCGATGACATGAATCGATTATGGATTTCTACCGACAATCAAGGCGTTTTCTACATTGATCTTAAAACCGATACTTATCAGAAAGTACTGAAAGTCGCAGATTTTCTAGAGCCCGACTGGGTGCAGAGTGCAGATGCCTTTGAATACTTGGCAAACGGCGATATGGGCATCGCTTTAGATCAAGTGGTGATTCGCTATTCACCAGACAAACAAACATCGACTGATATTTTCCGCCTAAGTGAACAAGAGCTATCGGCTAACGAAGCCATCAGAGATATCAAGAGTATTGGCAACCAGCTTTTCGTTGCGACCACGTCGCGGTTGTATGTGATTTCTTTACACGACAACGGTAAAACAGTAAAGCAACTTCATTACCTGAATGAGCAAACGCAAACACGGGCCACGCAAAATGCCAAAGTACTGTATCAATACGCGGCAGATAAGTTATTTGTGGGTACCGTGGGGGGATTATTCAGCATCGATGTCGATGATTTTTTGACGGCAACTGACGATGAAATTAATGTAAACACCCAGCGGGTATTGAACAACCGCAATATCTGGACAGTGGTGCCAGGGATCCATGGCGAATTCTGGTTGGGTACAGACCGAGGGCTGCACAGGCTCGAAAAAGTCGAAAACGAATGGCAATCAGAACATATTCTCAATCCGGTCTCCGGGTCATTAGAACTGGCCGATAAAACGATTCATGCTATTTTGCCCGATGAGTTAGGTAACCTTTGGCTAGGCAGTAACTTTGGTGGCTTATTGTTCTGGTATGCTAAACCACTCAGTATCGAGACATTTCAAAACACCATCCGTGATAGCAAGCCTGTGCTTGCCAGCAATATTGTCTGGTCGTTTTTGGAACTCGGGGATGATTTGTGGGTAGGAACCGAAAACGGTCTTTCGCGATTTAACCTGAAAACACACCAAAGCCAGCATTTTCTTCAGGTTGATGAAGATGATTATTTATCTCCCAGGCAGTCAATCAATGATATTCATCCCGCTGGCCCCAATAAACTTATTCTCGAAATTAATAATAGCCTGAAACAATTTTCTATAGATACAGGCGAATTAACAGACATGCCGCTCACCACGCCGCTTGCAGAAAAGGTGTTCAGTGATTGGTGTTTTGGTAGCGCCAGAGACAAACAAGGGCGGATTTATTTTCTGACCCATGGCTTCTATCGTTATGATCCTGCGACAAAACGCGTTGAAGAAATTCCCCTTGAAGAAGAGGGATTATCCGCGCTGCACGGTGGCATGTTTCTGGATGAAAGTGGGGGGTATCCTGGAAAATTATTGCTGTCGTTAAACGATGGGATCTATCAACTCGATACGCATACGCTGACCGTTGAAACGGTGTACGCACTGTCTGACGATATGCAGAAAGCACGCAATTTTGTGTCTACCTATGTTGTCGACACCCATGGCATGTTGTGGTTGGGGTTTCTCAATAAAGGTTTAATAGGGCTCGATGCTAAAACCTTTAAGGTTAAACAGGCGTTATCCTCGAAAAATAAACTCTACTCCGATATTGTTTACAGCCTTCTTGCCGACGATGCCGGTGATATCTGGTTCGCATCCCATGGCTATTTTGCTCGCTATCAGCCGCTAAGTGATACCTTGGACCGTTTCCGCTACGGCGAACAGGTGAGGGTGTCAGAATTTAACGAAGGTGCCGGCATTCGATTGCGCGACGGCCGCATAGCACTGGGCTCTACAACCGGTTTTATCCTCTTCGATCCAGCGAAGTTAAGCGCAGAAACAACCACGAAAACGACAAATATCAGAAAAATGGTGATCAGTGGTGTTTCACTCGACTCCCGCACCATTACCCAGCCGCTGCGTAATTTCAGCGGTGAGCACATCAATTTTGAACACAGTGATTTTGGGTTAACCATACAATTTTCTGCACTTTCGTCTAGCTACATGTCAGACACAAAATTTCGCTATAAACTGGTGAGAGGTAATACGGTGGTCAACGAATCGATTACCGAAAATGGCAGTGTGAACTTTGCCTTCCTCGCACCGGGTGAATACCATTTCGAAGTCGCCCCGCTTAAGCAGAATACCGATATGTTGCTGCTTCCCGCGTCATTGTCTTTTAGTTTGCCATACCCGCCACTAAGGTCACCGGTTGCCTTTGGTGTTTATACTTGTTTTATTTTGGTGTTACTCGGTGCCTACCTGTTTCACCGGCAGCGCCAGTTGCGACGTTTGCAAGATGTTCAGCACCAGGTAAAGCTCTTTGGCGACGCATTTCAACATACCCGCGATTGGGTAATGATTTTCGACAATCTTTTCGTGCCCGTGGCTGTGAATCCTTCCTGTTGCGCGGCGTTTGGTATCGAGCGAAATAAAGGTCTTGAGCGTCAACTTGGTCGTATGTTCGAAAACTCACCGCGCTTGGGGGATAAGTTAAAAGAGAAGGTCACCTCACTGAATGCGGGCGAGTTCTGGAAAAGCGAAGAAAGGCTTACCGGCGCTGATGGGCGGCATTACGACGTGCTTGTCGAAGTCTCGGTAACCGGTTTCGCTGATGGTCAAAGTAGCCATGTGGACCACTATCTGATCATCATGTCAGATATTACCGAGCAAAAAAATGCAGAGCGCAAACTGATTAAAATTGCTAACTACGATGGCCTCACCGGACTGGTGAATCGAACGCTATTACTCGAAAAGCTCGAAGAGGCGATTGAGCGTGCAGGGAAGCAGCGCCAGGAAGTCGGTATCTTATTTGTCGACTTAGATCGGTTTAAGGGGATTAACGATTCACTGGGTCACGATTACGGCGACAAGCTTTTGCGCGTGGTGGCGAATCGCATGCTGAACCTTTCCAGTGAAACCGACACTGTGGCTCGGTTAGGCGGAGATGAATTCGTCATCGTGATGGAAAATGTCAGTGACAAAGTTGCTGTTGGCGCGTTTGTCAGACAATTGATCGAATCGGTGGAAACACCTATCGCATTGGGTGATGAAATCGTGCGGGTTTCTGCCAGTGTGGGCATATCCTTTTATCCTAATGATGCCCGAGAGCCAGCCGAATTGCTAAAACATGCTGATGTCGCCATGTACTCAGCGAAAAAAGATGCCTTGACGGGCTTCAGTTATTTCACTGAAGAGATGAACGCCCGGGTGAGAGAGCGTCTCGTTTTGGAAAATCGCGTTAAAAAGGCTTATCAGGAAGACGGTTTCTACAATCAGTATCAGCCCATTGTAAACGCAAAAACGGGTAAAACGGTGGGTGTAGAGCTGTTATTACGATGCTCGCTGTCTGATCCTCCCCTTTATCCGTCGGAATTCATCCCTGTGCTCGAAGAACTCAGGTACATCATCGACGTAACCCGCATGGCGATGAAACGTGCTATTAGCGATTTACGTGACTGGTATGCCGATGGATTCGACGGTTACGTGGCGATAAATTTGTCAGCGCTGCACTTTAAGACTGACTTTGATGTGGATGGCGTGGTCGACATGCTGGAAAAGGCTGGGTTACCCAGTAAAGCGTTACGGTTTGAGCTCACCGAAGGTATCTTGATGGATGACGCCGAAGGTGCGCTGCGTCAGGTTAACCGCTTTATTGAAGCTGGCTTTGTGCTTGCGCTGGATGACTTTGGAACGGGCTACTCTTCTTTGAGTTATTTGAAAAAATTCCCGTTGCAGGTGCTAAAAATAGATAAGAGCTTTGTTGACGATATTCAAATGGGAAGCGACGGCGATACGCTCGTGGTAGCCACCATCAACATGGCGACAAGTCTGAACATGGGGTGTGTTGCTGAAGGCGTGGAAAATCGTGAGCAGGTTGAGTATTTACTAGATAAAGGGTGTTTGTTGCATCAGGGTTACTATTATTCCCGCCCTGTCGATGCTGTGATGATACCGTCTTTGTTAATGAGACAATGGTAACAAGCCCAGAGCATTAAAAAGCCCGGCGTACATTAAGTAAGCCGGGTTTTTTTGTGACAAGTTACGTTAGCTGTTTTTCGTCAGCCGCATTGGAATTGGCAGTTCACGAATTCGCTGGCCAGTGGCAGCAAAAAGCGCATTTGCCAGTGCTGGTGCGAATGGTGGCGTGGGCGGTTCACCAACACCCGCTGGTGGCGCATCACTTTCAACAATATCCACTTCAATTTCTTTCGGCGCATGTTGCATACGCGCCACGGTGTAATTATGAAAATTAGACTGTTCTACGGCGCCATCGGTTGCCGTGATTTGTCCCATGGCACAGCTAAGACCGAAAATGGAACCGCCTTCACACTGTGCTCTCACGTGCTCGGGGTTAACAATCGTGCCTGGGTCGATACTGATATAAGTTTTTGGAATCGACCAGGTGCCGTCTTCGTTCACAACCACTTCAACCACAGTGGCCGTATAGCTAACGAAAGAACGGTGGGCCGCTAAACCGAGAAAACGTCCCTCTTTTTTACGGTCATCCCATTTCGCCATTTTCGTTACACGCTCAATAACGTTAATTAAGCGAGTGGTGTCTAC
Source organism: Alteromonas sp. ABH2_165 (assembly GCF_056159945.1). NCBI lineage: Bacteria > Pseudomonadati > Pseudomonadota > Gammaproteobacteria > Alteromonadales > Alteromonadaceae > Alteromonas > Alteromonas sp. ABH2_165. The sequence continues at coordinate 86,444 of NZ_JBSWWF010000003.1, forward strand.
CGGATATTTCTCTAAGGATTCTCCATAGTTACCGGGTTCTGCCTTTTCCGCTGTAAGGTCGATTATGCGTCCTGGGCCAATGAGTTGTAACAAGTGATCCTTGCTGTCTTTGCCTGCCGCATGGGCAAGTTCATCAGCAAAACTCTGGATGGCGAAGGCATGGAAAACGTTGCACACACTCCGCAACCAACCAATGCGCACATGGTTTACCGCTTTGCCTTTTTCCAGTTGCATGTTGGCTACGTTAAACGGGTTGTCGATAAAGCCGAGGTCTAGCTCGCCACCGCTAGGCATATCTACGCCGGGGGCAAAGGTGCTGGAAATAGAAGGAAACGCTGTGCAATGATGCCAGGTAGTGGTGTTTCCATTTTCATCTTGTACGGCCTTAATATGCTGAGCACTCACAGCGTGGTAGTAGCCATGCTGAATATCGTCCTCGCGCCGCCAAATAAGTTTCACTGGGGCGCCAACCTGTTTGGCCAGAATCGCGGCCTCTGCCACATAATCTGGCTTCGACTTACGACCAAAGCCACCACCGAGTAACGTTACATTCACGGTTACATTTTCTTCGGCAATGCCAAGGGCGCCGGCCACATTGCTTCGAGCTGCTTGAGGATGCTGAGTACATGCCCATATTTCTACTTTATCGCCATTCACTACGGCGGTGGCAGCAGGCGGTTCCATGGGAGCTTGAGCCAGCATGGGTACAAAGTAAGTGGCTTCCATTAAGGTTTCAGCTTCAGACAGGGCTTTTTTCGCATCGCCTTTGCTGCGAACAACTTCTCCGCCTTTTTGAGCCGACGCGATCAGTGCGGCTTTCTCGACTTCATGGTTGTAATTGCTGTGTTCGTTTGATGTCCATTCAATGTCCAGCGCATTCGCGCCTTGCATGGCAGCCCAGGTAGACTCGGCAATTACCGCTACACCGCCTAACGGATTAAACACTGCCGGTGCTTTCGCTGCCGGCAGAGTAATAATATGTTTCACCCCTTTAACTTGCTTGGCTTTAGTGTCATCGACCGATTTTGGCGATGTAAACATAACAGGTGGGCGTACAATGACAGCGACCAACATGCCATCGAGTTCCACATCTTGGCCATAGGTGGTGTTACCGCTAACAACAGCGGGAAGGTCAATACTGGCAACCGGTTTACCCACATATTTATATTTCGACTTTTCCTTTACCGTCACCGTCGCTTCTTCCGGTACCGGCAAAGAAGCGGCAACCGCAACCAGTGTGGCGAAGTCGGTTTTACGGCCACTCGGGGTATGCACGACCTGATGGTTCTCGCAATGACAGCTGGCAGCTTCAACTCCCCAGCCTTTGGCGGCAGCTTGTTTTAACATCGTTGCGGCTGTCGCACTGGCAAGCTGTAAACGATCCAAGTTACGACGAATACTGCGGGAACCATCGGTGTTCTGATCGCCATATTTAGGGTCGCCGAGGGCCTGAATTACATTGATTTTATCCCAGTCAGCGTCCAGCTCGTCTGCAATAATCTGTGCAATGGCGGTGCGAATTTGCTGGCCCATTTCAGAGCGATGGCAGGTGATGTTCACGATGCCATCTTCTGCAATATTGATAAATACATTAGGCGCGAGTGCTTCGCTAGCTGCGCTTTGTGCCGCAAACGCGTGCTGGGCAGACAACATCGACACTGACAGCGTAAGTCCAGCTGTGGCTGTGGTCTTCTTAAGAAAATCCCGACGGCTCATGATTTCAGGCATACTCATTTTCCGGCCTCCGCAACTTTCTTAATTGCACAGCGAATGCGAGGGTAGGTGCCGCAACGGCAAATATTGCCTGACATGCCACGCTCAATATCTTCATCGCTAGGAGACGGGTTCGCAGACAGCAAGGATGCGGCTTGCATGATCTGCCCGCTTTGGCAGTAGCCACATTGCGGCACGTTTTCTTCTGCCCAAGCGATTTGCAGCGGGTGAGCGTGGTCTTTATCCAGCCCTTCAATGGTGGTGACAGATTTACCGGCAGCCCCAGACATGGGGAACTGGCAGGCACGAACAGCATTGCCTTCCACATGCACCGTACAGGCACCGCATAGTGCCATACCACAACCGTATTTAGTCCCTTTCATTTTCAGGTCGTCACGGATAAACCAGAGTAACGGCATTGCGGGATCGCCGTCGTAATCATGTTGCTTGCCATTGATGGTGATTTGCATAGTCTTGCCTTGTCTGAATGCCTTCGCCGGTGTGTTCCCAGGATAGGCATAGTTGCCTGATTGCTGACTAAAAGCGTAGCAAGTTAGTCAGGTAAGCGTGGTGTATTGTTCTATAATTAATTAAGGTGCTGTTGAATGCACTCACTATTTTTATCACTGCTTTGTAAGTTTGATGTTAACCTGTCGACACAATACCTATAAAAACGGATGTACTGCCTATGTGTGCTGATTTCATTGCTGACGATCAACAAGTTTTACTGACGCCACTTGCCATGATGTATCGTTGGGAGCGTGAACGCCCTAACGAAACGTATTTGGTGCAGCCGGTAGACGCGCTTTACCAGTCTTATTCCTTTTCTCGCATTATGGACCTAGCCCGTCGTGTCGCAACGCGGTTAGATGACTTATCCCTTCCAGCGGGCTCCCGCATTGGGATCTTTGCAAAGAATTGTGTTGAGTGGTTTATCACCGATTTGGGCATCATGATGGCAGGGCATATCTCCGTGCCAATTTTTGCTTCCGCCGGCGGTGAGACACTCAATTTTGTTATCCGTCATGCCGACATCAAATTGTTGTTTGTAGGCAAGCTTGATAAGCCTGTCTTGCAGCATCCGACGATCCCTGAAAAGCTTCCCACGGTGGCGTTTCCATACCCTGATATCCCAGCAGGGCAACAGTGGGAGGAATTCATCGACTGTGCGCCTATGACAGATTCGCCAGACCGCGGTCTGGACGATGTGATGACCATTATTTATACCTCAGGCAGTACGGGTGAACCCAAGGGGGTGGTGCATAGCTTCAGGTCGGTGTGTTGGGCGGCAGCCAATTCGTTGGAAGCACTCACATTTTGTGCCAGCGACCGAATGATGAGTTATTTGCCGTTGGCGCATATTACTGAGCGAGTACTGGTGGAGCTGGCGAGCTTCTATTCTGGTGGCAAAATTTATTTTGTGGAATCTCTCGAAACGTTCCAACGTGATGTGGTGCATTGTCAGCCAACGTTATTTATTTCTGTACCTCGCTTGTGGACAAAGTTCCAACAAGGCATTCTGGCGAAAATGCCACAGAAAAAATTGTCGTTGTTGCTGAAAATTCCGTTTATAAGCGGCATGGTAAAAAACAAGATTCAGCAGGGGCTTGGATTGTCGCAGGCCCGGTTATTTGCCAGTGGATCAGCGCCTCTTGCACCCGCGATCATCTCATGGTTTAACAAAATTGGTATTCCTATCAGCGAAGGGTGGGGCATGACAGAGAACAGCGCTTACGGCACTGCTTGCGTCCCATTCAGAAGTGACAAAATTGGGTGTATCGGTTCTGCTTACCGTGGTGTGAATATCCGTATTGGCGAAGACGGTGAAATTCAAGTGAAGTCGCCCTGCAACATGGTGGAGTATTACCTGGACCCGGTAAAAACGGCAGAAGTGCTTACCCCGGATGGCTTCCTTAAAACCGGTGACAAAGGCGCCATAGATAATGACGGCTTTGTGCGCATTACCGGGCGACTGAAGGATATCTTTAAAACGGAAAAGGGCAAATATGTTACGCCTGCGCCCATCGAAGCCAGGATCATGGAAAATGATCTTGTCGAGCAGGTGTGTGTGGTGGGTACCGGGTTGCCACAACCCATTGCGTTGGTTGTGCTGGGTGAAAAAGGCGCGTTACAGCCGAAACTTACGCAGGAAACCCGCCTGCAAAGTACGCTCACCGCCCTTAATAGCACCCTTGAGAGCCACCAGAAACTCGACCGCATTGTAGTGATGCCAGAGGAATGGACTATAGAGAATGGCTTACTTACGCCCACACTGAAAGTGAAGCGCCATATTCTCGAAGACAAATTCCGGGATGTGATTATGGGTAGCTATACCGATTCTATCGTTTGGGTAAAATAATAGTTAAGTATTATTGAAGGTTGTTTTTTGTTCAGATACCTTGAACAGCTATGCTGGGCTAAGTAAAGCGGTACCAAAGATTAGAACGCATCATCTAGCGAACCACTTACAGGGAAAGAGGTATGAAAAAACTTCTGGTTGTTACTACGTTATTTCTGGCATTTAATGCCATTGCGGGTGTTGAAGAATATAAAGCTGCGGCAGCAGGTTTCTGCGACAAAATGAAAATGTGCATAAGCGAAAAAATGGAAAAGGAAATGGGCGGTAATGTGCCACCGCAAATGCAAAAAATGGTCGACAATATGTCTTCGCAAATGTGCGCGCAGTATGTACCTCAGATGTTTGAGGAAAAATTCACTGAGCACGATGACTTAATTGAGAAAGGCACGCAGTGTTTGACCGAAATGCAAAGTGTGCCGTGTAGTGACTTTGAATCTGGTACTACGCCGGCTTCCTGCAAGGAAATGGAAAGCATGGCGAAAGAAGCGGGTTTGGTAGAGTAATTATCTTATCGATGTTGACAAAAAACGGGCTTTATAAGCCCGTTTTTCTTAGGGTTACTATGCTTGTTGCGGATAGCGTGCCGTGAGCCCGGCGTAAACCTGGTCACTATAATCAGCGTGGTTACTGTCGAGTGCGGCTAAAACCTCTACCAGATGTTCATTGTCTTCGCGGCCATTCCATACCTTGATGTAGGTGCCTGCTTTGTAGCCATTGTCCTGGCGAAAGAAGTTGAGAATATTTTTCCCAACGTACTGGCGGAATAGTTCATCACTTGTCATTTCACACTGACCGACAATGTGCATGAACAGCGGTACGCTAAATCGTTTGGCTGCACACAGTCCAGCCATCAGCTCCAGATTGTCCAGAAGTGGAAGGTGTTCTGGTTCGTAATCCTGGCCATCAAACTGCACATGCGCAGATGCTTGCGCCAATTGCGCTGACAAGGCATTGGCCGTTGCCAACACGTCACCTTGATAATCGATAATGCTAGCTGAAAGGGCAAAGTGCCAGATATCCACCAATTCCATTTGTAACTGCGGCAAATCTTTTTCCTGTGCCTTCCACCATTTCCAGCCGTGATGCTCAATAGCTTCCATTGATTCCACCATTGCTGCACGCAAATAACCGTATCCGGCGGTGAGCCACTGCGGATTCACTTTAGTGTTCATTTTATTTTGCAGAGAAAGCATGGTGGCAAGTTGTTGTTGGCTTAGCATGGTCGTGTTCACAATGTAATTCAGAAGCAGGAATTGTAACGGAACTGATGCAGACAGAAAAGCATAGCGGCACGCTTGCAATGCGCTGAAGTAGGAGATGGTAATGCATTTATTTGGTGCAAACGCACCAAAACTAAATACTGGGATGCCTTGGCAGAAGCATCACTAACATCTAAGCTTTTGACTTTATGGGGTTTTTATTTTTGGCACGCATAGTGCCTTTATAATTTGTGTTATCTGCGCTTGTTCTTGGCGCTAACCTTATCCGGTGCCAGGCAACGCCGTGATTCGGTTGTCATGAGCAAGCCCGTAACCTTGCCCATACAGATTTTTCGTGTCCTGAGGTCTGTATGGGTTTTTTTCTGTCCGCTATTCTATCCTAAGCCCATTTTTTCGCCAATCATTTCTTCATTCAACTTTTGTCTATTTCTGCCACTGGTCGACAACCGTTTTATCCCGTAACATGACAAAAAACGTGTTGATATAGGTGATGTTTGTTAGCCCTTTACCCCTCCAATAAACTCGAGCACCTTAGTTACCTTCTTTCCTCGTTATTAAAGCATCAGGGTATTGGTGATGGCCCGGTATCCTTGTTCAGGCCACAGACGATTTTGGTTGAAAGCCCGGGCATGCAGCACTGGCTGAATATGGCCCTGGCAGAAGAACATACCGTGGCGATGAATTTATCGTTTCCATTACCGGTCAGGTTCATGTGGGATACCGCACGTCAGATCTTGGGTGAACACAGGGTGCCCAAACAGTCAGCCTATCGTCGGGAAGTGTTAGTGTGGCGTATAGATGCCATTATCCGTAGCGATGCGTTCTCTGCCAGCGCTGAGGCGAAAACAGTTAACCGCTACTGGCAAGATATCGACAATGAAGATGAAGCCAGTCTGCAACGTTTGCAACTGGCTACCGCACTAGCAGACGTCTACGAGCAGTATTTGCTGTTTCGTCCGCAGTGGCTATTCGCTTGGGAAAATGGCGAGTTTGCAGAAACGGGCTCTGACGATGAAGCATGGCAGGCGTCTATTTGGCGCTTGCTGGTGGCCGAAGAAGCGGATCATCCCGCACGCTTGCATGCCGATGCAGTAGAAGCATTGTGTAACGGTAAAGCCGTCAACACGTTACCGGATAACATTATTGTGTTCGCAATTAATACCATGGCGCCACAGCTTATTCAGTTTCTTGATGCATTGGGTCGTCATATCGACATTCATGTATTCCACCTGAACCCCAGCGTAAACTACTGGGGCGATGTAAAAAGCAACAAAGAGCAAGCCAGGCTGTTGCGGGAGGAAGGGCTGACGCAATGGCAGGAAAGCCGTCAGGATAATCCCCTGCTTGGAAACTTAGGGCAGCAGGGGCGGGACCTTTTTAATTTGCTTACACCGCTGGAGAGTTACGAAGTCAGTGCGTTCGAACTCGACGCGCCAGGCGAGGGCGATGTACAGCAAAGCCTGTTGCATGCGCTGCAGCAGGATATTTTCAACGCCATTGCTCCAGATGGCGGTTTTCAATACGACACGGCCGATACCAGTGTTTCAGTGTGTAGTGCGCACACCACGTTGCGCGAAGTAGAAGCGTTGCACGATTACCTGTTGGGATTAATGCAGGCAGGCGACGATACCAGCGACGTCTTGAAGCCCTCCGATGTGGTGGTGATGTGTCCTGCCATTGAAGAGTATGCGCCTTTTATCGAAGCCGTTTTTCATCGCGTTGGTGCGCCGGAATCCCATGATCAGGCGCCTCCCCGCATTCCCTGCTCCATAGCTGACAGGGCGCCACTTGACGCCGAACCCATGATCGCTGCATTCATGCAATTGTTGTCGCTGCCCGATAGTCGCTTCGAGGTGAGTCAGATCATCGATTACCTGCGCTTGGAACCCGTACAGCGCAAATTCCGCCTGAATGGCGATGATATTGAATTGATGAGTCAGTGGTTACACCAGGCGCATGTGCACTGGGGGCGGGACAAAACCCATAAATCCCGGCTGTTAAATGCCGAGGTGAGTGAAACGTTCAGTTGGGCGTGGGGGTTAAAGCGGTTGCTCCTTGGTATGACCATGGCAGATTCGCCACAGTTTGTGAACGACCTGCTCACGGTGCCAGAAGTAGAAGGTCAGTACAGTGTATTGCTTGGGAAGCTCATTCAGTTATTAGAGCAGCTTCAGGGATTTGCCCAGGAATTGGCGCATCCTCGCACCGCGCAAGAATGGCATCAGTACCTGGAAGAGATGAAGCAAACGTGCTTTGAAGTCTCAAACGACGATATGTACAGCTGGGAGGCGCTAAGTCGCGCCACCGCGGATTTGGTGACCCATTGTGAGCAAGCGAGCTTTGACGACACATTAACGCTGTTGCAAATCCGCACTGTGTTAGTGAAAAAGTTCACAACGCCCGATGCCGCGAACCATTTTCTTACCGGTCAGGTGACTTTTTGCTCCATGTTACCCATGCGAAGTATCCCGTTCAAAACAGTCTGTATTCTGGGCCTCAATGACGGTGAGTTCCCTCGTCAATCGAACCCTTTAAGCATTGATTTGATGTCTCGGGGACCACGCAAGCAGGGCGACCGCTCGCGTCGATTAGAAGATCGCTATTTGTTTCTCGAAGCGTTAATTTCCGCCCGTGACTATTTGTATCTGAGTTATCAGGGAAGGCGGGGCAAAGATAATACCGAGCGACAACCCTCGTTGGTACTGGCAGAGTTGCTGGCGCTACTAGCACAAGGGTATGGATTTACGCATCAGAACATAAAGCAGTTACCGCTGCATCCTTTTAGTCCCGCTAACTTCACTGGCGAATCGCCTGGGTTCGAAAGCGGCTGGTTCCGTCTGGCAAGTGCGTTACAAAACAAACAAGTGCTCACACAAGGCGCATTCAGCGCCACAGCCACACCAGAACGTACAGACAATTTGAATGTTGATGAGCTGGCTCGTGCATTCGATAACCCGCTAAAAACCTTTGCTAACAAACGACTGGGCGTTTACCTGGAAGAATCGTCACCACTATTGAACGATGATGAGCCGTTCGAAGAGAACAGCTTGCTCCGATTCAACAGTATTCGCGCCTTTGTCGAAGCCGATTTTAAACAACAAGACAAAACCGAGATCGCCCGCGTTCTGCAACACAGTGGGGATTTTCCTGATACGCCGCTTACTCCGGGCTTGCTTGACGATTGGCTGCAGGAAGCATCTGCGTTATTTCAGAGTCTCGGCGTGCATGTAGTAGAGCAAAATGTGATGCAGGTAGAAAGTCAGCAACACATCATCGAAGCGAGAGCCTGGCAGGGCGGTGATGGTTTACAGATGTTGCATTACGGTAGTCAGAATACCAAACGCAGTGTCGAGCAGTATCTCACCCTGTTGTGTTTTAACGCCAATGGCAACGCACTACCGTTAAACGTTCATTTCATTAAGCGAGAGAAAGGTGAAGCCAAGATTTACAAACAAGTCTACCAGCCTGTACCGGCAGAGTTAGCGAAAAGAAGGCTAGACATGATGATGTCGGCTTACCTGAAAATTTTGCAAAGCCCGGCACCTGACTTCGCTGATATCGGCGCTGGGCTTGCGCAGAAATACACCGGCGGGCCATCTGGTCGGCAGTGCAAAGTACCCGAAATTGGCTTTGACGAGTGGCTGATGAGTGCCCGAGGCGTAATGGCCTGGGATGCCGTACTCGACAACGGCAGTGAATTCCGTAAAAGCATCAGCGAAGACCCCTACAGCCGTTGGTTTTTCCCGCTAGGGATCCAGCAGTCTCAGTGCGATTTAGGACTGGTTCTCGACTTTTATGTGCCGCTACGTCTAGGTAGCAAAGGAGAAGCCCTATGAGTGATATGAATCAGGCGTTTCAGACACTGGACGTGGCCGCCATGCCACTGCGAGGTCGACATTTAATTGAGGCCAGCGCGGGCACCGGCAAAACATTCAACATTACCCGAATTTATTTGCGCCTTTTGCTAGAGAAAAAACTCACTATTCAACAAATCCTGGTAATGACATTTACGAAAGCGGCGACAGAGGAGATCCGTGGCCGTATTGGTGAGACATTACGGGATGCTGTGAAGTTGTGGCACAAAGTCAGTGTCGACCCGTCAGCCCTCGACGATGTTGATGCGTTTTTTAGCGGCCTTTACCGCGTTGCGCCCGCCGAAGAAGGATTACAAATACTTGAAGCCGCCATGCTAGAGCTCGACGAAGCGTCAGTGTTTACCATTCACGGCTTTTGTAACCATGTCTTGTCTCAGCAGGCATTTGCCAGTGGTTCTCCCATGTCGTTGTCGCTGGAAACCGATACCAGCGAATTGTGGGAGCAAGCTGCCGCGGACTGGATAAGAACGCTGGTGGCCGAACCGGAAAAATACGCATTACTGACTGAAAAACGCTGGCATGTTCCTGGCAACTTTATTGGTGCTTTTGGTAAACCACTACGGGGCGATCTCACGCCGCAATTTGCCGATGCGGCATCGATAGCAGAAAATTACGAGAGTGCCGTCACACTGCTGCGACATCAGTTTCTGCCTGGTTTTCCCCATCACCTCCAGGCAGCACAAGAGGTGGAACCGATAGTGATGGGTAAAATCGCTGGCCATAAAAATGAAGCGCTGTGGCGCGAAGAGTGGCAGGCGATGATGGCGTACCTCTCTCAGGGGGAATTACTGGTTGCGGAAAAGTCAGTCACTGATGCCTTAAATGGTAGCCGTGGTTATATGAAAGATGCCACCGCGAAACCCGTGCTGGTGGCGGTCAAAACGTTTGTAACCGGCTTAAGCGATGAACTGAAAAAAGTCGACGCGCTGAAAGAAAAAAACGAAACACTACTGCCTATCCATACGCTCATAGCCGATGGGTTTGGGTACATTCGGCGTCATGTTGCCGAAGCGAAGCGCAAGCTGGGCATTGTCGACTTCGATGATCTCATTCGTTTACTGGCCGATAAACTCGACAGTGAAGACAGCACGCTGCGCACTGTACTCAGACAGCTTTATCCTGTTGCGCTGGTGGACGAATTTCAGGACACCGATGCATGTCAGTACCGAGTATTATCCGCGGTGTATCCCCGGTCGAGCGATGCACTTACGCTGATGATGATTGGCGATCCTAAGCAGGCAATTTACGGCTTTCGCGGGGGCGACATCTTTACCTACCTGCAAGCGGGTGAAGGTGCCGATTATCGTTGGGTGATGGATACTAACTGGCGTTCAACCGCGAATATGGTCACCGCTTACAATCGGGTATTTCATGGGGCGCCGCTGGATGAAGCACCTGAAGATGTGTTCGGCTACGGCATTCGCTACGAGAAAGTCAATTCAACGCCCCATGCAAAAGCGGCAAAAGAGGTGTTTGAAGATCCTGCAGAACGACGTGCCATGAATTACGTGGTGCTGGAGCAGGAAGAAGGCGAGCCCACCACCAAACCGTATCTTAGTCGCAAGTTAGCCGACTGGATGAGCGACGAAATTTTGCGTTTACTCAGTGATGCCAGGTTCAACGGAAAACCGGTAGAGCCTGCTGATATCGCGATTCTGGTGCGTTCAGGGGCTGAGGCGGATATCGTTCAACGCAGCCTGAAGCGGAACAATCTTGGCGCGGTGTTTCTCAGTACAAAGACATCGCTTTTCGCGTCAGAAGAAGCCGGTGACTTATACCGTGTGCTCGATGGAATTTGGCACAGTGAGCAATTAGCCCGGTTATCGGCGGCGTTGGCCAGTCCGCTGCTGGGCTATGAGCATGAGAAGCTGGTGGCCATGCTGCACGACGAAGATGATGTACTCTGGGAAGCTTGCATGGCAGAAGTCTCCGCCTTACGTGCCATGTGGGTTAAGCAGGGATGTATGGCAGTGGTGTTAACTTTGTTACGCCAGCACTTTGCGGTAACCGACGACAACACCGAGCGCCATCTTACCAATTACATGCACCTGGCCGAAGTATTGGAAAAACAGGCTTCAGCCACACCACAGCCGGAGCAATTGCTTATCTGGTTGCATCGTCAGCTGGAAAATGCGGGTGACAACGAAGAGCATATTCAGCGTCTGGAAAGTGATGCCAGACTCATTCAGTTGATCACCCAACACGGCTCTAAGGGGTTGGAATACCCCATCGTCTTCATACCTTTCGCCAGCATTTATAAAGATCCCGGCCGTGCCAATAAATCCCTGATGGATTTTTATCAGTTTAACGATCCCGCCACTCGACAGCAGGTGTTGCAGCTTGGCCATTCCGAGGAAGCCGAAGCACTGGTTCGCAAAGAAGGCGAGGCGGAAGCCATGCGCTTGCTGTATGTGGCGATAACCCGGGCTGCCCATCGTTGTTATCTAGGCATCGCCGAATTTGATAATGCGAGAAAATCATCCATTGCCACCGCACTGGGTTTAACTGACGCGGTTAACTGGCATGGGGCTATCAGTAAAGTTGAACAGGAGGGAGAACACACCCTTTTCCTGCCTGGGCACATCACGCCTGAAGCGACCGGCGAGCGAAGCCACGATGCGGCACCGCCAGCGCTGAAGCTGTCTCAGTTTACCGGAACGGTAGAAGACGCATGGCGCTTATATTCATTTACCGCATTAACCCGTCAGCAGGTGGCGGTAAAGCACACTCAACGTGATGAGGAAACCGCCGACGTGGTCGTCGAGACAGTCGCAGTCAACGACACCCTACCGTTCAGGTTCACGCTAGAGAAGGGCGCATCAGCGGGTAATCTTCTTCATGATATGCTGGAAGTCACTGATTTTTCGGCACCGGAGTGGAGTGAATCCCGCTCGCTGGCAAACCGGCTTGCCCTGACAGACGAAGACTACACGCAGCTTTGTGGCTGGATGAATGAGGTACTCTCAACGCCGTTGAATAATGGTGCAACCGAGATTTGTATGCATGATTTACCGCTTGAGCATACCTTGCGGGAAGCCGAATTTTATTTCCCCGTGAAACAGGCAAACTGGTGGGCACTAAGCCGAATTTTAACAGCCCATCGTCAGCAGGTTAACGGCGACAATGCGCAGCCTGTGCCCAAAATATCCCGTCCTATGCTGGAAGGCATGATGCACGGTTTTATAGATTTAATTTTTGAACACGATGGCAAGTATTATGTAGCCGATTATAAATCTACCCATCTTGGTAATGACATGGCGCATTATCAGTTTGCTCAGTTGGCCCTCAATAATCAGCATCACCTGTACGACCTGCAATATTTACTTTACGCGTTGGCGCTGCACCGCTATCTGAAAAACGGATTGCAGGACTACCAGCCCAAGCAGCATTTTGGTGGCGTATTCTATCTGTACCTACGAGGGATGCATCCAGACAATGCTCACTCTGAAGGGGTGTTCTATACACCGGTGGATATGGCAACGCTAGAAGCGCTGGATAATGCCTTTAATGGTGAAGCGGTGGAGGAGTTATCATGAGTACAGCGCTGCGCACGCAGTCAGATAAACGTCTGAGTCATTTGGCCGATATCGAAGCCATCGATTATTACTTTGCCTGTCAGTTTGCTGAAATCACGGACGCAACACCGTTTTATTTATTGATCGCGTTATCATGGCATCTTCGTCAGGGCCATACCTGTTTGTCACTGGCCGATATTGCTGGCAAGCGACTGTTCGATGACGCCGAACAGAACTGTGAAGGTGTGCAGTTTGATGACCTGACGACACTGGTGAAAGCGGCCAGGGAACTCAGTGAGCAATTCGGCGAACCGCAGCAGTTGGTTTACCACCGCGGAAAACTTTACACGGCGCGATATTGGCAATTTGAGCTCACGGTGGCAGAAGGCGTGGTGAGTCGAACGCGCCAGCGGGCGTTCAGCGATGACGACTATGACCGCTTGCACCAGGTGTGGCCGCAGCTTTTCCCCACCATGCCAACGTTAGAGCAAGACTGGCAACAAGTCGCTACCGCCTGTGCGCTCACCCGTGATTTTGCGGTGATTAACGGCGGCCCTGGTACCGGCAAAACCTATACCGTTGCCCGCTTACTTTTGGCGCTACAGGCCGCTTCAGATAAACCGCTCACCATAAAATTGGCGGCACCCACGGGTAAGGCCGCGCAGCGACTGACCGAATCCGTCAGTAACAGTTTACATGCCATTTCTGGTGACAGTATTGAAGGTATAAAGCAACGCATTGTTACTGAAGCAAGTACACTACATCGATTGTTAGGCATGCGGCCTTTTTCAATAAAACCTAAGCACCACAGTGATAACCTGATTCATTGTGATGTGTTAATTATTGATGAAGCCTCTATGGTGGACTTAGCGCTAATGACTCGCGTGTTTCGGGCATTACCTGCAAGTACCAGCGTTTATCTGGTGGGGGATGCTAATCAATTGCCGTCGGTGGAGTCGGGCAATGTGCTTGAAGCACTTACGCCGGATGACGACAGCCATGATTTGAAAGTGACCGACGCACTTGCTAAACACGTTCATCGCTTATGTCCGCATTTACCTGGCATTGCGGTGGACGAACACAGCCTGGCCACGGTTTTTCCGTTGAAAGTCAGTCAACGCTACAGTGGTAAACTGGCAGAAGTTGCCGTGGCCATGCGCGATGGCGACAGTGCCAAGGTACTTAATTTACTGACCAGAACCAGTGAACCGGTACCCGGGTTGATGGAACTTGAGGATGTTGTGCTTATGCCCGTTCAACAGGGCAGCGGGTTACGCAAATTGATTAAAGACAGCTTTGCTGCGCTGGCACAGGCGAATAGCCCGGCATCTGCACTTGAGGCCATGAACCACTGCCGCTGGTTAACGCCCGTACGCAGTGGTGAAGGGGGCGTGAATACGCTCAATGAGGAAATAGAGCGGGTGTTGCAACCCAATCGGACGGCAGGCAACAATGGTCATTATATCGGTCGTCCCATTATGGTGCTGGAGAACGACTATACGCAACGCCTCTTTAATGGCGATACCGGGGTGATATGGCCAGATGATTCGCAACAGTTAAAAGCGTGGTTTTACGACGGCCAAGGCGAGTTACGGGCGGTTAGCCTTTCGCGGTTACCGGCGGTGCAAACTGTGTACGCCATGACGATTCACAAATCTCAGGGCTCTGAATTTCGCAATGTGGTGATGTGGTTACCACCCGCCCAGGGGAAAGCCGCGTCTATGGTAACCCGTGAGCTTATTTACACCGGATTGACCCGGGCCAAAAAAGGCTGTGTCATTCTCGCTGCGCCGGAACGGGTGGGTGCCGTCATACAAACCCGTGCGGTGCGTTATTCCGGGTTAGCTGAGCGCATTGATGAGAAATGGGCCGGTGCATGACACCGGTTTTTTGAAGCGCTAGCTACCGGTACTGAAGTAAAACAGGCAATTCGATTTGGCCAGGTCGGTACTCTTACCTAACACAAACAGTTTCATGGGTTGGGCTACCGTGAGACTGTTATCATCGGCACAGAAAAAGTCAGACACTTTTTCTCTCGGCGTTCGACCCACCACGCGAAAATGCGCGAGCTTGTTATGATCGACCCAGCCCAGTACATCGCCGGGGTGCTGAACGGTAAAGCTGCAATTTTCGATATCCTGCCGTAGAGTACAGTTCACACCGAAAACCGGTTTATCAGAAAATGTCAGCGCCGCACTGCGTCGTAGTTCCAATCTTCTCGGTTGTGAAAGCACGCTCACTTCTTGTTGTTGCTGCAATACATCGGTCTGCCAGAATCGCATTAGGTTTTTATACAGGTTGCACTGCTGAATACCTGCATAATCACTGGGCGCATGCACTGAAATGATCGGACACCCAATGTTTAAATCGGTTAAGGCGCCAATACTGATGGGCGAAAAAATCAGTAAATCGGTGAAGTAAGACGCAAGCACTTTATGTGCATGATTTTCACACACTGATATTGCAAAGGCGTGCGTCATGGTCAGGGTATCGTGAATATCGACCACGGATTGCGGACGCCATGTTTCAAGATAATTTAACAGCCGATTGGCAAGGTGATCAGATTGATAGAGAAAGGGCTCGCGAAAACAACGATTTAAATCTCGCTGGCCGGGTAAATACGAATGGCTAAACACCGGTGTTAATTTTGCCGCTTCGACAGAGACAATAATCACCTTCACGTTGGTTGCCGGTGCGCCTCCGTCTTTTAGCGTTGCTAACAGGGCACGCAAACTGTTCGCACTGTCGCCATGGATCAGCGCGGTGATAACACGACAGCTATCAGTTCTGCCGTTAATGTGCAGCACGGATGGGCCGGGTAATTGTTGAATCACTTCTGAAGGTGTTTGAGGCAAGATCTCGGGATTGAGATCATAAAAATGGTACACACCATTCTGTTCGATACTGTAGTCCCGAAACGCTGCGGTCATAATTCATCCTGTATTCGCTTATCGTTTAGCATTCATTGAGAGCATAGTCACTGCGGTTTTTTGTGCGTTGACGCAGATCAACGGGACAGGTCATCTTGGTTATCTACCGGCAATGCATCTTAATCGCAAAACCGCCCATATTGATCGAGAGCGGTTGCCAGCGTTTGAATTTTCAGGGTAGGGTAGGATATTAAATGGCAGCGAATAGACGTTTTCAGCTGACTGAATAATATGACAAGGTGCCTTCGATGCTTCGCCGCCAGTCAGCTAAAAGAAAATGAATAATAACAAATGCAGCATTAACATGGAGAACTCACTTTGCGCAAATCCCTGACGTTTCTGTTATTGATGGTTAGCACGCCACTATGGGCCGCGTTGCCGTCGGTGACAGAATTCACTAAAGACATGACCCGCAAGGATGGCTATTTGCCGTTCTATTACGATGCGAGCAGCGACAAAATATACCTGCACGTAAACAAACTCGATGAACAGATGTTACTGCAGACCAGTCTGCCTCAAGGTGTAGGTTCCAACGATATTGGTTTGGATCGCGGTCAGTTAGGGGAAGGCCATCTGGTGGCTTTTGAACGACACGGTAATAAGTTGCTGATGAAAGAGCTTAATACCCGCTATCGCTCGGTGTCTGAAAATGCCGCTGAACTGGCAAGTATCGATGAAGCTTTTGCCGATTCCGTGTTGGCCGGTTTTACTGCCGTTGCGGCAAGTGACAATGGTGTGCTGGTGGATTACACCCAGTACCTGCTGAGTGATGTGCATGGCGTGGCTAAACGGTTATCGAGAGCTAAGCAAGGCAGCTATAACGTTGATGCCGCCCGAAGTGCCGTGTATATGCCCCGCAGCAAAGCGTTTCCCAAAAATACCGAACTGGAAGCCATTGTTACCTTTGCAGGAAGCAATCCCGGGGACTATGTGAGCCAGGTTACGCCATCAGCAGAAAGCCTGACTGTGCACCTGCATCATTCCTTCGTTGAATTACCGGAAGACGGTTATTCTCCTCGCGCTTATAACCCGTATTCGGGCTTCTGGAAACAGGGTTACTTTGATTACGCCACGGATATCACCGAACCCACCGAAGTGAAGTATATTTCCCGCCATCGGTTACATAAAAAAGATGTGGATGCCGATGTTAGCGAAGCCGTCGAACCGATTGTGTATTACCTCGACCCAGGCATCCCTGAACCTGTCATGAGTGCACTTCGCGAGGGAACGAGTTGGTGGAACCAGGCGTTTGAAGCCATAGGCTACAAAGATGCGTTTCAGGTGAAAGTGTTGCCGGAGGGCGCTGACCCTATGGATCTGCGCTATAACATGATTCACTGGGTGCACCGTGCTACCCGGGGCTGGTCTTACGGTTATTCTGTGCGTGATCCCCGCACCGGTGAGATCCTGAAAGGGAATGTTACTTTGGGCTCTTTACGTGTTCGTCAGGATTTTCTTATCGCGCTGGGCCTAACCAGCCCATTTGATGGTGAACAAACCACAGAAGCGCAAAAAGAAATGGCGCTGGCCCGCATCCGTCAGTTGGCTGCGCACGAAGTTGGCCATACGCTGGGTATTGCCCACAACTTCGCCGCCAGTGAGAACGGCCGTGAATCGGTGATGGATTATCCTCATCCCATGTTGTCGGTGAAAAACGATAACATTGTACTGGATAACGCCTATGCAACCGGTATGGGCAAATGGGATCTGCATACGATTGCCTATGGTTATCAGGATTACGCCACGGCAGAAGCCGAACAAGCAGGCCTGGCTGCATTATTATCGCAATCGAGAGCGCAGGGACTGTCGTTTAAAACCGACTGGGATACCCGTTCTTCATCGCACCCATCAAGCAATGGTCATATGTGGGATAACGGCAGTGACCCGCTTAAAGCGTTCGACGAGATGGTAAAAATACGGAAGCTGGCTCTGTCAAACATGGGGCTGAATACCATTGCTGACAATGCGAGCTTATCGTCTATTGAAGATGCGTTGGTGCCCGTGTATCTCTCACATCGCTATCAGCTTGAAGCCGTGGCGAAGCAAATTGGCGGATTGAATTATGAGTACGAGCGTAAGGGTGATTATGACAAACCGAAAGGGGTGACGTTTGTGGCGGCAGAGCGTCAGAAGCAAGCGCTTAAGCAACTTTTGGAAGCGACATCCCCAGCGTTCCTCGAGCTTCCTACTGCGCTGCTATCACTTATTCCTCCGACCGCCTTTGGCGATGATATTACCCGTGAGCAATTCAACAGCCGTATGGGCTTGGCCTTTGATCCGGTTTCTGCCGCCGAAGCCGCAGCAAACTACAGTTTAACTTTATTGCTTGCGCCAGAGCGGTTAAACCGTCTTTCCTGGCAGGCCAGTCAGAGTCGGGGTATTCCCAGCGTTGAGCAAATCGTGGAGCGGATTTTCAAGCTGCATTGGTACGACAACAAACAAGCCGACTACGGACTCAACGCCCGTCTTCGTTTAGTTGCACTTAATGCGATAGTAAAAACCGCGATGTCTGATGATCTGGCACCGGAAGTGAAGCTGGTAATCGATGATGCGGTACTGAAATTTGCCGACTGGCTAGACGACGACAGCAAGTTCGCCGGCTCTGAGGTGCTACATGATCAGCTTGGCGTATACTTCGACACAGGCAAGTGGCCAGGGGCATTCGACGTGAAGCCGCTTCCACCGGGCTCGCCAATTTAAAAAGTACGCTCCTTTACACATCAAAAAGCCCGATCTCTGTGAGAAAATCGGGCTTTTTTATTGTGTGATATTGCGCCATATTTTCGCGCAACGTTTACTCCGTGAGTGTGAAGTAGTTCGTGAATACCTTAAACAATTGTGTGCCGCTGAGCACTGACGCCGACGGAAAATGCAGCATTGGTATTAGGTCGCAGGGGGCTTCTACCGCAAAACAGCCGGCTTCGGTATCCAGCTCGTCAATGTTCAGTACCCTGGCAATCGTCTCACCACGCTTAACCCAATCACCGGGCTTCACGCAGTATTCCACCATGCCACCCCATTGGGTAAACAGGGTTTTGTAGTCCTTAAGCATAACGCCCACTCTTTTCATGGCCGCAGGCTCTAGGGAGGAGTGGGGTAAAGCATTTTTGGCCGTCAGATAGGTAAGAATACTCTTAGCATCTACTTTCCCTTCAGAGAATTGAATGACTTCCTGACTGCCCATTTCCAGGGTGAACGCCTCGATACCAAATTGAATGCTACGATCAAATCGGGCTGAAAGTGCGTTTTGCAACGTCCACCACGGGCAAAAGGTGGCCTCGTCTAGTGCACCGGCAAATTTGTTAGGAATAAGAATACAATGTGGAAAGTTAAACAGCGTGGCTGAATCTTTCGCATATTCAGGAATATAAACGTGGCGGGTAGACACTGGCCCGTTGTGCAAATCGAGCACAAAGTCTGCGTTCACCGCCAGTTGTTGTAGTTTCAGGTTTAGCTGTTGGGCTAAGCCTAATCCCCAGGGGGAGGCCAGTTTTTCAGCGATACATTCTGCCCAATAGGTACGAAAATCATCACGAATGGTACTAATATCGTCGTTCTCGTTCACCGTATCGGCGAATGCATACACCTTTTCTTCATCGTAGAAATACCCTCGGTTCCAGTTGGTACCGTTAACCGGGTCGAAGCGGCCTAACGTGTACTCGCCAGCTTTGATGTTGGTCCCAATAGGATTACAGTTCGGCACCAGAATGATTTCACCAGCCACATCCTGCTCTTTTAAAGCCTGGATAAGCTGATAAATTACCACATTTCCCTGTACCTCTGCACCGTGAATGGAGCTTTGAATGTACACTGTTGGCCCTGGCACCGCGCCTTTGAACCGGTAAATCGGCACATTCATACTTCTGCCAGAGGCATTTTGTGCCACCACCATGTGGGACTTGGTCATTGTTGTCATTATTTATTCTGCCGTATTGTTACAGATGTTGCATGCTGGATGAGGCGATACTTTAAATTTTTGCCACTGAAAATTGAGGCCATCGAATAATTGCAGTTCACCTGTGGGTAGTGTGCCAAATCCGCTGAGGCATTGCATTACCAGGTGTGCTTGTGCAATGCCAATCATACTTACCACCGGTGACAGAATGCCGGCTTCATTGCAGCTCAGTTCTGCCATGTTAAAGCGCTTTTCTACACAGCCGTAGCAGGCCTTACCGTCACCCGGTACACTAACAAATAGCTGTCCCTCAAAACGGATTGCTGCCCCGCTTATCAGGGGAATACCCGCTTGAACGCTCACCTGATTAATTTGTCGCCGACTGGCAAGGTTGTCTGTGCAATCGACGATGATGTCATGCTGACTGGCTTGCTCCAGCAATGCTTCATCACTTAAGCGGGCACGCAGGGGCGTAATGCGGCAGTCTGGTGCCAGTGCGCCGAGCTGGGAGCGGGCCGCGTCAACTTTAAACTGGCCGCAGTCAGCATCGGTGAACAAAATTTGGCGGGGTAAATTATGTTGCTCTACCTTGTCGTCGTCTATCAACGTGAGTGCACCCACGCCGCCAGCAGCCAGGCTTTGTGCTACAGCATTGCCCAGGCCGCCCATTCCAATGAGCAGAATACGGGCGTTCAGCAGTTTTTCCTGGCCATCTATATCAAATTGGGGCAATACGATGTGGCGGTTGTATCGCATAGCTTGAGTATGCGTTAAAGTATCTGGCATAGTAATTTATTAATCTCAGTCACCGACCAGGTTAGTCGATTTTCAGATATCGTATTGGAAACGACGATTTGTCACAACCTGGATGAAATTTATCAGGAATTTTCATGTCATCAGCAGTATCACTGAATCTTGCCGTTCTTACTATCTCAGACACACGAACACTGGAAAGCGACACCTCTGGTGCGTACCTGGTTGAAGCCCTGGAAGCCGCTGGCCATACACTAACCGCCCGCGACCTGGTGAAAGATGATATCTACGCCCAGCGCGCCATTGTATCGGCCTGGATTTGCGATGCTGATATTCACGGCATTCTGGTAACGGGCGGAACGGGATTTACACACCGCGATTCTACCCCTGAAGCCTTGTCGGTACTGTTTGATAAAACCGTCGATGGTTTCGGTGAACTGTTTCGTCATTTAAGTTTTCAGGAAATTGGCACATCTACTGTGCAGTCACGGGCCATTGCGGGTTTTGCTAACCGCACGGTGATTTTCTGCTTACCAGGCAGCACAGGCGCTTGCCGCACTGCTTGGGATGGCATCATTAAAAGCCAACTAGATTCAGAATACCGCCCTTGTAACTTTGTGAAACATCTCACCGGAGAGCTGTAATGGCGGGGTTTAGTCATCTGAATGCTAGTGGCGAAGCCAACATGGTGGACGTATCTGACAAACAGGAAACACGAAGAGAAGCGATGGCAGAAGGGTTTCTGCATGTTTCTGATGAAGTGATTACAGCAATATCTGATCACAAGGTGATGAAAGGCGACGTGTTCGCTGTTGCTCGGGTGGCGGGTATTCAGGGCGCGAAACGCTGTGCTGACCTTATTCCACTGTGCCATCCGCTGGCGCTGAATAAAGTAGACATTAACTTTGAATTGCAGACCGATTTAAAACGCATTCGCACCACCTGCTTTTGTAAAGTTAGCGGTAAAACCGGCGTGGAGATGGAAGCGTTAACGGGTGTAAATGTTGCACTTCTGACCTTATTTGATATGTGTAAAGCCATCGATCCTGGTATGCGCCTAGAGGGTGTACGCGTTCTCGAGAAGCGCGGCGGTAAAACTGGTGAGTGGCTAGCGGAGTAAGGTGCATGATTAATATAAAGACCTTTGCTCAGGTCCGGGAGATCACGGGCGAAGATAGCCTGGCTTTACCATTGCCTGATGGATGCAGTACGGTTTCTCAGCTTAAATCTATGCTCGCAGCGCGTTCAGCGAATTGGCAGCAGGTACTGGCAGACGGCGTACTGTGTGCGGTAAATCAGGAGTTGGGTGATGACGATAGTCAGATCAAAGACAACGACGAAGTGGCTTTTTTCCCGCCCGTAACTGGAGGCTAAATGTTTGCAGAAGTCACCGATGCCGCCCTTGATGAACAGGCATACAACACACGATTGAAAGCAAAGGCGACGAATGCAGGTGCAATTGTTACCTTCACCGGCTTGGTGCGGGATTACAATAATGAAGGTGGCATAGACGGTATTAGCCTGGAACATTATCCAGGAATGACTGAAGCCGCGATGATGAAATTGCTCGAACAGGCGAAAATGCAGTTTGATCTGCACAGTGCCGGTATTGTCCATCGATATGGGTTTGTGGGTAATCACGAGCCCATTGTGTGGGTGGGTTGTGCCGCTAGTCATCGTAAGGCCGCATTTGAAGCGGCTGAATTTGTTATGGATATGCTGAAGAAATCCGTGCCTTTATGGAAGAAAGAGCATCAGGACGGCGACGCAATCTGGATTGCAGCAAAAGCCAGCGATGAAGAAGCTGCCATGAAGTGGCTGAATCAAAAATAAAACTTTTCAGGATCATTATGAACAGATGGATAGTAAAAGCGTTGTGTGTCCTTGTTGTGATGTTCAATGTTTCTGCCCATGCCGACGAGCAGCAGGTGAATATTGCCGTTGCTGCTAATTTCGCTCAACCGGTTAAGCATTTTGCTGAAGCGTTTGAAAAGAAAAACGGCATTAAACCCATTATCACGGTAAGTTCCAGTGGCACGCTGTATGCGCAAATTCAGCACGGCGCGCCGTTTGACGTATTCCTTTCTGCTGATGCTTTGCGTCCTGAAAAGCTGGTGGCGGAAGGATTGGCAGAAAAACAAACTCTTCGCACATATGCTACTGGCCGCCTGGCATTGGTTTCTCGCAGCGGTGCGCCGGATTCACTTAACGTTTTTGTTTCCCGAAAATTCGACAAGCCTGTGGCCATTGCCAATCCCAAATTAGCTCCTTATGGGCTGGCCGCCTCTCAGGCATTGGGCACACTACCGCCAGATGCCGCGCTACCGTTCAGACAAGTACAGGGCAAAAATATCCTGCAGACGTATCAGTATTTTACGTCGGGCAATGTGGATGATGCGTTTGTCGCCTGGTCGCTGGTTAAGCGCAGCAATTATCCTTATCTGCTCATTCCTGATGATTTTCATGCGCCAATCGTTCAGAAAATGGTGGTCATCAAAGACAGCGAGCATCCGTATGCCGCCCGCCGCTTTATGCAATATCTCCTTTCTGCAAAGGTGCAAAAAAGCCTCATGGATTGGGGATACCAATCAGCCGGTAAAAGGTAGGTGCCGATAAATGCAAAGCGATATTGACGCTATCTGGCTAACGCTGAAATTGGCGCTTTTCACCAGTGTGTTATTGATGCTTATTGCAACGCCGCTGGCCTGGAAGTTGTCGCGTTGGCAACACAAAGCGAAAAACCTGGTGCTTGCTGTCGTCGCGTTACCGCTTGTATTACCGCCCACCGTTCTGGGATTTTATCTGCTGGTGGTTTTTTCTCCGAATGCCGTCGCAGGAGAACTTTGGCAGCTTATTACTGGTGAGCAATTGGCGTTTTCATTTGCCGGGCTAGTGATCGGCTCACTAATTTATTCTTTACCGTTTGCAGTACAACCGCTTTACGCGAGTTTCCTTCAACTGGATAACCGATACATTGATGTGGCGCGCACCATGGGCATGTCGAAATGGTCCCGCTTCCGCCGCATCATTATGCCAATTTGTAAGCCAGCCTTTATGGTGGCGCTGGGCTTGAGCTTTGCTCATACAGTGGGCGAATTTGGTGTGGTTCTCATGATTGGTGGCAACATTCCTGGCGAAACGCAGGTATTGTCTATCGCGCTGTTCGAGCACGTGGAAGCCATGGAGTACGGTAAGGCGCACGCGTTAGCGTTTGGCTTATTGGTGTTTTCATTCCTATTGATGGCGCTGTTGTACCGCTATAACCGCAACGGGGTGACAGCATGGAAGTCGTAGTTAATACAACCGGCGACAACCTTAGCCTGGGTGTTCGGTTAGATTTCCCTGCCAGTGCCAGATTCGTGGGGCTAAGCGGTCCGTCGGGGGCGGGCAAGTCTACGCTTTTGCGCTGCCTTGCTGGACTTAGTCGTGCTGCTAAGGTGAACGGACAGTGGGACGCGCTGCGCATTGCCCGGGTTCGTACTGGACTGGTTTTTCAGGACAGCTTGTTATTTCCCCATTTATCGGTAGGTCAAAATCTCTTATTGGCAGCAGACTTTGCTAAACAGCAAACCCATCATTTCGATGAGGTGGTGTTGGGTTGCAAATGTCATCATCTCATGACGCGTATGCCAGAGACGTTATCCGGAGGAGAAGCCCAACGGGTGGCTATCGCGCGCGCCATCCTCAATTCGCCGGCTATTTTATTGTTAGATGAACCGGTGAGTGCACTCGATGACAGTCTGAAACATGAAGTACTGAAATATCTTGCCACACTGAGCCGTGGTGGATTGAAGATTTTGATGGTTTCTCACGATCTACGAGAACTGGCGTTGTACACCGACTATATGGCCTGGATGGATGCGGGAACCATTGTTCATCAAGGGCCAAGCGACAATGTGTTGGCTGAACTGACTTCACAATTACCCGGCTTTGAACAACGCTTCTCCGTATTTACTGGAAAGCTCGAAGCGCATCTGGAAGAGCAAAATTGCTATGCCATACGCTGTGAAGGACAGCTGATTTACGGTCGCTTCCCGGTTATTGATGGCAATGAAGCCATGCTCACCATCGACGCCAGAGATATCAGCGTCGATCGCGAAGCAGCGAATGCTTCATCAATTGTGAACGGCTTGGAAAGCGTCATTGAAGGCATTTCCGACAGCCAAGACGGGCAATTAATGTTCACACTTAAAACCGGACAGACGCAGATATTTGCACTTATCAGTCAGCTATCGCAGGAGCGCCTGCACTTTAAAGTGGGGGAAACCGTCACCGCTCGCTTTAAACTTCGATAGACAAATTAAATCACCCGTGAATAACGGTGCTGGTGCGCCGTGTCTTTTAGGTAAGCGTCAAATGTCATACAGATAATACGTATGAACAGCCTGGCTGAAGGGAGTACAGTGATCCCGTCAGCGGTTATCTTCAGTAAACCGTCCTCAGCAAATTCTTTCAATGCCTCCAACTCAGCGGCAAAGTGATGGGTGAAATCAATGGCGAAACGCTTTTCCACCTCGCCAAAACACAAAAACAGGTTGCACATGAGTTGCTGAATCACATAGCCCCGCAACATGTCAGATGCCGACAGAAATAATCCGCGATGGGCTAGCTCCTGTTGACTATCTAACTGACCATAATAGTCGTTTAAGGTTTTCGGGTTTTGCAGATACGCATTACCAATGGCGCTAATGGAAGATACGCCCAATCCCAGTAAATCTAAATCACCACGGGTGGTGTAGCCTTGGAAATTACGGTGTAGTTCTCCATTGCGCTGAGCAACGGCGAGTTCGTCGTCGGGCAGTGCAAAGTGATCCATGCCAATCAGTTCATAGCCAATTCGGGTAAGGCTTTCCACAGCTTGCTTCATAAGTGCAGTTTTTTCCGCAGGTTTGGGCAGCCATTCACCCCTAATTTTACGTTGAGCCGCAAAGCGTGTGGGTAAATGGGCATAGCTGAATAAGCTAATTCGCTCTGGTTGCATGGCTTTAACCGCAGCAAGTGTTGTGGCAAAGGTATCTGGTGTCTGGTGGGGCAGGCCATAAATCAAATCTAGGTTCACTGATTTAAAATTCACGGCTCTGGCGTAGTCCACCAAGTGGGCAATATGAGATGTACTTTGTACCCGGTTGATAGCGTCTTGTACTTTGTAATCGGTATCTTGTACGCCAATGCTCAGCCGATTAAATCCCAGGTTGGCTAAGTGTTTGAGGTATTGCGGCATTACCCGGCGAGGATCTATTTCAATTCCGATTTCGGCATCATCGATCACATCAAAATTGGCTTTTATTAGTGTCATTAAACGCGTTTGTTGGCGTTCACTGAGGAAGCTCGGTGTGCCGCCGCCTAAGTGAATTTGTTCCACTTTTCTACCCGCAAAAGCGGCTGAGCGGATTGCCATTTCCTTGGCAAGATAATCTAAGTAGCGATCAGCTTTTTCACTATGACGGGTAACCACTTTATTACAGCCACAGTAATAGCAAAGGCTATGACAAAACGGAATGTGCAGATAAAGCGAAACGCTTCGTGCCTTCGACTGCGATAATGCATGCTCAACCGGTGACGAATGCGTGATTTCACCGAATTCAAGGGCTGTAGGGTAAGAGGTGTATCGAGGCCCGTTGATATTGTATTTTTGCATACGTGCGGGGTCGAAGAGTTCGCTGATAGCCATGCTTTTTCCGGTTTGTCTTTGAATACCCAGAAAGTATAACCACCGGCTAGCAGGCAAAAATTGATCTGATTCAATATTTTGCAGAATGTTGTAAGGAATTCGCAGTTCGAAAATTAGCGCACAAAAAAAGCACTGCCAGCGTGACTAGCAGTGCGCATTAACAAGCTCGATGAATCTGTAATTAAAAGGCTTTTCGCAAGGTAATCCCGTAAGACGCTGGCTGACCTGGGTAAGCCATTAGCTTACCGGCTTGCACGGGTACATCGAAGCCATTGCGGGCAATGTACTCTTCGTCTAACACGTTGCGGCCCCATAGTGTCACGTCCATATCCCATTGCGGTATGTTCATGTTTATACGGGCGTTAACGATATCGAAGCTGTCCACATGTTTGTAAGGATCGTTGGAGTCGTCGAGGTACAAATCACCCGTATACTGATAATCCAACGCCAGCAAGAATGGATAGGCGCCGATGTTGATAGTGTGCTCAAGATTGACGCCAATGGTTGTTTCAGGTTCAAAACCCAGTCTGTCTCCCGTACGAGAACAGTAGGGGGCATCAGCTGAGGGGCGACCGGGATCATCGATGCCCGTGTGCCAACTATAGGCTACCCAGCAAGTGCCTTTTTCAAACTTGTCGAATGTGGCTAAGGTTCTGGCCATGTTCACGCCTAGCCGGGTGTCTGTGGTAGGAAACCAAATTATTTCCAGTTCAAAACCTTTGGTACTCAGGTCGCCAGCATTTTGCAGGTTGAAGCCAAATCCGGTAAAGGTCGATGCCTGGAAGTCATCAATGCGGGTGTGATGTGCTGCGGCATTGATACGTAAATTCAGTGCGTCGATGTCTTGCTTCAAGCCCACTTCAAACGCGGTGGCTTTTTCGGCATTAAATTGCGGATCCAGTCCTTCGGCAATACGGTCGGTATTCATACCGCCAGATTTAAACCCGGTGCCGACACTGGCGTAGTACAGGCGGTCATTGTCGGGCTGCCAGCTCAGTTTTACTGTGCCCGTGATTTGGTTGTCTTTACGGCTTTCATCCAGAGCTGTTCGCGGCAGCACGGAGGCAGTGCCAAGGAAAAAGTAACCCCATCCAGCTTGTTGAAAGGGCGCGAGGGCGGCTAATTGTGACAATTCCGGTTGAATACCGCTTGCCAACGCCTGCGCAATCCCACCAAGGGCTGCGCCGGCCAGTGTGGGATTGGGGAGCAGCGCAGGGTCAAGTGGTAAACCATTGATACCCGGCCCTTGTTCAGTGTAGCGACCCACCAGGGTTTTCTCTTCGCGGGTGTAGCGTAATCCCGTAGTAAGGGTGAAATGCTCGGTAAATTGCCAGTCACTCTGGCCAAATACGGCTATGCTGTCTTGTTCCTGATAGGCAGTATGGGCGAACTGCGTGTTTGCCGGGGTGGCTGGAGCTGCAGGCGCGATCAAGCCGCCACTAGCAGCGCTAAGACCATTGAGCCCCTCTATCAGCGGCGTGAGTTCTGTTGCCGAGGCCGCAAAAAATAACGGAAATTCTTCGCCAGTGGTGATATCAAAGTTTAGTCCGAGATTTTGACTGAAATAATAGAGTCCACCTATTACGGTTACCGAATCTCGACTGTACGTTGCCCGGAGTTCTTGGGAAAACGCTTGCTGACCCGCATCGTTTGTGGTGCTGAGCATATCTGCATCGGTAAAGTCGGTATCGGTAGTGTCGAGGCTGTCAAAGCTGCGCCAGCCACTGACTGATGTGACAAGTAGCGTGTTGGATATTTGCCAATTTACTTCGGCAGAAAGCCCTTTGTCGGTCATTGCTGAAACAGGTAGGGCGGACAGGGCTGTGGTGTAGTCGTAAAAAGAGTCGCCACCGAATAAAGTGGCACTGACGGGCGGCATCATAAGCAGCGCATCAGATCCAAATTTGCCAGCAATATCATTGGCGACAGTATTGCTTTGCAGTGTTAGTGCCCCGCAACAATGCTCATCGAGCTCTGCATAATCGGCGATAACGCGAATGCTTACATCTTCATTCGGCGTATATAGGGCTTGTAACCGCACACCTGAACGGTCTCTGTTATTAATCGTATTAGGCCCGAGGTTTACATCGTCAATCCAACCATCCCGCTGGGTGGTGAAACCTGATACGCGTGCAGCAAGTCTATCGTCAACAAGGTTAATAGAAGTGGCACCACTTAAGCGATACAGGTTGTCACTGCCCAGTGTACCACTGACAAAGCCATCGCCATTTTCAAAAGTTGCTGCCTTGCTGCGGAAAACCACGGCACCTGCCGGTGTATTTTTGCCAAATAACGTGCCTTGAGGACCGCGCAGAATTTCAACTGCGTCGATATCCACCAAATCGTTTATGACTGCATTCTGACGTGAACGGTAGACGCCATCAACATAAAGCCCGACAGAAGATTCAAAGCCAAAATTTTGCGATGATGTGCCTATGCCACGCACAGAAAAACTGGAGTTTGTTGCACTTTGGCTTTGAAATGCTTGAAAAGCGGGAACATAGCCTTGTAGATCATAGATATCCAGAGACACGCTTTCTGCGATATCGGTGCCAGATACCACCGTAAGTGCAACAGGCACATCCTGAAGATCCTGCGTTCTCTTCTGTGCGGTAACCTCAATCCGTTCTAACGGATGTTCTTTTTTCTTGTCGTCGACTTCTGTTGTTGCCGCTACAGCGATACCGGAATGCATGCATAGCGCAAGAGCAACAGTTGAAAATGAAAAAGGGATTGAGTATGTCACTGATGACATGAGCGTATCCTTTCGAGTGTTTTTATTTTATGTCGCTCATTCCATTGAAAATGCCGAGTCGTCTTACATCCATGACGAAGCGCCGAAAATTCGCGACGAATTGTAATCGGGATTTGTGACCGATAAAAGTCATACAAAGCTAAAGTTGTATATAAATGTAAATGAAGTAAGAAAAGTAACGCTCATGGAAAGCGGTGGTTATATGACTAGAGTCTGCGAGGTAAGCGGATGAGAAGAGCGCAAGAGGCCTAATAAGATGCGGCCCAACAAGTGGGCCGCGGAGATGCAGATTTTACTCTGCGTACCATGTTGAAGGTGTCACCCTCCCTGGTGAACTTGCTACGGATTTGCCGCAACAAGATGGTCTGGTAGTTTCTTAAACAGGCGGGATTTTTCGCTGCTTTGTAATGCGTCTGCAGCACTTAGCGAATTTTCATTTGGCAGCGATTTAGCCGAAAGTACGCGCTGGAAGTTAATGTCTAGTCCTGAGCGGGCTTTTTTCTCAATCGGGTTGGCAGTGGTTGTTGCCGCGTCAGCAGATGTTCCCATGTTTGCAGAGGCGGTTGCACAGGCCAAGAGCAATGCGTTTAGTAAAACAATTTTAGTTAGTTTATTCATTGACTCACCTTTTTTAAAAAGCGCTTTGGACGCCTGAGGAAGATGTTGTTTGTTCGGCTGTAATTAAAGATTAGTTAACAACGCAAATAAAGGCTAAAGCTAATACCAAGGTATGTAGGAATATACTGCCATGGCATCAATTAACTAAAATTCAATAAGTTATCTTTGTTTTATGTTCATTCCAAAAAAAGAAAGCGGCGTTATCGCCGCTTTCAAAGTACAGGTGTTAAACCTGTTACCATGTTGAAATGGTAGTGGCGTTGCGCTTAACGATTAGAGACGCTTTGCCAGTTCGGCAGCAATTGGACTGCCTTGATGACCTGTTTCACTCACCCATGCTTGAAGCGTCTTACCGTCAGTTTCCGGCGACCCTAAATCACTCTTGGGCATTTTCTTAACTAATAAGGTGCCGGTCTCAACCGCGTTACTCATAATCGCGGTACGAATCAGGCTGTTGCCACCGCAGGTTACGCCTGAATAGTAATCACGGAGCTTTAAGCGGTAGTCAGACTCGACTAAACGAATTTTCTTACGCAGCTCGCCCTTGTCGTCAGCCTGTACAATGGTACAAATGTTAGCAAGTGCGTCGTTGATATCTGCGTGCGCTGTGCCTGCGAATCCCAGACCGGTAGCAGCAATCAGAAGGGAAGTCTTAACAATTTTCAACATGGTTAATTCCTCAGAGAATAATGGTTTAAAAAGGGGGTTGTTTGTTCGCTAATAAGTAAACACCACAACCGTCATTGGTAAAAGAAGCGCGGTAATACTTAGGTATAAGGTGCAAAACCTAATTCGCCAGGACTATGAAAAAAAGCGGCCAGGGGCCGCTTTTTGAGTGCAGGCTCAAGCCTGCAACCATGTTGAAATGGTTATAGAAATAGCATATTTGTTACAGGCGCTTGGTTAACTCTTCAGCGATTGGGCTGGCTTGATAACCTGATTCGTTCACCCAGGCTTGCAGCGTTTTGCCATCGGCTTCTGGCGCAGACAAGTCGCTTTTAGGCATTTTTTTCACGAGCAGCGTACCTGCTTCAACGGCATTGTTAGCAAATGCTGTTCTGATCAGGCTGTTGCCGCTGCAGGTGACGCCTGAATAGTAGTCGCGAAGCTTCAAACGGTAATCTGATTCCACTAGGCGCATTTTTTTACGCAATTCACCTTTATCATCGGCTTGCACGATAGTACAGATATTCGCTAATGCTTCATTAATATCTGCTTGCGCAGCGCCAGAAAAACCAAATGCCATTGAAGCTACGATCAGAGAAGTTTTAACAGTTTTCAACATGGTTAAGTACTCGTTAGTAATTGTTATTAAAATAAAGTGGTGTTGTTTGTTCGCTATCTAGTAAACCTATTTTCCGGTGACGAGAAAAGCATTTGAGCGACACATAGGTATTAGGAGTTATAACCAAAAGTAGGGCAGTGTAAAGAAGCTAATCCACTGAATGGGTTAGATTAATTATCTTCAAGGCTTGTATCTACGGGGCGTTGAGAGGAAAGTAGAAGCAATGATAACGGAGGTGAATATGACGGCAAAATTGAATGTTGATGAAGTAAATAACGCGCTTAAAGATTTAAATTCGTCTTTATCTGAAGATAAAAAGTGGATCCTGCAAGATGGCAAACTAACAAAATCCTTCATCTTTCGTAATTTTATCAGAGCATTTGGTTGGATGACGGAAGTGGCCATTTGGGCAGAGAAGCTTAAACACCATCCGGAGTGGTTTAATGTATATAACCGGGTTGATGTGGCGTTAACCACTCACGATGCAGGTGGAATTTCGGAACTCGACTTTAAATTGGCAGCAAAAATGGAGAGTCTACTCGCCTGAATTGGCGGGAGTTTGAGCGGTATGCTGGTTTATTGTCCATTCAGTCAATAAAATGAAATATAAATGATGCGATCCCTTGCCAAGGTAACGTGCGTATGTATAATACGCACCACTCAACGGCGAGGCGGAAATATCCAGCCAAGCTAATGGAGTAATTCGGACGCGGGATGGAGCAGTCTGGTAGCTCGTCGGGCTCATAACCCGAAGGTCGTAGGTTCAAATCCTGCTCCCGCAACCAATTCCTAATTACTTGTTGAGACTTATCTTTTACGGACGCGGGATGGAGCAGTCTGGTAGCTCGTCGGGCTCATAACCCGAAGGTCGTAGGTTCAAATCCTGCTCCCGCAACCAATTCGTAATTAAAGATAAGACCCCTTTTCGGACGCGGGATGGAGCAGTCTGGTAGCTCGTCGGGCTCATAACCCGAAGGTCGTAGGTTCAAATCCTGCTCCCGCAACCAAATACCTTTCTTAGTTTTCTATAAACATATTCGCAATTCCAAACCCACTTTCTTTTTTGCGCCCGCAGTGAGTTTTTTTAATTCACATCTGAAAAATAATCGCTTCAGTTGCGGCATCCGTCTCATTTGCATAATCAATGATTTGAGACAGAATAAATACCTGCTAGTCTTACCATAGATAAATAACAATAACAGGGCGCCCTATGCTCGAATGGCTGATGTCGTTTTTCGTCATTCCTGAATCTTCACTTTTACTCACTGGCGAATACTCCCCTTCACTTATGGTGCTTTCTATAAGCATCTCAATATTTGCGTCTTATATGGCTTTTCTGGTGGCAGGGCAGGCCGCGCAATCAGTCAACCGTAAACGCAAGGCAATCTTACTTGCGTTAGGCAGTCTCGCTTTAGGCGGCGGCATTTGGGCGATGCATTTTATTGGCATGCTTGCTTTCGAATTGTGTACGCCAATTTCCTACGATACTAAAACCACGTTTCTGTCTTTCATCCCTGGCATGTTGGCGGCGTACGTTGCGTTGCGAAGCCTGACTCGCCGGCAGGTTCGCTTCGTTCAAGTGTTGGTGGGTGGTGTGCTTGTTGGCAGTGGTATTGGCGCCATGCATTATTCAGGCATGGCTGCGATGGAAATGGCACCGCTTCTTCGTTACAACCTGCCCATGTTTAGCCTTTCAATTGTCGTGGCCGTTTCACTGGCTATGTTAGCTCTGTGGATTAAATTCGGGCTCAAACGCATCGCTATGGCAAAGGGCTTCAAAGGCACCCGGGTTATTGCCAGTGTGGTGATGGGTTGTGCGATTACTGCCATGCATTATACCGGCATGGCCGCAGCCCGTTTTGTCGCACCACCAGGGTTTGAGTCCAGCATGCAAGATCAGAGTATTTCCTATGTGCTGGCAGGTTATGTGAGTTTCTTCACCTTAGTCATCATCGGCGTAGTTATTGGTGTTACTTCCTTGTTTCGCTATATGGATATTTCGCAAAAAGCGGAAAACAGCCGACGCACCCAGGTTGCGCTTATGGATACCGCAATCGACGGCATTATTACGGTAAATAGCCTGGGCACTATCCTTAATATGAACAAAGCGGTGAGCAGAATATTGGGCTGGGACGAGTCGATGCTTATTGGCCAACCTTTCGCTTCACTCATGGAAAAATCTGAAGAGCAGACCTTTGATTCCCGCTTTTTCGCAAAAATCCAATCTTCGCAGCAAAAGCAGTCGTCCCGTTTCAGTAAAGATTTATATGCCCTGGATAACCATTCTCAACCGGTTCCCGTAAGAATTGGGATCGGACACACCCAATTGGGTGAGCAACATTTGTTCGTGATTAATATGTCGGATAATCGCGAGCGAATGCAGATGGAAAAAACCATTCGCGACAATGAGGCGCGTTTCCGTTCGTTCTTCAGCAATATTCCTGGCATTGCTTATCGCAGTTTGAATTCTGAGGGTATGCCTCTGGTATTTGTGAACAATGCCATTGAGGAAATTACTGGCTATACCACAGATGCCTTTACCCGTGAAGATGAACGCATCAACCTTTTTGATCTAGTACATCCTGACGATAAAGCGGCCTATCAGGCTGCTCGACAAACTGATAGCGAATTTTATGTGGAATACCGGCTTATTGACCGTGATGGTGAAACCAAATGGATGCGCGAATATGGGTCTATTGTCGACAACGCTGATAATGAAGTAAGTTGGGTTGACGGCTTTATTATGGATATAACTTCCCGTAAGGAAATGGAAGTCGCACTACGGGATGCCAAAAATGAAGCTGAAGAAGCCGCGGCGTCTCGAGCAAGTTTCCTGGCGAATATGAGTCATGAAATTCGTACTCCCATGAATGCCATCATTGGTTTTAGTGATATTTTGCTGGATGAAAAGCTAACAGATGGCCAGCACAAACACCTGACTACGATAAACCGTTCGGCCCGTTCGTTGCTTCATTTACTGAATGATATTCTCGACAGTGCCAAGCTTGATAAAGGAAAGCTAGAGCTGGATTATAGAAATTTTGCCATTTCTGAGGAAATCGACACGGTAATTTCAACTTATTGGTTAGATGCGAAACGCAAAGGGTTGGATCTGCAAGTCAGCGTTTCGCCTTTGCTGAGTGATTACTATTATGGTGTGCCGGAAAGGCTCCGCCAAGTATTGAATAATCTAATCAGTAATGCTGTGAAATTTACCGCACACGGTGAAATTACGCTGAGTGTTCATCCCCAAGAGAACGGGGTTGAGTTCTCTGTGTCTGATAGCGGTATCGGCATGACCGAAGAACAATTGAGTCGTGTATTTGATGCATTTGCTCAGGCTGATGCATCGATGAGCAGAAAATACGGCGGCACCGGTTTGGGCACTACCATTTGTAAACAACTGGTAGAACTCATGGGTGGAGATATTCAAGTATCCAGTGAACAGGGCAGAGGAACAAACTTTACTTTTCGTCTACCAATTACCCCGGTAAGCGAGCAGGAGCAGGTGACTCAGGTGGCGTCTATTGACCTTCCGCCGCTGCATGTTCTGGTGGTCGACGACATATCACAAAACGTTGATCTGATTAGCTTGTTGCTTAACCGCGCCGGCCACAGTGTGGATTTTGCTGAAAACGGCAAATTGGCATTTGAAAAAATGAAAACCGGCAATTTTGATGTGGTGCTCATGGACCTCCAAATGCCGGTTATGGATGGTCTGACAGCTGCTGCAAACCGGCGGGAGTGGGAGCAGGCGAAAGGTTTGAAACAGCTTCCAATTATCGCCCTTACTGCAAGTGTGTTGGTGCAAGATAAACTGGATGCGCAAAACGCGGGCATGGAAGGTTTTGCCAATAAGCCCATCGATTTTCCCACACTTGTTGCTGAAATTGCCCGGGTACTCGGGTTCGAATACACAACGGTTGCAGAAGCCACTGACGCAACAGACAGCGACCCAAATAGCGTAATTGATTTTAGACGGGGAACGCAGCTTTGGGGCGATAAAGTTACATTAGAGCGAGAAATTCGTCGTTTCCTGTCTACCGCGTCAGAGATACTCACCCAGTTGGTACAGTGCCTGGTGGTAGAAGACATGGAGCAAGTAATCAGTCATTTACACGGCATGAAAGGAGTGAGTGGTAACCTTGGGTTGGTCAGAGTGATGAACGTAGCAGGTGAATTTGAGCGCAATGCCCGTAACGACCATTTGTCAGCTGAAGATATTCCCACCTTAAAGGCAGCCTTAAGAGAAGTGGAAAATCAATTAGCGCAACAGACAGCGCCCACCCAAGAAGAGGCCTTAGAAGAAGTCAATAAAGGGGCATTAAAGCGAATTTTAGCCTCATTACTTGATTCGGCTCAGCAAAATCAGTTTGACGAAACTATTGTTGCTTACTGTGAAGGGCATTATTTTGGCAGCTATAATGTACAGGTACAGTGCATTTTGCAGGATATGGACGACTTTGAATTCGAACGCGCTGTAGTGCGTATAAACGAGCTCATTGAGAAGCTTGAAGAAACAGGAATAGACTATGACTAACGGTACAGATAAACCACGCTTACTGCTTGTGGATGATGAACCGGTTAATCTACGGGTGCTAAAGCAGTTGCTATCGAAAGATTACACGCTTTATTTTGCTAAAAGCGGTGACGAAGCCATTAAGTTGGCAGAAAAACAACAACCCGATCTTATTTTGATGGACGTGATGATGCCGGAAATGACAGGTTTCCAGGCATGTACGCATTTAAAAAAACATCCTGTGCTTAAATCTATCCCGGTTATTTTTGTTACTGCATTGAGTGAAGCTACTGATGAAGCGGAAGGCTTTGCTGTGGGCGGCGTAGATTACATCACCAAGCCAATCTCACCACCTGTGGTACTTGCGCGGGTGAAGACCCACCTTTCTCTTGTTCAGGCCGATGTACTAAGACGTACCCGGTTGCAAGTAATTCAGCGTTTAGGTCGAGCTGCGGAATATAAAGATAACGAAACAGGCATGCATGTGATGCGCATGAGCCACTATTCTAAGGTGATTGCACGGGCGTATGGGTTTTCCGAAGCCCGTGCGGATATGCTTTTACATGCCGCGCCCATGCATGATATTGGTAAAATAGGCATTCCAGACAGCATCATGCTTAAACCAGGTAAGCTGACCGATTCCGAGTTCGAAATCATGAAGACACACCCGCAAATTGGTGCTGAAATCCTTGGTGATGCCGACACCGAATTATTGAAGCTGGCACGTGATGTGGCGCTCACGCATCATGAAAAATGGGATGGAAGCGGTTATCCTGGTGGCCTGGCGGGCGAGGATATTCCAATTGAAGGACGAATAGTTGCCATCGCGGATGTATTCGATGCGTTAACCAGTCGTCGACCTTACAAAGAAGCATGGCCCGTAGATAAAACCTTGGATTTTATACGATCGCAAAGCGGTATTCATTTCGACCCGGCGCTGGTTCCGTTACTCGAACAGTGCCTCGACCAAATCCTGGAAATTCGCGAACGCTGGAAAGATGACGATCCAATGCCTTTACTGA
Source organism: Alteromonas sp. ABH2_165 (assembly GCF_056159945.1). Classification (NCBI taxonomy): domain Bacteria; kingdom Pseudomonadati; phylum Pseudomonadota; class Gammaproteobacteria; order Alteromonadales; family Alteromonadaceae; genus Alteromonas; species Alteromonas sp. ABH2_165. Next base: position 122,574 of record NZ_JBSWWF010000003.1, read on the forward strand.
GTTGATATCTGGCCAGAGTGCCAGTATAATGCGCCACAATTAGTTAGTCAGCGGGCTTACCGGAAACGCAGTTTAGCGGTATACGCCTAACTAAATTTGCAAACTTTTCTACAATTATAACGTAGTTAAACCTGTATCGTTTGCAACTGCCGTTGGCAGACAGGGTTCAGATTCATGCAAAAAGCCCCGCTGGTCCGGGGCTTTTTGTTGTTTTTAAACTGATTTGTTGAGTAAAGATAACAGACAAATCAGGTAGTTGGGCTTTATGCCCTTTTTTCGTTTTTGGAGGTAAGGATTGGCAAAGCTTGAAGATAAACTGACCGAGATGCTTGAGCCGGGTGTAGAAGCACTGGGTTATGAATTAGTGGGCGTTGAATTTGTACGTGCCGGAAAACATTCTATTCTGCGCGTTTTCATTGATCACGAAAATGGCATAACTGTAGACGATTGTGCCGAAGTCAGTTACCAGGCAAGTGCAATTCTTGATGTTGAAGACCCCATCAATACGGAATACAACCTGGAAATTTCTTCTCCGGGTATGGATCGCCCGCTGTTCAAAGAGAAGCATTATGAACAGTCTCTCGGTGAAGTTGTTCAGGTACGTCTAACGGTACCTATGAACGACCGACGTAATTTCAAAGGAAAGTTGTTGTCATGTGAGAATGGCATGATCAACGTAGAAGTGGATGGCCAGCAGTTCCAGTTAGCTGTGGCGAATATCGAAAAAGCAAACATTGTTCCCACATTTGACTAATGGAACAGCACCCGCTTTCGGCGTAAGAAAGCATCAGTGAGGCGAAAATGAATAAAGAAATTTTGTTAGTGGCAGAAGCCGTTTCAAATGAAAAACAAGTGCCTAGAGAAAAGATCTTTGAAGCACTGGAATACGCAATCGCTAGCGCGACCAAAAAGAAAAATGAAGGCGAGATCGAAGTGCGCGTGAGCATCAACCGTACTAGCGGTGATTTCGATACGTTCCGCCGTTGGTTGGTTGTTGCTGATGACCATGAGCAGGAAAACCCTTACGCGGAAATGTCGCTGTCTGCCGCACAGGTTGACGATCCTGACGCACAGCTGGGCGATTACGTAGAAGAACAGATTGAATCTATTAAATTCGACCGTATTACTACGCAAACCGCAAAACAGGTCATCGTACAGAAAGTACGTGAAGCCGAGCGTGCGCAAATGGTTGCTGAATACGAAGACAAAGTCGGTGAACTGGTAACCGGTACCGTTAAGAAAGTAAACCGTGACAACATCATCATCGACCTAGGAAACAACGCTGAAGGTGTTATTTACCGTGACGATATGCTGCCTCGCGAGACCTTCCGTCCGGGTGACCGTGTTCGCGGCCTGCTTTATGTGATTCGTCCAGAAGCACGTGGCGCACAGCTGTTTATTAGCCGTACGCACCCTGACATGCTGGTTGAACTGTTCCGTCTGGAAGTACCAGAAATTGCGGAAGAGACACTGGAAATTAAATCTGCAGCTCGCGATCCGGGTTCTCGTGCGAAAATCGCCGTGAAGACAAACGATAAACGTCTCGACCCTGTTGGTGCTTGCGTAGGTATGCGTGGCTCGCGTGTACAGGCGGTATCGGGTGAACTGGGTGGCGAGCGTGTTGATATCGTGTTGTGGGATGAAAACCCTGCACAGTTCGTTATCAATGCAATGGCGCCGGCTGAAGTTGCCTCTATTGTTGTTGACGAAGACAGCCACATGATGGACGTCGCCGTTGAACAAGACAACTTAGCACAAGCGATTGGCCGAAGCGGTCAGAACGTACGATTAGCCAGTCAACTTACCGGCTGGGATCTGAACGTCATGACAGTGGCAGATCTGAACAAGAAGCACGAAGAAGAAACTGCAAAAGTGCTTCAGGTTTTCGTTGAAGGTCTCGACATCGACGAAGATTTTGCAGAATTACTGGCTAGCGAAGGTTTCAGCACACTGGAAGAAGTGGCGTATGTACCTGTTAGCGAATTACTGGCCGTTGATGGCCTCGATGAAGACACCGTTGAAGAACTGCGAAACCGCGCACGTGCCGCGCTGACTACCCGTGCTCTTGCTAATGAAGAGACACTGGAAGGCGCCGAGCCAACAGAAGCGTTGCTGAACCTTGACGGTATGAACAAGAACATTGCCTATATCCTTGCTAGCCGTGGAATTACTGACCTTGAAGAGCTGGCTGAGCAGGGAACAGATGATATCAGTGATATCGAAGGACTGACCGAAGAAGACGCCGGAAAATTGATTATGGCGGCACGGAATATCGTCTGGTTTGGTGAAGAAGAAGGTCAATAAGGGGAAAAATACTAAGATGGCAGAAGTATCTATTGAAAAGCTCGCCAGCGACATTGGAACAACCGTTGACCGACTGGTAACCCAGTTTAAAGATGCCGGTATCACTAAAGCTGTAAACGACTCAGTAACAGAAGACGAGAAGCGTCAGCTTCTTGATCACCTGAGTAAGCAGCACGGTAATGCAGCAGCGGGTGAGCCAACGCGCATGACATTGCAGCGTAAAACCACGAGCACTCTGAGTGTTGGTAAATCTAAATCTGTAAAAGTTGAAGTGCGTAAGAAGCGCACCTACGTGAAACGTAGTGAAGTTGACGAGCAGAAAGCCGCGGAAGAAGAGGCACGTTTAGAAGCTGAACGTGCTCGTCTGGAAGCAGAACAGAAAGCGGCTGAAGAAGCTGCAGCAGAAGCGGCCCGTAAGGTTGCTGAAGAAAAAGCACGTGTAGAAGCTGAAGCGAAGAAAAAAGCGGAAGAAGAGCGTGCTCGTAAGGCTGCTGAAGAGAAAGCGCGTAAAGAATCTGCACAGGAAGAACCTGAACTAAGCCCAGAAGAACGAGCTGCTCAGGAAGAAGCCCGTAAAGAAGAAGAGCGCCTGCGTAAGCAGCAAGAAGAAGAAGCTAAGAAGAAGCTTGAAGAAGAAGCCAAGCGTGCCGCTGAAGAAGCGCGCAAGCTGGCAGAAGAAAACGAGCGTCGCTGGAAGGAAGAGGAAGAACGTCGTAAGCGCGATGAGGCTGCCGAAGTTCACATGCACTCTAACCGATATGCACAGGAAGCTGAAGACGAAGAAGATATGCAGGTAGAGCGTTCTTCGCGACGTCGTAAGAAGTCCAGAAAAAACGCGGGAGAGCATTTGAAGCAAGGTTTCAACAAACCAGCACAACCTGTAGAGCGCATTGTTAAATTGGGTGCCACTATCACCGTCGGTGAATTGGCAAACCGTTTGGCAGTGAAGTCTAACGAAGTTATCAAGACCATGATGAAAATGGGCGAAATGGCCACCATCAACCAGGTTCTTGATCAAGACACAGCCACACTTGTGATTGAAGAAATGGGTCACAAGTACGAACTGGTTAATGATAACGCCCTTGAAGATGAATTGATGGCAGATGCCAGCACGGGTGAGAAAATTACCCGTGCACCAGTTGTCACCATCATGGGTCACGTTGACCACGGTAAAACCTCTCTGCTTGACTACATTCGTCGTGCCAAAGTGGCCGCGGGTGAAGCCGGTGGTATTACCCAGCACATTGGTGCTTATAAAGTCGAAACCGATAACGGTGAGATTTGTTTCCTGGATACACCTGGACACGCCGCGTTTACCGCAATGCGTGCGCGTGGTGCTACCGCAACAGATATCGTTATCCTGGTGGTTGCAGCAGACGATGGCGTTATGCCGCAAACAAAAGAAGCGGTACAGCACGCGAAAGCGGCAGGTGTACCTCTGATTGTTGCTGTAAACAAAATGGATAAAGAATCCGCTGATCCGGACCGTGTGAAAACCGAACTTTCACAGCTGGAAGTTATTTCTGAAGAGTGGGGCGGTGAGCACCAGTTCGTTAACGTATCGGCGAAAACCGGTATGGGCGTTGACGACCTGCTGGAAGCCATCAGCCTGCAGGCTGAAGTACTTGACCTGAAAGCTGTGCCAAATGGCCCAGGACGTGGTCTGGTTATCGAATCCCGTCTGGATAAAGGTCGTGGTCCGATTGCTTCTGTACTGGTTCAGGAAGGTGAAGTTAAGTCTGGTGACATTCTGCTTTGTGGTGAAGAATACGGTCGTGTTCGTGCCATGCGTGACGAAAACGGTATCGAGCTGAAAGTGGCTGGCCCTTCTACACCTGTAGAGGTACTGGGTCTGTCAGGTGTTCCTGTAGCCGGTGAAGATGCTGTTGTGGTACAAGACGAGCGTAAAGCCCGTGAAGTTGCTGGTAAGCGTCATCAGAAGAAACGTGAACTGAAACTGGCCCGTCAGCAGAAAGCGAAATTGGAAAACATGTTTGCGAACATGGAAGCCGGTGACGTGAGCGAACTGAACATTGTTCTGAAAGCGGACGTACAAGGTTCTGTGGAAGCGATTTCTGAATCACTGCTGAAACTGTCAACTGCTGAAGTAAAAGTAAACATTGTGGGTAGTGGTGTAGGTGGTATCACCGAAACTGACGCCACCCTGGCGGCAGCGTCAGGCGCGATTATTCTTGGCTTCAACGTACGTGCCGATGCAACTGCACGCCGCGTGATTGAAGGTGAAGAAATTGACCTGCGTTACTACAGCGTTATCTATAACCTGATTGACGAAGTGAAAGCGGCAATGAGCGGTATGCTTGCTCCTGAATTCCGTCAAGAAATCATTGGTCTGGCTGAAGTTCGTGACGTGTTTAAGTCACCGAAACTGGGCGCGATCGCTGGTTGTATGGTTACCGAAGGTAACGTGAAGCGCAGCAACCCAATCCGTGTACTTCGTGATAACGTTGTTATCTATGAAGGTGAACTCGAATCACTGCGTCGCTTTAAAGACGACGTACAAGAAGTTCGTAACGGCATGGAATGTGGTATCGGCGTTAAGAACTATAATGACGTTAAAGTTGGCGACCAAATCGAGGTCTTCGAAGTCATCGAGGTTGCCCGTCAAATTTAGTCCTGTTAGGGCATATTGATTAAAGCGGGGGCAGCAGCCCCCGTTTTTGTCCGTATCGTATTTTCAGGCATGAGGAGTCGAATATGGCACGGGAATTTTCTCGTACAGACAGAGTGGCGCAACAGGTTCACAAAGAAGTTGCCAGCATTCTGCAAAATGAATATAAACATCGTGTGGGCGAAATGCCTCTTATCACCGTGGCAGACGTTGAAGTATCACGCGATCTGGCGCACGCCAAAATCTTCATCTCTATTTATGGTGCTGAGGAAGAAGAGGCGAAAGCGCACACCAAACAGCTGGAAGAATTAAAAGGTTTCGTGCGTTCACTGCTGGCTAAACGTTTGCGTATGCGCAGCGTACCGCATCTGCATTTCTTCCGCGATGAGTCACTGACCGAAGGTATTCGTATCTCTAATCTGGTTTCTGAAACCATTGCGAAAGATGAAGCGAAAAGCAAACAGCGGGATGAAGAGCAGGATTAATGGGCAGACGTCGTAAAGGCCGCAGTATCAATGGCGTATTGCTGTTGAATAAGCCATTGGGCGGTTCATCTAATCAGATCTTGCAAAAGGTGCGCTGGTGTTACAAAGCGGCGAAAGCCGGCCACACTGGTGCATTAGATCCTCTTGCCAGCGGTATGTTGCCCATTTGCCTGGGCGAAGCCACCAAGTTTTCCCAGTTCTTGCTGGATGCCGATAAAACCTATGAAGTGACCATGCACCTTGGCGTGCGAACGACTACCTCTGATGCCGATGGCGAAGTGGTGGAAGAGAAGCCGGTGAATGTGTCTGAACAGCAGGTACGCCATGCCTGTCTGAGTTTTCTTGGTCAAAGCAAGCAAATCCCTTCCATGTTCTCTGCGCTGAAGCACCAGGGTAAACCGCTGTATCACTATGCCCGTCAGGGAATAACCGTAGAGCGTGAAGCCCGTGATATCACCATCTTTGAGCTGGAAATAACCCGTATGGCGTTGCCAGAAGTGGATATGCGTGTACGCTGCTCCAAAGGGACGTACATCCGTTCACTGGTTGATGATATTGGTCAGCAGCTTGCCTGTGGAGGATATGTAACGCGCTTGCATCGCACCGAAGTTGCCGATTATCCCACCGACAGAATGGTTAGCCTTGATGACGTCATCGCTATTCAAGAAAGCCTGGAAGAAGACAACTTTGATAAGCTGGATTGCCTGCTATTGCCAATGGATACCGCGGTGTTGTCGCTACCAGCTATTTATCTGGATAACGAGCAGTATCAACGGTTCGAGCATGGTCAAAGTGTATGCGGTAAAACGGACAGTGCGTTAGAGGTCGGCGTGCAATATCGCGTTTACGTGGAAAAAGCCGACGGGAACGTGTTCTTAGGCGTCGGTGAAGGGGTATTAACGCCTAAAGACCAGCCCAGAGCTAACGCTGGTGAGATTTTTGTGTCTCCCCGACGCCGCGTGGTCTACGAGGCGGTCTGAGTCTGAATTTACTTGCGAATTATAGCGTCATCGTTATAATACGCGCTCTCATAATTTCGCTGAATTAGTGATCGGCGGAATTTAATCCAATTAGGAGAAAATTATGTCACTAACTAAAGAAGAAACAGCACAAATCGTTGCTGACTATGGCGTTAAAGAAGGTGATACTGGTTCACCTGAAGTACAAGTAGCTCTGTTGACTCACAACATCAACAAACTGCAAGGTCACTTCTCTGGTCATAAGAAAGATCACCACTCACGTCGTGGTCTGCTGCGCATGGTTAGCCAGCGTCGTAAACTGCTTGACTACCTGAAAGGTAAGAACGCAGAACGTTATCTTGATTTGATCAAGCGTTTGGGTCTGCGTCGCTAAGACAAAGTTTCAAACGAAAAAAGCGCCTCCGGGCGCTTTTTTTGTGTCTGCTGATTGGGAAGCAATACTTATCTTGCAGCAAAGAATAAAAAAGGCAACCCGAAGGTTGCCTGATAAGCCTATGCAATATTACGGTTTTTACTGACCCTGAGGCACATTTGGTGTTGTGGCACCCGGTTGGCTCACCACCACCTTGGTCGCAATATCGCGAATTTCATTTTCCATACTGGTTAATCGGCTAGCTAAGCTGGCGTTACGATTTTCCAACACGGAGATTTTATCGGTCAGATTTTTCACTGTTTGCTGTTGAGATGATTTGTCACTGGTGGCTTGTTCAAGCTGCAAGTTCAGCGCAAGAATTTCATCTGCAATGCCGCTCAACTGATTGTTCAGCGACGCAAGTTTGGTCTGATCGGCGGTGACATCTTCAGTCACTGTGGTAATTGATTTCTTCAGGCTGTTTTCAGTGGCGTTGAGTTTGTCGCCCAAATCAGTAATTTCTTTCTGATTACGACGCCAGGCCGACGCCCAAAGTTTGTCCATTTGATCCCACAACTCTTCAGATTTATCGGAAAGTTCGCCTACCTTCACCTGCAGCGCAACGGTTGATTCACCCATTTCTTCGCCTGTCGCAGATAACTTACGCTCGAGTTGTGCAATTCGCGATTCAGCATCGGCAGCGACTTCTTTCTGTAATTGCAGTTGCTGAAATAAATAATAACAACCACCGATACCTGCCAGTGCAACTACAGCGACCAGGGCAATCCATAAGCCGTTATTGCCACCGCTCGTCTTCGCCGGCGCTGATGTAGATTTGCCTGAAGTACTTGTGGAATCGCTCATTGGCGCTTTAATCGTATGACTGGAAGGCTGTTTTTTATGCTGGTAGTCGCGACGATCTTCCTCGTCTAATCGGATAGTCGGAAAATCATCGTTTCTGGAATCGTTGGACATACTTACTCTTTTAGATAACTAAACTACTGGACTCAGGTACTTATTCAAAGAATGGTACTCTCTACCTCATACCAATACCATTCTCTGGCTCAAATAACAATAAACAACTGCATAGAGCGGGCCAGACATTGTCTTTTCCGCTCTTTTTGTTGGTTTATACGGGCTATTTGTCTCCGAGCCACTGTACCCGATACAAATCTCTACGTCGATCCAGATAGTTTCTTACCGAACCTTCGTTTTGCAGTTTGGTAAGCTTATCGAGGTCAAGATCGACAATCAGGGTCATTTCTGTGTTAGGCGTGGTCTCAGACACAATAGCATCGTGTGGGAACGAAAAATCTGACGGTGAGAACACCGCAGTTTGCCCATACTGGATGTCAACGTTATCCACTTTCGGTAAGTTACCCACACTACCGGCAATGGCCACGTAGCATTCGTTCTCAATGGCACGGGCTTGTGCGCATCGACGCACACGCAGGTAGCCATTTTTGGTATCGGTCCAGAACGGCACAAACAGGATTTGCATTTCTTGCTCAGATTGCAAACGGGCCAGTTCCGGGAATTCCACATCGTAACAAATCAAAATACCGATTTTGCCGAAGTCAGTATCGAACACATTGAGGTCGTTACCTCCTTTCATGATCCAATCTTTTTTCTCATGAGGCGTCGGGTGGATTTTGTATTGGCTGTCGATAGTACCGTCGCGGCGACACATGTAGCTCACGTTATACAGTTCTTCGTCTTCTACAACCGGCATAGAACCCGCAATGATGGTGATATTGTAGCTCAACGCCAAGTTCGAGATGGCATTCAGAATTTCATCGGTATAGCTGGCGAGGTGCCAAATGGCATCGATTGATTCCTGAGATTCACTCAATCCCATGAGCGGTGCGTTGAAGAATTCTGGGAACAATGCCACATCACAGCCGTAGTCGGATAGTGCGTCAACGAAATATTCTACTTGTTGCAGCAGTTCTTCAACATTTTCGAAATAACGCATCTGCCATTGAATACAGCCGATACGGGCACTGGATTTCTTGCCGCCGAACAAGCGCGGATTGCCTGGCTCGTAGTAAATGTTGTGCCACTGTAAAAGGGTGGCGTAGCCGCGAGACGCTTCATCCTCGGGCAAGTACGCTTTAAGGATTTGTTTTACTTCGAAGCCATTAGACAACTGGAAGGTGAGAATAGGGTCATAAATGTCTTTAGACTTGACTGCTTCGATGTACTCGTACGGCGTCATTTCATGACTATGCTTGCCGTAGTTAGGTATCCGGCCGCCGGCCATAATGGACTGCAGATTGAGATTTCTGCACAGTTCTTTCCGCGCTTCGTACAGGCGTCGTCCAAGGCGTAAACCGCGGTACTCAGGGCAAACAATTACTTCAACACCGTACAGGACATCACCGTTTGGATCGTGGGTTGTCAGGTAGGCATCACCGGTAATTTCATCGTAGGTGTGTTTGTCATCAAACTGGTCGTAATCGACGATAACAGAAATAGCAAAAGCCACTACCTTGCCTTTATCTTCAATACAAATCTGTCCGTCTGGAAAGGTGGTAACTTGCGCCTTGTAGTTTTTAAACGGCCAGGCGCCACCTACATTCGCATAAACCTTATCCATCAACTCTTTAACGTCGTTGTAGTCGTCGAGGGTTAAGTTGCGTAGTTCAAGGTGGTGTTCTGTTTCTTCAATATGATTTGGGTCGTGACTCATTAATGTGCCTATATAACGGGGTTTTACTTCTGACAGTGTATACACAATGACAGAAAGAAAAGATCCTTTCTAGCTACCTGTCGACAACGGTCAAACATGATGCGAATAGTGATTGCGCAGATGGCGGTTTGGGCGTATAAAGCGGCCAGTTTTTTCACACCAACAATTCATCAATGAGTGCACTTTTAGCAACCCATCTTCCCACCGACACGAGCTTGTTTGCTCGCATCGCAGACGACATTTACCAGCAAGGATTCAGTGTTCAGGAATATGCCTTACCAGAAAGCCTGGCCAATGGCCTGTGGGAATATAATCGGGCCATGTCGGAGAAGCAGTTTCAGCAGGCTGGCATTGGTCGTAAAGACAATTTTCAGGAAAATGATTTTGTGCGTCGAGACGAAATTTGTTGGATTGATGGCACCAGCGAAGCAGGGGCTGACTGGTTGCACTGGACCAGTGAGCTGAAAACGTTTTTGAATCGAAGATTGCTACTAGGCTTGTACTCTTTTGAAAGCCATTTCGCGATGTATCAGGAGGGCGCATTTTACAAGCGGCATCTTGATGCATTTAAGGGCCAGGCAAACCGCGTACTTTCATTGGTAACGTACCTCAACCGTGACTGGCAAGAAAGCGACGGCGGGCAATTGGTGATGTACATGAATGAGAATGACACCACCGGCATTAAAGTGCTACCGCGGTTTGGCACTGTGGTTGTGTTTCTAAGTGAGGAGTTCCCTCACGAAGTGTTACCCGCCAGCCGTTGTAGAAATTCGATTGCCGGCTGGTTTCGGGTGAATGGCACTATTGGCGATATTATAGATCCCCCTCAATAGCCATCAATTTGGTGGCTGTTTTATAGTCGAGGTTCATCACCGCGTTAATAATTAGGGTGCTGTTTTCTTGTCCATAAGTGGCTTCCAGTAAGCCCCGATAAGGTTCGATATCACTGAGTCTCAGGTACTGGTGGCTTTCAATTTTTTCAACCAGCTCATGCAAGCTTACGTTTTGCTGCACCGGCTCCGTTTTCAAATGGCGTTCGCAGATTTTCAGGGCCTTTCCAATATGGCGATAGACCAGGTTAAATTCATTCTCCAGTTCCCGGGTTGAAGGTAAATTGCCGGCAATCAGCAAGTGTTCAGCCTCTTTTACCAGTGTTTCTAAGCGTACGGCTCCTATCGACATCGACATGCCTTTCATCGTGTGCAGACGGCGTGCTAGGGTTTCTGTGTCGTCGGGGGCTGAAATTTCACGTTCAAAATCACTAAAATGCAGATGGAAGTTTTTGAGCAAACCTAGGTAGGTATGTACGTCGTTGCCCAATCGTCCGATTGCGACATCAAGGTCGAAACCAATAAGTGTTGTTGCCAGCCCACGAAGAAGCGCTTCATCATCGGCGGCTTGCTCTTCATCATGTGGTTTTTGAATGGGTAAAGGCGATCTTTTCTTACCCAGTACGCGTTCGAGCAACGCATATAAATCCTCACGCACAACGGGTTTAGCGATATGTCCGTCCATGCCAACAGCTGTCACTTTTTCTCTGTCTGCATCCATAACGGCGGCGGACATGGCATAAATCGGTACCGTCTTACCTACAGCCAATTGGCGAATTTTTTCTGCCGCGGTAAAGCCATCCATATTCGGCATCTGTAAGTCCATCAACACCAGATCGAATGGATGTTTTTGAAATACAGTGATGGCTTCGTAACCATCTTCGGCCACCTTCACATCCAGACCTACTGCGCTGAGTAACTCAATGGCAACAAATTGGTTTGTCGGGTGATCTTCAACAACTAACACCGACGCGTTGTTAAAAATGGGCATGGTCGATTTCGAATGGGTAGCGTTTAACGTTTGTTGCCTCTCCTGCAGACTAATGACAGAAGCCTCGAGATCAGACAAGAAAAATGGCGTAAGCAGCCAGGCAGAAGCCGTGTTAAGAATAATTTCACTGGCGTTTTGGTGGTAATAGCCCTCTGTACTTAAAAATATGATACCGCACCTGATGTTTGCGGTGGAGTGGGTGAGTAATTTTTCTACTAGGCGGGTTTTATCGGCGTCGGTGAGTATGGTGGTGTCGACTATCACGATATCCCAGGTTTCAACCCCACTGGGCTCGAGACGATTAAGGTTATTATCAAGCGTTATTGTGGCGCGCATCGATTCGAAAAATTGCATCATCACTTCGACTTCGGGCGACATGCTACCTATCAATAAAATATCTTGATCATCCAATTCGCCATCAACAGGGGATTTGAGCGTTTTATCTGTGGTGAGGGGCAATACGAGATTAAATTGGCTTCCTTGTTCCACAACGCTATCAACGGTTATCGAACCATTCAATAGCTTTGACAAGTGTTGCGATATGGCAAGGCCCAAGCCCGTACCACCGAATCGGCGGCCGATGGAGCCATCTGCCTGAGAAAATGATTGAAACAATGAATCCAATTTAGCTTCTACTATACCAATGCCTGTGTCAGCAACAGTGAAAGCCACTTTATGTGTGCCAGAAATAGTACTCTGTTGGCTGGAGACCGTAAGTGAAACTGTGCCTTTTTCGGTAAACTTAATTGCATTCCCTAACAGGTTATTCAGTATTTGTGCTATCCGTGGGGCGTCGCCTACAACGAAGCGTGGTACCTCTCTATCAATATGGCATTCTGTTTTTAGACCTTTCTGGTTGGCCGTAGTTGAAAATAGATGAATGGAATTTGAGAGCATTTTATAGAGGTCGAAAGGTTCATTAACGATTTCAAATTTACCCGCTTCGAGTTTCGAGTAGTCGAGAATATCGTTCAGAATTTGCAGCAATGAGCGTGACGAAGACTGTACTTTTTTCAAATATTCACGCTGCTTATTACCCATTTCCATTTTTAGCACCATATCCGTTAATGCGATGACCGCATTCATTGGCGTGCGAATTTCATGACTCATATTGGCCAAAAACTCACTCTTGGAATGGTTAGCATTCTCTGCTTTGTCTTTCAAAGAGAGTAAATTTTCCTGCATTCTTTTTTGCGGCGTAATATCAAGAAAAGAGCCTATAAGTTGGGTCGGCTTGCCTTTATTGTCACGCTCGAAAACTAAATCCTGCGCCATCAGCCAAAGCCAATGGCCGTTAGCATGGCGTACACGATAGAAAAGGGTGAATGCGCTGTTTTCATCTTCCCCTTTCATCAAGTGGGAAAAATGATTAATCACTTTTGATTGGTCATCATGATGAATAATTGAACTGATGCCGGTATCCAGATTATTGATATCATTTAGGTTGTAGCCAGTAATCGTTTCAAAACGGTCATTAACAAAACGGTTCTTTCTCGTTGCAATATCAAAAATATAAACGCCCGCAATAGACGCATTGATTGCTCTATGAATAATGTTTTCGCGCTCAATCAAGCCATCTTCAAACTGTTTTTGTTCGGTAATATCTTCAAACATAATGGCCAGCTTGCCAGCAGAGATATAGAACAAATAAAGTTGAAATTCGCTATGGGATACTCCCGACGTTTTGAAGGGGACTTTCGATGTTTGGCTCTTTTCTGCGCAAAAAAGTGCCATCTTCTCTTTAAGTTGCGTGTCGGCCAGGAACGGGTCTTCAGCATGTGCCGAAAGCAGAGTGTCGGCCACTGGGTTTTGATGCACCAGGTGAAACGCATCACCGTTTTGTTGATAAATACACACGCCAAGGGGAATGTAGGCAAGCAGGTTTTCCGTTGTTGCGACGCTACTGGCTAATGCTTCCTGGTGCTGAATACGTTCACTGATATCCAAAAGCGAAACGTAAATTATCTCGGGATCATGTTGTGCTCGGGTTAAACGTATTTCCAGAGGGACCGACTTTCCACTTTTAGTTACCCCATTTACAATGCGGTTTCTGGCCATATCACGGGTTATTTCATCACTGTTGATGAACTGCGCCATAAGCGATGTGTGAATCGCTTTAAATTCTGGTGAAACAAGCAGGTTGACGTGCTGATTTTCCAATTCTGATTTTTCATAACCAAATATCTGGCAAACAGCTTTGTTGGCAACTGAAATGATACCATCGCCGGTGATCACCAAAATACCCACATGTGCACTGTCTGTGCTGTCACGCAAAACCCGTTCTTGTCGGGCTTTGTTTTCTTGTTGTAGAAGCTTAATTTTGGTTTGATTCGCTTCTTCAACACTTTTTTTCAGCTGATCGACGGTAGGTAATTGCAGAGCGGCCGGAATAGAACTATAAACTTTATAAGCAGTAAAGCATGAAACGATTGCTGTAATTAGCTTTAGTATGCCATGGAGCCCATAAGCGCCGTTCCAGATGATAAATATGCTGACAAAGTGGGTAATGCCGCAGAGGGCGATAAACAAGGAGAAAAGCAGGAACAAGCCTTTGAATTTAAGATCGGTTCTTCGCCTTACAAAGTAGTAAAGTGCTATGGGAATCGAAAAATAGGAAGTGGCGATAAGTAAGTCAGCAAGAACGTTTAACCAAAGGACTTCTGGGATCCATTGATAACAAACGCCATGAGGCATGTAATCGGTTCTAAGCAGGTTTTCCAGGGATGAAGACATAAAATTAATTTTTGTTTGCCATGTGTCTCATAATAGAAAGGTTTTTGTTGAACTGCTAATTGTTGTTGAATAAATGAAACAGGATTTCAAAACATGTCTACACCACGCTCGCGAGTTTTAATTGTCGATGATGACGTTGCGACTATCAGACTTATCGCGGAAGCATTAGCGCCTGACTACGAAGTTATCATTGCCACCAGTGCTGAAGAGGGGTTGGAACAAGCCAAGTGCACTGAGCCGCAGTTGATTTTGCTTGATGTGCTTATGCCTCAAATTAACGGCTTCGCGTTATGCCGCAAATTAAAGTCTGATGAGCAAACGCGTAAAATTCCCGTCGTTTTTGTCACGGGCCTTGCGGAAGTGAGTGATCAGGCCAGAGGATTCGAAATCGGCGCCGTCGATTACATCACCAAACCCATAGAAGTTCCCCTATTACGGGCCCGCGTTAAAGCCCATATTCGACTGTATTTACAAAACCTGCAATTGGAATCTCTGGCGGCAACGGATTCTCTGACGGGCTTATCGAATCGACGCAAATTTGACGAGAGTCTCACCCACGAAATTGAGCGCTGTCAGCGAAGTCAAAGCGAACTCGCCTTGATCATGATCGATATCGATGATTTTAAAGCCTACAACGATACCTATGGTCATGGAAAAGGGGATGATTGCCTGGTAACCGTGGCCAATGTTTTAAAAAATAGTGCCAGACGGGGCACCGACTTGTGCTGCCGACTTGGTGGTGAAGAATTTGCCATTATTCTTGGTGAAACAGACCGCGTGGGTGCTATGGCATTAGGTGAAAGCATTATTTCGAAATTTCACGACCTGCAAATAGAACACGGCAGTGCTAGTAGTCATCCTTACCTTACAGTCAGTATTGGGGTGTCGGTGATGGATTTAAGAAGTGCGCTGAGAAATCGCGTTGAGGGAAGGGAGTTGGTCGATAAAGCGGATGAAGCCCTTTATCGGGCGAAATCCATGGGTCGCAACAGAGTTGAATTCACCCCTCTTAATTTTCCTATGGTTAAGAAGATCAGTTAGTCGCACTTACCCTGAATACCAGGGATTGCCAGATACCGGGTATCCGTTTATTGTAAGTGATACTAAAGACGCATCGATGGATTAAGTTTATCGATTGCGTCTGCTATTCCTCAGATTGCAGTAAAAATGGACAGAACATTGGAAAAGTTTCCCCCCGTCACGCCTGTTGATGATTTAAAAGCACTTATTATTGATAATCAGGGGTTAGTCCATGATGTGGTAAGTAATGCGCTGAAAGATGCGGGCATTCTTCGCGTCGACAGTGCATTTAATGCTTTTCATGCCATTCGGTTGTGTGATGAAAACGTGTACGACATCGTCATGATCGCATTCAATGTCAGCAGCGATAAAGACGGCTTCCATCTGTTTGAAGAACTCAAGCATTATCAGCATATTACTGATAAAACGACGGTTGTGTTTCTTAGTGCAGAAACGAGCCAGGCACTGGTCAATTGTATTGTTGAGCTTCAACCGGATGATTTTTGGGTTAAGCCGTTAGATAAGAAGCGTGTCACTCAGCGATTTCAATATCTGCTCAATATTCGTAGAAAGTTACATAAGTTGCTCTGCTGTCTGCAAAATCATGACTACTCCTCGGCAATTTATTACGCAGAGCGCCAGCTAACGGATAAAACCGTGAGTGAATTTCATCCACGGTTGAAGCGCATTATTGGTGAAAGTTACCTTGCACTGCGAGACTACAGCAAAGCGGAGTCCTATTTTCACGACCTGTTGAAACAGTACGATCATGCCTGGATACACATAGGTCTTGCCCGGGCGCTGCTACGGCAGCATAAAATGGAAGAAGCCGAAAGTTTGCTGGAAGACTTACTGGCGCGGGATGATACCCGTTTTATGACCTATGACTTGCTGGCGCAATATTACATCGAGAAAGAACAGTTTGATAAAGCGTATGAGCAAATGCGCGAGGCAAGTAAGCTAGCTCCCAGGAATATTGAGCGCAATAAACGGGTTTGGGACCTGGCAAGGCTGAATCATGACAAGTTGGGGCAACTGCTCGCCGTTCAAAATATGGCGAAATATGCAAAAAATTCTATCCATGATTCTCCCGAGCTGACACTCAATGTACTGCGAGCGACAGTCGATGTAGCGACATCGGCTAATGGGGCCGAAGCGGAGAAGTTAGTTAAGAAAGTTGAAACCGACCTTATTGAATTTGAGCGCCAACAAGGGCTAGACAAAGAACTCGCCGATCAACGCGCAGTGTTGCAAGCAAGACTGCTGTGCTTGAAAAATGACAAAAAGTCAGCTGAAGCCATCATGAAGACGAAGCGTCCGGATACCGACGGATTATCGATGGAAGACAATCTCGACAAAATGAAAGCATTTCATGAGCTCGGTATGCGTGAACATTGCTTATCGATGTTAGAGAAATTACATCGTCAGATTGCAGGTGATACTTTCACCAGTCAGGTGGTTGATGAATATCTCAAACAAGAATCCATTGAGAGAAAAGAAATCAACTTCACAACTCGCGAACTGAAAGAAATGGCGGCGGTGAATTACAAAGAAAACCGTTTTGGCCCGGCTTATCAAAATCTTAAACAAGCGCTGACGCTTTCTCCCGACAACAAGCAGATTGCGCTTAGTTTGTTGAAAATCATGGTACAACTAAATAAAAAAGAACCGCTTAACAACGCGCAAATCGAAACCGCGGTGAAAGCGGCAGTGTTACTGAGTGACGATTACCTGGGGCCTGCCCAAGCGGCGAAGCGAGATGAATACATTGCGCAGATGAATATCGCCGCGCAAATCCAGGAGAAAAAGACGGTTTCAGACAACCTGTTGAGTTAACTACTCCGGCTTTCAACAATCGCTCAGCATGTTGCTGAGCGTTGTCCTCGAAAGTAAGCTACCCAATCAGCATGGTCTGACTTAACTTGTTCTGCATACTCCATACTGATCCTGCGCAGCGCATCCCGGTTTGCTTCTAGTACCGTCAAGGCCGCTAATTCAAACTCCACAGAGCGGCGGTCTCCGCGACAATGTGCAAATGCCAGCGCTTCTCCGCAAACTTGCGCAAAATCCACAAATCCTCCGTCAATACTACGGTTACCCATACAGATATCTTCTGGGCTTATCCCCACTCGTGCGTGGTGTCTTGAACGAATAAGCCAGTGTTTATCCGACCATTCGGCTTCGTCGAGTAAGAGGTCTGGTCGTCGCTTCATTTTACGTTGACAGCGAGCGGTTAAATGGGCGGGGTTTAATCGGTTGACCGGTGATAAATCTGGATAATAAAACAGAGGAGCCGCTTCTCGCTGCTGCTTTACTTCGACAATATGGCAACGGGCGAAGGTGGCTTCATTATGGGGCTTGGCCGGGCCGACGAGAAAATAAAAGCGATCGAGGTTGTTTGAACCGGTACCAGCATGATTGCGCTGAACAATATCAATGACATCGTCATCCATATACGGGGCAAAGGCTTGTTTAACCGCAGTATAATAATGCGGAGCTAATGGGGTGAATTTGTCACTATTTTTGCGAAATGCCAAACCGTCATCTCGCATTTGCACGGCCTTGGCCAGCGCACTTTTGGTTAAAAATTCCTCACCGCCTGCAGCTCTGGCGCAAGCTTTATTGTAAAATTTGTGCAAACGGGTGCCGGGCATGATGTCTTCTACGGCATCATAAAGTGCTGTAGGGTCGTCAGCGACCCGTTCGCATACTGTGAGGTAGCCATCGAGAAAGGCGTCCATGGCGAGCTCAACGTGTTCACTATCGATAACGGCTTTAATCGTAACCTGCTTAGGCGATTCATATTTACCGCTGCGCACGCCTTCACAATGTTCTCTGGCAAGCTCAAGCGACACAAGAAAGCGAACAATATCCCATCCGGCATGACCTACGCAGGCATCGTCAAAATCATTGGGAGAAAAAATAATGGTATCGCCGTGAGAGCCTTCTTCGGTCATAAAGCCAAAGTTACTCATGTGACAGTCGCCTACCACGCACGTTAACGGCAAGGAGAGCAGGGCAGCGTCAAATTGTACATTTCCAGCCTTCCAGTCGGCGTAAAAAAGCTGGGCACTTCCACGATAGAATGTAAAAGGCGACTGTGCCATTTTAGCGTGCTTGATAAGCAAAGGATCGGGAGAGCGCCCATCGATTCGCAGAATGTGTGTATCGACAAATTGGTGTCGCGGACTCAGTCCGGCAAAGCTATTTTCTGTCATCATAACGTCACTTGAACTTATTATTTGAGTTTGTCAGAATCGGCCATTGAGTTTTTTCGCTCAAACATTGGCTTGGTAATCGCAAAAACTGATTGGACCGTTCAACATTACTAATTATCTTTTTAAACTCAGTGAGTTTAATCTTGTCTCAAGTCAACAGAACAGGGTTTGTTACTCAACACAGGGCAAACCAAGTTCTAAATTATTACGTAAATACCGTGTCACTTTGTCAGCTGGTGTAACCGGCGCGAAAAGACACAAAATAAACTACATTAATGGAGATTAACAATGGCAATTATTAACACTGCTATCAAACCTTTTAAAGCAAACGCATTTAAAGATGGTGAATTTGTAGAAGTAAGCAGCGAAGACATCAAAGGAAAGTGGGCGGTATTTATCTTTTACCCAGCTGACTTCACTTTTGTATGTCCTACTGAGCTTGGCGACATGGCTGACAAGTACGAAGAACTGCAATCACGTGGCGTAGAAGTATTCTCAGTATCTACTGATACTCACTTTACACACGCTGCATGGCACGCGTCTTCAGACACTATCGGCAAAATCAAGTTTGCGATGATTGGCGACCCTACTGGTGAAATCACGCGTAACTTTGATTGTATGCGTGAAAACATGGGTCTGGCTGACCGTGGTACGTTTGTAATCGACCCGGACGGTATCGTTCAGGCGATGGAAATCACTGCAGAAGGTATCGGTCGTGAAGCAGATGACGTAGTACGTAAAGTTAAAGCGGCGCAATACGTAGCCTCTCACCCAGGTGAAGTATGCCCGGCAAAATGGAAAGAAGGTGAAGAGACATTAGCACCTTCACTGGACCTGGTAGGCAAAATCTAAGCTTACCTAGCGTTCCTGATTGGGTGCAGGCCACTGCCTGCACCTTCTTAACACTGAAACAAAAGGCAGATATACCGTGTTAACTAAAGAAATTTTACAAGCATTGAAAGGCTACACCGCATCGATGCAGAAAGATGTAACATTCGTTGTACAAACTGGCGAACATGCCAAGCGCAATGAACTGGTTGAATTTCTGTCTGGCGTTGCAAGTGTAAGTGACAAAATCAAACTGGAAGAACGAGATACCGACGGCGTTCTTCGTAGTGCTACCAGTTTTCTTATAGAGGCTGACGGTGAAGACACAGGCATTCGCTTCTCAGGCGTTCCAGGTGGTCATGAGTTTAACTCACTTATCCTGGCACTGCTTCACTCATCTGGCACTGCATTAAAAGTCGATGAAAATGTACAAAATATTGTGAAGGGTGTA
Organism: Alteromonas sp. ABH2_165; assembly: GCF_056159945.1. Lineage (NCBI taxonomy): Bacteria > Pseudomonadati > Pseudomonadota > Gammaproteobacteria > Alteromonadales > Alteromonadaceae > Alteromonas > Alteromonas sp. ABH2_165. The sequence goes on from NZ_JBSWWF010000003.1 coordinate 142,087, forward strand.
AATGAACCCCTGCACTTTGAAGTGTTCATTAGCTTAAGCTGTCACAACTGTCCGGACGTGGTTCAGGCGCTCAACCAGTTTGCGTTGCTGAATCCTAACATCACTTCAGAAATGATTGACGGTGGTGTATATCCGAAGTTGATTGAAGAACGTGATATTCAAGGTGTACCTAGTGTGTACCTGAATGGCGAGTTGTTCGCTAACGGTAAAGTAGATGCGTCTACATTAATCGACAAGCTATTAGAGCGTGACCCTAGTCTGAAAGAGGCGAATAAGGGTAAGAGTATGCCATTGCAAGACGTTACCGTTATTGGTGGCGGTCCGGCTGGCGTAAGTGCCGCGATTTATAGCGCACGTAAAGGCTTAAAAGTGACTATCGTTGCTGACCGTTTTGGTGGTCAGGTTAAAGATACGATGGGTATCGAGAATTTAATTTCTGTTTCCAAAACTACTGGTCCTGAGCTTGTGGGTAACCTTCTGACACACATGAAGGATTACGAAATCACGCTCAAAGAGCACGTGAAAGTCGAAAACATCGAGCGCGGCGATATCAAGGTAGTTGCCTTGTCATCGGGTGAAGAAATTCGCACTCGTACCATCATTGTTGCCACCGGTGCACGTTGGAGAGAACTCGGCGTACCAGGCGAGAAAGAGAACGTAGGTAATGGTGTGGCATACTGCCCGCACTGCGACGGTCCTTTCTTTAAAGGCAAGGATGTAGCGGTAATCGGTGGTGGTAACTCGGGAATCGAGGCTGCACTTGACCTGGCGGGTATCGTGAAATCGGTGACGGTATTTGAATTTATGCCGACGCTGAAAGCCGATGAAGTACTGGTTAAACAGGCAGAAAAACGCGACAACGTGACGATTCTGCGCAACGTGGCAACCAACCAAATTGTTGCTGAAAACGGTAAAGTGACGGGTATTGAGTACAAGAACCGTGAAACCGAAGAAGTTACAACGTTGCCACTCGCCGGCGTGTTTGTACAAATTGGTTTAGTGCCAAACAGCCAGTTTATGGAAGGCGTTGTCGATATGACCAAGCATGGTGAAATCATCGTTGATAACAAGTGCGTGACATCTGAAAAAGGTATTTTCGCTGCCGGTGACGTAACGACAGTACCGTACAAACAGATTGTGATTTCAATGGGTGAGGGGGCGAAAGCATCGTTGTCTGCCTTTGAATATCTGTTACAGCACGAAGTGCCAGAGTCTGAAAAGACGGCATAACCATTTAGTGTAAAACGAAATAGCAAACGGCACCCAGCGGGTGCCGTTTTTCTATATGAATAGATGTGTGAATATCACGGAGTCGTCGCCGTTGCCGGCAACTCGACACGCTCTATTTTGCCAACAATGAACAAATACGAGAACACCGCCAGCGCCGCATTTGCTGCTACGTATACCAGCGCCCACTCAAATGAACCGTTCGCGGTGACAATGTAGCCAATAATGATGGGCGTGGTGATAGATGCAACATTACCGAAGGTGTTAAACAGTCCACCAGACAAACCGGCGATTTGTTTCGGTGATGTATCAGACACGACCGCCCAGCCGAGGGCGCCTAATCCTTTTCCAAAGAATGCTAACGCCATAAAGGCGATGACCATCCATTGAGTATCGATGTAGTTACAAACGAGAATGCTGGTGGAAAGTAACAAACCCACCACGATGGGAGTTTTTCGGGCAACGCTTAAAGAGTAGCCTTTTCGCAGGAAGGTATCGGAAATCACACCACCCAGAATACCGCCGATGAATCCGCAAATAGCCGGCAATGAAGCCACAATGCCCGCTTTAAGGATGGTCATATTGTGTTCTTGCACCAGATAAACCGGAAACCAAGTGAGGAAAAAATAAGTAATGGCATTAATGCAGTATTGGCCAAAATAAACGCCAAGCAGCATTCTGCTACTGAGCAAATATCGTACGTGAGAAAAAGTGGGTTTGGTTTTTTCAACATTTGGGGAATCCATATTAATAAGGCCCCCGTTATTGCCAATGTAATCGAGCTCTGCAGCATTAATGCTAGGGTGGTTTCGGGGGCTATAAATGACTTTCAGCCAAATTGCTGAAAAAACAATGCCACATGCACCCATCACAAAAAATACATATTGCCAACCGGCGGTGTAGGTTATCCAACCCATCAATGGGGCAAACAGCACGGTGGCGAAATATTGCGCAGAGTTAAACACCGCCGATGCCGTGCCTCGCTCGGCAGTAGGAAACCAGGCTGAAACAATTCTGGCATTGCCCGGAAAAGAGGGCGCTTCGGCAATACCCACCATGGCGCGCAAAATGAACAGCAAAACAACAACATTGATAAAGCTGAAATAACCCACGAAAGATTGCAGTAGGGTAAATAAGGACCAGGTGAAAATACTGGCCGCATACACTTTCTTTGAGCCAAATTTATCGAGTAGCCAGCCACCTGGGATCTGACCTATCACATAGGCCCAACCAAATGCGGAGAAAATATAGCCCAGGCTTACGGCGTTAATTCCCAGATCATCCTGAATACTAGAGCCGGCTATAGACAGTGTAGCTCTGTCGGCATAGTTGATCGTGGTGACCAGAAAAATCATTAACAGGATCTGATATCGAACCCGTGTAGGCTTTGCTGAATTCATTATTCTCTCTTTTCTATTCAGTGAACGTAAAATACCGGGCGACAGCATCTTACCGGACAACACGGGTACTGCAAAACGGCTTGCTGTACCCGGGTTACATGCAGTGACTTACAATCCCAGATAACTGGTTTTCACTGTGGTATAGAATTCCTGCGCATATTTACCTTGTTCACGGGAACCGTAAGATGAGGACTTGCAGCCGCCAAACGGCACATGATAATCCACCCCTGCCGTAGGCAGGTTTACCATCACCATACCTGCGCGTGCGTTTCGCTGAAAATGACGGGCATATTTTAATGACTGGGTAGCAATACCGGCAGATAAGCCAAACTCTGTGTCGTTGGCTAATGCCACGGCGTGTTCATAGTCTGATGCCCGCAATACACTGGCGACTGGCCCAAACACTTCTTCGCGATTTATCCGCATTTCTGATGTGGTCTCGGTGAATAACGCCGGCGCCATAAAGTAGCCATCGGACTCTCGTTTTAATAGCTCACCGCCAAGTGCCAGCGTCGCTCCCTCATCCTGGGCTATTTTTAGATAAGACTGGTTCTGATCTAACTGACTCTGCGAGACCACAGGTCCGATATCCGTTGTGCTGTCTAACGCATGACCGACTCGAATCTTACTTAATCGCTGTTGCATTTTTTCAATGAACTGAGGATAAATTTTATCGGTAACGATAAGGCGGCTTGAGGCCGTACAACGTTGACCAGTGGAGTAATAGGCGCTTTGTACTGAGAGCTCAACGGCTTTATCTAAATCGGCATCGTCGAGAATAATTTGCGGGTTCTTGCCGCCCATCTCAAGTTGCACTTTCGCCTGACGAGCGACGCATCGCGACGCAATATGGCGGCCGGTTTTTACACTGCCGGTGAAACTGATTGCGGCCACATCGGCGTGCTCTACCAGTGCGTTACCCAATACGCTGCCTTTACCCATTACCATATTAAACACACCATCAGGTATGCCTGAACGGGAAATTATTTCTGCCAGCGCCCAGGCACTTCCTGAAACCAGCTCAGCCGGTTTAAGTACCACACAGTTGCCGTAGGCTAGTGCGGGCGCAACTTTCCACGCCGGAATGGCGATGGGGAAATTCCACGGCGTGATGAGGCCCACCACGCCAAGCGGTTCCCGGGTGACGTTGATATCTATGGCAGGACGTACTGAAGGCAATATTTCACCACTCAGACGCAAACACTCGCCAGCGAAAAATTTAAATATCTGACCAGCCCGGTTCACTTCTCCGGTGGCTTCGCCAAGGGGTTTCCCTTCTTCTCTGGCTAATAGTTCGCCGAGCTCTGAGGCCCGGGCGAGAATTTCATTGCCGATGAAATCCAGCGCATTTGAACGTGCCTGAATATTACTTTGTGACCATGAAGGAAAGGCCTGTTTTGCCGCTTCAACAGCCTGATTAATAGTATGCTCATCGCCGCTAGCATAGTTGCCGATAATGTCGCTAAGATCGGATGGGTTTATATTTTCGCTAGTGGAAGTACTTTCAACCCAGCTGCCGTTTATAAAATGCTTTTTGTAATCGTCCATTTGACGCTCCGTTATAATCTGTTATCAGTGAGAATTTATGCTTCCAGTTTATCGATGAGTGCAGCGAGCTTGTCCATTTCATCGCTATTCAAGTCGGTAAGTGGGGCTCTTACCGGGCCAGCGTCGCGACCGATAATTTTCGCTCCGGCTTTAACAATACTCACGGCGTATCCCGGGCACTGATTTCTGATTTCGAGCAGTGGAAGGAAGAAGGTATCGATTAAATGTTCGGTTGTTGCGGTATCACCACTGGCCAATGCGTTATAGAACTTCATGGCAGTTGAGGGAATAAAATTAAATACTGCAGAGGAATAAACCGGTACGCCAATGGCTTTATAGGCGGCCGCATAGACTTCAGCCGTTGGCAGGCCACCCAAATACGACAGGCGATCACCAAGGCGTCGACGAATGGTAACCATGGGCTCTATTTGACCAAGGCCGTCTTTAAATCCGATAAGGTTAGGGCAGCGCTCAGCCAGTATTTCCAAACTGGTGGCGGTGAGCTGACACACATTACGGTTGTAAACAATAACGCCGATGTCGATAGCATCACAAACGCTACTGACATAGTTGATAAGACCTTGCTGGCTCGCTTCAGTGAGATAGTGCGGAAGCAATAAAATGCCCTGAGCGCCAACACGCTGTGCTTCCTGTGCCTGAGCAATGGCGCAGGGCAGGGAACCGCCAGCGCCAGCAATAATGGGGACTTCGCCTCGACAGGTGTCTACCGCCGTTTTTACTACCTGACTGTAATCATTGAAGTCGAGAGAGAAAAATTCACCGGTTCCACCGGCTGCAAACAATGCGCTGGCACCAAACGGCGCGAGCCATTCAAGTCGGCTGGCATAACTGTCTGCATTGAAACTGCCATCATTGTTAAAATCCGTCACTGGAAATGACAGTAAGCCTGATCCTATGGTTTTTTTGAGTGCGTCAGGGGACATGGGAAACTCCAATTATTCTGATTTAAGTTGTAGGACATCGTACAACTCAAAAATAAGGAGAGTCAAGATCAAAAGTTAATTGTATGTAAAATGTTTGATGTTTTGCGAGGGTGGCCAGCTTGTTTTACTAAGCTGGCGAATGATTAATGCGGGCGTTTTTCACTGGCTTGTGCAGCCATGTACAGGGTGCGGTGGCGCTCTTTACTGTTGGTTAAGTGCATTCTCATTGCTGCGCGAGCCGACGACGGATCTTGTCTGGCGATGGCGAGATAAATGTCTTCATGTTCCATATTCACCCGGTTGAGATAGGCCTGTTGATTAGCTTCAGAAATCGCTGTGCCTTTAATCCGGTTGCGGGGAATGATCACATTGCCGAACTGATTCAAAATATCAATAAAGTAACGATTGCCTGACGCTTTCGCGATTTGAGAATGGAATCTGAAGTCCAGTTTGGAACCTTCATCTTCCCTCGGATCCAGTGCTGTCAGGGCGTCCAGCGTTGCTTTGAGCTCAGCGAGTTGCGCTTCAGAACGCCTTTCCGCCGCTAATGCCGCGCTTTCTACCTCAAGGCTTATGCGCAGTTCGAGTATCTCAATAACGTCTTCTAATGTGTTTAATTCTGCTGCATCCAGAATGAGTGGGGCACCGCTGGAACTCGCTAAAATGAAGGTGCCTACACCGTGGCGGGTTTCAGCTAAACCTGCAGCTTGTAAACGGGAGATAGCTTCTCTAACGACAGTACGACTCACACCGTACTGCTTCATTAAAGAAGATTCCGTAGGCAATTTATCACCTGGCTTCAGCGAACCCTGGGCTATGAGGGCGGTTAGTTGGTCGACTAATTCCTGAGTCAGACTAGTGGTACGTTTTTTTGAAGACGAAATCATAAGCGAATAATTTGTTGCTAAACTTTAAACTTTTGTTAACATGGTTGTACGATGACATACAACCTGGCGCTTGTACATTGTATTTTTTTGCCGATATTCAGGCACAAGTATAAAGCAATTGTATCGCAAGAGAAGGCTAAGCAGTGAATTCGCCGATGCCACTTACAGGCGGTTAGCAAGCGTTTGTCATGCAAGGTCAACATGGTAATCAAAAAGGATTCTTCATGGGAATGAAAAAGGTAACACGGCTCTTTTTTAGTTTGGCAGTACTAGGCTGTGGTTTTCAGGCAGTGGCTGATAGTGCTGTTATGCCGTCGGTAGAGAGTATTGTTAGAGAAATAAAAGCACCACAAATTCCCGCTAACGATTTTAATGTAAGTGATTACATTAACCACGATATGGCCAAAGCGCCTATCGACATTCGTGATGCAGTCATCAAAGCAATCAACGATGCTGCTGATGCCGGTGGTGGCCGGGTTATTGTGCCGCAAGGAAAGTGGTTGGTGAATGGACCTATACACTTAAAAAGTAATATTAATCTGCATATTAGTGAAGGCGCCCATTTGCTCTTTAGCGCCAAACCCGAACATTACCTGCCAGTGGTAAAAACGCGCTGGGAAGGAACAGAAATGTTCGGCTACTCGCCATTTATCTATGCCCACGATGTGCATGATATTGCGATTACCGGTACAGGCATTATCGACGGCAACGAGAGCAGTGAATTTTTCTCCTGGCACCCGCAAGAAAAGCCAGACCAGCTGGCATTAAGAAAAATGGGCATTGACGGTGTGCCGCTTTCGCAACGTCAGTTTGGTGAAGGGCACCTCTTGCGCCCCAGTCTTATTCAGATATTCGGCGCAGAGCGCGTGTTGCTTGAAGGGTATGAGACCCGCAACTCCCCATTCTGGGTTAATCATTTGGTGTACACCACCCATGCCACCGTGCGAGATCTTAAGGTGAACAGTCATCACGCGAACAATGATGGCGTGGATGTAGATTCAAGTTCCTGGGTATTAATTGAAGATAATGTCTTTCGGACTGGCGATGATTCTATAGTGGTTAAGTCGGGAAGAGACCGGGATGGCAGAGACGTGGGTGTTCCCTCTGAGTACATTGTGGTGCGCAATAATGATATGGGCGGTGAAGACGGTATTGCACTAGGTAGTGAGATGTCGGGTGACATTCGTTATGTCTGGTTTACCAATAATATCCTTCGTTCAGGTGTGTCTGCGGTGCGCTTTAAAGCCAATATGGATAGGGGCGGTGTAGTGGAACACATTCGGGTGAGCGATCTTCAGGTTGAAGCGTTCGAAAGCCTGTTTTGGTTTCAACTGAATTATCCCGGCGAGTTAGACGGCAAACACCCTTCCAGATACCGCGATATCGTGTTTAACAATGTGACGGTGGAAAAAGCAGGGACGTTTCTGGAAGTTCACGGGCCAGATGAAATTCCCGTTGAAGACTTAGTGTTTCGAAACGTAACGGTGACCACGGTAGAACATCAGATGACATTGGAAAATGTGAAAAACCTGGTTTTCGATAATGTCAGTGTGAATGGCCAGCGCATTAACGGCGCTCTCGACTGGCACAAGTGAAGTTACGATAACCAGATAAAATTGTTGGACGCAAAAATGAAATTATTTAGAAAAATCATTACCACGTTTACCTGCACATCCCTTCTAACAGCATGCGTAGCAATACACAGCAATGCGGACGAATTGTCGTGGGTAGAAAAAGTCGCCAATACCACCATGGCGCGTAGTCCTGAGGCCTGGGCGATGCGCCCACACAAAGGGCTAACAGAGCCAGATTGGTCTTATACCTATGGTTTAGTATTACTCGGCTTCCAGCGTTTGTATCAGGAAACCGGTAATGAGGCCTACCTCAATTATGCCAAAACCTGGGTAGACTCGCTCATTGACGAGAATGGCAATATTAAAGACTACGTGATTTACGAATTTAATATCGATGATATCAATGCCGGTAAATTGCTGTTTATGTTCTACGAGCAAACGCAAGATCCCCGCTATCTAAAAGCCATGCAGCAATTGCGTCAGCAACTCGATTGGCAGCCGCGAACCCGTGAAGGAGGATTTTGGCACAAGCGCATTTATCCCTGGCAAATGTGGCTAGACGGACTGTACATGGGCAGTGCGTACCTTGCTCAATACGCCCACACTTTCGGCGAAGACAGTGCTGTGTTTGATGATATCGCGTTGCAGTTCACCTTAATTGAAAGCAAAACCAGAGATGAGAAAACCGGCTTGTTGTTTCATGGCTGGGACGAAAGTCGCCTGCAACAGTGGGCCGATGAGGAAACTGGGTTGTCACAGCATTTCTGGTCACGTGCCATGGGATGGTATGCCATGGCGCTGGTAGACACGCTGGAAGTGATGCCTGCTGATCACGGTAAAAGACAACAACTACTCGGTATATTCAAGCAACTGATGAACGCCCTTAAACCTTGGCAACAAGCATCGGGTATTTGGTTACAAGTGACCGATCAGGTGGGTCGGGAAGGCAACTATGAAGAAGCCTCTGGTACTGCCATGTTTGCCTATGCTATCGCGAAGGGGGTACGACTTGGGTATCTCACCAAAGATTGGACACCTGTTGCACAAAAGGCGTTCGATGGCCTGACTGAAGAACTCATCGTTACAGATAGCGACACCGGCCAAGTGCATCTTACCAATATTTGCGGCAGCGCAGGGCTGGGCGGGAACCCTTATCGTTCAGGCAGTTTTGAGTATTACGTAAATGAAGCAAAAGTGACCGATGACGCCCACGGTATTGGCCCGTATATTTTGGCGGGTATCGAACTGATTAAATTGAAACAGAAGTAACCGGTGCCGCGATGCAGTAAGCCCGTATTTAAAAGAGGCTGCGCCTTGCGAGTACCCGTTAAAACCAAGACTTAAGGAATGCAATCATGCCAGATGCAATACGACATATTAATTTGTCACATGTAGTGTTACCTATTGATAACCCGGTGAGCGATGCCAAGGTGCTTACCGGCAAACAAAAGCCACTGAGCGAAATGGTGATGTTGTTTGTGGAAGTGCTGACTGAAGATGGTTTCCGCGGCATGGGATTCAGCTATTCGAAGCGTGCGGGTGGACCTGCCCAGTTTCGTCATCTTAAGGAAATTGCTGAAGTCGCTATCGGTCAAGACCCTTCTGATATCGCCAAAATTTACGATACGTTGTTATGGGCCGGTGCGTCCGTTGGGCGGTCAGGTGTTGCAACGCAAGCCATTGCAGCACTGGATGTTGCACTGTGGGATCTGAAAGCCCGCAGGGCAGGGTTGCCGCTGGCAAAGCTACTTGGCGCACACCGCGATTCTTGCCGCGTTTACAATACTTCAGGGGGTTTCTTACAAGCCTCGGTGGATGAAATTAAAGACAAATCCACAGCATCGTTAGAAGCCGGTATTGGCGCCATTAAAATTAAAGTCGGGCAACCAGATTGGCGACTCGATTTAAAGCGGGTTGCAGCCATTCGTGAGCACCTCGGAGACGTGCCTTTAATGGTTGATGCCAACCAACAGTGGGACAGAGCCCGGGCAAAAAGAATGTGCCGCGAGCTGGAACAGTTCGATTTGGTATGGATTGAAGAACCGCTAGATGCCTGGGATGCCGTGGGCCATGCGCAGTTGTCGACCACATTCGATACGCCTATCGCCACCGGCGAAATGCTAACGTCCGTTAGCGAGCATATGGCGCTGGTCAATGCCGGCTATCAAGGTATTGTGCAACCAGATGCCCCTCGCATTGGTGGTATCACGCCTTTCTTACGCTTCGCGACTCTGGCAAATCATGCTGGACTGGCCCTCGCACCGCACTTCGCCATGGAAATTCATTTACATTTAGCTGCGGCGTACCCAACAGAGCCATGGGTAGAGCATTTTGAATGGCTATCTCCCTTATTTGAAGAGCAACCAGAAATTCGCGATGGACGTATGTGGGTGCCTGACCGTCCGGGATTGGGCTTCAGCCTAACGCCTAAGATGCGTCAGCTAACCCGTGAGTCAGCATCCGTTGGACGGTCATAATGGCGAAATCACTACGCTGATATGTGGTACTAACTAAATAAATTTAGTTGTTATTGCTACCGGTGGCAGTTTTTCATTTTGAATGCGCCTTGATCACATTCAAATGATGAAGCTCGCCGCCAGTAATAAAATAATAAATCCACGGAATACCTGCCGTTTTCTGCCTAGGTAGGGATCTTTGCACCCCGAGCTAACCTGATTTTTCCCTTGATTTAATTGTTAAAATAACGAAAAAATTGTTTGCCACCGATGGACAATTTGGGTAGTGTGTAAACTCAATGTTAACTAAATGTTTGTAGTGGTTGGCGTTGAAGAAGGTGCGATTTGTTACTTCATCAGCAAGCTGTAACAACGAAGCATGTTCTGAAAAGTGCCGGCGATAAATAGGTCGCAGGTCAAAGTAATAACAAACAGGCGAAGCACAGCCTACTGAATCGCTTTTTAACATAGCAGCTGGTCAACGTACGCCCTTTATCGTTAATCAGTAGCCAAAGAAGCGACGTCAGAACCTTGGAAAAGCACAAGGTGAGAAGAAGATATCAAATTGACATATCTCCGACCTTCAACAAACAGGCTTTTCCGGATAAAAACGGAGAAACAACAATGTACCCTAAGAAAAAGCAACTCGCAGCACTTGTAACACTCGCGCTTTCCGGCGCTCAACTTCACGCCCAAGAGGTGTCAGAAAACCAGACCACTGGTGCAGATGATATGGAAGTGATAGAGGTTTCCGGCTTCAGAGGCTCACTGAACAAATCTCTGATGGAAAAGCGTACGTCGGTAAACAGTAAAGAATCTATCGTTGCTCAGGATATTGGTAAATTTCCTGATCTGAACATTGCCGAGTCTCTGCAACGTGTTCCCGGTGTTGCTATTTCCCGTGAAGGAGGGGAAGGTCGCCAAATCACCTTACGTGGCCTGAGCCCATCATTTACCCGCACCACACTAAATGGCATGGAAGTACCTGCAAGTACAGACGGCACCGATTCCGGCGGTGGTGTTAATGGCGGTCGTGGCTTCGACTTTAATATCTTCGCATCTGAATTGTTTAACCGGGTAGACATCCAAAAGTCTCCCACCGCTTCCATGGAAGAGGGCGGTATTGCAGGTACAGTAGACATGTATTCTGCGAAACCGTTTGATTACGATGGCTTCAAGTTTGTGTCGTCGCTGCAAGGTGGCTATAACAATATTGCTGATGAAGTTGACCCGCGTGCTGCATTTATGGTGAGCAATCGCTTTGCAGACGATAAAGTGGGCGTGCTGTTTTCAGCTGCATTTTCTGAGCGAACAGTGAGACAAGAAGGTTACGGTACTGTGCGCTGGACCACACCGGTTCGCGATGGCGGCGGTATTTTTGCAGACACGTCTAATACCGTAGTGACAGGCTCACCGGATGTGGGCGATTGTCAATATAATGATGAGGCGGTTGATCCCGTAAACTGCTTATGGACACCACGTCTTCCGCGCCCGGATTATTTCGGTAACGATCAAGAGCGTACAGGTTTCACAGGCTCACTGCAGTGGGCACCAAACGATGATCTAACGCTAACCCTCGATGGCTTGGTTTCCAAACTGGAAAACACGCGGACAATGTATAACTTCTTCCACATGTTCCGTAGTACCTTCAGTGAAATTACCCCAACCGCGATTACTGTGCATCCAAATGGACAACAAGTGGTGGCCGGAAGCTACGACGGTATCCGCTCTCGTATAGAAAGCCGTCTGCAAGAATCATCCACCGTGTTCAGCCAGTTTGTATTGTCTGGTAAATGGTTTGTGAGCGATAACATTCAACTGGATATGATGGCAGGTACGGCTGAGTCGGATGCTCGCTCAGAACAGTATCGTTACAACATGACTCTGCTTGAAGACACCAGTTTTGGTTTCGACTTCAGCAACAATGCGAATGCGCCAACCGTCACCTATGGTTACGATATCAACGACCCGGCGAACTACAATTTAAGCGACGGACGCTTACGTGCTACAGATGTACTGCGTGAAAACGACACCGTTAAACTTGATGCAACTTTCCTTGCTGACGACGTAACCGTTAAAGCCGGCTTGGCCTATAACGACCGAGTTGTGTCTTACAGCGAAGAACAAATTAACGGTTTCCCTGATCAAGACTCAGCCGTTGGCTTTGCTCACATGATGCCTGTTGATGACTACGGCAGTGGTTTCGATGGCCCGCTTGAGCCGTTCCTGGTAGCCGACTTTGGCGCAATCAGCGACCAACTGCTTACTGTTAACTGGTCGCCACGTACTGCGCAAAGCTGGCAGGTGGGCGAACAGACCACCGCCGCTTATGTTGAAATGAACGCTGGCTACGACATCGCTGATATGTACCTGCGCACCAATTACGGTGTTCGCTATGTGAAAACAACCACGACTTCCGAAGGCTTTATTCAGGGCGAAACGGTAGAAATTGAAAACGAGTACAATAACTTCCTGCCAGCCGTTAACCTGGCGCTGGAAGTGAATGATGAACTGATTGTTCGTCTTGGACTTACTCAGTCAATGACCAGACCGGGCCTGAACTCGCTGAACCCAGGTAATCCTTCATTCGATTACACCAACGGTTCAGTAAGCGTAGGTAACCCATTCCTCGACCCGTTCACGTCGAGCAACGTAGACTTTGGTGTGGAATGGTACTTTGATGACGAAGCGCTGTTCGCAGCAACCGTGTTCTATAAAGATATCGAGAACTGGATTGTTCGCTCATCAGAAGAGCGTCTGGTTGATAGCGCCTATTATGGATTTATCGATAACGACCCGCAGTTCGACCCGGTCATCGCGCTAGACCCTCGTACTATTCCGTACGAGCACAGTAGCCCAATTAACGCGGAAGATCGCAGCATCAGTGGTTTCGAGTTAATTTACCAGCAGCCATTTAATTTCCTGCCTGGCCTACTGAAAAATATGGGGGTTGTTTCAAACTACACCCATGTGAATGCGGATAACGTAGAAGGGATGAGTGAAACGTCTTATAACTTTACGCTTTACTACGAGACAGACGTCTATGGCGCACGTGTATCAGTGAACAAGCGCGATGATTATCTGACCGACTTCACCGGCAGCAACGGTAATGCGGAGCATGGTACCACGGGCCCAACCCAGGTAGATTTCTCTTCATTCTATAACGTGAATGATGAACTGACGTTAACCTTTGAGGTTATTAACCTGACCGATGAATATGAGCGTTTATTCACAACTGGTGACGGTTCGCTGAATCTCATGCGTGAATACAATCACACAGGCCGACAGTTCTTCTTAGGCGCGAGATACACGCTGTAATTAACGGATTAGTTTTTGGCAACCCGGTGGCATTAGGTTTTTCACGGTGCTCCGGGTTTTTTCGTTGGTTACCAATGAAGTGGTGAGTATCACGCTTTTCCCGCGCTTAACTCCGCCATACCCAGTCTTCATGATGTAAACCCAGTAACGCAATAAAGTGCTCGTAGTCTTTTTGTCCCATGGCCATCGCCACCGTTTTGAACTGTGTTTTTGCCCGGGTAGATTTGGTTTGCAGTAGATGCAGGCGCTTCTCTGAATGGGTATCAAAATAATCATCCAGAATGCCGTGAATTTTGGTTTGCGCATCCCAGTATTCCAGCACATAGCTAATTAAACGCTGATAAATACCGATCAGAATTTTGTCTTTAAACGTGTGTTCTAGCCCGGCGCTTTTTACCGCGTTGTGAAAAGAGGCAACGGTTTCGTATTCCGCTTTTTCATTTAACACAGCCAGTGCTTTCTCAAGACTACTTAAAAGCCGAATGTGCTCAGGTGAGGCATAGGCATCATGCTCAAGCATTTCGATGTCTGAGAGCAGAATGTCTATATTAACTAATTGCCGTTGCGTGGTTGCAATCATAGCCGCGAAGAAATTCAGATAAAACAGTAAACAGCAAGAATACACGAATCCGCCCTGGTTTGTGAATCACACCTGTTTGTAATCTCACATTTACTGATCTGTAGCGTTAAATGCAGATCTCTATTTGACAGCGGCAGCAATTTACTATAAAAACCGACCGGTTGGTTTGTAATTTTAGTGGAGTGCGCATGTCGCAATCAAAATCAGATTCATCAAGAAAGCGAATTCTCGATGCTGCAACACAAATTGCTTTAGAGCGAGGCCCGAAACAACTGACGTTAGATAACGTGGCTAAGCAGTGTGGTATGAGCAAAGGTGGCCTGATGCATCATTTTAAAAATAAAGATGCGCTTTTGGCGGGCATGGTCGAAGCTATGATTTCACTGTTGATGACAGACACAGAAGAAACACAGCAACAGCATGATGACGGGTTAGCCATCACCACATTATTGCGTAGCAGGCAGCGCCATCACGAAAAGATTGCCATGTATCAGGCAAAAATTCTGCTGGTTGCCGCGGTAGAAAATCCAGACCTGCTAAAACCCATGCAGGAACTGATGAAGTGTAAGAAACAAGAAATTGAAAGCCAGGATGCCATTGATGAGAGCACCTTACTTTGGCTAGCAGCAGATGGTCTAAGCTTTCAAGAATTAATGGAAATCAGTCCGTTTGATGAAACAGAGCGAATTGCCATTCGTCAAAAACTGATAGCAAAAGCGGTTGCCTTAGAGGAAGCAAAACAATGAAAAACCGGATCAGCATTAATCGTTTAATGACAGTAATGCTTACAGCACTTGTTGCACTAAGCGCTTGCAGCGATGACAAACAAGGCGAGCAGCAAAAGCAGCCACCTCTGGTACAAACATTTACAGTAAGTGCCAACGATCAAACCGTTGTACGCCATTTTGTTGCCCGGGTCGATGCATTAAGCACGGTTGATTTATCTTTTCAGGTTGCTGGCCGCATCAACCGTTTAGCTGAGCGTCAGGGCGTTGTGATCCCGAAAGGAGATTTGCTGGCCGCACTGGAACCGCAGGATTACGAATTATCGCTTAAACAGGCTGAAGCCAGCTTCCGCAAGGCAAAGTCTGATTTTGAGCGTGGCAAGCAACTGCAGCAAGACAAATATATTAGTCAGAGCGATTTTGATGGGCTGGAAACCGCCTATGAAAATGCCGAGTTGGCGGTGGAAAATGCCCGATTGAACATTGAGTACACCGAATTACATGCCCCTTTCGATGCGTTGATCACCAATCGTCTGGTTGAGAAGTTTTCCTATGTGCAGCCTAACCAGTCGGTGTTGCGGGTACAGAATATTAATTATTTGCGGGTTCATGTGAATGTACCGGAACAATTGATGCGTTATGCCGTTGAAGAAAACCCGGTATACCAGGCTTTTCTCGAAGATGAGAACGGCGAACTGATCACCAATGAAAACGACAAGCCAGTTACTTTAAGTTATCTGGAACACAAAACGGAAATCAATGCCGCCACCCAAACCTATCAGGTGACATTTAAACTCCCTCGACTGGATTCCATGGATTTACTGCCGGGTATGGCACTCACCGCACGCATTGTGGTTGCCAATCCGGTTGGGCCCGCAGGTTTCTGGGTACCATTGTCGGCAGTCGATTCTTCGGGAAATGCACCCTTTGCGGTTTGGCTAATAGAAAATGACACGGTTCATTACCAACCTGTTGAAGTGGGCATCATGCGTGATGATCAGGTGCAAATCGTCAGTGGCCTTCAGCCGCAAACCAAACTGGTAGCAGCAGGTGTTGGCAGTTTGAAAGACGGTATGTCGGTGCGTGAGTTTACTAACCGGAACAACGCGCTATGAGAATTGCCACTTACTCAATAAACAATCCCGTAACCGTCTGGTTGCTAATGGTCATCTGCCTGGTTGGCGGCGTACTTGGCGTGATTAATATTGGCAAACTGGAAGATCCGGCATTTGCGGTGAAAACCGCCATTGTTACCACAAACTACCCCGGGGCCACCGCAGAGGAAGTTGAACAGGAGGTGACAGAACCGCTGGAATCAACGATTCAGCAGTTGGCGACGCTGGGCGATATTACGTCGCGCTCGTTGCCCGGCCAATCACAAATAACGGTAGAAATCCGCGACGATTTTAACTCTGACAACTTGCCGCAAGCCTGGGACGAATTGCGCCGTAAAGTCAGTGCTGCTGCCATGCGGTTGCCTTCGGGCGCTAACTCGCCGGTAGTGAATGACGACTTCGGTGATGTGTACGGCATGTTCTATGCGGTGGTGGCTGAAGGCTACAGCAACCGCGAGAAGCAGCAATTGGCAACGCGATTGCGCAGAGAAATTCTGACTGTGCCTGGTGTCACGCAGGCTCAGCTTGCGGGTGTGCCAGAAGAAACCATTTATGTTGAAGTGTCGCAGGAAAAACTGGCGAGTCTGGGCATTTCTATGTCGAGCATTGCGCAGGTTTTTCAAACCGAAAGCGCCATTGCCAATGCGGGGAGCATGCGTCTGGGAGAGCGTCGGGTGCGCTTGGTCATTCCTGCCGGTGACGATTCTGAAGAAACAATCCGTAAACTGAAATTTGGTGTGCCTGGCACCACAGAACAGCTGCATGTTGGCGATATTGCCCGGGTGTACCGGGTAGAGTCTGAAACGCCTTCTCAGGTTGTGCGTCATAATGGCCAAGAGGCGTTCACACTGGCCATTGCCGGACGAAGCGATCAAAACATTGTGGATATTGGTCATGCAGTAGAAGACCACCTGACTGAACTTCGTGAAACGCTGCCGTTGGGCGTGGATATTATGCCCATTTACGAGCAGCATATTGTGGTCGATACCGCAATCAGCGACTTTTTGGTGAACCTTGCAGCGTCTGTTGCCATTGTTGTCGCGGTATTGCTTTTAGTGATGGGCTGGCGTGTAGGCGTAGTGGTGGGCAGTACCTTGTTGTTGACGGTACTTGGCACTGTGCTCCTCATGTGGATTTTTGAAATTCAAATGGAGCGAATATCCTTAGGCGCATTAATAATTGCCATGGGCATGCTGGTAGACAACGCCATCGTGATCGCCGAATCCATGCTGCTGAATATGCAAAAAGGCCAGGCGTCTACGGAAGCGGCAGAAGATGCCGCACAGCAAACGCAGTACCCTCTGCTGGCGGCCACGGTCATCGGTATCCTTGCCTTTGCAGGTATTGGGTTGTCGCAAGATACAACCGGCGATTTCATGTTCTCGTTATTTGCCGTTATCTGTATTTCGTTGTTGCTAAGTTGGATTCTGGCCGTTACCGTCACGCCGCTGTTAGGCCACTATTTCTTTAAGCAAGCAACAAACGGTGACAATGGTGAGATGTATAACTCAACCGGCTACCGTTTTTATCGTGGCCTGTTAGGCTCGGCACTGCGGTTCCCCAAACTCACCGTTTTGTTGCTGGTTATGCTGACAGGGCTTAGTGTTGTTGGCTTCGGGTTAGTGAAGCAGTCGTTCTTCCCACCATCTAATACGCCTATCTTTTATATCAATTATACCTTACCTCAGGGCAGTGATATTCGGGCGACAGAAGCCGATATCGCTGCTATTGAAAAGCAAGTACTGGCGCAAGATGAAGTCGTGAACGTATCGAGCTTTATTGGGATGGGGGCAAGTCGCTTCATGTTGACTTATTCGCCGGAATTACCCAATCCTGCGTTTGGTCAGCTCATTGTACGTACTCATAATAGAGACGAAATTCCGGCTGTAATGCAGCGGTTAAACGAAGACATTCGCCAACAACATCCGCAGGCTGAAGTTTTCACTCAACGGTTGTTCTTCGGACCTGCAACGGGCGCGAAAATTGAAGCACGCTTTAAAGGCAGCGACGATGAAATCTTACGCGAATTAGCAGCTAAAGCAGAAGACATCATGCGTTCGACCCCATCGGTAACTGATATTCGTCAGGACTGGCGTCAGCGCGAATTTACAGTGTACCCGGTTGTGGATGAACAAAAAGCCAAAATTGTCGGTTTGTCTCGTACTGATATCGCTGATGCGACTGAGTTCGCCACCGTGGGTAAAACCGTTGGCGTGTATCGTGAAGATGAGCAACAAATCCCCGTGGTTATTCGTCCGCCCGTGTCAGAGCGTCAAAGTATGCAATGGCTGAAAGACCGTTTGATTTGGAGCGAGGTGCAGCAAGATTTTATTCCCATCACACAGGTGATTAAGTCGTTTGATGTAGAAGCCCACAACGGCGTTATTAAACGTCGAAACAGAGTGCGAACCTTATCAGTGTTGGCGGAACCAGCCGATGGCTTTACTGCGGAAGAAGGTCGTAAACAATTGGCGCAGGCGCTTGCTGAGCTGGATATGCCCGCGGGATATGAACTGGAGTGGGGCGGTGAGTACGAAAGTTCTCGTGATGCACAAGCCGCACTTGGGCAACAATTGCCGGTAAGCTTTCTGTGTATGATTTTGATCACCGTGCTGCTGTTTAACGCGGTTCGTCAGGCGCTGCTTATCTGGTTCATTGTGCCCATGGCCATTTGTGGCGTAAGCGCGGGCCTTATTCTTACCGGATTACCCTTTAGCTTTACTGCACTGCTCGGTTTGCTGAGTCTGTCTGGTATGCTGATAAAAAATGCCATCGTGCTGGTGGATGAAGCCGATTTGCGCAGAAAAAAGGGCGGCCCTATTCGTGAAGTGATCGTAGGCGCAAGTCTCAGTCGTGTACGACCAGTTATGCTTGCCGTGTTAACTACCGTACTCGGTATGATCCCGCTGCTGTGGGATGCATTCTTTGCCAGTATGGCAGTAACGATTATGGCGGGATTGACTTTTGCCACCTTACTCACGCTGGTGGCGGTACCTGTTCTGTACGAATTGTTTTTCAGTAGTAAGTCTGAACCAGCAGAAAAAAGGGCATAAAAAAACGGCCGTGATGAAGTAAATCATCACGGCCGTTTATCCACGTTTATACCCCAGTGTTATTGCTGGCGGGAACGCGATTTTCCTGGTCTTCCCGGCTTTCCGCCACCGGCGGTTACCTTTTTACCATTGCTGCTACCATTGTTGTTTCCATTACGATTGCCGTTACGGTTCTGACGACCTTCGCCGTTGCCGTTTGCCCGTGTTCCGTTACTGCCTGAGGAAGGCTTTTTACCTTTTCCTTTGCTGTCGCGAAAACCTTTCGGCGGCAAACCCGTGTGCTTTGTCAGTGCCCGTTCACCGCCACGGCCTTTCTTCGCTTTCTGGCGTTTCTCATCTGCCGTTTCAGGCGGAACCAGATGCTGTGGACCACGACCAATCAAGTCTTCGCGGCCCATTTTGCGCAAGGCTTCGCGGATCTGCGCAAAGTTCTTTGGATCATGATAACGCAACATAGCTTTGTGCAGACGGCGGTGAATTTCACCTTTGGCCGACGGCACGTCTTCGCTGTCTTTGTTCACCTTACGCAGCGAGTTCACACCCGAATGGTACATGGTAGTGGCCGTTGCCATCGGCGACGGGTAGAAGTTTTGCACCTGATCTAACTTAAAGCGGTTCTCTTTCAGCCAAATCGCCAGATTCAACATGTCTTCGTCGGTGGTACCAGGATGAGACGCAATAAAATAGGGGATCAGATACTGCTTCTTACCGGCTTCTTCTGAGTACTTATCGAATAACTCTTTAAAGCGATAGTAGCTGCCCATGCCCGGCTTCATCATCTTACTCAGCGGGCCATCTTCAGTGTGCTCAGGGGCAATTTTCAGGTAGCCGCCAACGTGGTGCAGTGCCAGTTCTTTTACGTATTCCGGATCTTCCACGGCCAAATCGTAACGTACACCTGAGGCTATCAGCACTTTCTTCACGCCAGGCAGTTCCCGTGCACGGCGATATAAATCGATAGTGGGTTTGTGATCGGTATCCATGTGCGCACAAATTGACGGGTACACACAGGAAGGACGGCGACAGGTTGCTTCCGCTTTCGCGCTTTTACAGCGCAAACGATACATGTTTGCCGTAGGGCCACCAAGGTCGGAAATCACACCCGTAAATCCGGGGACTTTATCGCGGATTTCTTCAATTTCACGAATGATTGAATCTTCGGAACGGCTCTGAATGATGCGGCCTTCATGTTCTGTAATCGAGCAGAACGTGCAGCCGCCATAACAGCCACGCATGATATTTATCGAGAAACGAATCATGTCGTAAGCCGGAATTTTAGCGTCACCGTAAACCGGGTGAGGCACACGCTGATACGACAAATCGAAAACCGCGTCCATTTCATCGGTTTCCAGCGGCATGGCCGGTGGGTTTATCCAAATATGGCGGTCGCCGTGACGCTGCATTAACGCGCGGGCACAACCTGGGTTTACTTCCTGGTGCAGAATGCGTGAAGTGTGGGCGTAAAGTACCTTGTTGTCCTTTACCACTTCATAGGCAGGCAGTTTCACATACACGTGTTCCCAGGGCTTTCTGCGTTCTACCGGTTGAATAACAATGGGTTTCGCCTCTGGTACTTCAGAAGACGTTTTATCTTCTTTGTCACACTCAGGTAATTCCTGATAGGGCGAGTGAATAGGATCGATTTTGCCTGGGCGATCTAGCGACGTGGAATCCACACCTTGCCATTCAGGTAAGGCTTCTTTCACAATAACCGCGGTGCCGCGAACATCACGGATGTCGGTAATGTCTTCACCTGCTGCCAATCGGAGGGTAACTTCAACCAGTGGACGTTCGGCGTTACCGAAAAACAGCATGTCGGCTTTAGAGTCGAACAATACCGAACGGCGCACCTTTTCCGACCAGTAGTCGTAGTGAGCAATACGGCGCAGGCTAGCTTCAATGCCACCTACAATAACTGGCACGCCTTTAAAAGCTTCACGACAGCGCTGAGAATACACGGTTACCGCGCGGTCAGGGCGCTTGCCGCCCACGTTGCCGGGCGTGTACGCATCGTCGTGACGTAACTTTTTGTCTGCCGTATAACGGTTAATCATGGAGTCCATGTTGCCGGCCGTCACACCGAAATAAAGGTTCGGTTTGCCCAGCTTCATGAAGTCGTTTTTGTTGGTCCAGTCAGGCTGAGAAATAATGCCTACACGGAAACCGTGGGCTTCTAGAACCCGGCCTATGACGGCCATGCCAAAACTTGGGTGATCCACATAGGCATCGCCCGTCACCAATATGACATCGCAGCTGTCCCAGCCAAGCTCATCCATCTCCTCCCTGGACATGGGTAAAAAAGGCGCAGTGCCGTAACATTGCGCCCAATATTTTGGATAAGAGAAAAGGCCCCGATCAGCCTTGATGGTAGCTTGCATGACAATCAACCGATGACGACGTAAAAAGGGGAATTATAACAGTTCCAACGGGGGCGCGGATAGTTAAAACTAAAAAAGCGTGCCGCGGTTGGGCACGCTATTGCCGTAAAAGCGGCAAACACTGTCGGTGGTGGGCAACATCGGCGAGAACAGCATACAACGGCAAAACGCTTATGCCTGAGTATTAATGCCAATGCTCGCGGTGAGCTGATCAGACAACTGGCTGCTTGCTGCGCCCATTTTTGCCGTATTGGCGTAGGTATCGGCGGGGGCTTCAGCGGGGCGAAGCGGAGGCTGTGAGGTATTCGATTTCATCGACTGAAACTGTTCATGTTTCTGCTGTAAAAATTCAGCCAAATCAACACCGTTTTCTTCGGCAAACGCTTGCATGGAAGCCGGCGCCGACGCGGCGAGAGTGGCTGCATCGAATTCGCCGGATGCTTCCATCTCCATAATGCTTTCCATAAACGCTTTTACTTCTTCGCTGTCTCCAGATTCCCCCATGAATTCAGACAGTTCATCTTGAGGGGGCGGCGGTGGCGGCTGACGGTTAATGCCATTGGTACCCGACAGGTTATTAATCGAAGTGCTTTGCATTGCACTGTTAAAGGATGAGATTTCCATAGCTTTGCTCCGGTTGTGGTGCCTCTATTGACACACCGTAAAGGTAGCAACCCACATTCCGGCTACTGTCAGGATTACGTAAAGCTTTGCAAAGGCGCAATTGACGTAGGGTTTAGCCGCCGTTGGCGCTTCTGTGGTAACATCGCGATAAGAAACACAAGAGAGAAAAAATTATGGCTTATTGGCTATTTAAATCTGAGCCTGACGCGTTCGGCATTGATGATCTTGCTGCCCGGCCAGAGCAGACAGAACCTTGGGACGGGGTACGCAATTATCAGGCGCGTAATTTCATGCGAGACGAGGTGAAAGTGGGCGACAAGATATTTTTCTATCATTCGAGTTGCAAAGACGTGGGTATTGCAGGTGTAGCTGAAATTACCCAAGCTGCTTACGCCGATCCCAGCCAGTTTAATCCGGAAAGTAAGTATTTCGACCCCAAGGCATCGCCCGACAAACCGCGTTGGGTGTGCGTGAACGTCACCTTTGTGGAAAAATTTAAACGTGTGCTGCCATTGGCAAAAATTAAAACCATGCCCGAAATCACCGAACTCGGCGTGGTGAAAAAAGGGCACCGACTGTCCATTATGCCGGTTCAGCCTGAAGAATGGGATGCCTTGTATCAGGCGGCGAAAGGCTAGGGCATAATCAAATCTCGGTACGTATGTAACGTTCGAAACTAAATCGACTGGATGTGGTAATGAAAAATAGTATTTTATTCATCTTACTGATGTTAATCGCTGCGCCTTCTTTTGCAGCCACGGGTACGACTTATATCGGAATGATTATTGTGGTGGTATTCGTCACTGTCATGCTTATTCTTTATTACATGGTGGTGTACGGTTCAGACAAAGGGGATGCTGACAAGAAAGATGGCGTTTCAACTGATCAAGAAAATAAGTAAATAGTGGCACTGCGCGAATGGATGAGCGCAAATAAATAGGATGCAAAGAATGGAATCTTCAACGGGATGGTGTGGCACATGGAAAGCATTTTTCGATGTGGATGAAAGGGCTTTTTTAGAGCAGCTTGTTCGCTTTCATTCCAGCTTGTCTTGGACAGAAACCCTCGGGGAGTCTCAGCGAAAAGCGTGGCAGACAGAGCACCACGTAATGAAACGCACGCTAACGCATGTTTGCGAAGCGTGCGGTTTTGCTCCTGATAAGGCATGGATTTCATTTGAGCAGGAGCTGGTGGGTGAAGGAGGCAAGCGTGCTGCAGACGTAAACCTTGTTCTACCTACGGGTGATTTGTTCGTTGTTGAATTTAAACATAAATCTTCAGCGAGCGAGCATGAGATATGGCGAGCTCAGTATGATCTCAATACCATGCTTCGCTTTCACAGCGAGTCTATTGGGTTAAAAGGACATTGTTTTTTAGCGTTGACCATACCAGATGCCACTCGGTTCCAAAACCAGCAAGTCGTGTGTGATATAGCCGAAAACGGGTTTTTACCTGTGCTATCTGATGCATTGACTAGCGCGCTTCGTGAACCCCATGACGCCTACGATATACATCAATGGCAAAAAGGCGACTTCTACCGCCAGCCCAGTATATTGCATGGCACAGTCCAAGTGTTCTTCAACGAAACCCTGCCAACCTTAAAAACCAATGCGGGTAGAAATATTGAAGAGGCGAGGGATAAATTAAAGCAGCTTTACGAACATGCAAAGGAGCACCGCAAACGGTACGTGGTAGTGGTACACGGCAGACCCGGGGCAGGGAAAACCCTCTTAGGTATAAGTGCCGTTGCCGACTTGATTAACACGTATGGAGCCGAGTGTTGCAAACCCCTTTTCCTTTCCGGTAATGGACCTTTAGTGCAGGTGCTGCAATACACCTTAGATTTTCATGGTAAGCATGCAAAAAAGGACACGCCCCTTGATGGTCGCGCGCTCATTCAGGGGTTAATTAACTTTAAAAAACGATTGAAACAACACCCGCGGCGGACCGAAATTGAAGAGAATTTTGTGGTGTTCGACGAAGCCCAGCGTGCCTGGGAAAAAGTGAATAGCCGTGATGACAATGCGGAATCAGAGCTTCACCTTTTTTGTGATTGGTTAGCAACCAAAGAATTCGGTGTACTCGTGCTGCTGGTGGGCGATGGCCAGGCTATCCATCAAAATGAAATGTCGCTGGAAAACCTGTTGTCAGCACTGGATGACGCGCTTTACCGGCATCAAGATACAATTACCGCCATCGTACCGAATCTTAATGCGCACCATTTAAAAAAGGTGCAGGTCTGTGAAAGAGACGTTTTCAACTTAAAAACGCCAATTCGTCAGGCTTACACAGAAGATCTCGATCGTTGGATTGAGGCTGTGCTAAACGGCAATGCGTCGCAAGCTAAGGCGGTAGCGCATTCGCTTATCTTGGATTACCCACTCAAGCTCACAAAAAGCCGATTAGATGCAGAAACCTTTGCTCGTGAACATATGCAAGTTCTGCATCAAGACAATATAAAATCAGATGCATTCCGAATGGGATGGCTGATGTCGAGCAAAGGCGGCAAATTTCTCCCGGAGGTTAAAGCAAAAGATGCAAACCTGGTTGGCCCCTGGTATGTGGAACCACCGACGTCCAAACACTCATGCTGTCAGCTAAATTCAGCCTGCACTGAATTTGCGAGCCAAGGGCTCGAACTTTCTCTCGCCTTGCTCAACTGGGGGAACGACCTCGTTTTTCGAAACGGCCAACTCTCACTCTCTCAACAACAGCGGCATCGCCGCGAGCACGATCACTATACCTATGGCAGCTACCGCGTGCTGCTTAGCCGCGGTAGAAACGGCTTAATCATTAAATGCGATGACAATGAGACGTTTGAATTCTTACTTACCTGCGGCATGGTATTGTTGGAAAAGCAGTGATTTTGTTGAGTGGTTATTTCTGCAGATAAAGAAAAAGACGCCCTAGGACGTCTTTGACTTTGAATTGGTGGAGCTGGCGGGATTTGAACCCCAAGCTTTTTCATTCATTTCAATGTCTTAGTTAACATTTGCAATTTATGAAACAAGTTGATCCCATTTTTTCTTCAGCAGTGGGAACGATCTGTAAATACTATCTTTTGTATATTCTTTTGCAAGCTGTATTAAATCACTGTCGTCAATTACTATGATATAACCTCTATTGTCATGAACAGTGTCTTTGCACCTCTCTAGTAGGTTTTTTTTATCTGCAACCGACCGACACAATAGAATACCTACTTTGCCCCTATTTGGTGAAAACCTTCCAGCTAATTGGTCAATTTCGGGGTTACCTATTTCTTTACCATAATTTTTACATTCAACATGGATAAGCGGACAAAAATAGTGCTGTGATAGAAATGCGAAAAATCCAGAGCGAGCTTCGTTAGTATATTGGATATCAATTCGTTTACGCCCATTGTGTATTTTTACCTCTCGCATAGGAAAGGTTAGGTGTGGATTGAAAAGGTGAGTAAGAACCTTCTCTACCTTGTCCTCATACTCTGAATAGTATTGCCTCCCTGCAGGTATTTTTACTAACTCATCCACTAGGTCAGTTATAGAAGGGAGATTTCCGCCCTCTAACTCGGCTAAAGTTGTCTCTGTGCACACTGATGAAGGTGTTAAATTTACTTCATCTTTGTACTGCTTTAGAATATTAGGATGCAATTCGGTCTGTTCTGCAACTGCAAGTTTGTCTGCACCATATTTTTCCATAAGACTTTTTTTGGTCACTTTGGGAGAACCATCTTTAAGAAACTTCACAAGCGAGGAATTTGCCTGTATATGTTCACGTTGCATAACAGGCAAAATGTAATGTCGATAATAAGAATTTGAACTGAAATTATAGTCCTGCCTGACTATTAATTTTGGCACAAATATTACTGGCCCGTACTCTTCTGAGAAGGGAAGAGGGATCAGGCTTTGTTTCCAATTTTCAGTAAGAATATTCCATACAGGACCTGATGGGATCTCTGGAGTCAACGGAATTCCATAATACTTACACATATTTTGCGTGTATTTAATAAGAGGACCACGCAATATGTTGCAAAGTGCATCAGAAATCATATCTTTACCGATACCAGGAATAATTAGAGCTGTATCTTCAATATCCTTTAATAACCCAGACCTTGCAGCTTTACTCTTTGATAGTGTTTCCCAAACAGAAACTGCAGAGACAGACCCAAAAGCATGACCTCGCGATGGTCCTTGAGAGTAGCCTAAATGAAATTCATTCCTTTCATTTAAGCTCGATAGTATATTTTTCGCAGCATCGTGATTGCCTGCTTTAATGTGTTTAAGTACAGTGTTAAAAAAATGCTGCACCGTGGAGGAAAGTTCTCGTCCCCAAGTCGTCGATAAATTTTTAATTGCGATTGGATCGATAAATAGCGGTATGTCGGTGTCCAGTCTTACATCGACAAAGTCGAGATGAGCTTGGTTTCTGTTTAAACTAAATACTTCTGAGACTCTCATAGAGTACCTCTTAATAGTGAAAGAAAGACTTCCCTGTCTTAAACAATTTATTTGGCTCTGACTAAAAATGACCAGCATTTGTAGCCGTATTCATGAGCATCTAACTTCCGTTCTGAATTTTTAACCTTTCTATAACGGGTGTGAATCCACTTAAACCCATTCGGAGCTTTCTTTTGCAAGCATATCCACCTCACTTACCAATGAAGGTTTATAACTTGGCTTTTGAAAGGTTATTTGCTATCTTTCACTCGATTCGCCAAAATCAAGAAAGCCAAGTGGTGGCACTCATTGGTGCGCCACTCTCTTCTTTACATCAGATACAGTAAGCTCTTAATACTTTAGAAAGCTTATCCACATCTGATTCTGTAAGATCTGCGGGCAATCCGCTGATCGAAACTTTAAAATCCTGCCTTAATACAACTTCAATATTCGGCATTATTGCTTTTTTTATTGAGCCTGCTTCACTGTCTAATCCCAGTGATTTCGATTTATTCACAGCTGCAATTGAAGATCTTAATCTACTAACGTATGTCGCGATTGTCGGTAAAGAGACCTCATCTTTGTATTCGTTTAAGAAACGTTCTTGAACCATATCTATATTGAGAGAAAGTACATCTTCATCACGAAGCTCAGGCAGCATTTCGAAAATTTTCTTAATCGCAGTAATTCGAGTGCGAGTTGTTTGGAATTTAAGAATTCCGTTTGCGTGGAGCACCTCCAGCTTATTTATAAGTTCGTTATACTTCATGACTGCTCCTTTCTATTGCAGATATGTCAAGTATACATGATAGATCGATCTGATCAATATGGATTGATCAGAAAAGTCATGATAATTTATAAGGTACTGTTTTTATATGATTTTTATTTTTTAGATTGATCGATCCAGCGCCCATAGATTTTCCGAATCATACCCCAGTCAGCGTGCCCCATTTGTTTAGCGACCCACATTGGATTTTCGCCATTTGATAGCATCATGGATGCATAAGTATGCCTGCACTGGTATGGATATCTGTAATCTACATTGGCTGCAGCTAATGCTGGCTTCCAAATATATTTTCTCAACCCATCGGCATTTTTGTAGTCTTTCTTTGTCTTTTGATCAATAAATACTCTGGATGTGTCTGTGTATGAACTAGATTCTAAAAATTTTAACGAATTAACAGTGCTTTCATGCAGATCAACTGTCCTCAGGCTTCCTGGAGTTTTAGGTTCTTTTTCCTTGCCTCCAGTGATATTTACCCTGATGTGAGCAACACGCCTCTCCAAATCTACATCTTCCCACCTTAGGCCTAACAATTCCCCGACTCTTAAACCTGTGAATATCGCAATGTTATAGAAATGGTTATATGGTGGTTCAAGTCGGTCGAGAATTCTTGATATTTCATCGTAATTGAAGGGTCTCGGTTCGGAGTTAGCTTGTTTAAAGCGTTGAATCCGCTCAGTGGGATTTCTTGCGATAACGTCATTAAAATAAGCACATTTGAATATTTGACCGAGGACATTTCGAGTTTCATTTATAGATTTTCCAGATAAAAGGCTTTCTGATGCCCATTCATCAAACATACTGGCCTTAAACTCTGTCAAAAGCAGATGCCCCCAATTCGGTTTGATATAGGTATTATACTTCTGCGAGTATCCGCGAATCGTTGTATGTGACCAGTTGCGCTGTTTTTGCTTGAACCAGATGCTTGAATAATCGTCTATGGTGTAATTGCATCCTGTATCGAAGGCTTTCTGAATTATTTTGCTGTTCGGGAAACGGTCAGCAATAGATTTGTCGTTCATACTGATTGCAAACTTGTAAACAGCTTCTTGTTCTTCTATCCGTTTTAACGCGGCTTTATTCTGTGGGGCAGGAATGGTTTCCCTGTAACGCTGATGCCCCAGAGTAAAGTCGATAACGTAGCCGCCTTTAACTGCTTTAACACTCACTTGCTGTTCTCCTTAAACCATTGGTAAACCATCTCGACAACGAATATCAGTTTGCCGTCCGGTGCTTTGAAATAATGTTCGTTTCGCGTCCACACGCCTTTCTTTACTTTCATGTGGATCGCGCCTTTCGTGTAGCCAGTTAGTTCAGAAAGCTTTTCAGTAGTAACCATTGTGTTCATTTGTGTACCTCCGTATTAAGACGGGGCTAGCATGGTCTGAAAAGGTCTGCTAAAACAGGCACCTTACGGGTATATGACGGGTAGCAAGGGAAGTGATTAGTCAGGATATTCAAGAGCTTAAAGAATCCCTGCAATTAGCTGATAAGTTTCTAAATGAAAAGCTAAACCAGCAGGGTAAAGCCGAGGAAGTGCTTCATGCGATAATCATCAAGTCTCTTGAATTCATCAATGATGAAATATCAGTAAGGGATATTTACTTCTATTACGCTGATATCTATGCCGCTGTCTGGGGGGAGGGCGATACCGATAAGGCATCCAGAACGGTTAGGAAATATCTGGACGATATTTCAAACGACAAGCTATCTGTTAACTCAGAACTTAATCAGTTTTTGGTGTCCGAAAACTGTCAGCCATTATTCCTCACAGTCGATGTGTCGACAGGGGGAAAGCGTACACTATTTTACTTGAAAACATGTCGACAAGTAGATGAGTCGACCAGTGAACAAAGTAACAATTCGGTTGAGTATGTGGCAACGAAGCTACCTAAACCTTATTGGTGGGTAAAACCGCTTATGGAGATTAAGGTCACAGTTTGGGGAGTATTCTGTGTTGTGGCAATCGGTATACTTTTGGGCTGGTTGGGTGTTTATTCGCTCTCTAGAGTGTTTTCGGGTTCAGTTTCGGCAGCTATGGCGATAATTGCTTTGAGCATTGCTGCTATCGCTGGTTATCTGATGATGCGGTTAAGTGAGCTTAGCACTAAAGGATTAACACAGATCCCTTCATTCATGGTACCGCTACAGGCTAACAGTCTTTTTACGCTTGCAAGAGATTCCGGTAAGGAACAGCAGAGCTTGAAAATTCTGGCTGTAACTTATGAAGCGAAATGCCCCCTTTGTGGTGACAAAATTATCATCGAAAAGAGCAGGGAGTTTCACGGTAGATATGTTGGTAAGTGTGCAATAGCACCCAGTGAACATGTATACACGTTTGACCATGTACTCAAAAAAGGACGCTTCCTCAGAGATTAAGGAAGCCCTTTGCTACCAGTTTTTAAAGAGCCGTTGATTATATAAATTCAGGAGGTTGTAAGAAGCGCTCAGCAGCAAACTTTTCTTTTGCGACTGACATGGCATCTTCGGCAGATGAATATTTGAAACTGAATTTCATCTGTCCATCTTGCCTCCCCATCACAAACCAATCGCCAGGCTGTAACATTCTGAACTGCAACATCTGGTTATGAAGGTTTGCCAGATACATATTCGCTTGTAGAACCTGACAACAAGACTGCCGGTCAAAGTCCAAATTGAAAGGGGATGCTTTGAGGTACTTTCTTTTAAAACCGTAGTATATGGTCACGCCGGTATAGTCCGGTTCTCCGAGAACATCATTTGGTTCAGGTCTACGATTTTTGAATAAACAGCAATCTTTGAGAGGTAATCCGCTGCCGCAGTTACATTGAATGCTAAGTGGTTCGTTCATTGTTTTTCTCTTTATTAGATGTTCAGTACAGTTATTTACACAAGTCCAAGATTACCTACAGCTATTGGGAACCCTCCCCGCCAAGGCGGGTCCCCTCCCAATCGCTTTCGGTGACCCCCAGAGCCTGCGTCGACCTCGCGTCCGTCCCGTGGGACGGGCGCGTTGCCGACTTGTTCTGCGGGTGACGATAAAAGCAACCAGCCTTTATCCGCTAGCGGGTGTCTGGCCGATATAGAAAGGATGGTTTTGGGTTTGCTGTTATAAGCGTGTTTTGAAAGCAGGTCGGGAGAAATATCCTCAAACATGGCTTTCACCTGCTTTTCGTATTCGAGGGCGAAGGGGCGTTCTACCTTGCGCTTATTGGTGCCACCCATCATCAGTAAGTAGGCTAGCCAATCAGATGAATCCGCAGCCTGCCTAAGTTGGTCTAACTCAAAATCTTTAATCGAACCGTCGACTTTGCGAAGTTGCCGCCAGAGCGAAACAGAGGGCAGGCCGAAGAACTGAAATTGTCTGATTTTGTAGAGTGAAGCCCAAGCCGTGATTCTCGATGCGGCAACTTTTGCATCGTTGCCGTACTTGTCAGTATCGAGATATTCACCGTCGATATTCTTGCAGATGTATTTGGCGATATAGTCTTGTGCCGAGCCTTTTTCCTCACGGATCTCTTCTGCTTTGAAGCGGCTTTCTTTTGCGCCAGCTTCATCACCGTCATGCTCCATTGCATAGTGACGCAATATTTCAGTTACCCGTGAAGCTTTCTCCGGTGGCATGAACAGCATTAAGTGCCAGTGTGGTGTGCCATCATGGTGGGGTTCAACGACCCGCAAGCCATACACATTGATCTCTTCTCTGTCGAACTGCGCCCGTGCTTTCTGCCACTGGGTATTTAAATAATCACTGGCATCTTTGACGGTTAGCTTCTGATATTTCGGGTTAGCTTTACCTGACTTGTAGTGGGAGTGAAACTTGGAGGGGGTAGTCAGAGTGTAGAACCAGCCGCAATCGCCTTGTAATTTTGAAAATTCCTCAGTGCCTTTAATCCTGACCATGAGTTCTGCGCGTCTGATCTTCGGGTTTGAGACATTGGAATTGTATGCATCAAGCATGGAAATAAACTCACCATCTGCACTACAGAACCACTTATTTTCCATAAAGGCATGGGCTTGCTCTTTTTCCCACTGGTGCTGGCGTAGCCTGTCTTGGCTGCAATAGGTGCTTTTCGCCTGATTCACTAAATCTAACTGTCGACGGACTTCTTCCATCTTTTGAGTGGCGAGTGTTTTCAGCTTCTTAAACCAGAACTTGTCGGAACGTAGCAAAGAAAGGGCTTCGGTCTGCGACATGTCATCAGGGATGGTAAAACCATAGCGGCTGAACTTGCCGACACAGAACCGGAAAGCCACGCCAGTCGACATGTGTGCGGTATCCCGCATGCATTCTGCGGCTTTCTGTTTGGCAAAGTTTTTTAATTCGGCGATATCTTTGGAAAGGTTGAGATCAGCCACTTCCAGTTCCTTATCCAGTCGGGATAAAAAGCGGTTGGCTTCAACGTAGCTAAACTGTTCACTGATTTTGAGATATTTGTGCGCCACATCGTAGGCGATAGGCGGCATCTTGTCGAAGATGCGTTTTCGGAACAGGTGGCATTCACGTGTACCGATTCCGCGCGTCAGTTCGTCGGGCGAAGTGACAGATTCGCGACATGGAAGTACAGATTCGCGACACTCTGTAGCCCTATTCAGACCATTCGAGAACGCTTGTTGATTTTGGAGTGGTTCGCTGGAGCCAGCGTATTTAGGGGGGTAGAGCGGTCTAGAGTGTTCTAGACCGCATCTGGAATTGGTGGAGCTGGCGGGATTTGAACCCGCGTCCAGAAAATGTCTACCTTTGGTACTACATGCTTAGTTTGTCTTTTATTTAACTACTTTGGACCCCGACAAACAGGGTTCCTGGTAGCTGTCCTGATACTATTTCGCGGTTCAACCTCAGGAGAGTTTCCCTCGCTAGTCTACTTATATGACCTTCCAAAATCCTGGCTAGCAGACAGAGCTTAGGTGGAAGGGCCTATACCGGTTATTAAGCGGCTAGTGCGTAGTTTTCGTCGTTTGCGACTATTTAAATGCGGCTTTTTAAGAGGCAAACCGCTCCTCTGCATGCACCTCCAGCTTCCTAGATCCTGTCGAATCCTAATCAGCCCCGGCGATCGCCTGTTTCCAGGTTATTCAATAACCTTAAAACATGTTATTGAATATTGGGTGGAGTCTAACTTATTCAAGTGTACGCCACAAATTATTTCACCTTTTGTACGTCTGTTTGCTCAAAAAGTTTACGATAGGTAAAAGACCGGCATTTTGCCGGTCTGAGTTTTGATTTACTGTGGCGTTGTTACCACAAATAAGCAGGGAGCACGGCTACCGATTCTGGTGCGGTAAAAGTTACGCTGTAATCGGGCGTTACATCGCCACTGGCGGCATTCATGATGTCGTCAAAGCGCAAGATCATGCCATTCGATTTTTCGGCCACATACACGTTACCGTTGCTTACCATGATGTCTACCGGGTTACCCAGCATACTCATTGGGCCTGCAATGTTCACCGTCATGTTGGTGATTCCCTCTGCCATACCCGCATCAGGCAAGACATACAATTTACCGTCAGTTGCACTGTCGGCACTGCCCACATCGGAAAGTACCAGCGCATCACTTTCGGCATCGTAGTCAATACCGTGTATGTTAGTGGGTGCCGCGATGGCAGTGTCATTCATTGCTGGTACGATTAAGCGGTCTTCGCCAACAATTTCGCTGGTGCCGCTCATTAGCTTGCGTGTCACTTCGTCAAATACCGCCACGGTTCCGTTGGTTAAGGCTAAGAAGGCGCGGTCCGTTTCTGCGTCATAGTCTACGTCCCATGGGCGGGCGCCGTCAGAGGCGGTAAGGGTCATAAGTGGCATTACGTTACCTGCAGCACACCCTGAGAACACGCGAACGGCTGGCGTTGTCTCATTAAAGTCGGCGACAAACACTAAATTGTGCTCACTGTTTACGTCCAACCCTTTAGGCGCAATCAGGCCGGTCATATCGCCCATGATTTCACGGTCTTGCGACACACTGAACATGCCGTCATCGCGCATAGAAGCTAAACGGTTCACAACCAATAATCCGCCCATCGCCGTGTCGGTATCGTCATAAGTAACAAAACCATCACCATTTACTGAATAAGCTACGCTTTCAATGCTCATGCTGGCATCAAACATGGCTGTTTGATTGCCCAGCGGGGCATCGAACTGTGCAATCATACCGGTACTGTCGCCTTCGGTAGCTGGGTTGCTGCTTACACTAATGCCGCCAATGGTGCTTTCTGCCAGTGCCATGTCAGAGAAGTCCATCAGGTCAGGCATCGCTTTCATCTCTACCAGGGATTCTGGTTTTACTGATGCAGTTGAAAGTGTGGGCGCGATGTCGCCACTCTCGCCGCTAAATATTTCGGTATAAACTAAAATCGCATCGTTAGACTTTTCTGCCACTCGAAGGGTAGTGCCAGAAAGGATAATATCAACCGGGTTACCCAGCATGGTAGAAGGGCCTGCAATGGTGCGTGCAGGCTCTACCGCGCCATCTGCCGTTGAGGCATCGTTAATAACAAAAATCTGTCCATCATCAGCAACGCTCGCATCACCCACATCGGAGACTACCAAACGGTCAGAATCGGCGTCGTACACAATGCCGTGGCTGTTTATTGAGATTTGGTCGCCATTAGCATCTGAAGGTACAATAATGCGCATGACTGATGGCGCAAAATCAGAACCCATCACATTGTCATACACTGCGATAGTACCGTCGGTCAGAGCAACATACATGCGGTCAGCATCCTCATCGACGGCTACGTCCCACGGTTGAGCTGGCAGCATAACTTCTGCCACGGGCATTACGTCGCCTGCGGCTGCGCTACCAAAAACGGCGATACGCATAGCATTAAAGTCGGCCACATAAATCATGCCGCTGTCATCAGCCAGGGCAATCCCTTTTGGATTTGTCAGACCAGTGTTCGCGCCCATAATTTGAGAATCAATAGACGACATCATCATACCGTCTTCACGACCTGCGATACGGCAAAACGCGCCGAGCATGGGTTCGCCGCTGTCTCCAGCCTGATAAAGCGTGCCTGAACTCGACAGCACGACACCCTCGTTTGCGCCGGTTTCAAAACTGCTCAGCGTTTCACCATCCTGATTGATCCAATCAACAGTGCCGCGATTGTCATCGCCGTTATTTGCGCGGATAAAAGTGCCTGTGGTAAGTGCTGGCGTACCGTCCTGACCGTCAGAGCCATCCATGCCGTCAACGCCGTCCATGCCATCATCGCCATCGCTGCCGCTGCAGCCCGCAAGTGAAACGGCGAGTAAACTGGCTAAAAGAGAATATTTAAATGGTGCGTTTTTCGTCTGTGTATTCAGCATTGTTGTCTCCATTTGTGACATGCATATTCAAAGACGCGCCTACTTTTCTGCGTCCGTACATGAAGCCAAACGACTGACAGATCTATCTGGATGCAAAAAATATAAATATTTTTAAATTTTTAATATTTAGAGATTTAACAGTGTAAATGATGGGGCGTGAGAAAACCCGCGCAAAGCCTGATTAACAGGCGTTACGCGGGTGGCTAACTAGCGTAAATGCTACACAGAGAAAATATTGGTGTGATACAGCACATCGGTTGGTGAACCATTGGGCGAACCACCTAGAGGTTCCAAACTCACTGCTAGTACGGTGACGTTTTTGTCTAACAACATCTCGGGAGGAATGCGGGTAATATCCCCGTTTTTAGGCAACAGACCTAGTGATATGGGGGCGCCGCCGTCGGCTGGGGCCATCCATAATTGATAGTCTTTGTCTGATACCGCCGCAAGGGCGTCGGTTACTCTCACGTTTAAGGAATCCCCGGAGATCTCAATAATCCACAAGGGTTTGTTTTCTGTATCGCTAAAAATAGCGACCCGTTCGATGGGGGCGACAACAGGTTCACTTAGCGTAACCAGCAACACGGCCATCATGAGTGCGGCAGCTGCGGCTACACCAGAGAACAGTCGCCATTGTTTTCTTCGCTTACGTTCAAAGGTAACAACATTGTCGTCAGAGGTGCCGTCTGATGAAGAGGGCAAAGCGGTGCTTTCAGTTACCGATGCAGGATCGATTTGCGCACAAATTGCTTCCCACACGCGGGGAGGGGGCTTCACTGGCGGAACACGTTGATTCAGCCCGCCCAGGTATTGCTCCCAAAGTGCGGTGGTTTCAGCAATCAGTTGATACTGCATCATCAATTTTTGATAGCGAACTCTGGCCTTACCGCGCAGTGTGCCAAGCACATACTCCGCGGCCAGCGCGTTTCTTCGTTGTTCATTTAGATAGTTCATAATGACAGACACCTCTGCAAACTTTGTAATCCGCGGCGGATCCAACTTTTGATAGTGCCGAGAGGTGAGGCCATATGCGCCTCTACTTCTTGATGAGATAAACCGTTAACATAAGCCAAATGAATCGCCTGTCGCTGTGAAGGCTCAAGCTCTCCCATACAGGCTTCGAGCTTTTGCAGTTCCGCATCGGATAAGGCGGATTCATCTGTAGAAACGGGGGAATGGGTGTCTTCCGACAAGTCCACTTCATTGCGCACTTTGTGGTAGCGCATCAAGTCTAGTGCACGGTAGCGAGCAATGCTAAGCATCCAGGTAAACACCGTGCCCTTGCCACGCTGATATTGCCCGGCGTTGTGCCATATTTTTATATATGCATCCTGAATGGCTTCATCAGCCAATTCCGGTCGCTTCAGCATTTTTAACGCCACTGCGTACATTTGCGCACTGGTTAGGTTATAAAGTTCCGCAAATGCTGTTTTATTCCCGTTCGCCGTTTCACACAAAAGTGGAAACAATGTTTCGTGCTCCATGAAATCCCAGTTCCCGCTTCGGTCGATTATTTACACAGTATTAACGTTTTATCTCTTCACTATCAAGTTAAACATTCAATAACCAAACGATTCATCGGCGACTTTGGATGCACTTTTTTGACAAACGAATTGAGACGGCACTACTCACAAAACGTTTCGATATACAACGCCTCGACTTTCGCTCTTGCCCATGGCGTACGTCGCAAAAATTTAAGCGAGGATTTCACTGACGGATCGTTATAGAAGCAGTTTACTTGAATGCGGTCATGCAGCCCGTCCCAGCCGTAATGTTCCTGAAGACTTGTCACGATTTTCTCAAGGGTAAGGCCGTGAAGAGGGTTATTGGGTTGCTGCTGGCTCATAAAAGCGTGGTCCGATAATAGCTGAAAGGGGCTATTGTAGCAGAACTGCAAGGCTGTGCCTTAAGTGGCTGACGGCCCAAACATAAAGGGCTTATCCTTTACAGATAAGCCTTTAGAAAATGACGTTCGCCAAAGTGGGCTAGGGCAACTTAACAACACGCACAATTGCGTTTTGTTTTTTCCATTTTGCCCACACCGGGGTTAAAGGTATTGGTGGGGTCGAGACTACGATAAAAATCTTGCAGACCGTCTTCAGCTTTATACAGGTGGCCCACGTTGTGTTCTGCCGGGTATTTAGCGCCGCGGGTATCGAGCAGTTCAAGCATGTCCGCTTTTACTTTTTTGGCGTCGGCGCCTTTTTTCAAAATGTAATCCTGATGGAAGACATAGCAGAAAAAATGTCCGTAGTAGAGCGACATTTCAATATTATCGGCAATGTGCGGTGGCAGCTTTTCCACCCAATCGACGTCGTTTCGGCGCAGTGCAATGTCTAACGCGAGAATGTCACCCACGTCTTTTTGATGCAGTAATTCATAACGAATCGCGGCCCCGGCGGCTGCAAAGCGGTGCAGAAAAGCGGCACTGGATTCATCGCCATCACAGGTAAAGTAATCACCGGCCTCCGAGTTCCCGCCAAAATACTGTTTGAGGTACTGCTCGGCTTCGGCAATGCCTTCATCACTCATTTTAAGCAGTAAGTGATGTTCGTATTGGTTACGAAAAGCCATCATTCGGTCGGGTAAATGCTGCGGAAACAGTTTCGCTATGCCTTGCATTACCCGATCGGTAAGAAATTTAGGTAACCAAGACTGCTTATTGAGCACTGCATCAATTCGGCCTTTTAATGTGAACATTTTTGGAAGCTTGTCGGTACCCAAGTGTTTTACTGCCAAAAAGGTGTCTTTTCCGTACTCGCGGGCAATATCGAAAATGTCCCGGTGAAGATATTCGCCTACCTCTGGCAAGTTTTGAAAATTACTTAAGATGTCACGCCGAATGGTGGTTAAGGTGTCTGGATTATTTGTACCGATGTAAAAGGTTTTTTCTTTACCCGATACCGGATACGTATCTAAACGTACTGCAAACACCGCGAGTTTGCCGGCGCAGCCGCTGGCCTCATAAAGGCGCGATGTATCAGCATTGAAGCGGCTCGGTGTGTCGGCATTAATATCGCGAACACGCTGCTGATAGTCGGTGGCACTGGCTTTCTCGGTGTGTTCGAGAGTAACTAGCTGAAACTTTTCGTTTTCCAGGTTTGTCAGCATTTCCTCTGGTGAATCGCCAAGTTCTACGCCCAGGTGATTCACGATTTCGAGTTTGCCGTGCTCGTTCACCCGGGCAAATATCGAAAGCTCGGTATATGCCGGCCCTCGCTTAATAAGTGCACCACCCGAGTTATTGGCGACACCACCCACAATAGATGCGCCTAAACAGGACGAGCCGATGACAGAGTGAGGCGCGCGATTAAGGGGCTTTAATGTCGTTTCAAGTTTATACAAAGTAGCGCCTGGAAACGATATGACTTGCTCGCCGTTGCCCAATACCAACAACTTGTCCATGGCGAGAGTATTGATCACAACCACGTCGCGGTCGTAATCGTTGCCGCTCGGCGTTGAGCCTTCTGTTAAGCCTGTTTTAGCCGCCTGCATAATGATAATACAATTATGGTCGACGCAGATCTCCAGTACCTTCCACAACGCAACCAGCGATTGAGGAAATACCACTGCCAATGCCGTTCCCTGACCAGATCGCCAGCCTGAACGATAGTGTTCTGTGCGGCGATCGCCGGTAGCCACATGCTCTTCAGTTAACAGGTGAGTCAGTTTGTCGACAACGGGATGAGACATAAATGTTTCTCCTTGTGCTCCGGCCGTCTGCCGGGGCTATGGTTGAATCTTATTGAAAAACGCGTGAGTTCGCCAATGTGGTTACAAATCAGATCATTGTGCCAGCGGACCGGTTAAGTTCATCACGTAAAGGGCAAACAGTGCTAATACACCTGATACCAGTACATAGTAAAACGTTGGCAATAGGGTTTTGCGAAGTGTGGCGCCTTCTTGTCCCAGTAATCCAACGGTGGCACTCGCGGCAACCACGTTATGAATGGCAATCATGTTGCCGGCAGCGGCACCAACGGCCTGGCACGCAATAATAATGGAGGGAGACAATTTTAAGCTCATGGCCACTTCATATTGGAATTGGCTGAACATCATGTTTGAGACGGTATTGGAGCCCGCGATAAATGCACCGAGTGCGCCAATGGTCGGGCTAACTAATGGAAATGCATTACCCAATAAGTCGGCAAATAATTGTGCGCTGGCCATCGGCATACTGGGTAAATCCGACAGGTTTACGCCGGAATTGATGAATAGGCGTACCATAGGAATGGTGAACATCAATACAAAACCAGCCCCAACCAACGTTTTTGTCGACTCTTTTAATGCGCTGGTAAGGGCAAGGCCACGTTGTCCACTTTTGCCTTGTAACGCGACTGCAACCAGCGCGGCGATCAATAATAAACCACCTGGTAAATAAAGCGGGCTGAAATCCGCGTTTACGCCAGCTTCGCCGAGAATGTTTTTTGCACCAATGCTGATGCTAACGAAGGCCGATTTCACCTCTGGAAATACCCGAGACACCACAAGCAGGGCGGCCACAACGAGGTAAGGCACCCAAGCGACAAACTGCGACATGGGTTTGTCTCGTGCAACATCGTCGGCGCTGATTTCTACTTTGCCAGACCAATCGGCTGGCCAGGTGGATGTATCGTCAAAATCCCAATGCGTTTTAGGTAAAAGAAAACCGGCTTTTGCGGCTTGAACCACAATGGCGAGGCTTACTAAACCACCAATTAACGAGGGGAATTCAGGGCCTAAATAAATTCCAGTAAGCGCATAGGGTAGGGTAAACGCCAGGCCCGCGAAAATAGCGAAGGGGGCTGCGGCGAAACCTTCTTTCCAACTGCGGTTTTTGCCAAAAAATCGGGTCATCATAATAATCATGAACAGTGGCATAAAGGTGCCAACAATACCGTGGATAACTGCGACGTTGGTGGTGATTAATTGCAGGAATTGTTCCCACGTCCAGCCTTCTTGTACTAGTTGTTGTGTGATGCTGGTGCTGTCTAAACCATTGTTCACGCCAATAATGATTGGCGTACCCACGGCCCCGAAAGACACCGGCGTACTTTGGATCATCATGCCAATCATTACGGCTGCGAGAGCGGGAAAACCCAGGGCAACCATCAGCGGGGCGGCAATTGCTGCCGGCGTGCCGAATCCGGAAGCACCTTCCAAAAAGGTGCCAAAACACCAAGCAATGATGATGGCCTGAATACGTCGGTCTGGCGAGACATAGGCAAAACCCTGACGAATGGTTTGAATGGCGCCGGTAAATTTCAGCGTATTGAGTAGGAATATGGCACCGAAAACGATCCACAGTACCGATACGGTCACAATTAAGCCTTGTAGCACCGATGCCACAACCCGGTTAACAGACATATCCCAACAGGCTAAAGCCAAAACGGCGGTAACCGCCAAAACAACGGGCATTGCTTTTCGCGCAGACCATTGCAGGCCGAGTAATAGCAACGCTGAAAGGCCAATTGGCGCCAGCGCCAGTAAGCCAAGAGCAGTAGGGCTCATACTTTATCTCCTTCGTTCTTATACTTTCGCTGCTCCGGTAAATCTTTAAGGTTTATTGTTAAGTACCGGTTAACAGCAGGTAAGTGACTCTACATTCACTCTCGACAGAGATATATATTCAGACGTATTATGATTATTTCCTTTTTTGCATAAATAGAGACTGCTATGCCCCAGGCCAAAGCCGACGATATGCTGTTGTTCGTTTACGTCGTTGAAGAAGGCTCATTTTCCCGGGTTTCAGTAAAGCATGAAATTACCATGTCGGTAGTGAGCAAGCGGATAGCGCGGCTGGAAAAGGCGTTAAACGTGCAGCTACTATACCGTACAACCCGTAAATTGAGTTTGACCGACGCAGGCCAGGCGTTGTACAAGAAAGCCAAAGTGGCCCAGGAAGCGTTGCAAGATGCTCAGGATGTGATTGCCGGTTATGGCAGTGATGTGCGTGGCAGAATTCGAATCACCATGCCCGTTGTAAGCGCTAATTTGGTGTTGAATCACGCGTTAACAGAATTTTGCGAACAATATCCGAATGTACGGGTAGAACTTAAAATCACCAACCGCTTTGTCGATATTATCGATGAAGGCTTTGATTTGGCAATTCGTACGGCACAACTTGAAGATTCTTCTTTGGTTGCCCGCAGGTTAATCGACTCCGACTGGGTTGTGTGTGCAAGTCCCGGTTATCTGCAAACGTACGGCCGCCCGCAACATCCTGACGATCTCGCATCGCACCACTGTTTGATTTACAAATACGAAGGCTCGGGCCCAGATAACTGGTCATTTGTTTTAGACGGTAACGAACTCCAGGTGCAGGTTCAGGGGCGATTTCAGACGAATACGTTAGATTCCATAAAACAGGGGGCGCTTGCAGGATTTGGCATTGGCTATTTGCCCCGAGCGCTCATTCATGAAGAACTGCTTTCTGGCCAGCTTGAAAGTGTGCTGCATGAATATATTGGTAAAAAGTTGGGCATTTACGCGGTGTATCCGAAAAGTCGGCAACCAGATAAAAAACTGAATTTGCTAGTGGAGCACTTTCGCAACGCATTGCTGCGAAAGCGCGAGTATTTCAGTTAATGAAACTCATTTAGAAAGTGAACTTAGCAGACAGCTGCAAGTAGTTTGAATCGATGTCTTCAATGGCGGCATCTTTGATGGCGTAGTTACCAATTTCAACGCCAACATCCAGATGCTTAGTTACCGAGTCAATCAGGTTAACGCCCCAATGCGCGCGCTTTAGTTCAGTCACATCGGTTTCTGCGGTGCCGTAAAAAGCGGTAGAACGCATGCTCTCATTCCAGAAATGGCGGTAAGCAACGGTAAACGCCGTGGTTTCTTCCACCACGATCTCGTCGGTACGCGGGTCGCGAACGATATCATTCACCATAGCTGCAGCAGCATAACGACCTAAATCACCTGTGGATACCTGGAACCGCAGATCATCTTTACCGAATGTGGGAATGGCGCCCGACAGCATAAATGCGGTACCGGTTTCGTCGATGCCACCCTGATCGATAATACGAACCAGCGCGCCAAATGACAGGCTTCCCCAATCGTTATTTAAGTTGTAACGAGCTACAAAATCCGGGGTATCTTCATCGGGATCGGCTTGATCTCCGGTTAAGCCCAACGCGCTTGACGGTGCGCCAATATCACCGTCGCCCCAGGTTTCAGGGTTTTCAATAGCAAACTGCCAGTTGCCCGTGGTATAGCGAACCTGAACCGCACGAGAGAATACTTCGCCTACGTGTGGTCCGCCAAAGTCTAGCGCTTCGGGCAGCGCTTTTAATGGCATGAAGGTTGACCAATTCTGACCAGCCATCCAATTTTTATATTTGATGTAAAAATGGCGCAGTCGAACGTTAGATGAGTTACTAACAATCTCATTGCCGCCACCGCCATAGAAATCTATTTCCATATAACCGGTCACTTCACCGTGTTGCACCGTCATGCTCAATCGCGATTCTTTTACGTTAAAGCCAGTAGTTGACGTATCGGTGGGTTCGCCGCCGGGGAAATTACCAACCCAATAATCCTGATAGGCGATATCACCGTTTACATGACGAACATCTACCTTGGCATAGCCGCCGATAGATACTTTGGTGATGTCGTCGCCAGAACCGGATGAATACAGTTCTATTGCTTGTAAATTTGAACTTGTAAAGAGACCGCAAAGGGTGATTGATAAGAGCGTTGGCTTGATGAGATTTTTCATTTTTATACCAAGTTTCGTTAATGGAAAGTTGGCGATGTAATTTACGGGTGAACAAGGATGATAAATAGTCCAGTAATCGATAAAGATTGTTTCTAAAAATGACCTAATAAAGTTTACTATTTGAACGTGATCGACCAGTTGTACAGGATTGCGGACGATAACGGAGCTACTATTCACGTCGATTTACATGAATCTAAATGCAATTTGCTTTAAAGTGTCGTGGCTCAAGCGACAGATATGGAATCATGCAGCAATCACACTTCAGTCCGGCGTTACCCTTCACACTCCCATGTGGGCAGACTGTTAAAAACCGAATCGTTAAAGCGGCCATGGAAGAAAACATGGCTGGGCGGGATCTCCAGCCGGATTCTGCTTTATATTCTCTTTATCGATATTGGGCGCACGGCGGTCCAGGAATGATAATCACCGGCAATGTGATGATAGACAGGACTGCGATGACAGGCCCTGGCGGTGTGGTAATGGAGCCGGATACGTCGCTTACCGCTTTCGAAAAATGGGCAAAGGTGATGAAGTCAGGCGGCGCAAAGGCGCTCATGCAACTTAATCATCCCGGACGCCAAATGCCTTCCCAATTTGGACGCACTGCCTTAGCCCCGTCTGCTATAGCCTTAAAACTTGGCCGCTACAGCAAAAAATTTGCCCGGCCTGTTGCCATGTCTTGTGAACAAATCCACCGGGTAACCCATCAGTTTGCCATGGCCGCCAAGCGTGCAAAAGACGCCGGCTTTGATGGCGTACAAATTCATGCCGCTCACGGGTATTTGCTCAGTCAGTTCCTTTCGCCGTTATCCAATCAGCGTGAAGACGAGTGGGGAGGATCGCTGCAAAATCGTGCCCGTTTCCTCATTAATGTCGTGTGTCAGGTGAGGGCATTGTGCGGTAACGACTTTATAGTATCGGTGAAACTCAACAGCGCAGACTTTCAGCGTGGCGGGTTTTCCGATGATGACGCGGTGGAAGTGGTTAGCAAATTGAGTAAGTTAAATGTTGAT
Organism: Alteromonas sp. ABH2_165; assembly: GCF_056159945.1. Taxonomy (NCBI): domain Bacteria; kingdom Pseudomonadati; phylum Pseudomonadota; class Gammaproteobacteria; order Alteromonadales; family Alteromonadaceae; genus Alteromonas; species Alteromonas sp. ABH2_165. The sequence continues at coordinate 185,121 of NZ_JBSWWF010000003.1, forward strand.
TTCATTGAGTTGTCTGGCGGTAACTATGAGTCGCCTGCAATGCAGGGAACGGGAGATATGTCATCGGCCTTGAAGCCAGAGGCGTACTTTATGGCATTTGCCGCCCGCATTGCGCAGCAGTCTGAAGTGCCAGTGATGACAACCGGTGGTATTACGCAGCTTAAAACCGCAGAACAAGTGCTTGAAGCCGGATACGATTTTGTTGGTATTGCCAGTGCATTGGCATTTACACCCGATTTAGTAAAAAAATGGCAACAAAAACCGGATTACGCAGGCGTTAAACCGCATTGCGATTGGCAGGATAAAACCCTGGCGTCATTGGTGAAAATGGCAAAGGTAAGACGTCAACTTCGCCGCCTGGGGAATGACTTTACTACCATGCACAATCCCACGGCATTGTGGAGCTTGTTTTTAGACGTTATCCATAAACGAAAAATGATGAAGTTGTACCGGGCTCATTGTGCTGAACAAACCAGTACAGAAAAGCAAAAAACGCACAGCGAGCAGCCCGAAAAGGCTACACGCTATGTTTCATCACACGTTGTTTCTGGCGTTCCCAGTCACGATCTTTGATTGAATCACGCTTATCGTGATCTTGTTTACCTTTGGCGAGGTAAATTTCCAGTTTTACCCAACATTTTTTCCAGTACATGGCAGTAGCCACAATGGAATAGCCCTGTCTTTCACGGCCACCAATTAAACGATCGAGTTCTCGTTTGTTCAGCAGGAGTTTTCTGGCCCGCTCGGGCTCGCAAATAACGTGGGTGGAGGCTTGGTTAAGGGGGGTAATCCTGCAACCTACCAGCCAGGCTTCACCGTTCTGCATAATGATGTACGCGTCGGTAATGTTCACTTTACCTTCACGAATGCTCTTTAGTTCCCATCCCTGTAACGATACACCTGCTTCGAATTTGTCCTGTAGGTGGTAGTCGTGACGTGCTTTTTTATTCAGCGCGATGGTGCCAGTGGAGTTCTGATTTGATTTATTCTTTTTCATGCCCGCTATTATACCGATTGCAACTTAAATGTCTTTTCTTTCCGGTTCGGACAGCGTTGCCCGTTTAACCTTAACTACAGTGAGTTACTCTGAACCTGCAGAGGCAGATCAATATGGGGGCAGTAACAAAAGCTTAAAGGGTAGGTGAGCATAAACAGTCGTGATAAACTTCTCCGTTCATGAGAAAAAGTGAAGAGTTTTTATGCCAAGTATTCAACGCAGCGCGTTAGTGGCACATAGTGCCCAGGCCATGTTTGATTTGGTCAATGACGTTGCCTCTTATCCTGAATTTTTACCCGGTTGCGCAGACAGTAAAATCTTGCAGAGTGACGAGTCGCAAATGAAAGCCTCGTTACTGGTTTCTAAAGCCGGTGTTAAGCAGTGGTTTACCACAATGAATGCCTTAGAACCTGCGCGTAGAATTGATATGCAGCTGGTGGACGGCCCCTTTAAAAAGCTGTCCGGCGGTTGGACGTTTTCTCCGTTGTCAGAAGAGGCGTGTAAAATAGAGTTAAGTTTGGATTTCGAATTCAGTAACAGGCTCACCGAAATGGCTTTTGGAAAAATTTTCAGCGGATTGGCAACCAGTATGGTCAATGCCTTTACTGAACGGGCTCGGAGTGTGTATTCATGACCGAGTCAATTAGAGTGGAGGTGGCTTACGCCTTACCGCACAAACAGTCGTTAGTAGAGGTGTCGGTGCCGGTGGGCAGTGATATTGAAGCGGCTATAAATGCCTCTGGTCTGTGCGCCTTGCACCCCGAGCTCGACCTAAAAACCACGAAAGTTGGGATTTGGAGTCGGGTAGCAAAATTAAAAGATAGCTTACGGGATGGCGACAGGATTGAAATTTATCGACCGTTAATTGCCGATCCGAAAGAAATTCGCAAACGCCGGGCTGAGAAGGCGGTAGAAGAAGGGCGGGCCGATAAAGTTACCGGTGGCCGCCCGAATCCGTTGAAATCGAAAAAAGAAGATTAGCGGTCTCGCAACGAGCCCACTTCAAGAAAGGGCGATGCATCGATATTTTCAGCGTCCATCATTGACGCAATACGCTGCATAGTGGCAACCATCTGGCTTTGTTCCCAGTCTTTCATATTGTTGAATCGCTCGACGAAGTGTTCCTGCAGCGGACGTGGCGCGTTCTCCAGGGATGCTTCCCCTTTCTCGGTAAGATACACACCGACTTTTCGTTTATCGGTGGTACTGCGAATGCGCGTTACCAACTCTCTGGCTTCAATACGATCCAGAATGTTGGTAATGGTCGCCGGGCTGAGGTTAATGCTTTCAGCGATTTCACGCACCATCACACCCGGATGCTCCTGGATGTTTTGCATCACCAGTAACTGCGGACCCGTCAGGCCTACATCCTTGCTAAGCTGTTTACTGCGTAAATCAACGGCACGGATAACTTTACGCAGTGCCACCAACAGTTCTTCTTCTTTTCTCATTTCTTTCCTAACAGATATCTAAAATATCAGACCAGACGATGTAAAAAATGCTGGTGCTTCTGATACTGATCAATTACGTCATTGATTACTGCAGTTGTAGACCAACCCATGATGTCGTAATCCTGACCACCTTCCGACAGGTGAACTTCGGCGCGATAATACGTGTCGTCACTATCTGTGTCCAGTTTGCCGTTCAGGTCGGGTTGCACCGTTGGCGTAGAATGTACGGAATAAACGAAATCCGGTTGTTCATTCAGTTTCAACGTCAACATTAGCGATTTATCTTCCTGAGCGATTTCGACTTCAAAATTCAGCTTTTCAAATTCAATTTTTACATCATTAAAGGCCGACATAACCGTTTTGTCCATAAAGCGCTTAACCGCTTTACGATTAGGAAACGACACAATGTTTTCCAGCCGCGAACGCCAGTTTTTGTCGTTATCACCAGACAAGTTACTTACGCCAGTCGCGGCTAAACTTTCCCGCTTATACGATTCCACTCGTAATGCTTTCATCAGCCCAAACAAGGCCACCAGTAAAATAATCGAAAACGGCAATGCAGCAACAATGGTCATTGTTTGCAGCGCACTGAGACCACCGGCATAAAGTAAGATGGCGGCGACCACACCTACCGTCACTGCCCAGTAAATTCGCTGCCACAGTGGGGTGTCGTTTCTGCCGTTAGAACATAGCATGTCGACTACCATGGCGCCGGAGTCACAGGAAGTAACAAAGAAAATTACCACCATCAAAACCGCAAGCAGGGTGAGTACAGATTGGAAAGGGAAGTTTTCAAGGAACACAAACAAGGCCACGGCCGTGTCTTCATCAACCATGTTCGCCAGTGCTTCATTACCTTGCGTTAGCACCATATCGATTGCAGTATTGCCGAAAACGGTCATCCACAACAAGGTGAACGCGGTGGGGATGAGCAGTACGCCGGTTACGAATTCCCGAATGGTTCGGCCGTAAGAAATACGGGCGATGAACAAACCTACAAACGGTGCCCAGGCCAACCACCAACCCCAGTAGAAGATAGTCCAACCACCAATCCAGTCTGTTTTGGCATAAGCAAACAGATTCAGTGTATTGCGCACAATGTCCGACGTGTAGGCACCCACATTCTGAATGTAAGCTTGCAGCAGAAATACAGTAGGCCCCAACACCAACACGAATAACAACAATGCCACAGCCAACAACATGTTGGCTTCTGATAAACGACGAATGCCTTTATCCAGCCCCGTGGTTACCGACACAATGGCGATGGCAACCACACCGGCCATGAGCGCGATTTGCACATTGGTGGAAGTGGGAATGCCAAACACATAAGAAAGACCAGCATTGATCTGTGCTGCACCAAAACCCAGTGAAGTCGATACACCAAAAATGGTGGACGTTACCGCAAAAATGTCCACCAGATGACCGGGCCAGCCATAAATTCGATCGCCAATAAGCGGGTAAAGTGCAGAGCGCAACGTCAGTGGCAATTGATGACGGTAGGCAAAATAACCTAAAACCAGTGCCACGGCCGCGTAAATTGCCCAGGGATGAATACCCCAGTGGAAGAAGGTCGTTTTCATTGCCTCTTTAACTGCCTCAACGCTGCCGGGATCGGCGGTCGGCGGAGCAAGGAAGTGCATGATGGGTTCGGCAACACCAAAGAACATCAGGCCGATGCCCATTCCAGCAGCAAACAACATGGACAACCAGGTGAATTTGCTGAATTGCGGGGTGGCATGATCAGGACCCAGGCGGATATCTCCGTATCGGGAAAAACCTAAGATCACCACCGTTAATAAGATGATGGCGACGGTAAGAATGTAAAACCAGCCACCATTTTGCGACACCGTGGTTTGTAATGATTGGAAGAAGGTATTGGCTTGCTCTGGGTTAGATGCCGCATAAATCAGCAGCAACAAAATGACCGCTGAAGAGGGAACAAATACTTTCTTATTAAGCATGCCAGACGATGCTGTGTTTTCTGTCACTACGTTTCCTTTAATTTTCTACTACCTTTGTAATGTCGTTGGTTACGTCTCTTTTTGCGGAACCGATTAGTCATAATAATATTTGAGTATAGTTGTAATAATTAGTGCTCAACTTGATTTTGTGCACGAACAAAGCAATCATATAAAGGTAATTACTGAAAATAGCCAATATATACCAAAAAAACTCATGCCTTTTAGTGAGCTAAATAATTAGTAATGAAGTATAACGGTTCGCCGAACGTAAATAAATGGTCGGTAGAGTAGGTAAATTATAAATATAATCACTCCGAGAAAAGTTGAGGAACACATGCAGAAAACCAGATTAAGCTATGCCGTATTGGCAGCTCTGGCAACAACCCCCACACTCGCGCAGGAAGCCAACACAGGTGCCAAGCTGGAAACGATAGAAGTTACAGCGACGAAGCGCACCGAATCAATACAGGACGTACCCGTTGCCGTTAGTGCTCTGAATGGTGAAACACTTGAGAACCTGGGAATAGACAGTTTCCAGGATTACGTTGAATTCTTACCCAACGTGGTTTTCCAGGGAACCGGCCCTGGAATGAATGAGATTTACATTCGTGGTGCTGCCACCACACAGTCGAACATCATGTTATCTTCGGTACAGGCTTTACAGCCTTCCGTGGCGTTTTATTTAGATGAACAACCGGTTTCCATGGCCGGTCGTAACCTTGATATTTACGCAACCGATATTCAGCGCGTAGAGGTGCTGCCTGGTCCTCAAGGTACGCTGTTTGGTGCCAGCTCACAGGCCGGTACGGTACGAATGATCACTGCGAAGCCCGATCACTCAGGTTTTGCTGTTGGTTTCGACAGCAACATTGGTTTCACCAAAGGCGGTGAAATGAGTAATGCGGTTGAAGCTTACTTCAACATGCCGCTTACCGACGACCTTGCTGTTCGTGTTGCAGCATACAACGACCGTCAGGGTGGTTGGATTGATAATATTCTAAACGATCCAGGCAACGGTGGTTATATTGGTAGTGCTCAGGTAATCAGCCGTATTTCCGGTGGTGTGCTTACTAATCCAGCGGAAATGGATGCAAACCGCATCACTAACCCGGCAATCTCGTCACCTGAAGATGCTGACGTGGTTTCACCGCGCAACGACTCTCTGGTAGAAGACGATTTTAATGATGCCGTTTACGCAGGTGCCCGTTTCGGTTTGTCTTATCACATCAACGAAGACTGGGATCTGCTGGTTCAACATACCCAGCAAACGCTGGAAACTGAAGGGGTATTTGCCTACGACCCTAACCTGGAAGGCGAAAGCTCAACCAACCGTTTCCAACCAGAAGAGAATAACGACGAATTCGGTTTAACAACCTGGACGTTGGAAGGCCGAATGGAAAAGCTGGATATGGTTTACACCGGTGGTTATTTAGATCGTGAGATCGATACCCTGGCGGACTATACCGGTTACACCAATGGTGGTCTTTTCTCGGCGTATTACGTGTGTAGTTATAATGCATCGGATGATACCAGCGAAGATCGCTGTCTTGACCCAACTAAATTCTTCCGCGAAGACACAACTTCAACCCGTTCTACTCACGAGTTACGTTTCAATACCACCATGGATACACCATGGCGCGTAACTGCGGGTCTGTTCTACGATAACCAGGAAGTGGCCACGGTTGGTCAGTTCAACATTGCAAGTACCGAACTGTTCCCTGATATGGCGCGAACTCTGGTTGGCAATGAAGGCATTAACAGTGACGGCGGACCATTCCCGGCGGACATCAGTTTCATCAACGACATTACCCATACTATCGAGCAGGTAGCGGTATTTGGTCAGTTTGAGTACGACATCACTGATTCACTCACAGCGAGTGTTGGTGCCCGTTGGTATCAAATTGACGATGAATACAAAGGCTCTACCAGTACGGTAGACGTATCACGTCGAATCCGTGCTTTCGGTACCATGGATGAGTCTGAACTGGCTGCGGTAGGTCTTAACCCGACTCTGGTTAATGAAGCGGTTCAAAGTGGTCAGCTGCAAGTAGACTTGTTGGATTCTGACGGCGTACTTACCGTAGACGACACTATCTGGAAATTCTCATTAGACTGGAAGGTAAACCGCGACATACTGTTGTTTGCCAACTATTCTGAAGGTTTCCGCCCGCCGGTGACTAACCGTGTTGGTGGTGGTTTGGCAACCAATCAGTCTGGCAAGTTTGAAAACTTCCGCATTCCGGTTTATTCCACAACCGATACCCTGGATAACTATGAAATTGGTATGAAGGGTGATTTTTTTGATGGTCAGGTGCGGGTAAATGCCACAGCGTATTACTCTGAAATTTCTGATCTGCAAACGTCACGTTTTGACCCAACCAATATCTCGTTCCTGGTATTCACCGACAACGTGGGTGACGCTGAGATCCGTGGTCTTGATGCCGACATTACTTGGCTTGCCGCCGACGATCTTATCATCAGCAGTGCATTTAGTTTGCTGGATACTGAACTTACCAGTGTGAATTCAGAGCTGGAAGGCATTTCTGCCGGTGTGGGTTCAGAGTTGCCTTACTCCGCGTCGTTCTCGGGTAACATCAATGCGCGCTACTTCTTTGAAATGGAAGGCGACATGCGCGGTTACGTAAATGGTTCTGTGAGCTACACCGGTGATCGCCTGGCAGGCATGGTGATGGATGCCTACGTGATGGAAGATGCCACCCAACTGATTTACGGTACGGGTTCTGGCCTTAAAATTGAAGACGAAGGCGATGTATACGAAGGTGTGACATACAGCGACAGCAACGGTGAAACCTTCCGTGGCGGCCGTTATGTTCAGGAAGCTTACGTACTGGCCAACCTAGCTGTGGGTGTTACTAACGATGAATGGAAAGCAGAGCTGTACATCGACAACGTGTTTGATGAGCATGCTATTTTAAACATCGATACCCAGCAATTCACACCAAAAGTGGTGACCAATCGTCCTCGTACCATTGGTATCCGTCTTTCCTACGATTACTATTAATCGACGGGAAATCACACGGTAAACGTGAATTGAGTTAAGATTAAACGGCAAACTTCGTGTTTGCCGTTTTTTGTTGTTTTTCAAAAGTGCGAGTCACTTTTCTGGATAAGTATGTCAGACCCCAATCAATCTCGCCTTAATGAGGCGAAAAAAGCACTCATGCAGTCACAATTTGAACAGGCGATTTCGATCTGTAATCAAATATTGTCAGACCGTAGCGACAACAATAGTGAAAAGGAAAGTTTGTACCTTATCGCTGTGGCATTGAGAATGACGCAGCAACCTCGCGATGCGCTTCAGACTTTAGATAAGTTACTTCAGCGTTTTCCCGATTACGGGCGCGGGTTCCAGGAGCAGGGCTACTGCTGGAAGGCTTTGGGGGATGAACGAAACATGGCAACGGCGTTTTACCGCGCCACACGCTTTAACCCTGCGTTGTTGCCTGCCTGGCGGGAACTGGTGCAGTTTTACACCAAAACCGGCAACCAGCAGGCGCTTAATGTCGCTTCACAACATATTCAGCACCTTTCTGCGCTTCCCAAACCATTAATTGGCGCTATGGATCTGTTGCACGAAGGTCAGTTACATAAAGCCGAGCAAGTGTGTCGCAGCTATTTACAGGCGAATAAACATCATCCTAATGCCATGATGCTGCTGGCGGAAATTGGGTTGCAGTTGAAGGTTTATCACGATGCCGAGTTTTTGCTGGAAAGCTGTGTCGCGTTGTATCCCAAGAACGAACCTGCATTGGTCGCCTATCAGAGTTTATTGAACAAGCTAGGCAAGTTTCCTATTGCAGCCAAACTGGCAAGAAAGCGTGTTGCTGATAACCCCGATAATGTACAAGCCAAAATCACACTGGCTTTTGCATTAGTGGGCGTAGGGGAACTGGATGAAGCACTGGCGTTGTATCAAGATTTACTTAGTCAGAACGCGCAGCGGCATGGTTTGTGGGTACAATATGGCCATGCTCTTAAGGCTCAGGGGCTAACAGACGATGCGATAAATGCGTATGAAAAAGCGGTATACATTGCGGCTGACTATGGTGACGCTTATTGGAGTCTCGCGAATACAAAAACCTATCGCTTTACTGAAAGCATGGTGTCGCAGATGCAGGCTTTGGTGAGTGACGATTCAACCAGCCTTGACGATAAAATTCATATTTGTTTTGCATTGGGTAAAGCCTATGAAGATGCAAAGCAGTTTCAGCAGGCATTTCACTTTTATCAGCAAGGCAATAGCCTAAAAAACAAAACGCTGAATTTCGATATTTCCCGGACCGAGCGCGCGCTGGCTGAGCAAGCGCAAGCCTGTACCGCCGAATTGTTTGCTGATAAAGCCGAAAATGCGGGCTGTCAGGCACCCGATCCTATTTTTATTGTTGGTTTGCCACGCGCAGGTTCAACACTGCTGGAACAGATCCTGGCCTCCCATTCTATGGTTGATGGCACGATGGAGCTGCATGATATTCTCGGTGTTGCGTCTGGGCTGAGTCAGCAGCAGAAGGCGTATCCGCATAATCTGACCGATCTCAGCGACGAACAGTGTGCAAAATTGGGTGAACAATATATTCAACAAACCCAGGCGTATCGTCAGGGCGCCCCATTTTTCATTGATAAAATGCCAAATAACTTCGTCCACATCGGACTTATCAAACGCATTTTGCCCAATGCCAAAATTATTGATGCCCGTCGCGATCCCATGGCGTGTTGCTTCAGTGGCTTTAAGCAGTTATTTGCTGATGGACAGGAGTTCAGTTACGCACTTGAGGATATTGGCCGTTATTACCGTGCGTACGAAAAGCTAATGGCCCATTGGCAATCGGTGTTACCAGGGCAAATTCTCACTGTACAGCATGAAAATGTGATTAACGACTTAGAAGGCGAGGTTAAGCGCATTCTGGATTTCTGTGACTTGCCGTTCGAGCAGGCTTGTGTGGATTTTCATCAAACAAAGCGGGTAATTAAAACGCCGAGTTCAGAGCAGGTTCGTCAACCTATCTATCGCAGCGGTATGACTCAGTGGGAAGGGTTCAGTGAATATCTCTTGCCATTGAAACAGGCATTACAGAAAGAGTAAACGGGCGCATTGTGCGCCCGTTTCGTTTTAGTATTTACGACGTTGAAGACCGGTTTCAGCCAGGATCTTCGCCGAAATTTCCTCAATAGAGAAATGGGTAGAGTTCAAAAACGGAATTTTTTCTCTGCGATAGAGGTTTTCAACCTCGCGCAATTCCATTCGACATTGTTTTATCGACGCATAACGACTGTTAGCCCGGCGCTCAGAGCGTATTTGGCTTAATCGTTCAGGTTGAATAGTCAGGCCGAACAATTTGTTTTTGAAGCCTCTTAGCGCTGTGGGCATCTTCAGCATGTCGCCCATGTCTTCTTCGGTAAAGGGGTAATTGGCCGCTTTAATACCATACTGAAGGGCCAGATACAAACTGGTCGGGGTTTTGCCTGAGCGAGAAACGCCGACTAGAATAATGTCGGCTTCTTCATAGTTTTTGATGTTAGAGCCATCGTCGTTCGCCAGCGCGTAATTAACCGCTTCGATTCGAATGTCGTAAGTTTTTTCGTGAATACTGTGGGTGCGATGTTTTTCTGGTTTTGAGGGAACACCGAGCACTTTTTCCAGTGGGGCGACGAATTGATCGAGAAAATTATAATTAATGCCCACTGATTTGGCGATGATTTTGCGCACATCGACATTCACAATTGTATAAAAAACGAGCGGCCTTTCTCCGGTATCTTGAAAACTTTCAGAAATTTTTTCAAGTACCTTGTATGCCTGTTCCTCGGTTTCAACGAACGGAATTGTGGTGTGATTGAATTGTATAGGGAACAGAGACAGTAAGGCGTGGCCGAAGACTTCTGCAGTGATGGCTGTACCATCAGAAATGTAGTATGCAGTGCGCAAAACAATTCCTTAACATTGTTGTAATTTTATTACGAAATACAGAAAGATTTTACTTTCAATTTTTCACCATTCTATGATTAATCTGTCGAAAAGCTAGTCTGCATTGTTCAGGGTGGCAGTATCCTCGGCGTTTATCGAGATGATTCGTGGTAGAGCGAATCACACAAATTTTATAAAGCTGGAGGCTTTGGCCGTGCAAGAATACGTACTTTGGTACCAAGAGTTGGGGATGCATGATGTAGGTCGCGTTGGCGGCAAGAATGCGTCGTTAGGTGAAATGATTTCTAATTTGGCAAATGCCGGTGTTCAGGTACCTGGTGGTTTTGCCACGACGTCTGATGCATTTAACGAGTTCCTTGAACAAAGTGGTCTGGAAGCACGGATCCACGAAGTTCTGGACACCCTTGACGTCGATAACGTAACCGCACTGGCAGAAGCCGGTAAGAACATTCGTCAGTGGATCATCGACACGCCATTCCAGCCAGCGTTGGAAAATGCGATGCGCGACGCGTTTGAAACCCTGCAGGGCGATGCGGGCGACGCGGCTTCTTTTGCTGTTCGTTCGTCTGCCACTGCAGAGGATATGCCTGACGCTTCATTTGCGGGTCAGCAGGAAACATTCCTGAATGTGAAAGGCTATGATGCGGTAATGGTTGCGATTAAGCACGTATACGCCTCTCTATTTAACGATCGCGCTATTTCTTACCGTGTACACCAAGGTTACGACCATAAAGGCGTAGCGTTGTCTGCGGGCGTTCAGCGCATGGTACGCAGTGATATCGCTTCTTCAGGTGTTATGTTCACCATCGATACTGAATCTGGTTTCGACGACGTGGTATTTGTGACCAGTTCATTCGGTCTGGGTGAAATGGTGGTACAGGGCGCGGTAAACCCTGACGAATTCTACGTACACAAGCCAACCCTGGCGAATGGCAAGCCGGCCATTCTGCGTCGTAACCTGGGTAGCAAGCTGACCAAGATGATTTACTCAGAAGATTTGTCTCATGGTAAGCAGGTTTCTATTGTTGATATTGAACAGCAAGATTCACTGACCTTCTCACTGACCGACGACGAAGTGCAAGAACTGGCAAAACAAGCGGTTATCATCGAGAAGCATTATCAACGTCCAATGGACATCGAATGGGCGAAAGATGGTGTTGACGGTAAGCTGTACATCGTACAGGCCCGTCCCGAAACCGTGCGTAGCCGTGAAGATAGCCAAACCATCGAGCGATTCCAGCTTAAAGACAAGAGCAGCATCGTTTGTGAAGGTCGTGCAATCGGTCACAAAATCGGTGCCGGTGAAGCTAAGGTACTCGCATCCATTGAAGAAATGGACAAAATTATGCCCGGCGACGTGCTCGTTACCGATATGACTGACCCAGATTGGGAACCTATTATGAAGAAGGCGTCTGCGATTGTAACCAATCGTGGTGGCCGAACTTGTCACGCAGCTATTATCGCTCGTGAATTGGGTATTCCTGCTGTTGTTGGTTGTGGTAACGCTACCGATTCCATCGCGACAGGCGATAAAGTTACTGTATCCTGCGCAGAAGGTGACACGGGCTACATTTACAGCTCTGAGCTGGAGTTTGACGTAGTTACATCGCGCATTGATTCAATGCCTGATCTGCCACTGAAAGTGATGATGAACGTGGGTAACCCAGATCGCGCCTTCGATTTCGCTCGTCTGCCAAGCGCAGGTGTGGGTCTGGCCCGTCTGGAATTCATTATTAACCGCATGATTGGTGTGCATCCAAAAGCACTGCTGAATTTCGACGACCAGCCTGAAGAGCTGAAAGAAGAAATCAGCGAAATGATTGCGGGTTATGCGTCGCCTCGCGAATTCTACATTCAGAAACTGGTTGAAGGTATCGCCAGTATCGGTGCGGCATTCTCGCCGAAGAAAGTCATTGTTCGTATGTCAGACTTTAAGTCTAACGAATACTTCAACCTGGTCGGCGGTTATCAGTACGAGCCGGACGAAGAAAACCCAATGCTGGGCTTCCGTGGTGCAAGCCGTTATGTGTCAGAAGACTTCCGCGACTGCTTTGCGCTGGAATGTGAAGCTATTAAGCGTGTACGTAATGTGATGGGGCTGACGAACGTAGAAATCATGATCCCATTTGTACGTACCTTAGAAGAAGGTCGTCAGGTTATTGATATTCTGGCTGAGAATGGCCTTAAGCAGGGCGACAATGGCCTGCGCGTTATTATGATGTGTGAACTGCCATCTAATGCGCTGCTGGCCGATCAGTTCCTCGATATATTTGACGGTTTCTCTATCGGTTCAAACGACATGACCCAATTAGCGTTAGGTCTTGACCGTGACTCTGGCCTGATTGCGCATCTGTTCGACGAGCGTGACCCTGCCGTTAAAGCCTTGCTTTCTATGGCAATCCGCGCAGCGAAAGCACGTGGCAAATACGTAGGCATTTGTGGTCAAGGTCCGTCTGACCATGAAGATTTTGCTGCGTGGTTGGTAGACGAAGGTATCGATTCTGTGTCTTTGAACCCAGATACTGTGGTTGAAACCTGGTTATACCTGGCAGAAAAACACGGATAAGCTATAGTTACAATGTAGTTTAAGGAATCGGCGGGTTCATCCCAACCAACCCGCTAAGACACAAAAAGCCGCGATAAGCGGCTTTTTTATTGTTTATTCAATATTGTGCAACGGTTAGGTGCATTCGTTGGGCGGTTAGCAGCGTTTGCGAAGCTTTCTTGCAAGAAGAAAAGTATCGAGCTTTTTGGCGCCGCGCTGCATGCTTCCCTGAACCACTTTAAGCCAAACCCGCGCTTTAGGCACATCGTAGCTAAGTACCACCAGACCAACCAATACTAATAAACTGGAACCAGGAATAATGGTTAGCACCACGCCAGCAACGGCGAGTAGCGCCCCTAAAGTAATTCGAAATACTTTTAACATAAATAAGCCTGAAGTGATTGCAGCCTGAGAGATTACCTTAGTTATAGCAAATGAAAAGAAATTTGCTGTAACGAAGTGTAAACATGAAAAGAACCCGTTGGGCAAATAAGGACGAATGTCGCTGGCTGTGTTAAGGTTTCGGCTACTTAAAAATGATAATAAAACCTGAGAAGAAGTACGATGACAGACTCAACACCTCAACCTATGACCGAAGAAGAAAGCGCCGCATGGGTACGCGAACAATGGCAACACGCGAACATGTTTCTCGCCGAAAAAGGGGTAATACCTTCAACGCTTAACCACAAAGAAAGCCGCTACCTAATTCCTGTATTGGCGCTGTGGAAAATCACCGGTGAAGACAATAAGACTTACTGGGTGATAAACGGTGAGTTGCCCACCGATTTTATGCTCGTAGAGAATGCTCCTGATGCCAGAGATGCCATGCGTCACTTTGCCTTAAAATGGCAGGTACAAGCGGCAAATACGCTGGAAAACAGCGAGAGTAGTGCACAACAGCGCATTCAGGCTGACTTCCTACAAAACCGCGCTGAATCTCTGTACCGTTTTTACGAAGATGAATCGCTCTGGGCAAGTTAAGTAGAACGCGTAGGTCAGTGGAGCTCACTGACCATGGGCAGTGAAAATTGGCTAATGGGGCATAGCATCCGCTGACGGGGAATACCGGCTTCCATAAACACCGGCCCCTCTGGCAGGTAACCCCGCGATTTATGGGCTTCTACACTTTCTAGGTTGCACACAACCTTCACCTCGTTAACGCAAGCAGACTCTGCAAGCTTGATGAGAGAGGCGAACAACATTTTGTAGACGTCTAAAGTGCGATAAGGGTGAAGTACAGCAATACGGCCAATTTCACCGTCGGGGGTTATTCTTCCCGAGGCAATTGCTCGATGCTTATCGTCGGATACTAAAACATGCAAAGCGTCTGAATCTCTGTCGTCAAATTCAGCGTTTTGAGGGATATGCCATTCAATCACAAACACTTGTTCGCGAAGTTTTGTCAGTTGATGTTTACCACTCGTCCAATCAACACTTTCAACTTGAAAACACATGATCATCGCTCTGAGTCATGGTTGCCTGAAAACGTCCTCGTGATGCTTTCAGGCGACGATGGTGGTTAGTTACTTAATTCCCAGTAACCTCTTGAGATCAGTATAGCTAACAGAGAAAGTAGCGCAATGTCACCGGCGTCAGCTTCCGGGGTGTTTATCGACAGCGGTTCGCCAGCAAAAAGAGCAATAAGTCGGGGCATGAGATGCTTAGGTGCCGCAAATTTTTCACCATTAATGAAAAAGGTAAACTGCTCATGATTTTGCGTTTCACTGTACAGTGGTTTACAGCCTGGTGCTCTCATCACGCTGTCTCCCTCTTCCAAACAGGCCATCAGTTCCTCAGTGGTTATTTCTTCTGGCGCTTCAAGAGGAGTGAGATGCTGGTTACTCAATAAGCTCAGTAGCGCATCTTTGCCATCAGCACTGTTTAAGAACTCTAAGAACATGTTTTTAAGGGCATTGCTGGTCTTTTCTGTCACCAGAGAAGGATGGGATTGGGCTGCGAGTTCCGGGTCGCTATAGCGCGTACTGCTATCTGTTTTATCGCCGGTTTGTTCGGCTACCGTGTCGGCGAGTTGCTGAAGTAAATCCTGCTGTGTCGGTGCGCGAAAGCCGATGGAGTAGGTGAGGCAGTCTTCAAGCGCTACGCCATCATGGGCCCAGCCTGGAGGGATATAAAGGATATCACCCGGTTGCAATACCACATCAATGGTTGGAGAGAACGCGGTAACTTGCTGTAAATCTTTGTGCGGGGTATGGGTTTCGCTGTTGTCGGGCGGTGCAACACGCCAACGCCGCGAGCCCTTACCCTGGATCAAAAATACATCATACTGGTCGGTGTGCGCGCCCACACCAGCCCCTTCCACAGCAAAACTGATCATTACATCGTCCATGCGCCAATACGGCACAAAACGGAAGGCTTCCATGAGCGCGTCGATGTCAGCTATGTAGCGGTCTACGGCTTGCACTAGCAGCGTCCACTTCCCTTTACAAACATCCTCGAAATCTTCGAAAGGGCCGTGTGAAACGTGCCATTTACCGTTGTCTTGACTGACAATTCGACTGTCTATTTGCTCTTCCTGGGCAAGACCAGCCAGGTCGTGTTCATCAACCGGATCGATAAAACCGCTAAAGGCTTCACTGATCACCATAGGCTTTTTTTGCCAGTGTTGGGCGAGAAAGGTGTCGGTGCAGAATTCACCGTTCAGTTGATACATGCGTGTGTCCGGAGTAGTCAGGATTTAAAAATGAGCGTGTGGGCCACCAGGTTGTCACCAACAACAAAGCGGTCTGAGAAGTCGAAATGTGTATATTGGCTGTCTGTGAGGTGGCCCCGAGTGCGGGCGCAAACAGTAATGGTGCCGGGAATACTCGCTTGTTCAAGACGAGCAGCACGGTTCACCGTTTTCCCCCAGATATCAAAATAGGGTTTATGCGTTCCAATAATACCGCCAATGACTGAGCCGGTGGCGATACCGATACGGATATTACAGCCCAGTTCCCGTTCTTCCGATAATGTGCGGAAGCTTTGCAACATATCTTGTGCAAACGAACAAAGCGTTTCTACGGTTTGCGCGTTGCCCACTTCATTACGCGCAAGGGTACTTGGTATTCCCACAGCAGCCATATATTCATCGCCGTTGGTTTTTAGTTTTTCGATGCCGTAGCGAATTGCCAGGTTATCAAACAGGCTGTAAAGATCGTCTAGAATCGACACAATGTGGGCATCATCGTAGCGCTCACTGAGCTTGGTATAACCTTGCAAATCGGCAAACAGTACGCTGACATTGTGCAGTTTGTCTGTCATGCCAAGGGGCCAGTGCTCCGTGCTGCTATTAGGGCCGAGGGGGAGCATACTGTTCAGTAGCGCTTTGTTTTGCTTTTCTGATAGTGCCAGTGTTTGACTTTGTGTTTCGAGCTTTCCTCGTATCCACCGCAGAACCATTAGGCCACCCGTCACCAGAATCACCGCGTTGGCTAAGCGTAAAGAGGCGAAGCTGTGAGACTGACTAAAAACAATCACGGCTTCCACAACGACATACAGTAATCCAAAGGTTGTTTCTGCAAACCGCCGTTGGCGTTTCCCGTTGCGAGGAAAAATAAAACCACTGGTGATCATGCCAAACAGAAGTAACTGTTGCAGACCCGTGTCTTTTTCCCACATTAAAGAAAGTAATGTGATTAGCGTCATACTACTGCTAACGAAGAAAAACCTCGCGCGATCGGATGAACCCGGGCGTCGGCGGTAAGTTAGCGCAACACAGCTGGCAAACAAAATACCGTGCATAGCAATGAGCATGAGTACCGGCGTGGAGTAGTCCTTTAGGATCAGCACGACTGCCGATGTGTACAAGGCAAGCCCGGCAAGCACGGCGAATGAGAGGTTTCGTACCAGCATGGTGGTGGTCATACTGGTTTTGAGGTTAGGCTTTTTCACACTTTCCCTGACAGTGAAAAAAGGGCTGCGAAGCAGCCCTTATTACGAAGATTTTTCAGAGTCTACCGCTGAAAATTTATTCAGGCAACTGATCAACCAGGCGGATTGCATCGCCGATGTAGTTGGCCGGAGACAGGGTTTTAAGCTCTGCTTTAACGGCATCAGGCAGTTCCAGGCCGTCAATGAACTCAGCAATGACTTCCGCATTCACTTTTTTACCACGAGTCAGTTCTTTCAACTTCTCGTATGGCTTCTCGATACCATAACGGCGCATAACCGTTTGAATTGGCTCCGCCAGCAATTCCCAGTTGTTATCCAGCTCAGCCAGCAGGCTTGCTTCGTTCACTTCCAGTTTGCTAATGCCTTTCAGGGTGGCTTGGTACGCAATAACTGCATAGCCCACACCTACGCCTAGGTTACGCAGAACCGTGGAGTCGGTGAGGTCACGCTGCCAGCGTGATACAGGCAGTTTGGCAGCCAGATGGTCAAAAATAGCATTCGCCAGACCCAGATTACCTTCCGAGTTTTCAAAGTCGATAGGATTCACTTTGTGCGGCATGGTAGATGAACCAATCTCACCGGCAATGGTTTTCTGTTTGAAGTGACCCAGCGCAATGTAGCCCCAAACGTCGCGGTCGAAATCCAGAATGATGGTGTTGAAACGGGCGACTGCATCAAACAATTCGGCGATGTAATCGTGTGGCTCGATTTGTGTGGTATACGGGTTCCACGTTAGGCCCAGGCTGGTAACAAAATTTTCTGACAGTACATGCCAGTCGGTATCTGCGTAAGCAGACAAGTGTGCATTGTAGTTACCTACCGCACCATTAATTTTACCCAGCAAGGTAACCGCAGCAATTTGATCACGCTGACGACGAAGGCGCATTGCCACGTTCGCCATTTCTTTACCCATGGTGGTTGGGGAAGCAGGTTGACCGTGTGTGCGGGCCATCATTGGAATGGTTTTGTATTCTTTCGCCAGACGAGTGATTTCACTAATCAGTTTGTCACAGTAAGGCAGCAGCACTGTGTTGCGGGCTTCTGTCAACATCAGACCGTGAGACAGGTTGTTAATGTCTTCTGAGGTACAGGCAAAGTGAATGAACTCGCTGATAGCATTCAGTTCGCTGTTGCTTTCCACTTGCTCTTTCAAGAAGTACTCAACCGCTTTCACATCGTGGTTGGTGGTACGTTCAATTTCTTTGATGCGCATGGCGTCATCAACTGAGAAGTTGGCAACGATATTGTTTAGTAGCGTATGAGACGCTTCACTAAAAGCGGGGACTTCAGCAATTGAAGCTTGCTCTGACAGCATTTGTAGCCATCTTACTTCAACCTGAACACGGTATTTCAATAAGCCGTATTCACTGAAAATGCTGCGCAGCTCGGCACTCTTACTGGCATAGCGGCCATCTACAGGGGAAATTGCGGTTAACTGAGTCAGTTCCACCTTTAGCTCCTAAACTAAACTAGTTGATTAATCTCAGTGCAAGGGTTGCACTGTGTAAAATTTGTTTGCGGCCGAACAGGATTTGGCGTCTGCGCCCACCCATTTGCCGCCACATTACCGCAGCCCGCACACCAGCTAACAACAGTGCACGAACCCGTTGTTGATTGAGCGGACGGCTAAGAAATTCATTGTTACCCGCAACCTGAATTTTCGGGGCCAGCGGACTAATAATATCGGAATAAATACTGGCCAGAGAGGCGATAATCTGGCTGTTGTCGAAATCGACATGGGCTAGCTGCCGCTGAACATGGGAAATACGTTGACTGAGTTCGTTCAGCGCATCTGGCTTTGCTGCCAGCTTTCTTTCCAGACTCAGCAGACTAGCAACATAGCGGGTAAGTTCTGCATCTTTATGACTGCTTCGGCCGGAAAGCTGAGACACAATACTTTTATAACCCATTTTCAGGTTACTTAACTGGCCGAACACATGCTGGGGGGATTCCGGATCTGTCACTAAAATACTGGACAAACTGGCCTCACAGGCTTCCGTATCTACTGCACCGGAGCGGGCAACTTTCTGCACCAGTGCTGCGGCCTGGCACACACCGGCCAGGGCAATGTGTTGTTCTATCCTTGGGTCAAGCATCAGCGAATATAGCTCTCTATTATCCCGCCACCTAAGCACACCTCATCGCGATAAAATACCGCAGACTGACCCGGGGTCACTGCTTTTTGCGGTTCGTCGAATAATACTTCGACCTGGTCGTCGTCAATAGGGCGTAATGTGCAGGGAATATCTGTTTGACGATAGCGGGTTTTCACTACTGCACGCACGGTTTCTGTTACCGGTGTGCGGTCTACCCAATGTAATTGCTTGGCAATCAGGCCTTTTGAATACAGTCGAGGATGGTTTGCACCTTGACCAACAATGAGCACGTTCCGTTCAACGTCTTTGTCTACCACATACCAAGGGTCGTCACCGTATTTTGCCAGTCCACCAATGTGTAAGCCTTTGCGCTGACCAAGGGTGTGGTACATCAAACCTTCGTGTTCGCCAATCACTTCACCTTCAGCGGTTTCAATTACACCAGGCTGAGCGGGTAAAAATTTACCCAGAAAATCTTTAAATTTCCGTTCACCAATAAAACAAATACCGGTGGAATCTTTCTTGTCAGCGGTAATTAGGCCCTGTTCTTCCGCGATTTCTCGGACTCGGGGCTTTTCCAGTTCGCCAACCGGGAACAGGGTTTTCGCTATATGCTCTTCGCCAAGGGTATAAAGGAAGTAGCTTTGATCTTTATTGCCGTCGAGTCCCCGCAACATTTGCCAGTGGCCGTCTTTATATCGACGTTGCACATAATGTCCGGTTGCAATGTAATCGGCGCCTAAGTCTTCGGCTGCAAACTCAAGGAATGCTTTAAATTTGATTTCCTTGTTGCACATGATATCCGGGTTTGGCGTGCGTCCCGCTTTATATTCTTCAAGGAAATATTCGAATACGTTGTCCCAGTATTCTGCTGCGAAATTAATGGTGTGCAGTTCCATACCGAGCTTATCGGCCACCGCCTGTGCGTCTGCCAGGTCTTCTGCGGCGGCACAGTATTCATCATTGTCATCTTCTTCCCAGTTCTTCATGAACAGACCTTCCACCTGATAACCCTGCTGCTGCAACAGATAAGCAGAAACAGAGGAATCCACACCGCCGGACATGCCGACAATGACTTTTTGTTTAGATGGAGAAGGGGTTGAATTTGATGACATACTGACTCTTCGTTAATTTCCAACGTTACCCGGTTACTCAGGGTCGCGGATTCTACCAGAAACATCTGCAGTTTACACGGCAGATACAGTGCTAATCTGTTCTATCTTGTACCATTTTATGAAAAGCGCCTGGCAGCGGTGATGACTAACACTGCTATAAGGATAAACCATCCTGCCGAAACGGTTAGCTAATCTCGATATATTTGCCGTTATCGATACCATCGATGGTCCAGTTTCCAATGCGGTAGCGAATTAAACGAAGGGTAGGGAATCCCACGTGGGCCGTCATTCTCCGCACCTGACGATTCTTGCCTTCGGTAATCGTTATCGATAGCCAACTGGTGGGAATATGTTTTCGAAACCTGACGGGAGGATTACGGGGCCAAAGGTTCGGCTCGTCTATGCGTTTCACTTTTGCGGGTCGGGTCATGCCGTCTTTCAATTCCACGCCACGACAAAGATGTGCAATGGCGTCGTCGGTGACTTCACCTTCAACCTGTACCCAATAGGTTTTGCTGGTTTTGGCTTTAGGGTTGGCGAGACGGTGCTGAAGTTTGCCATCGTCTGTGAGCACTAATAAGCCTTCTGAATCGCGGTCGAGACGACCGGCTGCATACACGCCCGGTACGGGAATAAAATCTTTCAGGGTTTGTCGGCCTTCCTGGTCGGTGAACTGGGTCAGCACATTGAAGGGTTTATTAAACAGCAGCACTTTTCCTGCAGACATAATGGCACCAGGCAAAAAATAATTGTGCGTATGCTACCGAAAAATCAGTGTGATTGCGGCACGGCTTTGCATTATTTCTGATGAAAAAAAACGGATTTGCAAAAATAATTCACAAAATCGGTTAAAAATAGATTGATCTTCACGCTTAAGACAATGGTATGACTTGTAACTCCTACGTCCGACCCTATACTATTGAGCGCGGTAATTTCGGCAGGAGTGGGTGCGTCTGCAAGGCGGACTCTTGATAATGACGATTTGGGTGGCATGTTTGTGGGCGAGAGGACATGACACAGTGATCTGTAAATTACAGATATAGACCAGACTGAAAGGTTATTTCAGTATTCGTGATCAGAAACTTACGATATTACCGAGATGCCCTGCATATTATAGCGATTCCACGCGGGGTTAATGGAATAAATCAGGTAGCTCTTTACCGACAACTTTGAGGTATATAATGACCAAAGCTAAGTCGACTATCATCTACACAAAAACAGATGAAGCGCCAATGCTGGCGACTTACTCTTTACTGCCAATCATTGAGAAATTTGCTAAATCTGCTGACATCGACATCGAGTTAAGCGATATTTCACTGGCTGCGCGTATTCTCGCCAACTTCCCGGATTACCTGAACGACGATCAAAAAGTGCCAGACGCACTGACTGACCTGGGTGAAAAAACGCAGGATCCAGAAGCTAACATCATTAAACTGCCTAACATCAGTGCATCTATTCCCCAATTGCGTGCAGCAATTAAAGAATTAAACGCAAAAGGCTATAACGTTCCTCCGTTTCCTGAAGATCCTAAAACGGACGAAGAAAAAGATATTCGTGAACGTTACGGCAAAGTATTGGGCTCAGCGGTTAACCCGGTTCTGCGTGAAGGTAACTCAGACCGTCGTGCACCAACTGCAGTTAAAAACTTCGCGAAGAAGCACCCGCATTCAATGGGTGAGTGGAGCCAGGCTTCACGTTCTCACGTAGCGCACATGCGCGGTGGCGATTTCTACTCAAGCGAGAAATCCACAACGGTTGAGAAAGACGGCTACGTAAGCATTGAGTTTACCGGCAAAGACGGTAGCAAGAAAACGCTGAAGCCTCGTGTTGATTTGCTGGCAGGTGAAGTCATCGACGGCATGTTCATGAGCAAGAAAGCCCTGTGCAAATTCTTCGAAGAACAAATCGAAGATGCAAAAGACACAGGTATTCTTTTCTCACTGCACGTAAAAGCGACCATGATGAAGGTGTCTCACCCAATCGTATTCGGTCACTGCGTAAAAGTGTTCTATAAAGAACTGTTCGACAAGTACGAAGACCTGTTCAAAGAGTTGGGCGTTAACCCTAACAACGGTTTGGGCAGTGTTTACGATAAAATCGCTTCTCTGCCAGAGTCACAGCGTTCTGAAATCGAAAAAGACATCAACGCTTGTTACGCTGACCGTCCGCCTATGGCAATGGTTAACTCTGACAAAGGTATCTCTAACCTGCACGTACCTTCAGACGTAATCGTTGATGCGTCTATGCCTGCTATGATCCGTAACAGCGGTCAGATGTGGGGACCAGATGGGAAAGCGCACGATACTAAAGCGGTTATCCCTGAATCTACTTACGCGACCATCTATCAAGAAGCAATTAACTTCTGTAAGACTCACGGTGCATTTGACCCAACAACTATGGGTACAGTGCCTAACGTTGGCCTGATGGCGCAGAAAGCAGAAGAGTACGGTTCACACGATAAGACGTTTGAATTGGAAGCAGACGGTACTGTACAAATTGTTGATCAGGACGGCACAGTACTGATTGAGCACGATGTTGAAGAAGGCGATATCTGGCGTATGTGTCAGGCTAAAGACGCGCCGATTCAGGATTGGGTTAAACTGGCGGTTACCCGTGCCCGCAACTCTGGCATGCCAGCAGTATTCTGGCTGGATGATGAGCGTGCTCACGATGCACAGCTTATTCAGAAAGTTGAGAAATACCTGAAAGACCACGATACAAATGGTCTGGACATTCAAATCATGTCTCCGGTACGTGCGATTCGTTTCTCTATGGAACGTGCAATCCGCGGTCTGGATACCATTTCGGTAACCGGTAACGTACTGCGTGACTACCTGACAGACTTGTTCCCAATTCTGGAACTGGGTACAAGTGCGAAAATGCTGTCTATCGTGCCTCTGATGGCCGGTGGCGGTCTTTATGAGACCGGTGCGGGTGGTTCAGCGCCTAAGCACATTCAACAATTTGTTGAAGAAGGTCACTTACGCTGGGATTCACTGGGTGAGTTTCTGGCATTGGCAGTATCGCTTGAAGAGCTGGCTATTAAGCACAGCAACTCTAAAGCGAAAGCGCTGGCAGTAGCCCTGGATAAAGCCACTGAGAAGCTGCTGAACACGGGTAAGTCGCCAGAGCGTAAGGTTGGCCAACTGGACAACCGTGGTAGCCACGTATGGCTGGCGCTGTACTGGGCAGAAGCACTGACCGAGCAGACTGAAGATAAAGAACTGGCTGAGCTGTTTAAGCCAACTTTAGAAGCAATGACTGCTAACATCGACAAAATCATTGAAGAAATCGATGCGTCTCAGGGTCAACCACAAGAGATCGGTGGTTACTACTTCCCAGACGAAGACAAACTGTACGCAGCGATGTCTCCAAGCAAAACGCTACAGGAATCTCTGTCTAAGTAAGCGTTCGAGCAAAACCAAAAAACCCGGCTTTCGCCGGGTTTTTTATTTGGTGTGCGGTAAATTGAGAAGGCACCGCAGAAAATGGAGCATAAAAAAGGCTTTCTACCGACTGCCTTAAAGCAGTAAAAAGCCCTTTGGAATGCTTTATTGAATTTTAACGTTCAGGTTCTTCTACAACACCAATGTTTTCCGCGTGCAGGCCCTTAGGACCTTGCTGTACATCAAACGTTACTTCCTGGCCTGCTTTCAGAGAACGATATCCTTCCATTTGGATGGTTGAGTAGTGAGCAAAAATATCTTCACCACCATCTTCCGGAACGATAAATCCAAATCCTTTAGCATTGTTAAACCATTTAACTTTACCAACCGCCATACATCGACTTCCTCTTAATCCTTGAACTCATAATACAATGCCCCCACTATAGATGTTGGGAACACGATGGATATTCGCGTCACTCGAATATCCATAGTTAAAACTGTAGATATTTTAACCATTGCATGTCAAGCGTAAATTAAAGATTATTTATTTGCAAAAAAATCAGCTAATCTGCGCTAAGGCACTATTATTGTACTATGAGTAAAGACAACGCGATCAGTATAGACCGAGAAAAAGAACGCTTGGCGGAACGTCAGAAGACGCAGCCGCCTCCGATGTATAAAGTGTTGTTAAACAACGACGATTACACGCCAATGGACTTCGTGGTCGAAGTACTCATGCATTTTTTTAATATGGATGCTGAGAAGGCCAATCAAACTATGCTCACTGTTCACTATCAGGGACGAGCCGTTTGTGGCATATATACTGCAGAGATTGCAGAAACCAAAGTGATGCAGGTCAATCAGTACGCGCGTAAGCATCAACACCCGCTTATGTGCACCATGGAACAGGCATAAGTCTATTAACAGAGGGCGAGCGATATGTTGAATAAAGAGTTAGAGCAAACGCTGAACGAAGCTTTCGTGTTTGCCAGAGAACATCGTCACGAATTCATGACGGTAGAGCATTTGTTGCTGGCACTGATGGATAATTCTGCTGCCCGGGATGCACTCAAGGCTTGTGGTGCAAACATCGAGCAAATCAAAGCTGAACTCATCGAATTCGTCAAAGATACCACGCCGCTCATTATGGACGAGCAAGCTAATGAGCGAGAAACCCAGCCGACTTTAGGCTTCCAGCGCGTACTTCAGCGCGCAGTTTTCCATGTTCAGTCTTCAGGTAAAGACGAAGTGACCGGCGCCAATGTCCTTGTCGCAATCTTTTCAGAACAGGAATCTCAGGCGGTTTATATTCTTAAACGTGCAGACGTAACCCGTTTGGATGTGGTGAACTACATTAGCCATGGCGTAAGCAAAAGCGACGACGAGAGTCCTGCTGGAGCTGAAAACAACGAAGAAATGGCAGAAGGGGAAGAGACCGGTTCTGCGCTGAGCAAATACTCTACTGATCTGAATCGTCAGGCGAAAGACGGAAAAATCGACCCACTTATCGGCCGCGATGCCGAAGTGGAGCGCACTATTCAAATTCTGTGTCGTCGCCGTAAAAACAACCCGCTGCTGGTGGGTGAGGCCGGTGTGGGTAAAACGGCTATTGCCGAAGGTTTAGCTTACCGCATCGTTAACGAAGACGTGCCGGATGTGATTGCTGAAAGTACGGTGTATTCACTGGACTTAGGTGGTCTGCTTGCGGGTACTAAATACCGTGGCGATTTCGAGAAACGTCTGAAAGCGATTCTTAAAGAATTGAGTAAAGACGAGCACGCCATTTTGTTCATCGATGAAATTCACACGATCATTGGTGCTGGTGCGGCATCAGGTGGTGTCATGGACGCATCTAACCTACTGAAACCCAAACTGAGTTCTGGTGAACTGCGTTGTATCGGTTCTACGACCTACCAGGAATATCAGGGCATTTTTGAAAAGGATAGAGCACTAGCTCGTCGTTTCCAGAAAGTCGACGTGACGGAGCCCTCAGTAAGCGATACGACGAAGATCTTGCTGGGTCTGAAGTCTCGCTATGAAGAGCATCACAGCGTACGCTTTACACAGAAAGCGTTGCAAGCGGCGGCAGAACTATCAGCGAAGTACATTAACGAACGTCATTTGCCTGATAAGGCCATTGATGTGATGGACGAAGCTGGTGCTAGCCAGCGTTTATTGCCTGCATCACGCCGTAAGAAAACCATCAATGTGGCTGACATTGAGCAAATCATCGCTAAGATGGCCCGTATTCCGGAGAAATCAGTCTCTGCATCAGACAGACAGGCACTGAAACATCTGGGACGCGATTTGAAAATGGTGGTGTTTGGTCAGGACAAAGCCATTGAAACGCTCACAGACGCGATTCATTTGTCACGTGCAGGTCTCGGCAGTGAAGAAAAGCCAATTGGTAGCTTCCTGTTTGCTGGTCCTACCGGTGTAGGTAAAACCGAGGTGACCCAGCAGCTAGCGAAAATCATGGGCGTAGAGCTGGTACGTTTCGATATGTCTGAGTACATGGAACGTCACGCGGTAAGCCGTCTTATTGGTGCGCCTCCGGGTTATGTGGGCTTCGATCAGGGCGGTTTACTGACTGACGCGGTTATCAAAAATCCGTACTCAGTGGTCTTGCTTGATGAAATCGAGAAAGCGCATAGCGATATTTACAACATCCTGCTGCAGGTAATGGATCACGGTACACTGACAGACAACAACGGGCGTAAAGTGGATTTCCGTAACGTGGTATTGGTGATGACAACCAACGCCGGCGTTCAGGAAACCGTGCGTAAGTCTATCGGCTTTAAGCAACAAGATCATAGCCACGATGCAATGTCGGAAATCAATAAGGTGTTTACACCAGAATTCCGTAACCGTCTTGACGGTATCATCTGGTTTAATCACTTGGGTACTGACGTTATTCTGCAGGTGGTTGATAAGTTCCTGGTGGAACTGGAAGCGCAGCTCGATACCAAAGGCGTGTCGTTTGAAGTAACACCTGCTGCCCGGGCTTATCTGGCAGAGAAGGGTTACGACAAGTCAATGGGGGCTCGTCCAATGTCACGTCTCATCAAAGAGGAAGTGAAGAAAGAGTTAGCTAATGAGTTGTTATTTGGTGAACTCAGTAAAGGCGGCAGTGTGAAAGTTGACCTTGGCGAAGATAAACTGGAGTTTTCTTTCTCTGGTGCCGAAGCGCCTAATGAAGAGGCTGAGTCGAATTAATCGATTCAGCGGTTTCAGTTTTCTTTAAAGAACCAAATAAAAAGCCCGATGAATGTCATCGGGCTTTTTTAATAAGATTCTACAGACTACTGAGTATTATCTTGCACGGTAGACGATACGGCCTTTAGTCAGATCGTATGGCGTCATCTCCACGGTTACTTTGTCACCGGTCAGAATGCGGATATAGTTCTTGCGCATTTTGCCAGAGATGTGGGCAGTCACAACGTGACCGTTCTCAAGTTCAACGCGGAATTGTGTACTAGGAAGTGTGTCAACCACTGTTCCTTCCATTTCGATAGAATCTTCTTTTGCCATGTAAAGCAATTACCTCAGTAAGTCAAAATTTTGCCGCGCAGACATTAACCAATAAAAGCGCGCGTGTAAAGGGCTCAGGCCCTTTTTGAGCTGAATTTCTGCCATTTCATGTCGAACAAGCGCTCGTGAGGCAGAAATTTTGATTTGTAATTCATTTTTGTGCAGTCATCTATTTGATAACCCAAATAGAGATATTGACGATCTTCAGACTGCCCATGCATTATTTGCTGCATGATCATCCATGTACCCATGGAAGCCGCAGCCAGTTCCGGCGCAAAAAATGTGTATAAGGCTGAAAAAGCGCGTTGGTTTTCATCCATGGTGATGTCATCGGTAACGGCGACGGCGACCAGGGTATCGCCGTCCCAGGCTTCAATGAAAACGGGCGGGTTCCATTGGCACAAAATAAAGCTATCAAACTGTTCCCGGCTGGGAGGATACATGCTGCCATCGGTGTGTCGGGCATTAATATAGCGCTCATACAGCGGATAATAGCTCTCTGCCGGGGTTCGGGATAATCGGGTTGTCAGGTGACTGTTACGTTTAAGCACCCGCCGCTGGCTGCGCGATGGAGTAAATTCCGCCACCGGGATACGAATTGACTGACAGGCATCACAGGTAGGGCAGTGGGGACGATAAATTTGATCTCCACTACGCCGGAAACCAGCCTGGATAAGCTGCCCGTAACGATAACTGAGATCTTGCTCAGTTTCTGCGAACACTAACAATTGTTCATTTTTTTGCGGTAAATAACTGCAGGCGAAAGACTGCGTAAGCCCGAACTTCATGGGGTTATATTTCCACCTTGCCAACGGTAACGATATTCGGCAGTTATCCTGCCGTCTTCGTCTAGTGTACCATTATGCTTGCGTAAGCGTTCAATAAATGTGCTTCTAGGCAAGGTTTTTGCGCCTAAACTGGCAAGATGTTCAGTAGGTAATTGACAGTCTATAAACGCCAATTGATGTTTTTTCATATGGGTGACAAGGGCATACATCGCCAACTTAGACGTGTTGGGTTGGCGGTGAAACATCGATTCACCACAAAAAATTTCACCGATAGCGACGCCATAGAGGCCGCCAGCAAGATTATTCTGATCGTCCCATACTTCCACAGAGTGCGCGATGCCGGCTTGATGCAGCCGCTTATACGCGGTAATCATGTCGTCGACGATCCAGGTTTCAGTGGTTGGCGCATCACTATGCGGGTTCATGCGTGGTATGCTGGCGCACGCTTGTATCACTTCATCAAACGACTGGTTCAGGGTTACGGTATATTGACGGCGATTTGCCAACTTTTTGAGGCTGCGAGAAAGATGAAAATCTTCCAATTCTATAATGGCTCGTGGATCGGGCGACCACCAAAGAATCGGTTCATCATCGCTGAACCAGGGAAAAATACCGTTAGAGTACGCGTTAAAAAGTCGGGGCGCATCGAGAGTGGCACCATAAGCAAGTAATCCGTTGGGTTCGGTTAGTGCGGTAGATACCGGAGGAAAAGGCGTTTCTACGTTGAGATAGGGAAGTTCAATCATCGGTGGATAAGGTGTAGCAAAAGAGAAATGGGCAGCGCAAGCTGCCCATTTTTGTGTTAACCCTGTTCAGGGCGCATGCCGTCGAGGAATTTCTCGGCATCCAGTGCGGCCATACAACCTGTACCCGCAGAGGTAATTGCCTGGCGGTAGATGTGGTCGCTCACGTCACCGGCAGCAAAAATACCTTCTACTGATGTCTGAGTCGCGTTACCTTGCAATCCACTTTGTACTTTGATGTAGCCATCTTTCATTTCAAGCTGACCTTCAAAGATATCGGTATTCGGCTTGTGGCCGATAGCAATGAACAGACCCATTACATCGATTTCTTCTTTCGCATCGGAGTCGGTGGCGGCAATACGCACTTTCGTTACGCCCATCTCGTCACCGAGTACTTCATCTAACGTGCGGTTGAGGTGCAATACCACATTGCCATTCTCGGCTTTATCCAACAGGCGCTGCTCAAGAATTTTTTCACTGCGGAATGAATCACGACGGTGAATTACGTGTACTTCTGAAGCAATGTTAGACAAATACAGCGCTTCCTCAACGGCTGTGTTACCACCGCCAACAACGGCTACTTTCTGATTACGGTAAAAGAATCCATCGCACGTTGCACACGCAGACACGCCTTTACCTTTAAACGCTTCTTCAGATTCCATGCCCAGATATTTTGCTGATGCACCTGTTGCGATGATCAGGGCGTCACAGGTGTAAGTACCTGAGTCACCGTAAAGGGTAAAAGGACGTTTGCTGAAATCGGTTTTATTAATGTGATCGAAAATAATTTCGGTATTAAATTTTTCAGCATGCTTTTGCATACGCACCATTAAATCCGGACCGGTCAGACCTTCAGGATCGCCGGGCCAGTTCTCAACTTCGGTTGTGGTGGTAAGCTGACCACCTTGCTGAATACCTGTCAGAAGTACAGGTTCAAGGTTTGCTCTGGCTGCATAAACTGCTGCTGAATATCCAGCTGGGCCAGAGCCCAGAATAAGTAGACGGACGTGTCTGCTTTCTGCCATGTTTGTCTCCGTTGCGCAGGGCATAATAGCGCTTATTGCCCTGAAAAAATGATGTTATCTTAATAAGGTCCAATATCGCATATTCAACCTAAATTGAGTATGACTTTTCATTACAACATATGTCTGGGTTGTTACCTGACCTAATTAGTAGGCTATAATAAACCAATCGCAGTGCAATTTAGTATAGAATGCTAATAACCCTGCAACAAAATCCTCGGTTTGCTGTCTTATTCAGCACACCAGCGCCAATGTCAGTGAACGCCGACAACCTGTATGGAGAGTAAGCATGTCACAATCAGTTTTCACGTTACTTCGTGATGGTCAGGATTACATGAATACCTGGCCGGTAAAGCGTGAGCTTTATGCTTTCTTTCCCGAATGCAGAGTGGTGAGCGCGACTAAGCTGGCAATTAAAACCATGCCGCCATTGGCGATTGTCGCCGCAGGCATGATGTTTAACGTGTTAGGCGCAGCCTATCTACCACAAGCACTAGCCATTGGCCTGTTCTTTATTAGTTTGCCTGTTCAGGGTCTACTCTGGCTAGGGCACCGTTCCAATCAGGTGTTACCTCCGCAACTTAAAAGCTGGTACCAAGAGGTACATAGAAAGATGGCGGCGGAAGGCTGTGAATTACAAGCCATGCGCTCACAACCTAAATACCGTGAACTGGCATCAACCCTGAAAACAGCATTCAGCGAATTAGACCGGGTTTTCACCCAGAAGTGGTTCAATTAAAGTCCAGTAAAAGAATAACCGGTGATGTCACCGGTTTTTTTTGGCTATTTTTCAGTGATTCGCGCGAAATCTCAACATCTCACCACAACGGGTACAGCGGTATTGCATGCCTTTGAGCACTTTATTGTGACGCCTAACTGACAGGTTTATCGTTTGACAGCCGCACTGGTAGGGAAAGGTGCGAATGTTTAAGCCGCTCAGATCAAAATTATGGGTGGTGGAGGGCTCACAGTTGAACACTTCGCGCATTATGGCTTGCCATTCATTGCCGTGAGGTTTTACTTTGCCGAATTTCTGCCAGGTGAGAAGATGACTCACTTCATGGGCGATGACTTCTGCAAAGAAGGCGTCTTTGTTTTCTGCTAGTAGCACAGGGTTAAAGTTAACCCTGTTTTGTTGTAAGAAGGCGGTACCGGCGTTTTTACCACTGCGGCGAAAGCTCACATCTGGCAATGGAAAACGACAGTTAAAAAACTGCTCTGCAATATGAACAAGGCGGTGAACTTCGTCAGTCACCGCCTTTTTATCAGATGAAGTAAGTGCCACGGACTGCTTACTGAACCTTGCATTCAAGGCAAAGGATATAAACACCCTTTGGATCGTTAAGGCTAGTCACAGCGTTCACTTCTGTCATCAGGTTTTTAACCATTTTCAATAGCTGGCTATCGCTATCAGCAAATTGCATTTTCGCACCCCATACCAGAGCCTGACCGAAAAACTCTTTCCAGAACATTTCTTGTGGTGACAGAATTCGCTGCACGTAGAAGGTTTCATAACTATCCAATTCAGCCATTTCTGCGGCAGAAGCGATGGCGTCATTTAGGTCGCCCAATTCGTCCACCAGGCCGAGCTCTAAAGCCTGGCTACCAATCCAAACACGTCCTTGAGCTATTTTATCTACCGCTTCCGGTGTCATATCTCGATTCTCACCTACCATGGTAATGAACTGGTTATAAGCGCTTTCCACGTTACGCTGTAAGATTTGGCCGAAGCGAGGATCTAGCTCACGCATGACTGACATTCCTGCAATATCGGTTGATGCCACACCATCCACATTGACACCAAGGTAGTCTAGCGAATCTTCAAATGTCATGAACATGCCAAATACGCCAATAGAACCGGTGATGGTGCTAGGTGATGCAAAAATCTTATCTGCAGGAGCGGAAATCCAGTATCCACCTGAAGCGGCGTAGGTGCTCATTGATACAACCACAGGTTTACCCGCAGCTTGCAGCTCGAGCACTTCCTGACGAATAATTTCAGAAGCAAAAGAACTGCCTCCGGGAGAATCAACCTGCATGACCACAGCTTTAACGGTGTCGTCTATGCGCGCCTGACGAAGCAGGGCAGCTGTACTTTCACCGCCAATGGTACCAGCCGGTTGCGTGCCGTCGAGAATTTCACCTTTGGCGACAACAATGGCCACTTTGTTATTGTTATTTTCAATTTTAGGTAGCGGGCGACTTACGGCAGATAGATAAGCACGATAAGGGGTGAAATTAACACCCAATTCGTCATCGTTTGTACCAACCAGGTCTACCAATTCCTGACGCACTTGAGAACGTGTTTTGAGGGCATCAACCCAGCCATTTTCAAGCGCATATTTTGCGAAGTCAGAATCTGCAGCTTCAAATTTAGCGAGTAGGGCATCCAGACTTTCATCAAAATTATTGATGTCTACACCACGTGCCGCTGCCACATCGCTTTTGTATTGCTGCCAGTAAGTATCGAGCCAAACACGGTTCGCTTCTTTCGCAGCATCAGACATGTCGTTACGAATGAAGGGTTCAACGGCAGACTTGTAAGTACCTACACGGAAGATGTGGGTCGTCACTTTAAGTTTTTCGAGAAGCTTCTCAAAATACAAGTTGAAACGACCATAGCCTTCAAACATTACCCCACCCATCGGGTTCAGGTAAATGTGGTCGGCATGGGCAGCCAGGTAGTATTGATCTTGACCAAAGTAATCGCCAATGGCATAAACGGGTTTTTCGGCTTTAAAATCATCGATAGCTGCCGCTACCGTACGCAGTTTATCTAAGCCACCACCGCGTAAACCTGATAAATCCAATACCAGCGCTTTTATTCGGTTATCCTGCTTGGCGTTTTCAAGTACCTTCACCACGTCGCGAACCAGTACTTCCGGATTTTCAGGTTCTTCGCCAAATGCTTCTTGCATAAATTGCGCGAAGGGCTCCACTTGCTCTTTTTCAATAACAAGATTGCCATTGAGTGAAAGTAAGAGTGCGCTGTCGGGTTTAACCTGGACAGGTTTTTCGCCACTGCTAACGGCGATGATTACTGCGATGACGATAACCAGAAAGAAAAGGTTGAAAACCAGTTTCCTTGCGAAATTCAAAACGGTCCACAGACCGACAAATAGTGATTTCGTCCAGCTTCCTTTTGCTGCCATATATCTTTATACCTCAGAAGATGTTTGTTTCATGGTAACCAAACCACGATAGATAGCTAACTTAAATTGTAATGAATTGTAATACCCGGAATTTAGACTGTATAGCCGACTTAAGACCAGTAATGATTAAACCATTTCAGCGGTGTTGGATCTTGCTTTAGTTGGTAAACGGCGGGTTAACTAAGCTTAACAGCACGGTGGTTGTTCAATTTAAAAACGCCAGCTTTAGCGTTCCACTCATATTCCTGGCCTGGTAAATTGAGAGGTGTTATTTTAGCGTTGTAACTAAGCCCTATCTGGCAAATTCATTTTCATTCTGCAGGTGAAATCAAAAACGAAAACAGGAGTGCGTGTTTTGGATGCATTGGAACTTTTACTCAATCGGCGTTCCCAACCCAGACTTAAAGCGCCAGCCCCGCAAGGGGATGCGCTAAAAAACATTATGCAGGCGGCGATGCGCGCGCCGGATCATGCCTCTTTAGCGCCTTGGCGTTTTATTGTTTGTGAAGAACTCGGACTGAATAAACTGGGCAGCATTTTCGAACAGTCTGCGATTGAAAATGACAAATCTGAGAAGGAAATTGAACGCGCGCCTCAGTTGCCGCTTCGTGCGCCCATGGTTATCGTGGCGATTGCACAATACAAAGAACATGAGAAGGTACCACGGGTTGAGCAAATAGCCTCTGCTTCCTGCGCGGTAATGGCGATGCAAATGGCGGCCGTTGCACAGGGCTTCAATGGTATATGGCGAACTGGCGCTTATGCGCACTGCGAGTTGGTGAAAGCCGCGCTGGAGTTATCCAACGACGATGAAATTGTGGGCTTTTTGTACTTAGGTACGCCGGCGTTTGAAATTCCAGATAAACCTGCACCTAATAGCGACGCGCATTTTACATTCTGGCGCTAACAAGCGCTTTCCCTCAACGGATACAGCATAAAAAAGCCAGCATCAAAGCTGGCTTCTTTATACATGGATAGTGTTGCCTATTAGTCTACCTGAACGATTTTCAGCGCGTTGGTGGCACCGATTTTTTCCATTTCGTCACCGTAAGTCATAATCAAGCTATCGCCTTCTTTCACCAGGCCGATTTCTTTCAATGCTGCAATGGTGTCGTTTTTAAGCTGACCTGGCTCACTGGCGTGAGAATTGAAATACACTGGGCGCACACCACGATACAGTGCCATCGCGTTCAGTGTCGCTTCGTGACGAGACAGGGCGATGATTGGCAGTGATGTGGTAATACGCGACATCAACTTCGGCGTGTTGCCACTTTCCGTTAACGCCACAATCGCTTTGATGCTAGGTAAGTGATTTGCTGCATATACTGCAGACAATGCAATGGTCTCGCTTACCGTTGAAAAGGTATCGTCCATACGATGCTTAGACAGACGAATACTTGGATGCGTTTCTGCACCCTCACAAACCCGCGCCATGGCCTGAACGGTTTCTACCGGGAAATTACCCGCTGCAGTTTCTGCAGACAACATCACTGCGTCTGTGCCGTCAAGCACGGCGTTTGCTACGTCCATGACTTCTGCACGGGTAGGCATTGGGCTGTTGATCATGGATTCCATCATCTGCGTTGCAGTGATTACCACTTTGTTTAACTGACGCGAACGTGAAATCAGTTTTTTCTGCACACCCACCAATTCTGCATCGCCGATTTCGACACCCAGATCACCACGGGCAACCATAACCGCGTCTGAGGCCGCGATGATGTCATCGATGGCTTCGTCAGTGGCTACCGCTTCCGCGCGTTCAACTTTGGCGCAAATCATGGCATCACAGCCTGCTTCACGAGCAAGTTTACGGGCATAATCAAGGTCAGCACCAGAACGGGGAAAAGACACTGCTAAATAATCTACGCCGATAGCGGCTGCCGTTTTAATGTCTTCTTTGTCTTTAGCGGTAAGTGCTTCAGCAGACAATCCGCCACCTTGACGGTTAATCCCTTTGTTATTTGATAATTTGCCGCCAACCGTTACTTTCGTGTGCACTTTACGGCCGACCACTTCTGTAACTTGTAGTTGAATACGACCATCATCGAGTAGCAGAATATCGCCAGCGTTAACGTCATCGGGCAGGGCTTTATAATCGATACCCACTGCATTGATGTCGCCTTCCTCTTTACCTAATTCCGCATCGAGGACAAAAGGTGCACCAACATCCAGGTTAATCGCGCCTTCTTTGAAACGGGCAACCCGGATTTTAGGACCTTGCAGATCCCCGAGGATAGCAACATATTTGTTCAGGTTTTTTGCGGCTTGGCGAACTTTGCGGGCGCGCTCGATGTGATCTTCAGCCTGACCGTGTGAGAAATTCATGCGTACAGTATTCGCACCTGCCGCAATAATGGCTTCAATGCGCTCAATGGTGTCTGTTGCAGGTCCTAGCGTGGCAAGTATCTTTGTTCTTCTGGTCATAGTTAGTCGTCGCTTGTATTTGTCGTTAACAGATAGGCTTTATTAAGTACCTAAAAGCATTGACAGTGCTGTCACAAAAATGTTCGATTTTTGTTGCTGTAATGCGTTTACGTAATTTTATTACAGAATAGTAGTGCAATCTGACAAAAATGTGAATCCCAAGAATTTTTTTAACTGCTGGCCTTACCAGTGGTTAAATTTTAGCTTCTTGTTAAGGGGCAGGGAATATTGAATAAAAAACCGCCATAGATGGCGGCTTTAGTAGAGGTGAGTCGATTTTTAGAACTAGAGATCGCGTTTGTCGAACCGCGAGCCTCGTAACGTATCCTTGACACGCTTAAGATTTTCTCTGAACTTATTACCGCGACGTAACGTAAAACCCGTTGCCAGTACATCAATTAGCGTTAGCTGCGCAATACGGCTCGCCATTGGCATGTACATGTCGGTGTCTTCAGGTACTTCAAGAGAAAGCACATAAGTACATTCTTTCGAAAGCGGGCTGTCAGCAGACGTTATACCAACAACGGTGGCATCGTTACTACGCGCTATTTGTGCAATTTCAACCAGGCTTTTCGTGCGGCCGGTATGTGAAATGAGTACAACCACATCACCGTCCGAGCAGTTCATGCAGCTCATGCGCTGCATCAGAATATCTTCAAAATAAACAACCGGTACATTGAAGCGGAAAAACTTATTGAGCGCATCGTGGGCCACTGACGCCGACGCCCCTAATCCGAAGAATGAAATCTTCTGCGCCTGAGTGAGCAAATCTACCACGCGGTTAACGGTGTTCACGTCGATTGACTGACGCGCAACCTCTAACGAGGCCATGGTTGATTCAAAAATTTTATTGGTATATTCGCCAGGACCATCGCTTTCATCAACGTGTCGGTTCACGTAGGGTGTCCCGTTTGCAAGGCTTTGGGCCAAATGCAATTTAAAGTCAGGGAAGCCTTTGGTGTCGAGACGACGACAGAACCGGTTGACGGTAGGCTCACTGACATCCGACATTTTGGCGAGTGTTGCTATACTCGAGTGAATCGCTGTTTGTGGGTTTGCCAGAATGATTTCGGCAACTTTGCGTTCCGACTTACTGAAAGCGGCTTTGTTTTGCGTTATTTTCTCAAGAATATTCATACGGATATAGCGGAAAGTAAGGTAAAGTTAATGTCATCTGAGCTTTCTATACTACCCATTGTGACTCGGGTGACAAGAAAAATGTAATTTTTTGACAACCGAACTGTCAGAATGATGGGTATTCAGTGAAGAAATACCTCTTTAACACCTTATAAACAATGCAAGTTGTAATTTTACTACATTTGGTGTTAACTATGTGCTAACAACTAACAGAACAGTTAATCTGTGTTGCCTGACAGTATTGAACTGTTATCTGGATTATCATTAAGAAGGTCGACAAATATGGTAATGGATAATTCCTTTGAACCCTGTGATTTTGTGCTTTTCGGCACCCTAGGGGATCTCTCACGACGGAAACTGTTGCCGTCCTTATATCAGCTAGAAAAAGCTGAGCTGCTTCATCCTGAAACCAAGATTATTGGTGTAGCGCGTCAGGATGTGAGCACTGAGGACTACAAGATAGAAGTCCGTAAGAACATTGAAAAGTTTGGCGATAAAGATTTCTGCGAAGAAACTTGGGCCAGAATGGAAGCACGCTTGCAATATGCTTGCGTTGATATGAAGAACACAGAAAGCTATCAAGTGTTCGATTCAGTGGTAGATGCAAAGCGCACTATGGTGTGTTACCTCGCCACTCCGCCAGCAATTTACGGTGACATCTGCCGTGGCTTGCACAGCTGCAATATCATCGATAGTTCAGTGCGCGTTGTACTGGAAAAACCCATTGGTCACGATTTGGAATCCTCCAAGATCATTAACGACCAGGTTTCAGAATATTTTAAAGAATCTCAAATTTACCGTATCGACCATTATTTGGGTAAAGAAACGGTACTTAACCTGATTGCCCTGCGTTTTGCGAACTCTATCTTTGCAACAAACTGGGACCACAACTCAATCGACCACGTCCAAATTACCGTGGCCGAATCTGTGGGCATTGAAGGTCGTTGGGGTTATTTTGACGATGCCGGTCAAATGCGTGACATGGTTCAGAACCACCTGTTACAGGTGCTGAGCTTAATTGCCATGGAGCCGCCTGCTAACCTTAACGCTGACAGTATTCGTGATGAAAAGCTGAAAGTACTTAAAGCACTGCGTCCGATTAACCTGTCCAACATTAATGAGTCTACCGTTCGTGGTCAGTACACGTCTGGCTTCGTAAAAGGTGAAGAAGTACCAGGCTACCTGGAAGAAGAGGGTGCTAACACCCGTAGCCGTACCGAAACCTTTGTTGCCATTAAAGCGGACATCGACAACTGGCGTTGGGCGGGTGTGCCTTTCTATTTACGCACCGGTAAACGTCTGCCGACCAAAGTGTCTGAGGTTGTTATTTACTTCAAGCGCCAGCCGCACAACCTGTTTGGCGATAGCTTCCAGAATCTGCCACCTAATAAACTGGTTATTCGTTTGCAGCCAGATGAAGGTGTTGAAATCACCGTGATGAACAAAGTGCCTGGGTTAACCAGTTCAGGCTCTATGGATCTGCAGAAGTCTAAGCTCGACTTGAGTTTCTCTGAAGCTTTCTCGGAAGAGCGTATTCCAGATGCCTACGAAAAACTGTTGTTGGAAGTGATGCTAGGCAACCAGGCGCTGTTTGTTCGTCGCGATGAAATTGAACAAGCATGGAACTGGGTAGATTCAATTCTTGAAGCCTGGAAGCACACCAATGAGCCGCCAGAGCCTTATCAGGCCGGCACATGGGGACCAGTTGATTCTATCGGTTTGCTCGCACGCGCTAACCGTAGCTGGTACGAAAGTAAAATTTCACGCAAGAAGAAGTAATTCATGGCTTTAACAATCAATGCTTTCGATAATGCAGATGCACTTACTCGCGCATTTGCCGACACACTGAATGAATTGCTGAAAGACGGCATTGCCCAACGTGGCCGTGCTAGTCTGGTGGTCAGTGGTGGTAGAACACCACTGGCACTGTTCAAGCAATTGAGTCAGACCGACCTTGAATGGGACAAAGTCGATATCACACTGGCTGATGAACGCTGGGTTGGTGAAAACGACGAAGCAAGCAACACCAAATTGGTTCGCGAGAATCTGATTCAGAATAAAGCGGCAGCAGCACACTTCGTGACGTTGAAAACCGACGATGCTGACGCCAACGACGGGATTGCTGAAGCTGAAAATCGCCTGTCGAGCTTCAGTTTACCCTTCGACGCACTGATCCTCGGTATGGGAGAAGACGGTCATACTGCCTCTTTGTTCCCATGCTCTGCACAAATTGAAGACGGCCTTAATCTTGCCAGCGGCAAGGTTTGTATTGCCACGCAACCTACCACCGCACCACATCAGCGTATTTCACTCACACTGCCGGCTATTCTTAACAGCCGCAATATCTTTATTCACTTAACCGGTGAGAAGAAAAAGCAGGTTCTTGAAGATGCGCTGGCCAACAGCACCGAACTGGAAAAACCGGTGACGGCTGTGGTTAATCGTGCTGATGTCACCTTAATGTGGGCACCTTAGGAGTAGAAAAATGAATTCTCAGATTGCTGAAGTAACACAGCGAATCATCGAACGCAGTAAAGCCAGCCGTAAAGCTTATCTGGATAAAATCGAAAGAGCGCGTCGCACTGGACCGTTACGTGGTGAATTATCTTGCGGCAACCTGGCGCACGGTTTTGCAGCGTGTGGTAAGGAAGATAAGTCTGACTTACGTTCCATGACGAAAGCAAACCTTGGTATTATTTCAGCTTACAACGACATGTTGTCAGCGCACCAGCCTTACGAAACCTATCCTGAAATTATCAAAGATGCGGTTCGTGAAGTAGGTAGCGTGGCACAGTTTGCCGGTGGTGTACCAGCAATGTGTGATGGCGTTACTCAAGGTAACCCAGGTATGGATTTAAGCTTGATGAGCCGTGATGTTATCGCGCAGGCAACCGCAGTTGGCCTTTCGCATAACATGTTTGATGGCGCATTGATGCTTGGTATCTGTGACAAAATCGTCCCTGGATTATTAATGGGCTCTTTAGCCTTTGGTCACCTGCCAACTGTATTCATTCCTGCCGGTCCAATGCCATCTGGTCTTCCCAATAAAGAAAAAGCCCGTGTTCGTCAGGAATATGCGCAAGGGTTGATTGGTCGCGACAAGCTGCTGGAAGCGGAGTCACAGTCTTATCATTCTGCCGGGACATGTACGTTTTATGGTACAGCGAACTCTAACCAGTTGGTTGTTGAGACTATGGGCCTGCATTTACCGGGTTCTTCTTTCGTTAATCCAGGTACGCCTCTGCGCGATGCGTTAACGAAAGCCGCAGCGGTTCAGGCAACGCGTCTTACCGATTTGGGTGAAAACTACACGCCTATTGGTCATATCGTTGATGAAAAAGCAATCGTGAACGGTATCGTTGCCTTATTAGCAACCGGTGGTTCAACTAACCACACAATGCACTTAGTGGCCATTGCACGTGCTGCTGGCATCATTATTAACTGGGATGACTTCTCAGAACTGTCTGATGCTACACCGCTGCTTACGCGCATTTATCCAAATGGTTCTGCGGATATCAACCACTTTACCGCTGCCGGTGGTATGGCACTGTTGTTCCGTCAATTATTAGATGCCGGTTTAATTCACAACGATGTGAAAACGATTTGTGGTGAAGGCCTGGACCTGTATACCAAAGAGCCGATGCTCATTGATGGCGAGTTGGAATGGCGTGATGGCCCAACTGAGTCGTTGGATAAAGAAGTTATCGCAACCGTTGAAACGCCATTCAAGCCTGACGGCGGCGTGTGCGTATTACGCGGTAACCTGGGTCGAGGTGTTATTAAAACCTCTGCTTTGCGTTCACCGATTTGCAAAATCAAGGCGCCCGCTGTTGTTTTCGAAGATCAATTCGAATTGGATGGCGCGTTTAAGTCTGGTGAACTAGATAAAGATGCCATCATTGTTGTGCGCTTCCAGGGCCCATCAGCAATCGGTATGCCTGAGTTGCACCGCCTAACGCCACCACTTGGCGTGTTACAAGACCGTGGTTTCAATGTTGCCCTGGTGACTGACGGCCGTATGTCGGGTGCGTCAGGTAAAGTACCTGCTGCCATTCACGTTACCCCGGAAGCCTACAAAGGCGGATTGCTGGCGAAAGTTGAAAATGGCGACATTATCGAACTGAACACAGAAACTGGCGAGCTGACATTATGTGTTGATGAAGCAACGCTGGCGGCACGTGCGCCAAAAGAAGCCAATCTGGTACACCATCAGGAAGGGATGGGCCGCGAGCTCTTCGCTGGTTTCAGAAACATTCTGACTGGTGCAGAAGAAGGCGCGTGTTCATTATTTGTTACTCAGGAGCAGGCGTTATGACGGAGAAGTTTGTCGCTGATGTGGGCGGGACGAATATTCGTCTGGCCCGCGTTACTGAAACTGGTGTTGATAACATTATCAAATACCAGTGTAAGGATTTCGGCAGTATAGATCTGGCGATTGAACAATACTTTAAAGATTTATCTGATTTCACCTTTACCGCAGGCTGCATTGCTATTGCCTGTCCTGTACTTGGCGACCAGGTTGTGATGACAAATCACAGCTGGGCATTTTCACAAAAAGCACTGAAGCAGCAGTTAGATCTGGAACAACTTTTTGTGATTAACGATTTCACTGCTGTCGCTCACTCATTGCCAGTATTGGGTAAAGATCAGGTTGTGCAAATTGGTGAAGGTACGCCAAAGGAAAATGGAAATATCGCTGTTTTCGGTCCTGGTACAGGATTAGGTGTTGAACACCTCACGATGACAACTTCAGGTTGGCAAACCCTCGACGGTGAAGGTGGCCATGTGGACTTCGCGCCAGTAGACGAAACAGACGTTATTGTTTGGCGTTATCTGCAGAATCAATTTGCCCGCGCTTCTGCTGAAGAAGTGATGTCGGGTCGAGGTCTGATGAACGTTTATAAGGCGCTAGCTGAAAACGCTAACGAGCCACTTGCAGCTAATGAACCTGCCGAAGTCACGCAAAAAGCATTGAGCGGCGAGTGTCACACCTGCGTACGTGCATTAACGCAATTTTGCCGCATCATGGGCAGCTTTGCCGGCAACCTGGCGCTGAACATGGCGACAACAGGTGGTGTATTCATTGGTGGTGGTATTGCAAATCGTTTTGCTGAATTCTTACAAGACAGCGATTTTCGCGCACGCTTTGAAGCCAAAGGGCAAATGAAGCACTACGTCAAAGATATTCCAACCTACTTAATTGCTGAGCCTGATCACGGATTGTTAGGTGCCTCAGCTTATTTAAAACAACATACTGCGAGCTAACTATGACAACAAACACCAACTACTCACCTGCGGAAATTTTTGCTGCTGGTCCCGTGGTCCCGGTACTGGTAATCAAGGATCTGGACAGTGCTGTACCGCTGGCAAAAGCGCTGATTGCAGGTGGCATTAAAGTGCTTGAAGTAACACTTCGCACGCCAGTTGCCCTTGAAGTTATCCGCAAAATTGCAGATGAAGTGCCAGAAGCTATCATCGGTGCAGGTACCGTAACGAATGCTCAGCAGTTAAAGCAGGTTGTAGAAGCGGGAGCTA
Source organism: Alteromonas sp. ABH2_165 (assembly GCF_056159945.1). Lineage (NCBI taxonomy): Bacteria > Pseudomonadati > Pseudomonadota > Gammaproteobacteria > Alteromonadales > Alteromonadaceae > Alteromonas > Alteromonas sp. ABH2_165. The sequence goes on from NZ_JBSWWF010000003.1 coordinate 226,836, forward strand.
AGTTCGCTATTAGCCCTGGTCTGACTGAAGCCTTGCTGGAAGCAGGTAAAGGTTACGATATCCCGTTAATTCCTGGTATCTCCTCCATTTCAGATCTGATGACGGCGAAAGATGCCGGCTATGACCACCTGAAATTCTTCCCTGCAGAAGCATCGGGTGGTGTGAAGGCGCTGAAATCTATTGGCGGTCCTTTCCCTGATGTGACTTTCTGCCCAACTGGCGGAATTGGCCCTGCAAACTACAATGACTATCTGTCACTTTCTAACGTAGCTTGCGTAGGCGGCTCATGGGTTGCACCAGATGATGCCATTGAAAGTGGAAACTGGGATGCAATTACCCAGTTGGCCAAAGAAGCTTGCGAAGGTGCAAAACGCTAAGCGTTTATAGCCTGTACCAAAAAACCGGATGTTCCTGTAAAGGCATCCGGTTTTTTGTACGTCAGTTTTTTATATATCGCTGAGGTGCAAGTTGTTAGGGTTCCTGTGTGATGGTCTCTGTACCCTGGTTTTGTACAGCAAAATTAACCCGGTAAGTACCACAATTACGCAAACAATCCAGCTGGCAGCGGATGTAGCGCTCAATCGCTCAATTAGCCAGATACACGCTGCAACAGCGATAAGACCGGCGAACATTATCCTACATGAATTGAAATATCGCCATTTCGTCAGTACAAACAGTGCGGGTACCGTTACCGCGGCAAGTAATATCTGGAATACTTCCACCCCGACGTTGAATCCTGCCACTGCGAAAAGCCGGGTTGAGGTATCAACAGGCAATGCATGAAGCACTTCAGAAAAAGCCATGCCGTGAATTAGCCCAAACAGCAATACAATCAGTCGATTTTGAGACTGCGGACGAATTGCAAGCGTGACGGCGGCAATCAGAACTGAGAGCGCCACACCAACTTCTGTTATCCATGTGGGCAGGGCGAATATATTCATGGCTGAAAGTGCCAGAGACAGGGTATGACCGAGGGTAAATAAAGAAATTAACACCACAGACTGATTCACAACATGGCGTATGCTTCGGTGGCTGTTAGTTTTAATTGTCTGTAGGTTGGCACCAATGACAGACCATAGCAAGCACAGCAGAAAAGCCAGATGATCCATACCTTCAAGGATATGATGTAGTCCCAACTTAAAAAAGCGTGTGAGCAATTGGAGATGAGTCGGTGTGACTAAAAGTGAGACTGTCTTGTGAGACCATGAAAGTACGTAAGCCCCAGACACCATTCGATTGGTATTCTCAACCGGTAAATCGGTGATCAGTAGTGTTCGGTGATTTCTCACTCGATGGGTAATGCCGTCGTAAACAACAGTCAACGCAGACAAGGATGCGTTGGCAGGTAGGCGAGCTGTAGCCTCTAGCTTGAGGCAGTCTTCGTATTCACATCGCTCTGTACCTAAAGGTTTAATGGAGATTGGCAGGGTTATATCCGCCAAAGAAACGGTTAGGTGCTGATGAAGGTAAGGAATGATAAACGTGTTAAACTGCGCCTCATCATTGCGCACAAGCACCGGCCAATCAGGCATGGCCATCTGTAATTGTTCAATCGGCAGTAAAACATTAAGGAGAAGTGCATCATCTTGCTGGGAAACAACTATTGAAGTGGTTGATGCAGGATGTGCAAAAGTGGGCTGGGCAAAAAGCCCAGCCAGCACTATCAGTAATCGAAATACATTACAGCGTATTGCCATAATCCATTTCCTTATCGCGGTAGATAGTATGGTAATGCGTCTCTCCGCGTATCACTACGCCGCCCTGGCACGCGAGTTCAATCCACACTCTAGGCCCGTCTATACGGAGGTAAGTGCCATTGGTATCCACATCAATGCCCGCTGATTGCGAGCCAGCCCAAGCGATATACGTATCAGCTAACGCTTCGTCAGTCGTGTAATCGGCCATTAGCGGGTCTGAAATTTCAGCTTGATAATCGTCAACCCATTGCGCCATCGCGGCGATAACCAGAGCTTGTTGTTCTTCAGTCAGTGAGGACACCAGAATTCCACCGCGGTCATCACCAGTAGGGTAGTCTGTTGGATAGGTACCGCTACCGTTATCAGGGCCAACTAAAACATCCGAATAGGATTCACCTGAGAGATAGGCTTCGCTGAGCTCTGCGCTACTCAATGCATCAAACATGGCCACCATGGCATCACCTTCCTCAACGATTGGCGCATACGTGGTACTATTAAGTTCAAATGCGGCTTTCGGCTCTGTGGCAAAGTGGTTAGGTACTGGATAACCCACGCCATCCACAAAAGTCACGTTGTAAGCCAGGTGGTGTCCGCCAAGCTGGATCATCCAGCTTTCATCACGTGCTGGCGTGCCAAAGATGGCGATGTAATAATTGGCTGAGCTGTAAGTGCTGCCGCCCCCCTGTTCCTGAAGATAATCATCGGCTGCGAGCACGCCTTGAAAATCCTCGTAACCTTCATCGTTCAAAAGAATTTGAGCAACATCAATTAATGCAGAATACGCATCGTCATTGAGTTCGCCAATACGCAAGCCATTGCGTTGAACATTGCCGGTGGGTAGATTCGACCAAATGGTTCTTTCAGTATTCGAATTATCCCAGTCGTAAAGCACGCTGGCCTGTTCACTTTCCGAAAGGGTGTCGATAAACACTTCGGTGACGCAGATAAGTGCGTCGATTTGTGACGTACTGTCTTCATCACACGAAGAAGCTGTGACTGTCGAGCTATCTGAGCTGTCTTCTTCCGTGTCTTCCTCTGTATCATCGTCGCCTGTCGTTTCATCGTCAGTGTCGTCGCCGGTCTCTGATTCATCAGTCGTATCGTCACCGGTATCTGCCGATGCTGAGTCGTCTGTGGCGGTTTCAGTGGTTGGGGTAGTCGTGGTGTTGTCGCTGCTGTCTCCACCGCAGCCCTGTAAGGCCATAAGCGATGCCAGCAAGAGTGTGGCAAGTGAAACTGGTTTGGTCACAAAATTCTCCCGATGAAAAAACAATCAGCGTTATTATTCATCGGGATTGTAAGAAAACGATACTCTCTTAACGCTACTTTACCCAGCTTTACGGGGGCTTTACTTAGCTGGCGTAAATTGTGTTTTTATAAAGGCGTTACAATCTGCGTAATGCTGTGGGCATGATCCGGTTCGATGGTCACGCCATTCGTTACCGAAGTTTCTACGCACAGCATGTGACGATATCCAAAGGCATCCATGTCTGCAATCGATGCTGCTCCCTGCCACGGGTTCCACACCACGATGGAATCGTGCCCCATGGAAGTGACGCGTGTCAGCGCAGTATTATCGACATCTATGGTGACATCGGGCGCGGCATGTTGATGAATTCGATCGGTTTCACCAGAGAATACATAGGGGCTCGGGGTTGGCTTGATGGCCCAATCTTCGAGCTTGTCTTTATATTCACCTTCAATCCCAGTAATTTCCGTTTTACCAATACTTTCCACTGCAAAGTAACTATGCAGTGCCGCGTTAAAGGTAAACGGAACGATGCCGGTGTTTTCCGTTTTTAGCGTTACCGATAATTGTTCACCTACAAGAATTTCATAGCTCACCTGACAATCGTATTCGAAACCTTCACCACGACTGAAATTAGGTGTAAGCACAATACGGGTGCCGGTTTCGGTGTCTTCAGACGACTGAATTTGCCAGGTTTGGGTGCGTAAAAAGCCGTGAGCTGGCAGCTCACCTTTTTCGCGGCCATGGTTGTCAGCGAACCAAGGCCAGCAAATTGGGATGCCGCCACGAATAGGGCGTTCGCCATTTAAAAAGGCATGCGGGCTAAGCCAGAGACGGTCAACATTGTCTGACTTCGGCACGAACGACAGTACGTGGGCGCCAAATAGACTAATTCGACTGGTAGCAAAAGCGTTGTCTACCTGTAAAAAGGTGATACCCGATGATTCTTCGACAGAAATTGAGTCACAAATACTCACGCTTCGTCTCCTTGCCAATAATTAATTCCAACTTGCATTGTGCATGGTAAAAGAAAAAGGTGCGATAGTTAATCGCACCTTTTTTGCTTTTTATTTCATTGTTTTACCCGTCTAACGGGAAAGTATTACTTGGAAATGTGCTGAACCAGATCCAGAACTTTATTTGAGTAACCCCATTCGTTGTCGTACCAAGATACAACTTTCACGAAAGTGTCGGTCAGTGCGATACCTGCATCTGCATCGAATACAGAGGTACGTGCATCACCGAGGAAGTCATTCGATACCACGGCATCTTCTGTGTAACCTAAAATACCTTTCAGCTCACCTTCAGACGCCGCTTTCATTACAGCGCAGATTTCTTCGTAAGTCGCAGGTTTTGCCAGGTTAACTGTCAGGTCAACAACGGATACGTCAGGCGTAGGTACGCGGAATGCCATACCAGTCAATTTACCGTTCAACTCAGGGATTACCTTGCCTACAGCTTTTGCTGCACCGGTAGATGAAGGAATGATATTCTGGCCAGCGCCACGACCACCGCGCCAGTCTTTGTGAGACGGGCCATCTACGGTTTTCTGTGTTGCTGTGGTTGCGTGTACAGTGGTCATCAAACCGTCAACGATACCAAAGTTATCGTTCAGTACTTTAGCTACAGGTGCCAGACAGTTAGTAGTACAAGACGCGTTAGATACGATTTCCTGACCCGCGTATTCTTTGTGGTTAACACCCATAACAAACATTGGCGTGTCATCTTTAGAAGGCGCAGACATTACGACTTTCTTCGCACCCGCTGCTAAGTGAGCAGAAGCGGTTTCTTTGGTCAGGAACAGACCGGTTGATTCAACAACAACGTCAACATTTACATCATTCCAGGCCAGATCAGCTGGGTTTCTTTCTGATGTAACGCGAATTGTTTTACCATTTACGATTAACTGATTATCGTCTACCTTTATTTCACCATTAAAAATGCCATGGGTAGAATCATACTTCAGCATGTAAGCGATATAGTCTAAGTCGAGCAGGTCGTTGATAGCAACAACCTCGATGTCGTCACGCTGCTGTGCAGCGCGCATTACCAAGCGACCAATGCGCCCAAAGCCATTGATACCGATGCGTATAGTCATGTCATACCTCTGTTGTAAGTTGGTACAAGTGTAAATAAATTACGTAAAGTATGGATCAAAATGGCATAATTGGCAAAGCAAAATGCGCTATTTTGTTGCAAAATTACAACTATGAACTATGCAAACGTATTCAGTTTCTTCGAACACAGTCTTTATTTGATAATGCAAAAAAATGTGCGTTGACACGAATGTCCGGCATTTGCCGTACAAACCTCAACGCTAGAAAAACAGAAAAGGACACGAATGACAAATCCCGTTTTACAACGACTGGTTGAGATGCGAGGCATAGAAACCCACTATACCGATGCGTGGGGAAAGCCGGCCGCTATTTCAGCGTCAAGTCAGGCCAAATTATTGAATGTACTGGGTTACGACACCAGTAACGAACTCGCAATTGAAGAACAGCTTAAAGCAGAGGCCAGAAAGATCTGGCAAACACCGCTTAATCCTGTTCAGGTACTACGCCAATCTGAAACCTTATCTTTCTCAATTCGGTTACCCATAGAATTGGTAACCGACACTTATACTGTAAACCTCAATACAGAAGATGGGCAGACATTCGTCCACAGTTTTGTGCCGGTTGACGAAACACTGGCGCACGTGGCTGAGCTAGATGACGTTGAGTTCCACGAATACATTATTGCGTTACCGTTTGATGTGCCTCTTGGTTATCACGACCTTGTCCTCTTGGTGGAAGGGGATGACGAGCCTCTGTGTTCCATGCGAATTATCATGGCGCCGAACAAATGCTTTATTCCTGAAGCCATCGAAAAGGGCAAGAAAATCTGGGGCCTTAGTGTGCAACTTTACTGCGTGCGTAGTGAAAAAAACTGGGGCATGGGCGATTTTACCGATCTGGCAAACCTCACTGCTAAGGCCGCGGAATCAGGCGCCGAATTTATCGGATTGAACCCCATTCACGCGTTGTACCCGGCCAACCCTGATGCTTGCAGCCCTTACGGACCGTCTTCGCGCCGTTGGTTAAATTACTTATACCTGGATGTGACTGCATTGCCTTATTTCGATGACGAGCATGTTCAGGCGGTGGTAAACACTGATGATTTTCAGCAGCAACTGGCAGCAGCCAGGGCCACTGATTTTATTGACTACGCTGCCGTAGCCGGTTTAAAACTGCCTGCACTCAGTGCCGTTTTCGATATTTACTATGAAAAGCATTTAAAGACCAACACGAAGCAAAATCGCGAATTTAAAGCCTTTGTTGAAGCGGGTGGCGAAAGCCTAGATATGCTGGCGGTGTACGACACGCTACAAGAAAAATTGGCAGAAGAAGGTAAACCGTCTTGGGGCTGGCCTGTGTTCCCGGATGAGTTTAAGGAATACCATAAACCAGAAGTAGCCGCGTTTAAAAAGAAAAACAAAAAACGTGTCACTTTCTTCTTGTTCTTGCAATGGCAAGCTGCGATTCAGCTTCAAGCCGCCAGCGATGTGGCCGTAGCCTCGGGTATGTCAGTGGGCTTGTATCGTGACCTTGCAGTCGGGGTGAGCGAGGGAAGTGCGGAAATCTGGGGTAATAAAGATCTCTATTGTGTGGGTGCTTCTGTGGGCGCGCCACCAGACATTCTTGGTCCATTGGGTCAGAATTGGGGCTTGCCGCCAATGGACCCCCACAAATTATACGAGCAAAAGTACCAGCCATTTATTGATTTATTTGCCTCTAACATGGCAGGTTCAGGGGCATTGCGTATAGACCACGTGATGGCACTATTGCGCTTGTGGTGGGTTGTGAAAGGCGATCACGCGAAAGATGGCGGCTATGTGTATTATCCGGTAGACGATTTGCTGGCCATTCTGGCGCTGGAAAGCCACCGTAATCAAAGCTTAGTGATCGGCGAAGACCTGGGTACCGTACCTGAAGAAATTCGAGAAAAATTGGCAGATAACGGGGTACATTCATATCGCGTATTTTTCTTCGAACAGGCTGAAGACGGCGGCTTCTTCTCTCCCTCCCATTATCCGGTGCAATCAATGTCGACATTGACCACTCACGATATGCCAACACTCACCGGTTTTTGGCATTGTCTCGATTTAGAAATGGGCAAAGAGTTGGGGCTGTATCCTACCGATGAAATTCTGTCTCAGTTGTACACCGACAGACACGAGAATAAACAAGCGATACTGGATACCCTCCATGGTCATCATTCCATTAGCGAAAATATCAGTCGGGATGTGAACTATACCGGTATGAGCACAGAATTGAATCGTGGCATGCAATTGCATATGGCAAGTGGTTCAAGTGCGTTACTGAGTTTGCAATTAGAGGACTGGTTGGAAATGGATAAGCCTGTTAATGTACCCGGTACGTTTAATGAATACCCTAACTGGCGCAGAAAACTCACGCAGACGCTGGAAAGTATTTTTAATAATCAGGACATTACTCATCTTGCCCGTCAACTGACAGAAGTCAGAAAACAGGCCAGTACAGATAAGTAAAGCGGTCCGGGATCTGTCGGCTTTTGCCGGCAGATTTTAAAGGAGTAAGTAATGGTAGTAGAGCAGCAACTGGCACAGGCTCGATGTAATTCACCTTTTTCCGTACTGGGTCCACAGAAGACCGACAACGGTCTTATTATCACCGCTTTTATCCCCGATGCTGATAAGGTTGCCGTCCGCAGTATCAAATCAACTAAACTGCTCGGCACACTCGACCGGCAGGGCGATTCCGATTTATTTTCAGCGCCCATCCAGGGACTTAAAGAAGGGCAGCGCTATGAACTGGTGATCAGACGTACAGGCCAGGACCACATCGTAGCTGACCCTTATCAGTTCACCGATGAAGCGTATCACGCTGTTCATTTTATCGATCATGAGCCGGCAAACCTCTACAAACAGGCGGGTGCCCAGCTAAAAGTCATCGATGAAGTGGACGGTACGCGCTTTGCCGTATATGCCCCTAATGCAACTGCCGTTTCCGTCATCGGCGATTTCAATCGCTGGGATGGTCGTTGTCATCCTATGCAAAAAACAGACATCGGTTACTGGGTGTTGTTTATTCCAGGCGTAGGCGAGGGCGAACGTTACAAATATGAGCTTAAAGATGGTTGGGGCAACCCGTTACCACACAAGGCAGATCCACTAGGGTATTCTGCTGAGCAATATCCTTCACACGCGTCCCGAGTATTTAATCACGACAACTATGATTGGCAGGATGATGCCTGGATGCAGGCGCGTCAGAACGAGAAGTATCATTCGCCGATGAGTGTGTACGAAGTGCACCTGGGCTCATGGAAGCGACCAGCAGAGGACAGTGGTGAACGCTATCTGAGCTATCGCGAACTGGCTGAAACACTGATTCCTTATGTGCAGGACATGGGGTACACGCACCTGGAACTATTGCCTGTTTCTGAATTTCCTTTTGACGGTTCCTGGGGTTATCAGCCGGTTGGATTATATGCACCTACCAGCCGCTTCGGTTCCCCTGACGATTTCAAATTTTTTGTCGATAAATGCCATCAGGCAGGCATTGGTGTCATTGTCGACTGGGTGCCTGCGCACTTTCCTGAAGATGCCCATGGCCTGGCCCGTTTCGATGGTAGTCACGTTTATGAGTACGACGACCCGCGTAAAGGTTGGCATCCAGACTGGAATTCCTGCATTTACGATTTTGGCAAAGACACAGTACGCCAATTTTTGGTGGCGAATGCGTTGTTTTGGGCTGACAAATTCCATATCGACGGTTTACGGGTTGATGCGGTGGCGTCTATGCTTTATCTCGACTACTCGCGCAATGAAGGGGAGTGGATCCCTAACATTCACGGCGGCAACGAGAACTACGAAGCCATTAGTCTGCTGCGTTGGATGAACGAGGAAGTGTACAAGGCGTATCCTGGTATCATGACCATTGCTGAAGAGTCTACCTCGTTCCCGGGCGTGTCCAGACCGGTCTCAAGTGGCGGCCTGGGTTTCGGTTTCAAATGGAATATGGGCTGGATGCATGATTCACTTCACTATATCAGCAAGGACCCGGCTTACCGTCGATACCATCATGGCGAAATTACCTTTTCAATGGTGTACGCCTTCGATGAAAACTTTGTGCTGCCGATTTCCCACGACGAGGTTGTTCATGGCAAAGGCAGTTTGATTGGTAAAATGCCAGGTGATGAGTGGCAGCAGGCGGCCAACCAACGTTGTTATGCAAGCTTTATGTTCGGACACCCGGGTAAAAAGCTGAACTTTATGGGCAACGAAATTGCCCAATCTCGGGAATGGAATCACGACAGCCAATTGGATTGGTGGTTACTCGAGTTTGAGAAACACCGCGGTATTCAGTCGCTGTACCGTAAACTTAATCAACTTTACCGTCAGTATCCCGCTCTGCATGAACTCGACCACAGTCACGAGGGCTTTGCCTGGATTGACCATAATTATGCTGAACTGAGCATGCTGTCTTTTGTTAGAAAAGCAAAGTCGAGTTCGCAGAAGGTGTATGTGGTGAATAATTTCACGCCTTCACCTCGTGAAGCTTTTCGAGTGGGCGTGCAGGATGCGGGTGAATATCAACTTATTCTCAATTCAGACAGTAGTGCGTTTTGGGGAAGCGACTTCCCGGTGGCTGAAAAAGTAACAGCGCAAGCGGTGCCGTGGAACGATCAACCCTATTCAATTGAAGTTAACCTACCGCCACTCGCAACACTGTATTGGCTATTTGATTAGGAGAACCTGGCAAGGTGCAACAGGAATCTTTCGGCAGTAACACGGTTACAACAGGTTCACCTTCACCCTTAGGGGCGACACTTACCGGCAGCGGCTGCAATTTTGCCGTTGTCAGCCCAGATGCGCGGGCGGTGGTGCTGTGTCTTTTTCAAAGCGACACCGAAGAGCTTGTGGCGGAAATCCCCATGGCTGCGAAAACCGGACAGGTTTGGCATTGTGAGGTTGAAGGGATAGGTGAACATCAACATTATGCATATCGGGTAGAGCGGGGAGAAGATGCGCTGCATCACGTGACCGCAGAGAAGCTGCTCATCGATCCTTATGCACAAAAGCTGAGTCGTCCCATTCACTGGAATGCCAGACATTACGAGCATGACTCCCAGTTTATGGTGCCCAAATGTGTTGTGGTCAGTCACGATAATGGTGAACGGCCAGCAAGGCCGAGTTATCAGCCTCATGAGCGCATCATTTATGAAGCGCATGTGAAAGGGATGACAAAATTACATCCCAATGTGCCTGATGAAGATAAAGGAAAATATCCCGGCGCTGCGCACCCTGATGTCATACAACATCTTGTGGACTTAGGTGTGACTACGGTGCAGTTTATGCCCTTGTCTACGTTTATGCCTGAGCCTTACATCACCGAAAAGGGAATGACTAACTATTGGGGCTACAACCCGGTCAATTATTTTGCCCCTGAACCGCGTTATGGAAAAGCAGATGCGGTAAGAGAGCTCACAGCCATGGTCGATGCCTACCATAAAGCAGGTCTTGAGGTGATCGTCGACGTGGTTTACAACCACACTGCAGAAGGCGGAGACGGCGGCCCAGTGTTGTCGTTTAAAGGTCTGTTTCCTCATCAGGCGTATCTTTACGAGCAAACCAAAGCCGGCGCGATTGTATACAGTAACCATTCTGGTTGCGGAAACACGGTTAACACGTCAACGCCCATTATGATGACGATGATCATGGATGCCATGCGTTATTGGGTAGACGTTATTGGTATCGATGGTTTCCGTTTCGATTTAGCGGTTTGCCTGGGGCGTGACCCGCAAAACTTCTCGGCACAATCTGGTCTGTTAAAAGCCATGGCGCAAGACCCAATATTAAAAGATATCGTGCTGGTGGCCGAGCCCTGGGATATTGGTCCTAACGGCTATCAATTGGGCGCGTTTGCAGCACCGTGGCTGGAAGTTAACGACCGGTATCGCGACACCGTGCGCGCTTTCTGGCGTGGCGATCATGCGTTAACGGGAGAATTTGCCACCCGATTAATGGGCTCCAGAGATATTTTCCACAAAGGATTCCGCCCCATTTACACCTCGGTGAATAATGTCACTTACCACGATGGTTTCACGCTGCATGATATGGTGAGTTACGTTGAGCGGCACAATGAAGCGAATGGCGAAAATAACCGAGACGGTCACGGGCACAACCTGTCGGCCAACTATGGTGTAGAAGGGAAAACCAGTGACGAAGCCATTTTGCAACTGCGTGAGCGACAAAAGCGCAATTTGTTCGTCTCACTGATGTTGTCTCAGGGTATTCCGCATATTTTGGGCGGCGATGAGTTGAGCAAAACGCAAAACGGTAATAACAATGCCTATTGCCAAGATAACACCTTGAACTGGTACGACTGGGCACTCAACAAACGCCAGTCTGACTTTTTACATTTTTGTCAGTACGTCACCGGTCTGCGACGGGAAAGCACCTTACTGTCGAACTTGTTGTTAGATGACGATGAATACCAGCGTACCAGCAATGTATCGGCGATTCGCTGGTACAAACCCGATGGCCAGGATAAAGAGTCTGAAGACTGGCAGTCGCCAAACAGTCAGGCTTTCGGTGTGGAAATTCGCGGTACAACGCAAACCGATGACAGCGGCGAACACTGGTTCCTGTGTTTTAACGCCAGTACTCAAGACAAGCGCTTCAATTTGCCAACCCTTTCTCCCAAAATGGCCTGGGAATTAGCTGTCGATACACGCTATGTTTCTTTAGCGGAACAGCCTGATATTTGTATTCAGCGGGTGTTTCTGCAAGCGGCCCGAAGTGTGGCGGTGTTCAGAATGACACAAATTGTGCCGTGAACAGGTTTACTGGTGTTTAGGGAATAGGCAAACAGTCTTGTTTACACAATAAATCAACGAAAAAAGCGCTTCTTATAGTGTTCGTGCGTATAACGGGTGGTATGATCCGCAGCCATCTGTAACCTGAGGTGACACCCAATGCAAAAAGAAGATGGAAAACACACTGATCCTAAGTGTGATATTGGTTTTATTGGTTTAGGCGTAATGGGCGCCAACCTAACGCTTAACCTTGTTGATCATGGTTTTCGCGTAGCGTGCTTCGATCTGGATCAAACCAAAGTCGACGCCATCATTGCCAAAGACGAAGAAGAGCGTGGCGATTTGCCAGCCCGAGTTGAAGGTTGTAGCTCGTACACAGAATTACTCAGTAAGTTAAAGTCACCTCACATGGTAATTCTGTCTGTGCCTGCTGGTGAGCCGGTAGACCACGTTTGTTCGCACCTGATTGATGCGGGCATACAGGCCGATGACATTGTCGTCGATACGGGTAACAGTCTTTGGACTGATTCCGTAGAGCGGGAAGAGAAGTATAAAAGTAAATTCATCTTTTTCTCCACCGCTGTGTCAGGCGGTGAAGTCGGTGCCCGTTTCGGACCGTCACTTATGCCATCAGGCAATCCTTATGCCTGGACACGATTAGAACCCATCTTAAAAGCGATTTCAGCGAAGGTTGATGCACAAAGTGGTCTGCCTATCGAATCTTTCACGCCGGGTGAACCGGTAACAGAAGGCGAACCGTGTGCCACGTATATTGGCCCAGTGGGTGCTGGTCACTATGTGAAAATGGTGCACAACGGTATCGAATACGCCGATATGCAGCTCATTTGTGAAACGTATCAGGTTATGCGTACCGCTTTGCATATGTCTGCAGCAGAAATTGCTGAAGTGTTCCGTCGCTGGAATAAAGGGAAACTGAACAGCTACCTGATTGAGATTAGTGCGGAAGTGCTTGAACAGCTCGACCCTGAAACGGGTGAACCGCTGGTAGATGTGATCCTCGACAAAGCGGGTCAAAAAGGCACCGGCTTATGGACCGCAGTCAGTGCGCTACAAGTAGGTAGCCCGGCGCAAACGATTACCTCAGCAGTATTTGCTCGCAGCCTTTCAAGCCTTAAAGATGAGCGTGTCGCTGCCAGTAAGGTATTGCAAGGTCCCGATGTGAAGCCGCTTTCTGATGAAGAGAAATTTGTGGCCATCGATAAGCTGGAATATGCGCTGTACTGTTCAAAAATCTGTGCATACGCTCAAGGCTTCCAGTTAATGGACGTTGCTTCGAAAGAACATGGCTGGGAACTGGATTTTGGCGGTATTGCAAAAATCTGGCGCGCGGGTTGTATCATTCGCGCAGTATTCTTGCAGTCTATTGCCAAAGCGTACGAAAACAACGAAGAACTGGCTAACTTGCTGCTTGATCCATTCTTTGCCGAGCAAATCACTGAATATCAATCTGATTGGCGTGAATCACTGGCGCAGGCCGCCTTGGCAGGCATTCCATGCCCAGCAATGATGTCAGCATTGAGTTACTACGATTCTTACCGCACCGCAGTGCTACCTGCGAATCTACTGCAAGGCCAACGCGACTATTTCGGCGCGCACACTTATCAACGTGTTGATAAGCCGGCAGGTAAGAAGTTCCACCTTGATTGGAGTGATCCAGCAAGGCCTCAGGTTGCTATCAAAAAATAGATTAGCTAACCGGAGTGCATCATGACAGACAATACAGACTGGAAAAAAACGCTTACCGACGACGAGTATCATGTTACCCGTCAGGCGGGAACAGAGCGCCCGTTTACCGGTGTATTGCTGAATGAGAAACGCCCCGGTGAGTACTTGTGCAAGTGTTGTGGCGCAGTGCTATTTACTGCAGATGCAAAATTCGACTCACATTGTGGTTGGCCGTCCTTCGACCGACAATCTGATGATGAGAACGTTGAGTATCATCAAGACAATAGTCACGGTATGCGCCGCACCGAAATTGTTTGTAAGTCGTGCAAAGCCCATTTGGGCCATGTATTTCCCGATGGCCCTACCGAAACCGGCCAGCGTTATTGCGTGAACTCGTTGTCTCTTTCGTTTAAAACTGAAAAGGATGAGTTAATACGCGGCTAGCACACTTCACTTGTGGTTAAAAAATAAACGCCGCTTATATCATAAGCGGTGTTTTTGTTTATGGGATGTCCATAAATCTAAAAAATACAGAAAATTACCATGAAAGTTGTTTTCAGAAATTTTGTAACTGCTAGAACAGCCATTTTCTTTATAAATTGATCAATCAACGCTTTTCACGTTGTTTTCCTGTCTGTAATCCTACCGTTTTAAAACTGCTACCTAATTTGCTGGATGAAGATTCTTGCTGCCTGTTGGGAAGAATTCCATTTATTGTTGGAAACTTACCAAAGAAATTGACGAGAGAACAAAAAAATCTATATTTCTGAAATTTTTCAACAGTTTGGTTATCGGCACACCTTTCCATAGAATAGCTGTCGTTCATGCAGAGAACGAATTTAACACCTTGTGTACCCTACACCTTACACAGCCTGCATGAGCACTCTGGTTAAATTATATTGGCGAAGGCAAAGGCATGAATCAACAGTTTGAACAGGAATTGCAAAGCAGCTGGCAGGAGCGTCAGGAATACGCTGAAATGATGTTGCCACTGGTAGGTAAACTCTACAGAAACCATTCAGTGGAAGTATCAGTCTACGGTCGTTCATTACTGGGCGCGAGCGTGATTGATATCATTAAGGCTCACCGTAAGGTTCGTCTTCATGAAGGCATCAAGCTGCGTTTACGTGAGAGCTTTCCAATCCTAGAAGCCCTTACCACTATGTCTCTGGCGCCATCTCAAATTGACATTGGTAAGCTTGCATTCGATTTCAATTACGGCAGCGCGGTGGATCAAAAAGATCTCGATGCCTATCTGGCTGAAAAATTGGGTGACGTGGTCAATGAAGACGACGAGCAAGTGCCACAAGATGTGGTGCTGTATGGCTTTGGACGTATCGGTCGTTTACTTGCCCGTTTGCTTATCGAAAGACAGGGTAAAGCGAACAAATTGCGTTTACGCGCCATTGTTGTCCGTGGTGGTAAAGAGGGTGACCTTGAAAAGCGCGCCAGCTTACTGCGCCGTGACTCTGTGCATGGCCCATTCAATGGCAGTATTACCATTGACCACGAACGCCAAGCAATCAAAGCAAACGGCTCATTTATTCAAATTATTTACGCTAACAGTCCTGATGAAGTGGATTACACCAAATACGGTATCAACGATGCCATTGTTGTTGATAACACGGGTATGTGGCGTGACCGCGACGGTTTAGGTATGCACCTGAAGTCGAAAGGTGCGGCTAAGGCGCTACTGACGGCGCCGGGTAAAGGCGATATCAAGAACATCGTGCATGGCGTGAACCACGAAGATGTGTTGGCTTCAGATACCATTCTATCTGCTGCGAGTTGTACCACCAATGCGATTACGCCAGTACTGAAAGCACTGGACGAAGAATATGGTATTGAGTCAGGTCATGTGGAAACGGTACACAGTTTCACTAACGATCAAAACTTGATTGATAACTACCATAAAGCTGACCGTCGTGGCCGAGCTGCACCACTTAACATGGTTATCACCGAAACCGGTGCTGCAAAAGCCGTGGCGAAAGCCTATCCCAAGCTGGCTGGCAAACTCACAGGCAATGCGATTCGTGTACCTACCCCTAACGTATCGATGGCGATTTTGAATCTGAACTTGAAAACGTCTACCGATAAGTTAGCCGTTAACGAATTTCTTCGCGACACTGCGCTGTTTTCTACCTTGCAACATCAAATTGATTACACCGCAAGTAAAGAAATTGTCTCTACCGATTTAGTCGGTTCACGGGCTGCCAGTGTGGTGGATTCGCAAGCGACCATCGTGGCTGAAAATCGTTTAACCCTGTACGTATGGTACGACAACGAATTTGGCTACAGCTGTCAGGTTCTTCGCGTAGTACGTGACATGGCGGGGATCACTTTCCCAACGTTACCTGCATAAGTTGTAACGCAGGCGTTATTACCGGTGCTGCCATTTGGTTGCACCGGTTTTTTTATGCCTGGTGTACAAATGGCGAGGTATTCTTATTCCATGGTCTGCCCAATGAGCGAACTGCGCAAAACTCAGACAGAATAGTCGTTGCAGGGATGTTAAACGTGGTATTTACAAGGCCGTCTATGCTAAATTAAGCGGCAAAAATATAAGGGCACGACAGTACCATGCATATCTCCAGTCAATTCGACAGCGGCAACATTCGCGTAATCAAAGCCGACTCTCCAGACAACATCGTTCTGGGTATCAACAAAGACAATCAATCCGATTTCTACCAGTGGTTTCACTTCCGTTTGTTTGGTGACGTGTTTGAAACACACAATATTACTATCTCTGAACTAGCGAAGTCTGCGTATCCCGGTGGTTGGAAAGATTATGATGTACTGGCATCCTATGACCGTCAGACCTGGTTCCGTGTAAACAGTGTATTCGACGGCGATAACCTTACGTTCAGTTTCACTCCCGAACAGTCTTCCGTTTATTTCGCTTATTTCATTCCCTACAGCTACGAACGCCACCTCGATCTCGTTGGCGACGCGCAAATGTCGCTGCGCTGTGAACACCGTTTCCTGGGCGAAACCCTCGACGGTCGTGATATGAATCTGCTGGTTATTGGTGAAGAAGAGCCCACGAAAAAGAAAATTTGGATCACGGCCCGCCAACATCCAGGAGAAACCATGGCAGAGTGGTGTGCTGAAGCCCTTATTTATCGTTTGCTTGATGAACAAGACGGGCTTGCCAGACATTTGCTCGATGAAGCCGTTTTCTATGTTGTGCCGAATATGAATCCAGATGGTTCTGCAAGAGGCCATCTGCGTACCAATGCGGTAGGAACGAACCTGAACCGCGAGTGGGCCACGCCGTCGGCGGAAAAGAGCCCGGAGGTATTGTACGTATTGAATACCATGGCTGAAACCGGTGTGGACATGTATCTGGATATCCACGGCGATGAGGCACTGCCTTATAACTTTGTCGCTGGCAGTGAGGGTATTCCGTGTTACTCAGAGCGACTTGCGCATCTTGAAAATACATTCAAATACGCATTGCTGTTGGCCACACCTGAATTCCAGGACGAGTTTGGTTACGCGAAAGACCAACCTGGCCAGGCAAACCTGACTGTTGCGTCAAATGCGGTAGGCGAGAAATTCGACTGCCTGGCTTACACGCTCGAAATGCCTTTTAAAGATAATAAAAATTTACCGGACCCAGTTTATGGCTGGTCCGTGCAACGCTGTCGTCAACTCGGTGAAGATTTACTCGTTGCCGTGCGTGCGGTAGTGTCACAGCTGCGATAATAATAATCACGCAACATACATAACAACAAAAGTATTGAGGGGAACTCGTCTTGGAAGGCTTGTATAATTTTTTAACGTCACTTGATGGCATGCTTGGGGGCGCTCCATGGTTCCCCTTCGTACTGCTTGGGGTTGGTCTATTTTTTACGGTTTATCTTAAATTTCCACAAATCCGTTTCTTTAAACATGCTTGGTTGGTGGTAACCGGCAAGTATGACAAAGACGGCGAGGAAGGGGATACCACACACTTCCGTGCACTAACGACTGCACTGTCTGGTACTGTGGGCACAGGTAATATTTCCGGTGTGGCGTTTGCCATATTCTTGGGTGGTCCGGCAGCACTGTTTTGGATGTGGGCAACCGCCTTTTTGGGTATGACCACAAAATTTGTGGAAGTCACCCTGTCGCACAAATACCGTGTTAAAACGGAAGACGGCACCATGGCGGGTGGTCCTATGTATTACATGGACCGTCGTCTAAACATGAAATGGTTGGCAGTGGCGTTCGCTATCGCCACCGTTGTCAGTTCTTTCGGCACGGGTAACCTGCCGCAAAGTAATGGTATTGCGCAGAGTATTGAAGCGACATTCGGTTTTGACCCACTGGTAGTGGGCAGTGTACTGGGTATCTTACTGGCCTTGGTTATTTTAGGTGGTATTCAGCGTATTGCTGCTTTTACCTCTAAAATTGTTCCTATTATGGCGGTTATTTATCTGATTGGTGCCCTTGCCGTTATTTTCGCGAATGCGGAGAACATTGGGCCATCTTTCGCTGCGGTTATTGGTGATGCATTTTCCGGTTCAGCTGCTGCGGGTGGTTTCCTTGGGGCATCATTAGCCTATGCATTTAACCGTGGTGTTAACCGTGGACTGTTTTCTAACGAGGCGGGTCAGGGCTCGGCGCCAATCGCGCACGCCGCGGCACGCACCAGCGAGCCGGCATCGGAAGGTATGGTGTCACTGCTGGAGCCTTTCATTGATACCATTCTGATTTGTACTGTCACCGGTCTGGTTATTTTGTCGTCCGGTGTGTGGAAAGAAAAACACCAGAATGTCTTCGATCGCTCAGACATGTACTTTGTTCAAGGTGTTTATGCAGACGACAATCCAGCTGACAAAGAAGCGCTGTACAAGTACCTCAACGATATAGAGGGCAGTGGTGTTGAGAACTACACCGGCCCTATTTCGGTGGTTAACGGTACCGCGGTAAGTGAAGGTTTTACGCTCATTAATGCCCGTTCAATTGCTGAAGATGTGAGTTATTCCTTAGGCGATGAAGATGCCTATACGGGAACACTTCAAATTAAAGACGGCAAGCCAGTAAAAACCAACCTTGAAGTATCTGGTAAATCATTGGTGCATTCGGCAGCACTCACTACCATTGCCTTTACCCGTGGCTATTTCGGCAGCTTTGGTCAGTACATTGTGTCTATTGGCTTGATGTTGTTTGCCTTCTCTACAGCAATAGCCTGGTCGTACTACGGCGACCGTGCCATGACTTATCTGCTTGGGCCACGCTCTGTGATGCCATACCGAGTCATTTACGTGGCAGGCTTTGTGTGGGCATCGTTTTCAGATACCACACTGGTATGGGCATTATCGGCTGTAGCGATTGTTGTTATGACACTGCCTAACCTGTTTGGTATAGTAATGCTAAGCAAGGAAATGAAGCAGACGGTTGATGAATATTGGACGCGGGTCCGCGACGATAAGTAAAGTCAGCCAGATAACGAAAAAGGGCACGTTGGTGCCCTTTTTTGTACAATGCGTTTGTCATCGACGACTGAACAACATGACGAAGATGTAAGCAGCAAAATAAACGTACAGGAGCAATAATGGCATTAACAGATTGTCCAGCGTGTAATAAGAAGATTTCAGATAAATCCGACGTGTGCCCGCATTGCGGATTTCAGGTAGGCGATGCCTCTGCTGAAGATATTCTGAGAAAACAGAGTCTTCAGCGTTACAAAAAACATCAGAGTATTCAGAACCAGTCTTTGCTGGCCGTTCTGCTTTTTGTCGCAGGGTTCCTCTTTATGTATGTGGGGGGCACTAAACCGGGTGATATGCAGCATAACATTGCAATAACCGCCACGGTCATCGGCTTTGTGTGGTATGTTATCAACCGTGTCAGATTAGTTATTGTGAAACGATTTAATTCATGAATATAGATGCATTACTCTCAGCCATGACACCAGAGGTGTACACGCGCCTCCGTCAGGCTGTCGAAACCGGGAAATGGCCTGATGGCACAGTGTTGTCAGAAGAACAACGCGAAAGTTGTATGCAGGCCGTATTGCTTTATCAATCAAAAATTGAAAAATCCTCTGAGCACATGACGGTGAATGAAGCCGGTGAAATTGTGCACAAAAGCAAAAGAGAGTTCCGCGAAGCACTTCAGGCGGAACAAGATGAAAACACCATAGCCCGGTTCAGTCAGGATGATATTTAGTCGACTATTTTCACCCGCGCACAGCAGTCCCAATCCAGAGAAACGTATACAGGCTATCGCCAAATTATCACCGGAAAAAGCGACAGAACGCGCCACCTTGCACGAGCTTGCGTTTAACGATGATGACTGTGATGTCAGCCTGGCCGCATTAGAGAAACTGGATTCTTTTCCGCTTTGGCTAAAAATGTCGCAGACGGCGAATGATGCAAAACTTCGGCGTCGTGCTGTTAGTCGGGTTGAGGATGTGGTTGGCGACCCTACCAGTACCGAAATTTCAGCCGAGGAAAAAGCCGAGTACCTGATCAAGCAGGCACCGGTTGAACTTGTAAAAAAAGTGCTGGAATCCCAGCAGAATGCGTCACTCGGTGACGATCTCGTGTTGTCATTATTGGCAAAAATTGGGCGTAGTGATTTCACGCTACAATTTTACAGTCGTCATGCCTCTGCAGGTGTGCAACAGCAAATCATTAATGATGCAGCAGATATCCCATTTTTAAATAAGTTGTTGAAAAAAACCAATGATGCAGCGTTGAGTCAGCGCATTAATGACAAGCTTTCTTTGCTTACTGAAGCGGCAGACAAGCCGAAACAACTTGAACAGGCTTACACGCTGACATTATCCAAGCTGCAAGCCCTGACCGACCGACACGACTTCAACGATGTTGATGCACGTCTGTCTGCTTGTCGGCAAGAAATGGCAGCGCTGGATGAACACCTTGATGTGTTCAATGAGGACGTTCGTTCTACATTGATCGAAAAGCGGGAACGGCTGGAAGACAAAGTCAGTCGCCATCATCATAAACTGGAAGCTGTGTGGAAAGCAGAATCCGCTGCCCGTGAGGCCGAGGCGTCCCGTCAGGCATTCTTACAGCAGGTAGACGATGCTACAGCAAAGGTGAAATGGTTATATACCGAACGCCTGTGTGAAGCTAAGCTACAGGATGTTGAGTCGGTAAATGGTCAGGTACGCGACCTTGAGAGCACCTTAACCCATTTTGCGAGTAATCCTGATATGCGGGAATATCGTCAACTGCAACAAACTATCTCTGATCTCATTACCCAGCTAGACATGTTTTCTGCCCAGCAGCAAATTGCGAAACGTTTGCTGGATGTGCTTAAACGCGCAGAAGCACTTAGCACCGAAACCTCCGGGCCATTGCCTGCTGATGAATGGCAGGGGTTGAACAAGCAGTGGGCTGAATCAGACAATTTAGTCTATCCGGTCAGCGCTAGCTGGCGTAAGCGGTGGGGAGCGGTATCGCGTAGCCAAAAGCAACACGAAACAGCAGCCCGCGCACAGGCCGAGCAAGGCTTAAAGCAGTGTCGTCGGTTATTGTCGCTAATCACAAATCTTGTCGATTCTGGGCGTTTTCGTGCTGCCATGAGTCGTTTCAGTGAGCTGGAAACCGCTTACCAATCGTTAGACGCACGCGGGCAGGAACAACTCAGCCGACGCTATAGTCAGGTTAGCGAGCAAATTTCCCGTCTTGAAGGCTGGCAAAGTTATCTGGCCGCGCCACGTAAACCCGCCATGTTGGAACAGGCACAGCAGTTAGCAGCCAGTCCGACTGACGATATTCCAGCCCGTGCAGAAAATATCAGGCAGCTACGCCAACAGTGGCAATCACTTTCTGTTGGACAGCCAAAAGACGAGCAGGACCAGGCTTTCGATAACGCACTTGAAGCAGCCTTTGCGCCGTGCCGTGAATTCTATGCAGAACAAGAGCGTCAACGGGCTGAAGCTGCTGAAGTCCGTGAAGTATTAATTCAGTCGCTTAGCGCGCTGTCTTCACAGGAAGATGATATTGCCGCTATGTCCAGGCAGCTTGAAAAGCTGAAACAGCGCTGGCGAGATGCCGGTACAGTAGAAAAAGGTAAATATACCCGCCTTAAAAAGCGTTGGGATAAGGCACTTGCGCCGATTAACGAACGTGTAACCGCTTGGTTTGCTGATAACCGCAGTAAAAAGCAGGCGGTGATCGATGAAGCCAAAGCCCTTGCCGAGAGTGATGATTTGCAACAAAGTGCAGCCAGAGCACAGGAATTGCAGCAGCACTGGAAGACAATAGGGCATGCCGGCAAGCGTTATGAAACGCGTTTATGGCAAGCGTTTAAAGAGGTAAACGACAAGCTCTTTAACGAGGTGAAATCTATTCGACAAGCGCAGCAGAAGCAACAAAGCGATGAAGTGGAGCGTTTACTCGAGCAGATTAAAACCATAAGCCGCTCGGTGCACCAACAGCCTGAGGCCGTTGATGCCGCACTTGTGCCGCTCATTGACACCATGAAAACATTGGACAGCCGCAAGCAGGCTGTGATCCAGCAACGGATTGATAAGCTCCGCCGTAGTGTGGACAGCCAATTGCAAGCAAATGCGCTGGACGATCGACGGGGCGCAATAATTGCGCTGGTTGAAGTATTATCGCTCTGGTCTGATGGTTCTGTGAAACCACAGGATGCCGAAAGTTGGGACGCGCTGCCCAAAATATGGCGGTCGGCGATTTCCGGCAATACGACACAACCCGCAAATAGCCGTAGTTGGTATGCCCATGTTCTTGAAATTCAGCTAGACATCCCCGCTACTGCAGCATTGATGCAAGAGCGTCGAGACGTTCAGTTGTCATTAATGGCTGCCCGTTTGGAAAGGGGTGACGAAGATTCTTTCTCTGATTCTGTCGCTAATTGGTTAGCCTGTGGCGTACCGCAAGCTGATGAGTTGCAACGAATGGCGGTTATCCTAAGTACCGTGCAGGAAAATGCAGTGGTACTGAAGGGAGTGCGTTAATGCTGGTGCAAGTAGAGTTTGTTTTTGAGACCGAGCCCAATGCCTACCGGTTTTTAAACACAGTAAAACACTTCGATGCGAAAGAGTTGGTGGTAAAACGTGGTCGAAGTGCGCAGCATGTGCTCATCAAATATCGCTACGCCGATGGCAGTTTTGATGACACTGCAGCAAAACTCGACGATATTGCCCGGGAGATGAGTGGCGAGGAGTGTCATTAATGGCGGATTTTCACTTACAGGCACTGAATGAAGCCGGTCAGGGCAATTGGCAGAAATCTCATGATATGGTGGAAAACTTTGATGATGCCTTTTCCTGTCTGATACATGGGTTTCTGCATCGTCAGGAAGGTGATATGCCTAACGCCCGATACTGGTACAACAGAGCAGGGCAAAGTATGCCGAACAACTCGCTGGATGATGAATTTGTGCGTATCTACGAATTAGTCAGTGCGGAAGATGGATTGTAAAACGAAAAAAAAGCGACAGTGATTGTCGCTTTTTTCGTATACACAGCTTCGATTTATGAGGCTACAGTAATTCCTGACGGAAAATGACCACAGGATTAGCCAGAGAGACGAAAATCGCTCTTAAACGGAAAGCGTTGCCTGATAACCTGAATATTTTCTGATATTAATGACCCGATCTTCGTCGAGCATTAAATACTGCCCTTTGATACCAGTTAGTACACCGGTAAACGCAGGGGTTTTATCCAGGTTAATCGATTTAATTTTCACCGGGTAGGTCTCTACGGGGTAGTTAATCTCTACGGCCGGCGTCGCCGCCTCGCTTACTGCATCCAGTCCATGTTGCTGGCGGATCTCATCAAGGCCCGCATCAATTTTTTCCAATAACGTTGTTTTTAATGCCTCAAGATCCTGCAGTTCCGGCGCACCTTTTAACATGGTTCGCCAGTTCGTTTTATCACCAATATGCTGTTTGCACAGGGTTTCCACCAAGCCACTGGTAAGCCGGTCTTTCACTCTTAAGAACACCAGTGCTTGCGATGCGCCTTGATCCATCCAACGACTCGATACGGCATCGCTGACGTGGCGGGTAATACCCACTTTCAAATTGCCGGTGTTGGCCAAATACACAAAATGATCACTCAGGCAGTGAGCTTCGCCCCATTCCGGTTCGCGGCAGGTACCTTCATGATAGTGGCAGAGTTCAGGTTTAATAATGCAACTGTCACACTGTGCAAGGGTGATTAAACAGCGGTAGCAGTAGCCCTGATTGAAACTCTTTTTGGTTTTCTTGTCGCAATGTACGCAACGAATTTCACCTGCTGACGTTAGCGTTATCTCGCTGCCAATCAGGCTGTTCATGTCAACGCGGTGGTCACCAATGGGTAGGGTGTATTGCACTTGGTGTTCGTCATTCACGGAGACTTTCATTCTGCTCAAAGAGCCAGTGTATTCTTGCATGCTTGCGTTTTCTTATCCGTCGCTAAGTTCGCCACGCAAATTCGTGGTGAGCTTTTGTTTGATTTCTTCATAACTGAAATTCTGGCTCAGCAGGTAATGCAGTTTGGCCAGAGCCGCTTCAGGTGTCATATCACTACCAGATAACACACCTACTTCTCGTAGGCTGTTACCCGTGGCGTAGCCGCCCATATTCACACGACCGCGCAAACATTGCGTGCAGTTGAGCACCACAATTTCCCGTTCGGCAGCGTATTGCAATTGTTGCAGTAACGCCGGTTGTTGCGGAGCATTACCCACACCATAGCTAAGCAAAATTAAGGCGTTGACGGGCTGTTGAAGGGTGTTTTTAATCACCTCAGAAGCAATACCCGGATACAAGCTGACTAAGCCAATGGGTTGTGATTTTACCTGACAGACTTTTAGTGGCTTGGTTGTGGGTTCCGCCAGTTTGCCTGCTTTAACCCGGATATTAATGCCAGCTTCAAGCAGAGGGGGGAAATTCGGCGAGTCGAAGGCATTAAACCCGTCTGCGTCTACCTTGCGGCTGCGGTTTCCGCGTAGCAGGCGGTTATTGAAGAACAGACCAACTTCAGCAATAGGATAATTTGCTGCAACGAAAAGCGCATTTAGCAGATTAACCTGGCCATCAGAACGCAGCTCTGCCAACGGAATTTGCGATCCCGTTACAATAACCGGTTTCGAGAGGTCTTCAAGCATAAAGCTGAGTGCCGAGGCGGTGTACGCCATGGTATCGGTGCCATGCAGAATGATGAAACCGTCATACTTATCGTAATTTACGGCAATATCGTCGGCGATGCGTTGCCAGTCTGAAGGGTTCATGTCTGATGAATCAATCAGGTTGTCGTATTCATGAAGGGTGTACAAGGGCATTTCCGGGCGGTGGAATTCTGGCATGTTTTCCAGTGTTTTTCCTAAGAACCCTGAAGCCGGTACATAGCCCTGTTTAGAGGGTTTCATACCGATGGTGCCGCCGGTATAAGCGATATACATGTGTTTTCTCATGACGTACTCCTGATAATCCGGCGTATTGTAACAGCCCTGATAGGCAAGTCATCAACTTGCTGGCTACTCAGACAGGGTTATTCTGGATCACATCTTTGTTCAATTTTATGCCAGCGAGGGCATTTGTCACTTGCCCAGCGCAAATAGTCCGGCATAATTAGGGCTATTCGGTCGGCTAAGCATAAAAATAAATGGCCAGATCAGAACCGATGAATATAGATAATAAATAAGCAGTACGGTTGTTACCATGCAAAGTAATACAGGAAGTTTAGTTTGTGTCGGCCCTGGTATGACGTTGGGTGCGCACATGTCCGCCCGTTGTCGTAGTCATATCGAGCATGCCGATGTGGTGTTCACCAATTGCCATCCTATTATGGAGCGCTGGTTGGCGACCATGAATAAAGACACCCGCTCACTGCAGTCATTGTACGCAGATGGAAAAGACCGCAGAGTGACTTATCAGGAAATGGTTAAATTGATCATGACTGAAATTCGCAGCGGTAAGTCTGTGGTGGGGGCGTTTTACGGTCATCCTGGCGTGTTCGCTCAAGTACCTCATACCGCCATCGCGCAAGCCCGAAAGGAAGGGTTTTCTGCGCATATGGAGCCTGGCATTTCTGCAGAAGATTGTCTTTACGCCGATATGGGGATTGACCCGGGGGCTTATGGCAGTCAGCACTTTGAGGCCAGTCAGTTAATGATGTTCGAGCGTGTTATCGATACATCTGCCTATCTGTTCCTATGGCAAATTGCGCTTGCCGGCGATTTAACCATTACCGCAAAAACGTCGAGTGCAGCGCAGCGACAAGTGTTGGTGTCGATGTTAACTGAACATTACGGCTACACCAGCGATCACGCTGTGGCGCTCTATGAATGTCCTACCTTAATTACCGATAAAACGCGCATTGAATGGATACCCCTTAATTGTCTTCCAGAGGCAAATCTTACTTTGGTGACCACCTTGGTGGTGCCGCCATGTAAGAAGCTCACTAAAAACACCGCCATTCTGGATAAATTACATCAATTACAACAGCAACAAGGAAGCACACATGACAAAAGCAATTGAAATTCTGGCATCATTGGCAAACGACACAACGCGTTCTGTTGACGACCTCAGCGTAGATGAGCTAAACAGCATTGCCGCACTAAAAGCAGAGGCCGCAGAAATGAAGCCAATAATGACAATAACAGAGCCAAACGAGCCCACAGAGCCAACGCCGGACCCTGAACCGGAAAAGAACCCCAAGGTTGCCTGAACCCAATGAAATACTGGTTAGTTGTTTTTTTAATCTTCACATCGACAGCATGTTTTGCTGTCGACGACCATGAAAGATTACGACATATAGAATCTTTGGCATTGTCTGACTGGGAAACTGCCAAGGTGCTGCTTGCTGATCTTGATGAAAAACAACTATCAGGTTCAGATAGAGATTTTTACGATTATTTATCTATCTATTTCACTACCAAAGACATTCCGTTTGAAACCTTGTCTGAGAACTACAAAAGACTCTACGATAAATTGCCCCCCGGTGAAGCCAGGATCAAATTAGCTAAATCGTTGCTTAGTTTGTCGGCGCATTTAAGTGAATGGGATTACGCATTTGCACTTTCTAAAGATGTAGAACAACAATTAGAAACTATTGATGACCCCAATCTTCTGGCTGCTGGTTGGAAGGGAATGCTTGTATTTTATAATACGGCAGGTTTACGCCAACAGGGAGAGTCTATGGTCATAAAGATTCTCAACAGTACTGTTGCCGACAGCAAGCTACGATGTTTTGCGAGAACAATGCGTGCCGAAATGAACCTCGAGGTAAAAAAGGCAACCGAGTTGCAGTTCAACGAAGCCATCGATAGCTGTAAGCGTGCCGGCGAAACCTTCTTTATTGCATTTAACTTTGTTCACTTGCTCGACTTCTATGTAACGACGGCCGAATACAATAAAGCCAGGATCATTGAAAGAGAAGCCAATTGGCGTGTGGATGAACTCAAATTTGCGCCTTTATCTGGCAGCTTTTTACTTTCACAAGCGGAAATGCGACTGGGCGAAAATCGAATTGATGAAGCCGAAGCCCTGGCGATTCAATCCATAAACAGTAACTCGCAAGGTGAGTATAAACAGGGTGTAAAAGGCGCTTATCGCATTCTGATAGACATTTATCAGGACAGAAAGGACTATGAAAAAGCCTACCAATATTTACTGTTAAAACAGGACATTGAAGCACTGCTTACGTCGGAGCAAAGTATTCGGGAACTGGCGTACCAAAAAGCCACCTTCGATGTGAAAGCCAAAGAAAATGAAATTCTCTTACTAGACAAACAAAATAAACTGCTTCAGGCGGAAGCGCTTTATTCTGGCCAGAAAATGAAAACCACCATGCTGGCGTTAGCAATGGTATCCGTTGTTGGGGTGGCGCTGTTATTTTGGAGTTACCGTAGTAGAAAGTTAACCCGCAAATTGCGTTATCTCGCCACCCGAGACAGCCTCACCGGTTTATATAATCGTGGCTTCTTTAGTGAAAAAGCCGTTACGCTACTTACACAGGCGCAGAAATCGGGTCAGCCAGTTTCTATGTTACTGCTCGATCTTGATCTGTTTAAGAGTGTGAATGACACCTACGGTCATCAGGTGGGCGACTGGGTATTACGTGAAGTTGCTGCTTCACTGTTAAGAGTGTGTCCTAAGGAAGGGATCGTTACCCGAATGGGCGGTGAAGAATTTGGCTTAATTGTAACGGGGCTCTCTGCCAAAGACAGTTTTCAGTTGGCTGAGCGATGCCGACAAGACATTGAAAAAATCGACTCGAGCATTTCAGGACACAAATTCAAAGTTTCTGCGAGCTTCGGTGTTAGTACAAGCTTGCAAGTAGGATACAGTTTGGACAATTTGTTTTCTGCTTCAGATTTGGCACTGTATCAATCGAAGCGATTTGGCCGGAATCAAGTTTACGAATACAACAGTAATCTAACGCAGTTTGGTTAACACCGAATAATCCTAACCAATAAAAAAGAAACCCGGCAGATGCCGGGTTTTGTGTTTGTAGCAGGCGATAAATTATTTAACTTCTTTACCGGCAGCTTGTTGGTCTGCGTGGTAGCTTGAACGCACCATAGGGCCACAGGCAGCGTGAACGAAACCAATGTCTTTAGCGTAATCGCCCAGCGCATCAAATTCGTTAGGGTGCACGTAACGTTTTACGGGATAGTGGTGACGTGACGGTTGCAGGTATTGCCCTAATGTCAGCATGTCTACATCGTGGGCACGCAAGTCCCGCAGCACACCTTCAATTTCTTCGTTTTCTTCGCCCATGCCCATCATCAAGCCGGACTTCGTTTTCACATCAGGGTGTTGCGCTTTGAATTTCTTCAGCAAGTCCAACGACCATTGATAGTTTGCGCCGGGACGACACTCGCGATACAAACGAGGGATGGTTTCCAGGTTGTGGTTGAATACATCTGGTACGCCATTTTTAAAGATTTCCAGTGCGCGGTCCATACGACCACGGAAATCCGGAACCAGCACCTCAATAGTTGTGGCAGGGCTGTGTTCACGAATGGCGTTAATGCAGTCGACAAAATGCTGCGCACCGCCATCACGAAGATCATCCCGGTCTACGGACGTAATTACCACGTATTTCAGCTTCATTTCAGCAATGGTTTTCGCCAGCTTTTCTGGTTCTTCAGCGCTAGGCGGAAGGGGTTTACCGTGGGCCACATCACAGAACGGACAACGACGGGTACAGATATCACCGAGGATCATAAAGGTTGCCGTGCCGTGATTAAAACACTCAGCCAGGTTGGGGCAGGAGGCTTCTTCACACACAGAGTGCAGTTTGTTTTTACGCAGTGTCTGTTTAATCTCGTCGATGCGATCTGTCGTACGTGGCAGCTTAATCTTGATCCACGACGGCTTACGCAACATTTCTTCCTTTTCAGTAGGAATAATGGTGATAGGAATGTGTTTTACTTTCTCATCATCGCGGAGCTTAACTCCGGCTTTAGGACGTGCGTTACTCATCAAAACCTTCTTTATTTATGACCTCGCTGATATTCAATATATTCAGCAGGTGTTGCGTCAGGGCAGGGCCGGCATCACTGAGTGATTGGGGGCCTGACAGACGCGCAGTATCAATCATTTCCATACCGGCATAACCGCAAGGATTAATTCGATCGAACGGCGCTAAGTCCATATTAACATTGAGCGCCAGTCCATGAAACGAGCAGCCTTTACGAATTCGCAATCCTAACGAACAAATTTTTCGTTCATCCACATAAACGCCGGGGGCGTCTTTTTTGGCGTACGCAGTAATATTGAAGTCGGCCAACAAAGCAATAACCGCATTTTCCATCGCTGTGACCAGTTCGCGTACGCCCAATTTGCGACGTTTTATGTTCAACATCAGGTACATAACTTGCTGGCCTGGGCCATGGTACGTAACCTGACCGCCGCGGTCCACATTAACAACCGGAATGTCACCGGGCATCAAAATATGTTCAGCCTTTCCTGCCTGCCCCTGGGTGAATACAGCATCATGCTCAACCAGCCAAATTTCATCGGTATCTTCACTGCCTCTTTCATCAGTGAAGCGCTGCATATCGTGCCAGATAGGCTCATACGGACGTCGGTGTAGTTGGCGAACAATCACCGGGTAGGATGGTGCTATCACTTACAGAACAACCCGTACCAGTTCAACTTTCGCCAATTCAGTGTAAATGGTTTCCATGTGTTCTTTACTGGTTACCTTTACACTCACCGACACCGAGTGATAATTACCTTTGGCACTGGGTTTTACTGTCGGTGAATAGTCACCAGGCGCATGGGTTTGCAAACAGCTTACTACCATTTGCGGTAAATCTTCGTGGGCAACGCCCATCACTTTAAAAGTCTGGAAACAGGGAAAGTCCAGCAATTCATCGAAACGGGTATCCATTACGACTTCCTTACATCTTCAAATAAACAAAACGGCCAGATTATAACAATCTGGCCGCTTATGAACTAGCACAACCTGTTGGTGGTTATTCTTCACCCCAACCAAGCTGCAGCATCAGGTAATCATAAGCACGGTCGAAGAAGCCACCTTCGTTAACTTCTTGCAGCGCTACAAGCGGGTACTCCGCCACATCTTCACCATCGAGTTGCAAATACAGCTTACCTACAACCTGACCTTTCGCGAGCGGTGCTTCGAGTTTCTTATCGAGTTCGAAGTTTGCTTGTAAATTCGACGCCTGACCTTTAGGAATGGTAATGGGGGTAGATTGGTTAATTCCAAGGTCTACCGTTTCACGGTCACCCATATAAATGCGGTGCGATACAAAGCTATCACCGGCTTTGTAAGGTGTTACCGTTTCATAGAAGTCGAAACCGTAGCGCAGCAGTTTGCGGTTTTCTTCGTTACGGGCAGAAATGCTTTCTGTTCCCATGACCACAGAGATAATGCGACGGCCATTTTGCTTTGGATCAACCGCAGAAGTAATGAGGCTGTATCCCGCATCTGAAGTATGGCCGGTTTTAATGCCATCTACGTCCAGGTTACGATCCCACAGCAGGCTGTTACGGTTGTGCTGTTTGATGCCGTTATAGCTGAATTCTTTTTCACTGTAGATATCGTAGATTTCAGGGGTTTCTGAAACCAGTGCCTGAGATAGCAGCATCATATCGCGGGCAGTAACATAGTGCTCAGGGTCGTGCAGACCGTGGCTGTTTACAAAGTGAGAGTGCGTCATACCTAAAGATTGCGCGTATGCGTTCATCATGCTGGCAAACGCGCTTTCTGAACCGGCTACATGTTCTGCCATGGCCACACAAGCGTCGTTACCTGACTGAATGATAATACCGCGAATCAAATCAGAGGCTTTTACTTCAGTGCCTACTTCGATGAACATTTTGGAAGAATCCGGGAAATTCTTTGCCCATGCATTTTTAG
This sequence comes from Alteromonas sp. ABH2_165, assembly GCF_056159945.1. NCBI lineage: Bacteria > Pseudomonadati > Pseudomonadota > Gammaproteobacteria > Alteromonadales > Alteromonadaceae > Alteromonas > Alteromonas sp. ABH2_165. Next base: position 257,620 of record NZ_JBSWWF010000003.1, read on the forward strand.
AAATTGGCACCATGTCGTCCATGCTGATATTTCCGGCTTCCAGTGCTTTACCAATGACGTAGGTAGTCATCATTTTGGTTAGACTGGCAGGGTAGAGTTGCTCGTCAGCATTCTCTTCGGCAATCACAAAGCCCGTTTCGTTGTCCATCATAATAAACGCTTTCGCGTTCACTTTTGGTGGCGGTGGAATGACAACCTTTGCCTGAACTTTGGCAACAAAGGTCATGAGCAACATGAGGATCATGGCGGTCATGAAAGTCGGTTTAGCGCGGTTTATAGTTTTATGCATGGGAATTTCAATTACCGTTTTTATATTTAAGACAATCTTGAGAATTTTAACGTAAGCGTTCCGCTTGGACTAGGTTTTACCCAAAAAGTTTACCGAAATACAGCGCTCGTCGATGGATTCCACAGGAATAACACTGAATTGCCAGATGAGCGCCACATTTGCTGAATACTCACAATGCCGCGCCCACTGAATAGGCACCCGGATAACCATTTTGTTTTAAGTCATCGAGCAGCATGCGGGCTTGGAAGCGGTCAGCTAATGGGCCAAGTCGAAGCTTATACACGTTATCAACAAGGGGAATTTCAGCAGGAACCTGATAAAGCTGAGATAAGACCGTAGACACACTTTTTGCTCGCTCTGCGTCGCTAACCGCGGCCACCTGAATATACCAACCTTCTGGTTCTGTGATTTCTTCAGGCTCTGGCTCAACGGGCAGGGGAACAATGCCGGCATACTCCTGGTAAGAAACCGTTGGTTGGTTGCCTACCGTGACCTGATTATTCTTATCAAAATGGATGACTTCCAGTTTCACTTGCGCCGTACCATGCTGTTGGTAGTCGAGCTTTTTCGCGGCGGCGTACGATAAATCAATAATACGGTCGGAGTGGAATGGGCCTCTGTCGTTCACCCGCACAATGGCAGTTTTACCGTTGCTCAGGTTGGTGACCTTTACATAAGAGGGCAGCGGCAGCGTTTTGTGTGCCGCCGTCATAGAAAACATATTGTAGGTTTCGCCATTGGATGTGAGGTGGCCATGAAATTTCTGGCCATACCAAGACGCTTGCCCGGTTTCGACGAACCCTTTACCGGTTAACAGCGGGAAATAGCGCTTACCCAGTACCTCATAAGGACGGGAATTCCACTCGCGATAAGGCTCATACTGAGGATCAGCATCGATGTAGTCCGGTTCGTCGTAGACAAACGTGGGAGCCGAATCACTGTGCTGAGCATAGCGACCGGATGACTGGCAGCCCGTTACGAGTACTGCCAGAATAAGCAATAACCAATTTTTAGCGCACATAGTTTATCGGGATAAGAATCTTTTTTGTGTACCGATTGCCATCAGAATGCCAAAACCTGCCATCAAAGTCACCATTGATGTTCCGCCGAAACTCACCAGCGGCAGGGGCACGCCGACCACAGGCAATAATCCTGACACCATGCCCATGTTTACGAATACATAAACAAAGAAGGTGAGGGTGATAGAGCCTGCTAATAACTTACTGTAGGCGTCCTGCGCCCGATTGGCAATAATCAGCCCGCGGATAATGATAAACAGGTAAATTGCCAGCAGTGCGAGTACGCCAACCAGGCCAAATTCTTCACTGAAAACCGCAAAGATAAAGTCGGTATGGCGTTCTGGCAGAAATTCCAGTTGTGACTGAGTACCTTGCAGCCAGCCTTTGCCTTCGAGGCCGCCAGAGCCAATGGCAATTTGTGACTGAATGATATGGTACCCAGAGCCCAGAGGATCAGATTCGGGATTCAAAAATGTGGTAACCCGTTGTTTCTGATAATCCTGCATCAGGAAAAACCACATAATGGGCGTAAAGCCCCCGGCGAGGGCGGCCACAAACCCGATCAGTTTCCAACTCATTCCGGCAAGGAAAATGGCGAAAATCCCGGAGCTGGCAATCAACAGCGAAGTACCTAAATCAGGCTGTTTGGCAATTAAAATGGTGGGTACGATAACTAGAGCGAAACCAATACCAATCTGCATGAGTTTGGGCGGTAGGGTAAATTTGCTGATGTACCAGGCGACCATCATCGGCACGGCCAATTTCATCAGTTCCGAGGGCTGAAAACGCACAAATTTTAAATCTAGCCAGCGCTGTGCACCTTTGCCCACATCACCAAATAACAGTACAGCTATTAGCATGAGCAATCCTGCGATATACGCGTACGTCGATAAGCGTCGGTAGGCCATGGGCGGCACTTGCGCCATTACAAACATGACGCCCATGGCAATACCCAAGCGGGTGAACTGTCGCTCCATCTGGCCCATATCCTGACCGGATGCTGAGTAGAGGGTGTACAAACCCACCACCATCAACACCAGCAAGCCAAGCAGTAACCAGCCGTCAATATGTAAGCGTTCCAGCAACGTCGATTGATTTTGTTTTAACTGGGTACGTTTCACTGGCCTACCTCCTGGCCTTGCTGCTCAGGGGGAACATAATCTGGGTCCATAAAATCCCGTTCGCGAAAGAAAAAGTCGATAACATGACGGGCTACCGGGGCCGCATTTGAGCTGCCTCCACCGGCGTTTTCTACCACAACGGCAACGGAGACTTCCGGATGTTCAAATGGCGCAAACGCCACATACATAGCGTTGTCACGAAGGTGCTCAGATACTTCTTCTTCTTTGTAAGACTCGTTTTGGGCGACCGAGAACAGCTGGGCCGTACCCGACTTCCCGCCCGACTGATAAGGTGCGTCGGAAAAAGAACGGCGGCCCGTACCTTCTTCGTCGTGATTCACTTTATGCATTGCTTCGAGCATTAAATCCCAGTTTTTCTTTTCCTTTACAGCAATCGGTCGCCAGGTTTTCAACGGTTCTTCAATGACCTCACCCTTATCGCCCATAAAGCCCATAATGATTTGCGGCACGTAGCGCTCGCCATGATTAATCAGTGTATTAATGGCCTGATTCAGTTGGATGGGAGTGGCAGTCCAGTAGCTTTGGCCTATGCCCACAGGAATGGTGTCACCGATATACCAAGGCTGATTAAAGCGCGCTCTTTTCCAGCCTCGACTCGGCATATTGGCATCTGACTCTTCGTACAAATCCACACCCGTATATTCGCCGAAGCCGAATTCAGACATGGACTCGCTAATTCTATCGATACCGAGTTTGTAGGCTAAGTCGTAGTAGAAGGTGTCACAGGATTGCATAACGGCCCGCACCACATTTACCTTGCCATGGCCCCACTTTTTCCAGTCTCGCCACACGTGTTTTACATTGGGTAACCGGTAGCGACCGGTGTCGTTAATGGTGGTTTTCGGGGTGATCACGCCATCTTCCAGACCCACCAGACCCAACAGTGGTTTAATGGTGGACGCGGGGGGATATTGTCCTTGTGTCGCACGGTTGATCAGCGGGCGATCAGGTGAATTTAATAGCGCACTGTAGTTTTTACTGCTTATGCCGTGAACAAATAAGTTGGGGTCGTAACTTGGGCTTGAGTACATGGCCAGTACACCGCCTGTTTGTGGCGAAGATACCACCACGGTACCGCGTTGCCCATTGAGGGATTTTTTCGCCGCCAACTGAAGTGCTAAATCAATATTTAACACAATGTCTTTGCCGGGGACGGGGGGATCAATACTCAATGTGCGGATGATGCGCCCCTGACTGTTTACCTCTACCTGCTGGTAGCCAACCTGACCATGCAGTTCTTCTTCATGATACTTTTCAACGCCAAGCTTTCCGATGTCGTAGGTGGCAGCGTAGTTGGCTTCTTGTCCTGCTTCGACAAGCTTCTGTAAGTCCTTTTTGTTGATTTTCGCCACGTAACCTAACACATGCGTGAGGGTTTCACCGTAGGGGTAGTAACGGGAAAGACGCGCCTCCACAGACACACCGTCATAATGATGTTGTTGTGCAGAAAATAACGCCACTTCCTGTTCACTTAACTGGGTTCGCAGGGTGATGGGTTTGAATCGACGCTGGCCGCGATAGGTTTTTTGAAAATTCTCACGCTCTTCTGGCGTGATGCCCATGAGCGAGGTGAGGCTATCTAACGTCGCTTCCAAATCGTCGACTTCTTCCGGGATAATTTCGAGGCTAAATACCGGGCGGTTTTCAGCCAGCAAAATGCCATTTCGGTCGTAAATAAGGCCGCGATTTGGGGCAATGGGTAATACCTTGATACGGTTGCCGTTCGATCGTGTCTGGTACGCATCGTGTTTTTCTACCTGTAAGACATACAGATTACTCACTACAATGCCGAGCATGGCTATAACGATAAGCAGCGAAACCGCAGCCCGGCGGGCAAACAGGTTAGCTTCAGCTGAGTGATCACGAATAGCCTGACGTTTACGGGCCATGGCTACTCTCTGTGGTAAGGGTGATTTTGAGTGACTGACCAGGCGCGGTACAGGCTCTCAGCAACAATGATGCGCACTAATGGATGGGGAAGGGTGAGATTCGATAAAGACCAACGCTGTTCAGAAGCCGCAATGCATTCTGGCGCCAGACCTTCAGGACCACCAATTAATAAGCTGACATCCCGGCCGTCCATTTTCCAGGCGTCGAGTTGACGCGCGAGTTGCGGGGTATCCCAGGGTTTACCGGTCACTTCCAACGTTACAATGCGGTTGCCTTTGGGTATTGCAGCCAGTGTTGCTTCGCCTTCTTTTTGCAAAATACGAGGTATATCGGCATTTTTACCCCGTTTGCCGGCAGCGATTTCTGTAAAACTCACCGGCATATCGGCAGGAAAGCGTCGGATAAATTCATCCACACCTTTGGTTACCCAATCCGGCATTTTCGTTCCGACTGCTACAATCTGTATTTTCACCGTTCTACAACTTCCCGGTTTTTCGTTAGCTACTGAAAACAACGAGCAAAAACAAAAACGGGAAAATGCTTTCCCGTTTTCGTTAAGATTAACCCCAGAGTTTTTCTAACTGATAGAAATCGCGGGCTTCGTCTTGCATCACGTGAACGATAATGTCGCCTAAATCTACCAGTACCCATTCACCGGTTTCTTTACCTTCCACGCTTAACGGAGCGTGACCGGCATTTTTGGTTTCAACATGCAGATTATCTGCGATGGCCATAACATGGCGCTTTGAATTACCGGAACAGATGATCATCAAATCGGTAATTGATGATTTACCGCTTACATCAAGTTCGATGATGTCGCGGGCCTTCATGTCGTCAATCTTATCTAACACGAATTGTTTGAACTGATTACTGTCCAAAAGTTCTCCTCAAATCACACAAAAATTAGTTTTTGGTTACATCTAAACTATAGCGAAGTTTAACTTAAATCCCACCAGTAGGCGAAAGGGCATATTCCATTACCGGCAGGTGACCTAGTGGTACGCCCATAAACAGCATACAAAGATGCGCAAGTTTTACGTAGGGACGTACAACGGTGTTTTGCTTAAAGGCGAGATCAGCTTGTTCGAGTTCCTGGCGAATGTGCTTCATCTGCGCGGGTGTAAGCCTATTCAACGCCGACTGGTAAACCGCCTGGCGGTTTTTCCATATGCCCAATTTCATCCACTGAATTTGTTGCCCCGATTTTAACTGGTCCTGTAATAGGGTTAGCGTTTGCCATTCCCGCACCAGCGCCCAAATCAAAATATTCGGCTCAATACCTTCACTTTCCAGGCGATAGAGCATCTTAATACAACGCTGCTGTTCTCCACCTAGCATGACATCCACCAACTGAAACACGTTAAAACGGGATTGATCCACAATCGCCGCTTCCACTTGTTCTGGGGTGATGGTTTGCCCTGAAAACACTAACGACAGTTTTTGAATTTCCTGACTGGCCGCGAGCATATTGCCTTCACACATGTCGGCAATCATGCGAACGCACGCTGCATCTGCGTTAAGTTTAGCTTGCTGAAGTTGCTGCTGAATCCAACTGTTGAGGTTGTTGCCTTCGAGGGGATAGCAGATACTGTGCACGCCAATGTCGTCCAATACCTTGAACCACTTACCTTTTTGAACGTCTTTTCCAATGCGAGGACCGTGCACCAAAAGCAGTATGTCCTGGCCCAGGTTGGGCGCAATGGCTTGCAAGGTTTGACTGCCTTCGGTGCCTGGTTTACCGGTTGGCAATTCCAGCTCTATTAATTGCTGAGAGGCAAATAGTGACAACGATTGTGTTGACTCAATAAGCTGACTCCAGCTGAAGCCACTATCGGCAACAAACACGGTACGTTCGGTAAAACCTTCCGCTTTGGCTTTTTCCCGCAGCGCTTCAATCATTGAAAATTTCTGTTGTGGTTCATCACCAAACAGCAGGTAGCAAGGCTTTAAACCTCGCTGTAATTCCTGATTAAAACGGTTGGGGTAGACTTGCATAATGCGCCGTTATTCCGCGACAGCGCGGGTTGACTGGCTGGCTATACGTCGAATAATCTTGTCGGCAGCCTCTTCACGCATCTCGCTGAGTACCAATTCGAGTTCTCTGGACTTTGCAAGAACCTGCTGAGGATCGTCCTGATAGTCTCGAAGCACTTCAAAATAGGCGGGCAGGGGCGCTTTACCGGGGAACGTCACAGTGTAACGTACCCCGTAAATCAGCTCATATTCCGCTACCTGACCAGTAGCAAACAACGATAGCAGTCGGCGTTCTAATTGTTCAGGCTGAATATCAATGAGCACCGCCATATTTTCAGAAGGGCTGTCTTTCAGGTTGCCACCTTTCAGATTATAAACTGACAGTTGCTTTTTCAGTGCACGGGCAAGCGGCGCATGGGACTGCGCGGATGTCACTGCCACATAGTTCACCGTGGGCGGCAAGGTTTCGTTGCCGCGTAGGTGGAAGCCACAGCCGGTAAGTACCAGCGTGGCAGCAGCGAAAAACAGACCTCTGACTAGTGCTTTCATTAGTTCGCCACAATGTTCACAAGTTTACCGGGAACAACGATTATTTTACGCACGGTTTTTCCATCGATAAATTGTTGTACGTTTTCCTGAGCCAGCGCATCGGCCTCGATGGCGTCTTTCGCGGCATCAGCGGCGACAGTAATTTTCGCACGCACTTTACCGTTAACCTGTACCACGATGAGTTTTTCATCTTCCACCAGGGCTTTTGCGTCGGCTTGTGGCCAGCCAGACTGTTCAACCGGCGTGGTATGACCCAGTGCCTGCCACAGGCTGTGACTGATGTGTGGTGTGATTGGGTTAAGCAGGCGAAGCACTGATTCAATTGCTTCGCGCATGACGGCGTGGTCTGTGTCGCTTTCTTGTGGTGCTTTTTGTAGGTGGTTAAGCAGTTCCATCACCGCTGCTACAGCCGTGTTGAAAGTTTGACGACGACCTAAATCATCAGACACCTTAGCGATGGTCTTATGCACTTCACGACGCAGTGCTTGTTGATCTTTTGATAGAGCAGAAGCATCTACCGCAGCTGGGCTGTCACACGCTTCTAGGTGTTCATTAACCAGCTTCCAGATACGTCGAAGGAACCGGTTAGCCCCTTCAACACCTGAGTCTACCCATTCCAGTGTTTGCTCTGGTGGCGCGGCGAACATGGTGAACAGACGTACGGTATCGGCACCGTATTGGTCGATAACAGCTTGTGGATCGATACCGTTGTTTTTCGATTTCGACATTTTGGTCATGCCGCCATGCTCAACCGGCGTGCCGTCTTCTGTCAGCCAGGCCTTAACAATACGCCCTTTGTCGTCTTTCTCGGTGGAAACGGCCAGCGGTGAATACCAGGTTTTCTTGCCGGCTTCGTCTTCACTGAAGTATGAATCGGCCAGTACCATGCCCTGACACAGCAGGCGCTTAAACGGCTCGTCAGAATCAACTAAACCTTCGTCACGCAATAACTTGTGGAAGAAGCGTGAGTAAAGCAGGTGAAGAATGGCGTGTTCGATACCACCTATATACTGATCAACCGGCAGCCAGTAGTTTGCCTGGGTAGGATCGAGCATGGCATCGCCATTTTGCGCACAGCTGTAGCGAGCGTAGTACCACGACGATTCCATAAAGGTGTCGAAAGTGTCAGTTTCACGGAGCGCTGGCTCGCCATTAAACGTGGTTTTCGCCCACTCCGGATCGGCTTTAATCGGTGAGGTAACGCCATTCATTTCAACGTCTTCAGGCAGTACCACCGGTAACTGGTCTGCCGGAACCGGAACACTTTCACCGTTTTCCAGGTTCAGCATGGGAATAGGCGCACCCCAATAACGCTGACGGCTTACGCCCCAGTCGCGCAAACGGTAGTTAACTTTACGTGTGCCACATCCAGCAGCTTCCAGCTTATCGGTAATGGCGTTAAACGCGTCTTCAAATGCCAAACCATCAAATTCGCCAGAATGAATCAATGTGCCTTTTTCGGTATAAGCAGATTCAGCCAGATCACACGCGCTCTCAGCACCTTCCGCAGGAGCAATAACCTGTTTAATCGGTAAGTCGTACTTGGTGGCAAATTCCCAGTCGCGCTGGTCGTGGCCAGGTACTGCCATCACTGCGCCAGAGCCGTAACCCATCAGCACGAAGTTGGCTACCCACACTGGCACCTCTTCACCCGTTAATGGGTGAATGGCTGTCAGGCCCGTATCACAACCTTTCTTCTCCATCGTGGCCAGTTCCGCTTCTGCCACTTTGGTGTTTTTGCATTCTTCAATAAATGCCGCCAGCGCAGGGCTATTCTTTGCAGCAAACTCAGCAATTGGGTGCTGCGCCGCAACGCCAACGTATGTTACACCAAAAAAGGTGTCTGGACGGGTGGTGTAAACGGTCAGTTCTTCCACATCGCCAGCCGGCGTGGTCAGCTTAAAGGTGATTTCTGCGCCTTCAGAACGGCCAATCCAGTTCGCTTGCATGGCACGAACCTGATCTGGCCACTCTTCCAGTTTCTCCAGATCAGCAAGCAGCTCTTCGGCGTAATCGGTGATTTTGATAAACCACTGCGGAATTTCTTTTTGTTCTACCAGTGCACCAGAGCGCCAGCCACGGCCATCGATAACCTGCTCGTTAGCCAGTACAGTTTGGTCAACCGGGTCCCAGTTCACCGTTGCATTTTTCTTATATACCAAGCCTTTTTCATACAGGCGGGTGAAGAACCATTGTTCCCAGCGGTAGTAATCTGGTTTACAGGTGGCCACTTCACGGTCCCAATCGTAACCGAAACCCAGCGACTTAAGCTGACGTTTCATGTATTCAATATTTGAATAGGTCCAGTTAGCGGGCGCGGTATTGTTATTAATGGCGGCATTTTCTGCAGGCAGGCCAAAAGCATCCCAGCCCATAGGTTGCAGTACATTTTTACCCTGCATTCGCTGGAAGCGGCTTATTACGTCACCAATGGTGTAGTTCCGCACGTGACCCATGTGCAAACGTCCACTTGGGTAGGGAAACATGGACAGACAGTAGAATTTTTCTTTGTCGTTATCTTCTACAGCTTTGAATGATTGGTTTTGATCCCAGTATTGCTGGACATCTTGTTCAATTTGTTTGGGATTGTAATGATTTTCGGCCATTGTGAATAAGGCTTCCGCGTTGGTAGTAAACTCTTCGTGATTAGCCGCATAGAATAACCCACGGCCATAGACGCCCACAATAGTCAGGCGGTCTTTTTATCCTTATCTGGTGGGAATTTAGTCAGTTTCGTCTGGTTGAAGGAAATCAGCGAGGGCCTGAAGCTGTAATCCCTGCACATGATCGACTATCGGCGCGAGTTCAGCGTATCCGGAATCCGTGTATCCTTGAACATGATAGCGCAGGGCGATTGTGGTGGCGCCGGGTACATCCTTCGATTTGCCAAATTGCCAGTCTAGTGCACCGTACATGCCCATGCCTTGAAGTGGGCCGAGGCCTCCGGTCATACGCAAGGTTTTTACCGGGTCAACAAATACCACACGCATATGCTCTGCCGACCGCGCATCGCGGGTTTCACAAAAGCAGCCTCCTGCAGTGGCCGCTAGGGAGAACGTACCATTCCACCAACTGTGGTCTTTGGGCCACCATTTATCGACATCATCGGTAAGGGCATGCCATGACTGCTCGGGCGTCGCATTTACCGTCACCGTGTTAGATACCACAAAACCATTGTCAGCTACCGATTCCAGGCTCGCGTTGGCAATTGGTGCAAGAAATAAAATAAATATGAAAAAAATTCCTGCTACAGCCTTCATACATTGTCCCTCTTGGTGAGTTTTGTTGGTTATTTAATCTTATTTTTTGACATTAAAGCGCAAAAGTAGCGCTGATTCATCACGATTTTGACCTGAGTGGTGAAAATAATCACTTTTGGCCGGTTTTTGGTTTGACAGTGGGGATCTTTCGCGCTTCACTAGCCTTAAAATTGTGTCTGAACGTATGTGTAGCAAGGTGTTGCTGAGCCGGAACGAAAAAATTCCGGTCGACAGGTAAGTTCAACCGAAATATAAAATGAACACTAGCAGGAAGTTATGACCGACTCGAGTACGCCACGCGCAGTGCAAGCATTGCAAGCACCCTCTCTTTCTCCCGAATTGAATCGTCGGCAAATTAATCAAGCGCTCAAAGATAGCGAAGCAGTCAATACCTCTTTCATCGGCCAGGAACGGGCGAGAGAAGCCTTGTCTTTTGGGCTTGGTGTGAAAACCCGAGGATATAATCTTTATGTAATGGGCGAACCCGCCACGGGCCGTTTTACCCTGGTAAAAGATTATATTGAACGACAGGTGGCAAGTTTACCGGCGCCTGAAGATTGGGTTTACCTGAATAATTTTGATGAAGAACGTGAACCCGCGGTACTGAGAATGGCACCGGGTGAAGGAAAAGCGTTGGTGAAAGACATCAGTAATCTTATTGATGATTTACTTGATACCTTTCCTGCAGCTTTCGACAATCCTGGCTATCAGCGTCAGAAGTCGGCCATTTCCCGGGATTTTGAACGCCGATACGATGAAGCCATTGATGCCGTTGAGCGTTACGCACAGGCCAATGATGTGGCGCTATACGACGAATCAAATGCTATCACCTTTGCTCCCATTGTTAACGGTAAGCCCATCACCGATGAAGAATTCGCCGTACTCGACGATGAAAAGCGCCAGTATTTTTACGATTTAATTGCCGATTTAGAAAATCGGCTGAGCGAGAGCTTATTAGGATTACCCGCCTGGAAGCGGGAAAGTTCTGAACGGGTACGCCAGCTTAATAAAAAGACAGCTGAGCAGGGGATTCGCCCGTTGCTCAAAGTCCTAGAGCACAAATACGCGGGCCAACTGGGTGTGTTGAAAACCTTGCGGCATATGCGTTCTCATTTGGTCGATACCATCGTGTCTTTACTGGCCGAAGAAAGCAAAGACGAAAAACCTGATGAACTGGACCGTCGCCTGTACCTGGAAGAACTTTATTTACCCAATGTGCTGGTTGGTCATCAACTCGAAGATGGTGCGCCGGTTGTCTACGAGCCAAATCCCACGTATCAGAATCTGTTTGGTAAAATTGAATATACTAATCTTCACGGCAGTGTTTATACCAACTATCGGATGATTCGTGCGGGAGCAATTCACCGCGCTAACGGGGGTTATCTACTGCTCGATGTGGATCAGGTGATTGAACAGCCCTTCGTGTGGGACGCATTGAAATTGGCGATTAAATCCGGTTCTATAAAAATGGATTTACCGCAACAAGATGTGGGCATGGTGAATGCCATTACATTGAACCCGCAACCGGTTGATCTTGATGTAAAGGTGATCCTGCTCGGTTCCCGTGATCTGTACTACACATTGCAGGATTACGATGACGAGTTTGATGAGCTTTTCCGGGTGCTGGTGGATTTCGATTACGAAATTCCGGTAACCCGCCAGTCTGTCTTCGATTTTGTCGGCAAGGTTCGTCATCAGGTTGAGCAAATCGGTATGACGGGCATTTCTTCTAAAGCTATGTACCGACTGGTGGAATACTCATTGCGCATGGCAGAACATCAGCAAAAATTTTCTGCCCACTTTGCCGAAGTTATCGAGCTCATTAATGAGGCGCACTATTTTGCATCTCAACAGCAAAATACCCACCTAGAACTGGATCATATTGAAATTGCGCTAAATGCGAAAAAACGCCGCACTGGCCGGGTAAGTCATGCGCTATTAAATGATATCAAGGAAGGCCACGTATTGATTGCTACGGAAGGTAAAGCGGTGGGTAAGGTGAATGGCCTGACGGTGCTGGAAGTGGGAGGAACGGCATTTGGTACGCCCGCTCGTATCACAACCACCGTTTATGCAGGGGCAAATGGGGTGGTGGATATTGAACGTGAGGTAGAATTAGGGCAGCCAATTCACTCTAAAGGTGTGATGTTGCTAACGGGCTATCTCGGCAATAAATACGCCCAGCACTTCCCGCTAACGCTGTCTGCCAACATTGCCCTTGAGCAATCCTATGGTCATATCGATGGTGATAGTGCCTCGCTGGCGGAACTCATAGCACTGATCTCGGCCCTCACTGAAATACCCGCTACCCAATCACTGGCCGTGACAGGTTCAATTAACCAGTATGGTGAAGTGCAGGCCGTGGGCGGCGTTAATGAAAAAATTGAAGGGTATTTCGACCTTTGCTTGCATCGTGGCCTGACCGGCGATCAGGGGGTTGTGATCCCGGCATCCAATGCAATTAATCTCGTGCTAGATAAAGCGGTGATTGATGCAGTGAAAAAAGGGCAGTTTCATATTTATACCGTGGCAACGGTGGATGATGCTATTACGCTGCTCATGCAGAAAGAAGCGGGCACAATGACTGCCAGAGGCCGCTATAAGAAGAACACGGTTAACTACCATGCGGTGAATCGCCTTTACAATATTGCCCTCATCGTGAATGGTGGAGACGATGAATAAATAATAACAAGGAACATTGATGTCATTGAAATTCTGGACCCGCGCTTTTGTTGTCACTTCTGCGTCTGTTTGGTCCACCTTAACGTTTGCAAACACCCCATCGTTAACTGTTGAAGAAGCCAGCCGTCTAGCGGCTATGCCTTTACATTGCACCCAGGTTGAGTACCCCAATAAACTCAACCAGGTGCTGGCTGACGACCAATACCTGAAGGGGCCCAAAGCGTTGCATCCCGCCTTTTACGGGTGTTTTGACTGGCATTCGAGCGTGCACGGCCATTGGATGATAGTAAATTTGCTGCGTCATTTCCCCACGATCAGTGAAGGGCCGGCAATTCGTGAAATCCTCAAAACCAACATAACACAAGCGAACATTGAGCAAGAGGTGGCTTATTTCCACACGCCTGAAAACGCCAACTATGAGCGCACTTATGGTTGGGCTTGGTTATTGGTGCTGGCTGCGGAACTTCATCAATGGGACGACCCGTTAGCCAGAGAGCTGGAAACGAACCTGGCTCCGCTCACCACATTGATGGTGGAAAAGTTCGAGGGTTTTCTACCTAAATTAGTTTACCCCATTCGCACTGGGGAACACCCCAACACGGCGTTCGGGTTATCACTGGCTTACGACTACGCTCAGGTTGTGGGTGATAAAGAACTTGCCGCTTTAATCACCCATCGTGCCAGCGATTGGTATGCGACTGATAAACAATGTCCGCTGTCATGGGAACCTAATGGGTTTGACTTTCTGTCTCCTTGCTTTGAAGAACTCAACTTGATGCGCAAAGTCATGGATGAGAAAACATTCTTAACCTGGGCTGACTCGTTCTTACCTCACTTGCGTGACAAAGCGTTTACACTGGCACCTGCAAAAGTGGGCGATCGTAGCGATGGTAAGCTGGTACATCTTGACGGTTTGAACTTCAGTCGTGCGTGGACGTTCTACGGGATGGCAAAAGCCTTTCCAGCCACTTATGGTCATTTAAAAGCGGTGGGCGATACCCACGTTAATTCTGCATTACCTTCTGTAGTCGACAACAATTACCAGGGAACGCATTGGTTGGGTAGCTTTGCGGTGTATGCATTGCAACAGCGTGAAGGGCTTTAGCACAGTCGAAAATCAATATAAGGAAAGGGGAAGGTCATTCCCCTTTTTTATTTCGGTGGCATACGTAATGCGCCGTCCAATCTGATGGTTTCCCCATTAATGTAACTATTCTCAGCAATATGCATGACCAAGTGAGCGAATTCTTCAGGCAAGCCCAGCCTTTTCGGGAAGGGCACATTGGCAGCAAGTGCGCTCTGCACCTCCTCTGGCATTGCAAGAAGCATGGGGGTTCCCATTATTCCCGGCGCGATAGCGTTTACCCGAATTGCGCTGGCGGATAAGTCGCGCGCCATGGGGAGCGTCAAGCCGACAATCGCCGCTTTGCTGGATGCGTACGCGGTTTGGCCTATCTGACCTTCATAGCCAGCAATAGACGCAGTGTTAATAATGACACCTCGCTCACCTTGCGCATCAGGTTGTTGTGCTGCCATTGTCTGTGCTACCAACCGGGCCACGTTAAACGTACCAATAAGGTTAATATTAATCACATTGGTAAAGTGAGACAGGGCGACCGCTTCACCGTCACGATTGAGCAAACGTTTTGCAGGTGCGATGCCTGCACAATTAACACAAAGGTTAATGTGTCCGACTATTTGTTTAAATTCAGTAAGTGCACCGGCAACCTGATGTTCATCACAAACATCAACGGCAAAAAAATGTGCGAGAGGGCCCAGTTTTGCTGCGGCTCCACTACCGGCATCCTGGTTGATATCGAAAAGGGCGACACGATAGCCATGTTGACACAGTCGTTGTGCAGTTGCGAAACCTAGCCCTGAGCTGCCACCGGTAATAACAGCTGCCATTGGCGTTGTTTCTGAAGGGGGATTAACTTTTTCCACCATATTGAGTCCTGATAAACGTTTACGTTAACGTAAGTTTACCTCGGACCAATATGTTTACAAAGTTGTTACAAATGATTCAGCGAAAACAGAATTATTGTTTTGGCAACTGAATTTTACGCTCTTCGCTTGGACGGAACAGAATAAGTACATGGCCAATAGCCTGTACCTTTACAGACTCGGTCTCTCGAATGATGGCGTCCATGATGAGTGCTTTTTCTTCTTTGTCGTCTGTCGGCACTTTCACTTTGATCAGTTCGTGATGTGAAAGGGCATGGTCAATTTCAGCCACAACGCCCTCAGTGAGTCCATTCGCGCCGAGTTGTACGACAGGTTTCATAGAGTGGGCCAGGCCCTTGAGGAATTGTTTCTGTTTATTTGAAAGTTTCATTTATTCGGATTTCTTACAATTAAAAATAGGTTACGTCTTGAATTTACGTATTCTAACGCCATCTTCGACACAATCCCAATGACATTCCTCCGGAATGCCAAAAAATAAGCAAACGGTGCAGATGTTAAGCTGTTTTAGCGGATGTTTATGGGAAAGTTGTGATAATGAAGTCTTCTTAATCTGACTTTTGAACACAATGGGCGGTCAGCACGTAGTGATTACGATGTGATCAGCTTAATTCACCTTGCACGTTTGACGCCTCGGTTTCGCTGTGTATTAGGTGGCTACAGGCATTATTTTGTAGTAGGCTGTAATTTGACGAAGTAAGGATCGCATTTCGTACGGAAACAAAGGGAAGGCAAAGCGTTATGGTAGAGCATTTGCTTATTTATCAAAGCGTGACGGGCATTTAATTGTCATTAGTCCCCGGATGTTCCGGTTTTTTTAGAGGTTAATAGCTTGAGCGATATGGCAAAAAATTTAATTTTATGGTTGGTTATCGCCGTTGTCCTGATGTCGGTTTTTCAGAGTTTTTCTCCTGGTGAATCGACAAAAGACCAAACGGATTACACAACATTCCTGAAAGAAGCGAATCAGGGAAATATCCGTGAAGTTCGTATCAACAGTGATGCGAAGGAAATTCGCGGTACCAGACGTAGTGGCGAATCTTTCGTTACCTATATCCCGTATTTTGATGACCAGCTTATTTCTGACTTGGTGAAGAAAGATGTGCGTGTATTAGGTGTGCCACCTGAACAGCCTTCTATTCTTACTTCCATTTTCATTTCATGGTTCCCCATGTTACTGCTTATCGCCGTGTGGATTTTCTTCATGCGTCAGATGCAGGGCGGCGGTGGCCGTGGCGCCATGTCATTCGGCAAGAGTAAGGCGCGCCTGCTTGGTGAAGATCAAATTAAAACGACGTTTGCTGATGTCGCAGGTTGTGATGAAGCCAAAGAAGACGTGGTAGAGCTGGTAGATTTCCTGCGCGATCCTTCCAAGTTCCAGAAACTAGGCGGTAAAATTCCTAAAGGCGTACTAATGGTCGGTCCTCCGGGAACCGGTAAAACGCTGCTGGCGAAGGCCATTGCAGGTGAAGCGAAAGTACCGTTCTTCTCTATTTCTGGTTCTGACTTCGTTGAAATGTTTGTGGGTGTGGGTGCCTCGCGTGTTCGTGACATGTTCGAACAAGCGAAGAAAGCCGCGCCTTGTATCATTTTCATTGATGAAATCGATGCCGTAGGTCGTCAGCGTGGTGCTGGACTAGGTGGTGGTCACGACGAGCGTGAGCAAACCTTGAACCAAATGCTGGTTGAAATGGATGGTTTTGAAGGTCACGAAGGTATTATCGTTATTGCCGCGACCAACCGTCCTGATGTACTTGACCCTGCATTATTGCGTCCTGGTCGTTTCGACCGTCAGGTAATTGTTGGTCTGCCGGACATCCGTGGACGTGAGCAAATCCTGAAAGTACACATGCGCAAGGTGCCAATTGGCGACAATGTGGAAGCGGCGGTT
Organism: Alteromonas sp. ABH2_165; assembly: GCF_056159945.1. Classification (NCBI taxonomy): domain Bacteria; kingdom Pseudomonadati; phylum Pseudomonadota; class Gammaproteobacteria; order Alteromonadales; family Alteromonadaceae; genus Alteromonas; species Alteromonas sp. ABH2_165. The sequence continues at coordinate 274,278 of NZ_JBSWWF010000003.1, forward strand.
ATCGCTCGTGGTACACCTGGTTTCTCCGGTGCTGATCTTGCCAATCTGGTTAATGAAGCGGCCCTATTCGCAGCTCGTGCGAATAAACGCTTGGTTGCCATGGAAGAGTTCGAAAAAGCAAAAGACAAAATCATGATGGGCGCAGAGCGTAAGTCTATGGTGATGTCTGAGAACGAAAAAGCCATGACGGCTTACCACGAAGCGGGTCACGCCATTGTGGGTCGTTTAGTGCCAGAGCATGATCCTGTTTATAAAGTGTCCATTATTCCTCGTGGCCGTGCATTGGGTGTAACCATGTATCTGCCTGAGCAGGATCGTGTTAGCCATTCTAAACAGCATCTTGAAAGTATGATCTCAAGTCTGTTTGGTGGTCGTATTGCCGAGCAAATCATCTATGGCGATGACATGGTAACAACAGGTGCGTCAAACGACATTGAGCGTGCAACCGAAATTGCTCGCAAGATGGTGACGCAGTGGGGTCTGTCTACCAAAATGGGCCCAATGTTGTACGCAGAAGATGAAGGTGAAGTTTTCTTAGGCAAGTCAATGTCTAAAGCTTCCCACATGTCTGATGACACGGCTCGTGCCATCGACGCTGAAGTGAAGTCTTTCATCGATTCTAACTACGACCGTGCATACAAAATTTTGGAAGAGAATATTGATATTCTGCACTCCATGAAAGATGCACTAATGAAGTATGAAACCATCGACGCCAAACAAATTGACGATCTGATGGCACGCCGTGACGTTCGTCCACCTTCTGATTGGGATGATCGTGCGCCGAAAGGTGGCGATACGCCTCCAGGTGGAAAGCCTGCTCGCGAGGGTGAAATTACCGATGATGGTTTAAATAAACCCTCGGTAGGAAAGCCCGGCGACCTGCCAAGCTAAAAAGCTAAAAGCGCCAGTTTCTACTGGCGCTTTTTGTTTTACCCCCACAAATCCTCTTGTGTTTTCCTGAATATATTCATAATGATAGATATACGTTATGCACTTTAAACATACCGAAATAGACCTCTCTCTTGCCCGTGTAATGGGTATACTCAATGTCACACCGGATTCCTTCTCTGATGGAGGAAAACACAATACGGTTGAAAAGGCCTGCGCCCACGCGCATGCCATGGTAGAAGCCGGTGCAACCTTTATTGATATAGGGGGCGAGTCTACTCGTCCTGGCGCGCCAGAAGTGTCTGAGCAAGAAGAGCTGGATAGAGTGATACCGGTAATTGAAAGATTAGCGGGTCAAACCGAAGCGGTAATTTCTGTAGACACCAGCAAAGCTGCTGTAATTCGTGAATCGGTTAACGCCGGGGCAGGGTTAATTAATGACGTTCGCGCTCTGCAGGAGCAAGGAGCACTTGAGGTTTCAGCGGCAGCGGGTGTGCCTGTGTGTTTGATGCATATGCAGGGACAACCTGATTCAATGCAGGCATCGCCGGAATACACGGATATTGCAGATGAAGTGATCAATTTTTTGCTTGAGCGGGTAGATGCTTGCAATCAAGCGGGTATTGATGATGCAAACATTATCCTCGACCCTGGTTTTGGTTTTGGTAAAACCCTGGACCATAATTATCAGCTGCTGGCTGAAATGCACCGTGTTCAGCATTTAGGTTACCCGCTATTAGTGGGAATGTCGCGAAAATCAATGATAGGTCAGTTGCTCAATAAGCCGACTGAACAGCGTCTGGCAGGGAGTCTTGCATTAGCAACGATTTCGGCACAAATGGGCGCAAAAATTATTCGTGTTCACGATGTAGAAGAAACCGTGGATGCGATAAAAATAGTAAACAAGATTCAACAAATTCAAAAGATAATCCAAGGAGCCTGAAATGGGTCAGCGCAAATATTTTGGTACAGATGGTATTCGGGGAAAGGTAGGGGAAAGTGCTATCAACCCTGAATTTGTCACCAAATTGGGCTGGGCTGCCGGAAAAATACTGGCGGGTCACGGTACGAATAAAGTGCTTATCGGTAAGGACACGCGAATTTCTGGTTACATGCTGGAATCTGCGTTAGAGGCTGGTTTGTCAGCAGCCGGTATTAATATAGGCTTGTTAGGCCCGATGCCAACACCTGCTATTGCCTACCTCACTAAAACTTTCCGTTCCGAAGCGGGTATCGTAATTTCTGCTTCCCATAATCCTTATTATGACAATGGAATTAAGTTCTTCTCCGCTGATGGTTATAAACTGGATGATGATATTGAGCTGGCTATTGAAGCCATGATGGATAAGCCAATGACTTGCGTGGCTTCCAATCAGTTAGGTAAAGCCACGCGGATCAACGACGCGGCAGGTCGCTATATTGAATTCTGTAAAGGGTCATTTCCTTCTGACTTGTCTCTTAAAGGCATGAAGATTGTTGTCGATTGCGCCCATGGTGCCACTTACCATATTGCGCCAAATGTGTTGTCTGAGCTCGGTGCTGAAGTCATCGAAATTGGTACCAAGCCCGATGGGTTGAATATCAACGACAAAGTTGGCGCTACCAGTATGAAGGCCACCGTTGAAAAAGTACTGGAAACAGGAGCCGACCTTGGCTTTGCCCTCGATGGCGACGGCGACCGTATTATGTTGGTTGATCACTTAGGTAATGTGCTTGATGGTGACCAAATCCTTTACATCATTGCCCGCGACGCACTGAAGTCAGGTCGATTGTCTGGTGGTGTAGTGGGAACACTTATGAGTAACCTGGGTCTTGAAGTCGCACTGAGCAAACTGAGTATTCCATTCGCCAGAAGTGCGGTAGGCGACCGATACGTCATGGAGTTGCTGCAACAAAAAGGGTGGGCAATTGGTGGTGAGAATAGCGGTCATGTGCTTAACCTCAATATTGCATCAACAGGTGACGGTATTGTCGCAGGCCTTCAGGTTATCACCGCGATGTTGCGTTCAGGTATGGACTTGCACGATCTTAGTGGTGGCTTCGAGAAGTTCCCACAGAAACTGATTAACGTGCGCTATGAAGAAAGCGCATCGAATCCCCTCGAAAACCAGGCTGTCAAAGACTCGGTAACAGAAGCCGAAGCATCACTGGGTAAATCCGGGCGCGTATTGCTGCGTAAGAGTGGTACAGAACCGTTGATCCGGGTTATGGTTGAGTCTGATGATGAGATGCAATCTCTGAAATGGGCTGAATTTATCGCCGATGCTGTACGTAAAGTGGCCAATTGATTGATTCATCGAAAATAATGTGTTTTTGGGACTTGTATAATAGAGCGGGAATCGTTAATATCACGCCCGCTTCGAGACAGGGCTAGGTCTTATTGTGAATATGAACAAAAGAAAGCTTCTGGTTGCAGGCAACTGGAAAATGAACGGAACCCGTTCTTTAGTAAAAGAATTTATCAAAGAGTTTGATACTAAAGTTTTATCCTTAATGGATGTAGCATTATGTCCACCGAGTATTCTGATAGCGGAATTCTCAGAGGGTGAAATCCCAGTTGGAGCTCAGGATGTAAGTGCTTGCGACAACGGTGCTCACACAGGTGATTTATCCGTTTCAATGCTCAACGATTTTGAGTGCAAGTATTGCATCGTTGGCCACTCTGAACGCAGAGATGACCACGGCGAATCGAGTGAATTAGTGGCTGAAAAGGCGGCTAAATTAATCGAAGCAGGTATAACACCCATTATTTGTTGCGGTGAGCCGCTCTCAGTAAGAGAAGCGGGCAAAGTTAACGAGTATGTGGAAGCGCAGCTTAAAGCCGTGTTCGACCGCATTCCGGTATCGCAACTCGGTGATGCAGTTATTGCTTATGAGCCTATCTGGGCCATCGGCACAGGTGTAACGGCATCGCCACAGGAAGCGCAGGATGTTCACGCATTCATTCGTCAGTTTATCGCTTCCTACGATGGTAAGCTCGCTGATTCCATGCAAATCCTGTATGGTGGCAGTGTAAAACCAGATAACGCGAAAGAGTTGTTCGGCCAAGCTGATATAGACGGTGGTCTTATTGGTGGCGCGAGCCTCAAAGCGAAAGATTTTAATGCAATCTGCCAAGCGGCATATTGACGAGGATATTATGTTATACGAAGTGCTTTTAGTCGCTTACCTGATTGTAGCGCTGATGCTTATTGGTTTCGTTCTTATCCAACAGGGTAAAGGCGCAAACATGGGGGCTTCATTCGGTAGTGGCGGTTCAAACACCGTATTCGGTTCAAGTGGTTCTGGTAATTTTATGACCAAAACAACATCGATACTGGCTACGCTGTTTTTTGTACTGAGTTTATTTTTAGGTAACATCACTGCAAATGCAGAAAAACAAGGTGATAGCTGGGATGATTTAGAAGTTCCAGCCGCTGAACAACAAGCGCCAGTGGCTCCTGTTGATGATGTACCTGCTGTAGATGCTTCAGATGTTCCTGTATCTGACGTACCAGCAACGGATAGTGCTGAAAGCGATATCCCAAGTAATTAATTAACGATTTTGCGGAAGTGGTGGAATTGGTAGACACGCCATCTTGAGGGGGTGGTGACTTCGGTCGTGCGGGTTCAAGTCCCGCTTTCCGCACCAAATTAAAAAACCCGGCTGATTAGCCGGGTTTTTTTATGCTTAAAATTCGAGTGCTGGTAAATTACTGACATTGTGGCATTAATCTCGCTACTCCTTGCTGTAAGACGTTAATTTACTAACAGAAAGGGAAAATTATGGATATTCTTCGCATTTTATTGTCAATTTTACTTCCTCCAGTAGGCGTATTCCTTCAGGTAGGTATTGGTGTGCAGTTCTGGATTAATATCCTGCTTACCTTGTTGGGTTATATCCCAGGTATTGTGCATGCGGTGTATATTATCGCTACGCGCTAATCTTACTTGATTAGACGGTTTCAGCGGCAGCTACTGCTGCCGCTATATTGGCCTTATCTTTTACACTTCTTAATTCCGGTGAGATAAGCGAATTAATTGCATCCACTTGAGTCTCTATCATCTCTGAGCATGACGCTGGCAACTGTTTTCTTAATGTTCGAAGACACGTTAACAAATGAAGCATCACATCTACATGGGAACTTCCCGCCTGCCGAATTTGATCAAAACACGTATTGAACACCGACGAGAACGTATAGGTTCTTCTCTTCATCCAAATATCGTTATCCGTATTTATAATCGCTTCATTGGGAAATTGTTGCTCAGCCAATAATATGAGCGCAGACGTGAGTCGGTCTGAACATGACATCGCGGTTATCGGATCATTAATGCCAGGGGAGAGCGCTCTTAATGCTATTTCGACAAGCTGCTTGATTGAAAATTCAGGATCTTGCAGCGAAGTTCTTCGGCTCCCTGTGACAATACAGGAACGGTAAAAACTGATGTGCTCGTCCGATAATGTCTTGCTGCTGTGTACAAGAATAACGGTTTGGCCCGGGACCACAAAGTCACCACCACGCACTTTAACTTCAACGCCGATCACATCGTCGTTCGTCGCCAATAAATTGTCGTAATCGATAGTTTGCACATAGCCACATTCATCAAAGCTAATGGCGTGTTGCTCATCGCCATTTACCAGCATTCCTGGAGCCACGTTGTGTATGTTGTTTTGACTCTCGGTCATTTTGAACAGACTATTCAGATTACTGGTAAACTCGCAATAACAGCGACTTATGATCTCGTCTACCTGAATGAACCTGGCAATATGGTGAATATAAAAAATCAATATTAGGGTATCGAGCACGCCAATTGCCAACACGATGATTGACAACGTCGACGACACCAGCATGTCTGTTTCTGCCACACTGATACGATGCAGGGCACTCAAGCAGAATATGAAGGTTGAAGTGAGTGCACCAAGTACTATCTGGGTAGCGCGGTCATCCATGAAGGTTTGTAACAGGCGAGGGCCAAATTGAGACGAGGCCATGGTAAGTGCCACCAGCGTCATGGAAAAGGCAATACTGGTGGCTGTGATGATGGCAGAGGCAATCGCTGAAATGAGATCGCTTGCGTCTTCTGCTGCAATATGGGGAATGTAATTTTGGTATAAGGTGTCTGGGATGTACGCAGGTACATAGCTGATGCACAAGTAGCCTACCAGAAAAGCTACGGTAATCATCCAACTGGGGATAAACCAATAACTGGCTCTTATCCCTTCCCATCGTGCCTTGGCAAAACTCGCAATCGGTTTAATCATATGGCTAGCTTTCCTGACTTGTCAGCACAGTGAGATTGCCGGCGCATACAATTATTTCCAGCTTATTGGCTTCACGGATTTCGCCATCAATGGCGTACTTAGCTTTGTCTGGCAAGTTAACGACCAATTTCTTCACTTGCTTGTGCTGAATACGTTGGGATTGCTTTTTATTTTCCGCATTGCTGAAGACCAGCTCAGCGAGAGATAAAAATTGTGTTTCACTGTCTTGCTGTGGCGTTAGCCAGGTGATATCCAATTTACCGTCTGTGACGTCAGGTTCGTCTCCGCCTTGTGCTAATGCGGTAGTAATAGGAGCGGCGTTAGCGACCACGAAGCTCGGTGTCTGAATGATGTTCTTAGTTTCATCATCAAAACATACTTCCAGCGACATGGTTTCGTTTGCCGAAATGGCATCCCACAGTCCGCGCAGGTAAGCCATTTGGCCACCTTGATTTTTCTCTTCCCTGTCAGCTGAAGCAATCATTTCTTGTTCAAAACCGACGGCAGCGACCAGGAGCATGAGTTCGTTGTTGCACAGGGCCGTGTCGATGTTTTGCGTATATCCTTCGATGATGACATCACAGGCTCTCTGGATAGGAATGATTTTGCTAATGTAACCATGGAAAACCTGACTTAAGGCATTGGCAGTGCCCAGTGGAATAACGCCCAATGTCGCCCGGTTATCAGCACACACACTGGCGACTTCCGTCACTGTGCCGTCGCCACCACAGGCGACAATAATAGCTGTACCTTGTTTCACTGCTTGTTCAGCCAGATCCCGTGCTGAGATGTCTGGCGTGGTTTCTTTTACACTCACAATGAAATGGGGATTTAGCTGGGAAAGAATATACTGCCTTTCCTGCCCCCATTTGCCACCACCGGAAACCGGATTGGCGATAAGACACAGGGTTTTTGTGAGCTTTAGACGTCCACCTTCTTTGATTTGCTTCAGTGCTGACAGTTGACGCTTATTTAGTCGTGCGGTCTGACGAATCGACTGGATTTGATTCATTGCGTCGAGCACAGAGAGCGTGTTGTCCCGGGCAAGCAAGTAAGCCGCTACGGTCATTACTGAGCGGCCTCGCCCTAACGCGCAATGAACGACCACTTTTCGACCTTCTGCAACATGTTGCTGTATCCAGTTGATGGCAGTATTAAGCTGCTCAGGCGTGGGGCTGGTATGATCGAGCACCGGTAAGTTGAGGTACTCGCAGTCATATTGATAGGCCGACCAGTCCAGGCCATCAAACTCTGCGGTCACATCAAGAATGGCGGTTACACCTTCTTGTTGCAGCGATTCAATGTCTTTACCAAATAATCGGCAGGCGAGGTAGAGATTTTCGTCTATCTTTTGAACCGCAGGGACTTTGTCGTTTTTTCGCGCCCAGGCATTGTAGGCACCGGTCCCAAGCAAAAATGGAATGAATATCCAACGTACATAAAACGGTATAGAACCATCTTCACGTTTACGAAACAGACCAGGGTAGTTAAATAAATAGGCAAATGAGACAGCGGTGAGTGAAAACGCGCCCCACCAAAGTAATAATGACACGACTATAATGGGTGACCATATCGCCAATGCGATACAAAGCAATGCGCCCAGTATGTAATACTTCACCATTTTCACTCACAATCTCCTTATACTATGATGTCGAGACGACGCCTGAACTTGTGTGGTTTAATTTCGTAGATAGTAAGAATACGTAATAGGCCGAATTCGGATTGATACCGGTCAGTAAAGTCATCAATGGTGGGCAATCTATGGGGCATTCAACCCTTACGAAGATAATTAACTTTATTTGGTTTCAAACGATTTGGTTCTTGGCCATCCTGTTCGAGGATGCGTATTTGTTGATTATTTTGTCTCTGTTGGTACTACATATCGTATTCAGTAAACATAAATTAGAAGATACCTTGTTAGGTTTGGGGATCGGATTATATGGCTCACTCGTCGATGGTGTAATGTTGCAAAGTGGACTGTTCGCATTCTCTAACCAGTTCGCCTGGTTTATTCCATACTGGCTGGTAACCCTATGGATTGCTTTTGGCATGATGTTGCGAGTTAGCCTTGATTACCTTCAAGGGCGCTATGTCCTTGCAGCCGTTTTAGGAGCGATTTCAGGTCCGCTAAGTTACGTCGCGGGGGAGCGACTTAACGCTGTTACGTTTCCCCAATCAACGCTGCTCACAGTTACCGTATTATCAGTTGTATGGGCGATGACTGTGCCTCTGTGGCTATGGATAAATGCAAAAATTACCTCGACGTTTGCGCCTAAAAAGCAAGAGAGCCAAGGCTAAGCCGCTACTGTGCTGCTTTAATCACAATATTGCTGTGGCCACCGAGTAATTTACGAATGTGAAGGGAAGACTGGTTTTTCTTCAAATCTATAATTAACGCGAATTTTTTTCTTCTCACCGCTGAACGTACTGTTTGAATGATTTCATCACGATCAGGGCGTAAGCCAAGCAGACCTGCAATGAATAGGCCGATAAACAAGCCAGGGCTGATTAGTGCAATAAACGTGAACATGGGGTTATTTTGGGTTAGTTCTGGGCCGAACATAACCAGTAGCATCGCAGCGATTAAACCTGCGATTACGCCACCAGTGCCTAGTAAGAGGTGAGAACGCCATAAACTCTTACCAATTTTTTCACTTTCCTGCTCTAGTTTTTCATTGAAGTGAGGGTCGAGGGGGTGAATAAGGGTAATTTGATCTGCGCTAATACCGGCATCTTTAACGGTCTCCACCGAGCTATCTGCTTCGCTTTGACTATCGAATACCGCTGCCAACTGATCGTGCTTTGAATTCATAATTGCCTGTACTTCGCTCCAGGTTGCATTATTACTCATCGCTAACTTACCTCGCTTTCTTTCTCTCGTTACATCTTAATTCGGTACTGTCTCAACCGAACGTGCTTCAACCGAACGCGTCTCGGTGATTTCCTCTCTGCTAGACGATTTCTCCAATCTAGCGTGACTCGTGTCAATTGATTGCAACACATTGCAGTGTAAATCTACTTGTGCACTTAAAATCTATATATCTGTCTTTCAATCTTCATTCCATTAATGTAAGTATCTGGTTTGTATCAATAAAGTTCATGGTTAACTCTTGCTTACGTAAAGATTCACTAATATTCATGAAGAATTTTCGTCTTTGATGAAAAAAATTCATGGTCATTGAGGGGCAGTGACATAGCGAAAAACCACCGCCAATGAGAGAAGCCGCGGAAAAGCCGGGCACTAAAGTAGTACTGGCTATTGGTGCTTTATTTGCTTAACACTGCCAGGGCAAATCAATTCGGTATGAAGCTGTATAGGTATGGTTGACGACACATTAAGAATTCGACGAACGAAACAGGGTAAGGGGTTTAGCTATTACTATGTGAGTGGTAGAAAGCTAGCTAATCAGCGTGCCTTAAAGCGAATTAATAAACTTGCGATTCCACCGAATTGGCAAGATGTGCGCATCGCCCACGAAGCGACTGCAGATCTACAAGCTACGGGTTACGACATAAAAGGTCGCAAACAATATATCTATCATCAAAACTGGCAAAAAACTCGTCAGAAAGAAAAGTTCAATAAGCTCATTCAGTTTGCCGATGTGCTCCCCGATTTCCGCAAAGCCTGCTGGTCTCTGGTAGCTGTGCCGGGTTGGAAAAAGGAAAAGAGCCTGGCACTGGTTTGCCTGATGCTCGATCACACAGGGCTTCGAGCTGGCAACAAATATTATACCCAGCAGAATCAAACCTTTGGTTTAACCACGTTGCGGCGCCAACATTTAGATAAAGAAGGCCAAAGTGTATCGTTTAGTTTTACCGGTAAGCACGGTAAAGACCGTCATGTGAATATATCCGATCCCAGATTAGCAGAACTGGTTTGCGACAGCGCGCAGGCCCAGGGTTACGCTATTTTTCGCTATAAAGATACTGATGGACGTTGGCAGGATGTGGATAGCGGAGACGTAAATCAATTTATTCATTCACACGCCGGCGAAGAATTTACCTGCAAAGATTTTCGCACATGGGGCGCATCTCGATACGGTGTAGCATCTTTGCCCGACATTGAGCAAGTTTACCTTGGTAACAAGCGTCGTCGATGGGATACCACATTCGTGAAACATATTGCCAATATGCTGGGAAATACACCTGCAATTTGTCGTCAATATTACATTCATCCGAAGTTAATTAGCACCTTTGAAAACGAAAAAAAGCGGCAAGATGCTCTCATTGAACTCGATGGGCTTAAGTCGAAAAATTCAGCGGCGCATACGTCGTTGAATCAGCTTGAAAGGTATCTTACTCAAATTATTTCTGGCTAGTGTCGTTAAATGAAATTGTGAGATGAAAGGTCGGCATGAAACAGTTAGTCCGTTGTGTGATTGAACTTTTATTGCAAAGTAAGCGTAGTAAAAGTAAATCGATGAATTATTATTGGTTTATTTATCAAGCTGTTGCCTTTGATGTTTCACAGTTATTGTAATTCACACGTTTTGGCTGAATTTAAGCAGAAAAGTAAGCAAAAGCTAATCTAATAAATAATTCGACTTGAAGTTATTGCGGAATCTTTGTTATAGTTAGAACTCAAATTAATTGGTTAGCAAAAACAGGCGCCTTGAAGCGCCTTTTGTTTTGTCTTTGAAAAATGGCGTTGCGAAGCGCTGAGATGAAACAGGTTTTCCGCAACGAAATTACGATATCCGACTATAATTATCGGGCTCTAATTCATTTAATACGTGCGCAGCAATCAATTAACGAATTCAGCGAGTAGACGTGATGTTTTCAGGGCACTACGGCTACTAACGCACCAACAAACTTAAGGTAAAATTTTTTATGGTACGCAAAAATTGGAATCGCATTGTAATTAAGGTAGGCAGTGCGTTAATTTCTCCGAATCGTAAAGGCTGTAGCAGTCATTATCTGCTGAGCATTGCCCAGTTTATTGTTAAATGCCGTGCAATGGGAACGCAGGTGGTATTGGTATCTTCAGGTTCCGTCGCGGCGGGTGCTCATCAGTTCCCAGATGGCGAGCGTTCAGACATTACCATCAAGAAAGCGATGGCGGCCGCGGGTCAGACAGAAATGATGGCGACCTGGGACCGACTGTTCGATTTTCCGTCAGCGCAAATGTTACTGACACATGCCGATTTACGAGACAGAGAACGTTATATCAGTATTCGTGAGACGATTTTTAGCTTACTGGAGCATAACATTCTGCCTATCGTGAATGAGAATGACACGGTGACCACAGATAAACTGAAAGTGGGTGATAACGACAATTTATCAGCAATGGTAGCGGCCGCTGCCGATGCCGACGCGCTAATCATTTGTTCTGACGTTGATGGTCTTTACGACAAAAACCCGCACGCTCACGACGATGCAAAAATGTTGTCGACAGTGAAGCATATCAACGAAGACATCTATAAGATGGCGGGGGGAGCTGTAGAGGGCGGTGTAGGTACTGGCGGCATGCGCACTAAGATTGAGGCCGCTGAGAAAGCCGTTTCACATGGTATAGATACATTTATTATTAACGGGTTTACTGAGTTGACCTTTAATATGTTGTTGCAGGGTGAAAATCCCGGTACGCACTTTATTGCTCATGAGAAGCCGATGGCTGAAAATGTGCACTGGATGCGTCATACAACACGGGCTCAGGGTGAAGTTATTGTCGACAGTGAGTTTGCGCCAGTATTGTCTGAAGACGCAGAGTCATTGACGAGTAAAGAAATTGTCGACGTTAAAGGTGAGTTTTCAGTGGGAGACACCATCATCGTCAGAAAAGACGATGGGACGAAATTGGTGAAAGCGCGCTCTAATTATAGTAGCACCTTGCTCAACTTTATCGCCAATCAAGAAAATGATGAATTCTCGTTAAAGTTTGAACAGAAAACGGGCCCCATCATTTCGAAAAAGAATTTAGCAAATCTGGAGAAAAAATGAGTTTAATTACGACATTAGCAAAGAACGCCAAGCAAGCCGCTCAGAAACTGGCAGTGCTTGATGAAAACGCCAAAAATGCGGTACTTGAAGACATGGCCGCGGCAATTCGTGCTAACAAAGAGTCGATTAAACAGGTAAATACAAAAGAAGTTGCACGAGCTAAGGAAAATGGCCTGGATGACGCAATGATCGACCGCCTGACTCTTAACGATGAACGTATCGAAGGCATGGCTGAAGGCATTGAAGTGATTATTTCCCTTGATGATCCTGTGGGTCAGGAGCGCGTGGTAGGCACTCGCCCGAACGGCATCGAGATTAAGAAAATGCGTATTCCGCTGGGTGTTGTGTGCATGATTTACGAAGCACGCCCCAATGTGACTGCCGATGCTGGCGCCCTGTGTTTCAAATCGGGTAATGGTGTCATTCTTCGCGGCGGTAAAGAAGCGTTAGATACCAGTCTGGCTATTTCGGGATTACTTCAGGATGTGCTGGAAAAGCATAATTTGCCACGTGAATTGATCAGTGTTGTTCCTGATCCTGACCGTGCGTTAATGCAAGAGCTTATGGAGCAGCGCGACTACATCGACGTGATTATTCCCCGTGGTGGTGAAGGGCTGATCAACTACGTAACCGATAATTCTAAGGTACCGGTTATTCAGCACTTTAAGGGTGTGTGTCACTTGTATGTAGACAAGGACGCCGATCTTGAGAAAGCGATGAATCTGCTGCTCAACGGTAAAACCCAGCGTACCGGTGTATGTAATGCATTGGAAGGACTGGTAGTACACGAAGCCGTAGCGGGTGATTTTCTGCCACAAGTAGCGAAAGCGTTTGCAGAACACGGTGTGAAGGTTCATGTAAACGAGAAAGGGGCACAGTATTTTGAAAACGCGGATGTCATTGCTGAAGACGCCTACGGTGAAGAATACTTAGGGCTCGAAATTGCAATCCGTGTGGTAGATGATTTCGATGCCGCGATTCAGCACATTGCTGATTTTGGCAGTAATCACACCGAAGTGATTTGTACCGAGAACAATATTGCGGCTAATTTCTTTCAGCGCGCAGTAGATGCATCGGTCGTGATGGTTAATGCGTCATCGCGCTTTTCAGACGGTAGCCAATTGGGTCTTGGTGCTGAGATTGGTATCGCAACCACCAAATTGCATGCCTATGGTCCAATGGGACTGGAGTCGTTAACTGCGGAAAAATTCCTGGTAAACGGTACGGGTCAAATCAGGGAATAATTTCACTGGTCTGCATTGTACAAGCAGCAGCGAGTTGCAATAATGAGAAACACCGGCTTTGGCCGGTGTTTTTTTTTGTTAATCCTTAGGTTACCCAGGCTTTATGATAGATATCAGCACCGAATATCAGGTGTGGTGGCAAACGGTTGTCGACTTCACTGAATCCCAAAAACTCCTTAGTTCAGCATTGCTGGTATTTGTTTATATGCTGGTGAAGCGGGGTGTTTTATGGTTGCTGAAAAAGCGAAGCCGCACTACGGGAGAAGATAAACGCCATTCAATAAATATTATTGAACAGCTGGGTAACGCCGGACTGCTGGTGCTCATTGTGATGATATGGGCCTCTGAAATTCAGAGCCTAGCTATCTCCATTGCGGCTTTCATGGTTGCGATTGTGTTAGCAACACGAGAATTTATTCAGTGTTTCATGGGATTTATTTATTATCTCGGTGCAAGGCCGTTCCGCGTTGGCGACTGGATCGAAATGAATAATATCCGCGGCGAAGTGGTAGAAATGGACTGGGCAAAAACCACATTGCTGGAAGTCGACCCTGAATCCCATGTTTACACAGGTAAGCATTTGTACGTACCGAATAGTCAGCTTGTCACGCAGTCTGTGAGAAACCTGAATTTCTTGCGTCGATATACCTTACACAGCTTTACCTTGGTAATGGAACCTGAATCCAACCCTTATGCGCTGATGCCTGAATTTAAGGCCAGAACGTTGAAGCATTGTGAACACTTCCGTGAGGTTGCAGGCCGCTATAAAAGCCTTATCGAGCGCCATATGGAAGCCGAGTTTATTGATATCGACCCGGATATTGCCATTGAAACCAATCAGTTTGCTAAGTTACGTATCACCGTGTCGTTGTTTTGTCCCATCGAGGAAGCACATAAATTGCAGCAACAGATTTCAGAGGATTGGATGAGTCTGTGGCACGTGGCGGTTGGTCACAACAGCAAGCCTGCGCTAAAAGCAGGCTTTGATGAGTAATCTCGGAAGCTTAAGCTAATCCCACTCCCGTTGGTGAGTGAAATAATTGCTTAGGAATGCCATCTGGTCGGCAAGTATCCGACGGTTCATTAAGTAAAAACGCTCGTAGAGGTTTGGTCTAAAAGGCACGGCCAACAGCGGCATATTGGCTTCTTCCGGCGTGAGCGCGCCTTTAGCATGGTTGCAACGCTGGCAAGCAGTAGCCACATTTGTCCACTTGTCCTCGCCACCACGGGAGCGGGGAATGATGTGGTCGCGGGTGAGCTGGCTGGGACTAAAATGCTGTCCGCAATAGAGACAAAGGTGATTGTCACGTCTAAAAAGGTAGCGGTTGTTTAATGCAACTTTACCGTTTACATCGGTAACCTTACCGTCGCAGGCGATAATGCTGGACAGGCTAAGGGTGCTTTGTAAACCGGCATTGTTCCAACCACCGTGGAGTGTACAGGCAGTGGCTCCCAATTCGAATAAGACTTTATTTTGGCAATACAGCCTGGCTGCTTCCTCGGGCTGAACCCATTCCTGAGGCATACCGGCTTTATTCAGTCGAAGTACCAGCATTAAGACATCTCCTAATCTGTAACACTATTCAAGCTTACGGATTTATATGTCAATATGATGAAAAAACGAACAAAAGCCAAGGTTTTTCGTAGAAAACCCCGTTGGATTCGATGTGATAACACATTAATGTCATTAAATTCGTTGTGACAACAGTTTACACATTTGATAATGGCATTAGATGGACTTCGCGGCTATACTATGCGCCGCGTTTAAAAGCGAATATATATCTAAAGAAAATAAAGGACATATAGTGACTCCTATTACTCATTCTTTTCAGTATGGTCAGCATACTGTAACTCTGGAAACTGGCGTAATCGCACGTCAGGCAACTGCAGCAGTCATCGCCAGCATGGACGACACCTCCGTAATGGTAACTGTAGTTGGTAAAAAAGAAGCGAAAGCGGATCAGGATTTCTTTCCGCTGACAGTTAATTATCAAGAAAAAGCCTACGCAGCCGGTAAAATCCCGGGTGGCTTTTTCAAACGTGAAGGTCGTCCGTCAGAGGGTGAAACCCTGACTGCACGTCTGATCGACCGTCCAATCCGTCCACTGTTCCCAGAAGGTTTCTTCAACGAAGTACAAGTTGTTGTTACCGTTCTGTCTGCAAACCCGGAAATCCCAACTGATATCATTTCTTTGATTGGTACTTCTGCGGCGCTGGCAATCTCTGGTATTCCTTTTAACGGTCCTGTTGGTGCAGCCCGTGTAGGTCACAAAGACGGCGAATATATTCTGAATCCTCGATTCTCAGAGCAGCCTGAAAGTGAGCTTGACCTGGTTGTTGCCGGTACTGAAAGTGCAGTACTGATGGTTGAATCGGAAGCCAGCGTACTGTCTGAAGACGTCATGCTGGGTGCGGTAATGTTCGGTCACGAACAGTCGCAAGCTGTTGTTGAAGCGGTTAAAGCATTTGCTGCTGAAGTGAACACCCCTGCATGGGACTGGGCACCGAAAGCTGAAAACACTGAGCTGAAAGCGAAAGTGAA
Source organism: Alteromonas sp. ABH2_165 (assembly GCF_056159945.1). Classification (NCBI taxonomy): domain Bacteria; kingdom Pseudomonadati; phylum Pseudomonadota; class Gammaproteobacteria; order Alteromonadales; family Alteromonadaceae; genus Alteromonas; species Alteromonas sp. ABH2_165. The sequence goes on from NZ_JBSWWF010000003.1 coordinate 290,134, forward strand.
AGAACTGGCAGAAGGCGGCATGACGGCGGCTTACCAGATCTCTGACAAGCTTGAGCGTAAAGATGCAGTCACCAAGGTGACTGAAGAAGCGCTGGCGCAAATTCTTGAAGCGAACCCAGAACAAGATGCGAAAGAAGCCTCTGATCTGCTGCACGACCTGGAAAGTGACGTAGTACGTTCACGCATCCTGGCTGGTGAGCCGCGTATCGATGGTCGTGATCCGGCTATGGTTCGTGCTCTTGACGTTGCGACTGGCGTACTGCCACGTACGCATGGTTCTGCTGTTTTCACCCGTGGTGAAACCCAAGCACTGGTTGTTGCTACGCTGGGTACAGAACGTGACGCACAGATGATTGACGAACTGCAGGGCAAGCGTGACAGCAAGTTCATGCTGCACTACAACTTCCCTCCATACTGTGTGGGTGAAACCGGCATGATCGGTTCACCAAAGCGTCGTGAAATCGGCCACGGTCGTCTGGCGAAGCGCGGTATTCAGGCGGTTATGCCTTCTGAAGAAGAATTCCCGTATGTAGTGCGTGTGGTTTCTGAAATCACTGAATCTAACGGTTCGTCTTCTATGGCGTCTGTATGTGGTACCTCTCTGGCCCTGATGGACGCGGGTGTACCTATTAAGTCGTCTGTTGCGGGTATCGCGATGGGTCTGGTGAAGAGCGACGAAAACTTCGTGGTTCTGTCTGACATTCTGGGTGACGAAGATCACCTGGGTGACATGGACTTTAAAGTAGCCGGAACTACCGAAGGTATCACTGCGCTGCAGATGGATATCAAGATCGAAGGTATCACCAAAGAAATTATGCAGATTGCCCTTAAGCAGGCTAAAGAAGCCCGTTTACACATTCTGAGCGTAATGGATAAGGCGATCACCGGTCACCGTGAAGAGCTGAGCGAATTCGCTCCGCGCATCTACACCATGAAGATTGATCAGGACAAGATCCGTGACGTCATCGGTAAAGGTGGTGCGATGATTCGTTCTATCACTGAAGCGTCTGACACCAACATCGAAATCGAAGATGATGGTACTATTAAGATCTTCGCAACTGAGCGTGCTAAAGCAGATATCGCTATCGGCATGATTGAAGGCGTAACGGCTGAAATCGAAGTAGGCAAAACCTACAACGGTAAGATCACCCGTATCGTAGACTTCGGTGCATTCGTAGAAGTATTGCCTGGTAAGGAAGGTCTGGTTCACATTTCACAAATCGCTCACGAGCGTGTGAACAAAGTAACCGACTACCTGAAAGAAGGCGAAATGGTTGACGTGAAAGTAATGGAAATCGACCGTCAGAACCGCGTACGTCTGAGCATCAAAGAGCTGCTTGAAAAGCCAGCTCCACAGGCTAAAGAAGAAGACAAAGGCGAGTAATATCGTCAGTCTTCTAGCTGAAAGTATCATGATGTAAGGGCGCTGTTATAGCGCCCTTTTTTATTGGAGAAGAATATGACCAACGAGCAACAAACCCGCATTGAGGCGGCTACATTTCGTCGTTTACTGGAACATTTGGACGACAACAAGCAGGTACAGAATATTGAGCTGATGATTCTGGCGGATTTTTGTCGAAACTGTCTGGCGAAGTGGTACGCAAAGGCGGCAGCTGATGAAGGGATTGAGATGGACTACGATACCGCCCGCGAGGTTATTTATAAAATGCCTTACAGCGAGTGGAAAGAAAACCATCAACTGCCCGCCACTGAAGAGCAACTTGCGGCACTGAATGCGAAAAGCAAATAGCCGGTATTATTCGAACGCCACAAATCGATTATCAAAAGCCTGACAATGCACTGTCAGGCTTTTTCTTTGCCAGCGCTTAAATTGCTGAACCGAAAAGCGTGAGGTAATAGTTCGCCAACGGTAAAGGTTTCCTGTTGACCACCGTCGGTGACCATAATAACCGGGGTCTCATCATCGGCAAACTCAGCAATTTTCTGGCGACAGCCCCCACAGGGAAAACATAAGCTCTCGTTGGGACTGGATATAACAATCGCTGTTATTTTTTTAGCGCCGCCAGCCACCATTGCACCAATAGCGGTGGCTTCTGCGCACTGGCCTAGGGGATAAGCTGCATTTTCCACATTACAGCCTGAAAAGATGTTGTCGCCGGTGGTAAGAACCGCTGCGCCGACATGAAAGCCGGAGTAGGGGGCGTGGGCGTTCTCCCGGGCGGTTTGGGCAGATTCTATTAGTTGTGTTATTCTTTTATTTTCCATGACATTTCTCTTGTGACGCAGGCTTTACTTTTTAATGTAAATCAGCGATGGTGTCAGCCATCGTTTGCTGTCAGGAAGACAGTCTCCCGCATCCTTGTTTTTTTATAGTGAGTAGACACATTTTTAACATGCGTAAAGTCATTAGTCTCATCTTTTTTTCTTCTCTTACTGTCGCTCTATCTGGTTGTGCCAGCCAGCCTGTGCCGGAACAGAAAGCTGAAATGGGTAACTTATTGCTGGCAGAACCCGCGCCGGTAAATCCGCGCTCACAAATGGCCATTGCCCGTTATAACCAAATTCTGGCTAATGCATCAATTCCTGAAGAAGACAGAGCCGAGTTGCTTTATCAACGCGGCATGCTTTACGACAGTGTAGGGTTAGGCGGCTTAGCGCAGTACGATTATTCTCAGGCGCTGCAGCTGAAACCCGATATGGCAGAAGCCTACAATTCCATGGGGATTCACTTCGTTCAGCAACTAGACTTCATTCAGGCTTATGAAGCGTTCGACTCAACGTTAGATATTGATCCGGAATACGATTTTGCTTTTCTGAATCGGGGCATTGCGCTTTATTATGGTGGTCGTGCCGATTTAGCGGTTGATGATCTGGCAAAGTTCCAGGTTAAGGACCAAAGCGACCCGTTTCGCGTATTGTGGACCTATTTTGCCAAGCATGATGTGAATGCTGAAGAAGCGCAGGCGTATTTACTCAAAGCAAGCAGCCAATTAAACCAAAATCACTGGGCGGTGAAGTTGGTCGAATTGTTCCTCGGTTCGGCCTCAGAAAACGACCTGCTCAACTCTCTCATTGAAGGTATTTCGAGTCAAAAAGAATTGACCGACCGCTTATGTGAAGCCTATTTCTATTTAGGGAAGTATCACTCGGCGCTAGGAAATAAAGGCATTGCTTCCAATTACTTCAAACTGGCACTTAGCACTAACGTATACGATTATGTAGAGCATCGTTATGCCAGAATTGAACTCAACCGCCTTCGCCAGTCTACCGACGCTGCGGAATAACAACGTTCTTTTATGCGTGGATTCATTGTTGCCCTGCTGGCAATTCTGTTAGTAGCGGCTGACACCAGTCACGACAGTAAACAGCTCCTGCTTAATGCCGAATATGCCGAGAAGCCTGCGCCCATTTTGTGGGAAGCCGCGCGAAACGGCAGTGAGGTTGCTGAGACTCGTTTGGTTGCCTGGGCGTCGCTGAATAATTCTGAATATTGGTTGAACAAGCTCGTTGCACTGGATAATGCCGACGCGGCCTGGGCGTTGTATCAGCTTATAGGTGATGATGAGAAAAGCGACCGGTTAATGGGACTCGCTGCCATCGGCAATGTGCCCGAAGCACAGTTGGCCTACGGCATGGCCACCGAAGATCCGCAAAAGCGGGAAACCTGGCTTAAACGGGCCGCGAAGCAGGGCTACCTGCCTGCACAGGCTGCATTAGCGGATTGGTATATGCTCAATGAGCAGCCTGAAGAAGCCCGAGCCTGGCTCAGGATCACGGCGAATGATTATCCGCAAAGTGCGTTTCAGTATGGTCGTTTGTTGTGGGACGATGGAAATCGCGATGCAGCCCGGAACTGGATAGAGCAGGCTGCAGATGGTGGCCACGTTATGGCGGAAAAAGTAAAACGAGTGCTGGCAGACTATGCGCCGTTTAAAGCCGGAAATGTCCGGGCCCGTAACTGGCAGAATACAGATTGTGCGCAGCGAGTAGGGGTGTTCGCCACCTCGCTTTCCACTATTGTTAAAGCCGATGAGCTGGTCGGGGCATTTCGTAAAGATCGGCGTTTTAATAATTTAGCGGTGTGCTTAGATACTCCCGTTTGGCTCGAAAAAGGCAGTCTGGATTGCCAGGCTGAATATAAAGGTCAGCCCCGCCTTGGCTGCGATGTACGGCCTTTGGCAAATGCCGTTGAAAAACGTCAGCTCACCCATGCAATCGTGGTGTCTGAACAAGGCAAGGCCAATGTGAATAATGGCGTAATGTTCCTTGATCTTATCGATTCGTACGCGGTATTAGTGCACGAGTTGGCGCACTTTGCCGGTTTCGTTGACGAGTATGCACTGGGGAAAAACGCGGCTGAGCGCTACTGTGGCAGCGGCGATGCACCTAATTTAATATTTGATGGCAAGCTCACCTACGCGCCGTTGTCTACCCTCGATAATTGGCAAAAACTGCAACCGGGAGTAGGAATTTGGCCAGCACAAAGTTGTGCTCGCAGCGACATACGTGCTTATAAGCCCTCAGGCCATATCACGTTTCTTGAACATCACGATAGTGGCGATATCCCTCCCATTTACATGGCCTTGTGGCGGCAACAGCTCACACGACCAGCGGCACAGCGCCCAATATTCATGAATTTATTTCAGGCATTTCAAAAGGCAGGGCAGACGCCTCAGGCCAGTAAATGGCTTAACCGATATAATGGGTTTCTTGGGGCGTCAAATGATGAAGAAAGCAGCCAAAAAACAGATATTGAGCAGGAAGATCTTCCGGCTCAATTCTGATAGCAAATTTAGTGTTAATAATTAACGTTGGTCGAAGTCTGGTTTAAGGTGGTCAACCCACATGGCGGTGGCACCACAGATGGCAACCGGCATAACAACGAAATTAAGCAGCGGTACCAGAGAAAACAGGCTCACACCTACGCCAAACGAAAAACACTTGGTCTTGTGTTGCCCGAGATGGTATCGCATCACGCGAAAAGGCACTTTGTGGTTATCGTAAGGGTAATCACAATATTGAATTGCCATCATCCAGGCATTAAAAGCAAACCACAACAATTGTCCAATTACTGGCAGTAACAGAAACAAAAACAGAAATACGATGGCGCGGGGCAGGTACCAAACCAGTTTAGCGAGCTCTCTTCCTAACATGCGAGGCACGTCTTTAATCAACGACCAAACGCCTTCGTCGCCAATTGATTTTCCAGACAAATGCCGTTCTACTTTTTCTGAAAGAATGCCATTGAATGGGGCGGCTATCCAATTCGCTAAGGTGCCGAAAATGAGTGCGAAAATCAGTAATACCGAGACCACGGCAACAGGCCAAAGAATAAAAGTAATAAAGCTTTTTAGCCAGCCAAGCCACTCGGGGATCAGGCTCATTAACCAGGTGATCCCTTCACCAATTTGCCCATAAAGAAAGTAAAACGCCACTGAAAAAAGCAGCAAATTCACAATCAGGGGAATAAATACAAATCGCTTGAGGCCTTTGGTTGTGATCAGGCTGAAGCCGGAAAGAAAGTAACTGAAACCACTTTTACTCTGCATCTTAACTCCTGTAGAGGTTTAGGGGGTATTAAACGGGCACCACCGAACAAGTGATAACTAAGCCAACATATTATACCTGCCTGATTTTACAAAGCTAAAACCCAATTGTTACAGCGTGTTAGTTTTGGTAGAGTCAGGGCATAATAATAATGTGAGCTTTCTCATACCGTGAGTTTTCACGATAATTGGGTGAAAAAACGTCGATGCTGATTTTTCCGGCATGTTTCTATCGCAATGATGTTTCTCTTGGGTGTCATTTAACCCGGGAGCATGCATGCGTCTGAAGAAAATCAAACTCGCTGGTTTTAAATCTTTCGTCGATCCTACCACTATTCCTTTTCCCGGCGACATGACCGCCATTGTTGGCCCTAATGGCTGCGGAAAATCAAACGTTATCGATGCAGTACGTTGGGTTCTCGGAGAAAGTTCTGCGAAAAATCTCCGTGGCGACGCCATGACCGATGTTATTTTTAATGGCTCATCGGCGCGAAAGCCGGTAGGGCAATGCTCTGTGGAGCTGGTGTTCGATAACAGTTCTGGTCGGATAGGCGGCGAATATGCTCAGTATAACGAACTGGCGGTACGCAGGTTGGTTACCCGGGAAGCACAGTCACATTATTTTCTAAACGGGACGAAGTGCCGTCGTCGTGATATTACTGATTTATTTCTAGGTACCGGACTCGGGCCCCGTAGTTACGCGATTATCGAGCAAGGAATGATTTCCCGTTTAATCGAGTCTAAACCACAGGAATTGCGCGTCTTTATTGAAGAAGCAGCAGGGATTTCAAAATACAAAGAACGCCGTCGGGAGACTGAAAACCGCATTCGTCATACCCAAGACAACCTGGAACGCCTTGAAGATGTGCGTGGTGAACTGGGCAGGCAACTGGAGAAACTGCAACGACAGGCTGCCGCAGCCCAACGATATAAGGCACTTAAAGCGTCGGAGCGTAAATTAAAAAGTGAGCTTTCTGCACTTCGCTGGTTAAAGCACAGTGATCACATTGAAAAAGTGGAAGGTGAAAAGGCCCAACTACAAAATGAACTCGACGCCCTGATTGCGCAGCAGCGTGGCGACGAAGCCGGTATCGAAACCTATCGCACCCAGGCCGAAGAGATAAAAGCGACGCTGGATGATTTGCAGCAAAATTTGTTCACCGTGTCTACACAAATCACCCGTATTGAACAAAACGCGTTGCACAGTCAGCAGCGTGAAACACAAATTGATGCGGAACTTGAAGGACTGAAAGAACGCCGTGCGCTGTTAGCCGTTTCCTTACAAGAGGCCAGAAATGCTCTCGCTATGGCCACGCAAACACTGGAAGCTTCAGAGCCTGAGCTATTGATGCTAGAAGAAACCATTGATCAAGCCGCGGAGCAGGAATCGCTGGCTGAATCTGCGCTTCGGGAGTTTAACCAAAAACGCCGCGAGCAAGAAAATCTTTATCACGGTTTAAAGCAGAAAGTGCAGGGGCTACACAGCCAAATTCAGTCTACAACCACCATGCAACTTCGCACCACTCAACGTATTGGTGAGTTAAACGAAGAACTATCAGCCTTGCAAGACGACACCCTGGATGCAAAACAGGATGAAGCCCAACGTGGCCTGGCTATTTATGAAGAGCGGCTTGCCATAGCCGAGGATGAAATCAATCTGGCTCAGGAAGCGCACCAAACTGCTAGAGATACGCACCAACAAGCGCAGGCACAGTTCACCGATGCTCAGCGATATTTGCATCAACTTGAATCGCGGTTTGCTGCTTTGGAAAGTTTACAAGAGTTGGCGGCGTCAGAAGCGGCTGCATTGCCCGCTGGTGTGGCTAAGCTTTGGCAGTCTGTTAAAGTAAAACCCGGCTATGAGCCGTTGATGGAGCAAGTTTCCGTATGGCTTAACGATCCACTGGTTGCAGAAGAATATTCACTGGAAACGATCATTGCCTCGGTGGATTACTTTCCTACCGGCCATCGTTTGTTCGCACTTTCCCTACAGGATACAACCCGCACTGGTACCCTGGCTGAAATTATCGACGGAGATTATGTACCTGCCTGTTTTTATCGCATTCGGCTGGTTGAAACGCTTTCCCAAGGCCGCGATCTGTTACCGTCTCTTGAACCTCACGACTCGGTAATATGCGCAGACGGCAGTTGGTTGGGGAAAGACTGGCTTATTCATAAAACGGCGCAGGAAGAGACCGCAGGCGCGATACAGCGATTGGCTCAAATGCGTATGCTGGAAAACGATATTGCGTTGTCTACGGATAAAGTCACCGCTTGTAAACAGGCGCTTGAGATTGCTGAGGAGCGGTTAACGACCCTGGCGCGGCAAGTCGATGAGAACCGTCAACAACACGTACAACTGCAACAACAATTACAACAGCAACGTCACCAACTCGATTTATTTATTCAACAAGCTGAGCAACTGGCTTACCAGCAGTCAAAAACGAACGAAGAACTCGCCCGTCAGCAGCTTAATTTGGCGCGGGATGATGAACAGCTCGAAACGTTCACAGAACAACTTGAAGATCTCGAAATGCAGTTGATGGATGCCGAAGAAGAAGAGCAGTCGGCACGATACAACCGGGAGTCGTTGGAGCAACGTCTACGGGATAGCCGTCAAAGTGCTGAGCAGCAGAAATCCCGTAAACATCAGCTCGAGCTCACCGTTCAGCAACAGCGAAATCAGCAGGAAATGTATCGCCAACAGGTTACGCGTAACGATGCTCAACTGGTTGAGTATCAGCAGCGAGAAGTGGAATTGGATAGGGAAAAACAATCACTTAGTCAACCTTTGGCGTTGCAAGAAGAGCAACTGCAACAACTGCTCATTCAGCGTGAAGATATCGAAGCTGCGCGGATTGAAAAACAAGAATCGTTAACTGAGATGGAAGGCCTGCTACGAGAGGCACAGCAAGGTCACCAAGGGCTGGCAATTAAAATTCAACAGCGTCAGTCTGTCATCGATGGTTTGAATATTGAAATTGAAGGTGCCCGGGTAAGAGCGATGTCTGTGCTCGAGCAACTGCAGGAAACGGGGCAGTCGTTAAAAGAAATATTGCCAGAATTAAGCGACGATGCCGATGAGCAAAGCTGGCAGCAGGAGCTCGATAAAACGTCTGCTGCAATTAGCCGTTTAGGGGCTGTGAACCTTGCCGCGGTGGAAGAGTATGAAACGCAGGCTGAACGTAAACAGCACCTCGACACGCAATTTGATGATTTGGTCTCGGCGCTGGATACATTACAAACGGCAATCCGCAAGATAGATAAAGAAACCAAAACCCGATTCTCAGCGACCTTTGAACAGGTTAATGACGACTTGAAACAACTGTTCCCGAAGGTATTCGGCGGTGGTTCTGCGTATTTGGCGCTAACCGATGACGATTTGCTTGAAACAGGCGTCACTATCATGGCCCGTCCACCGGGCAAGAAAAATAGTACAATTCACCTGTTAAGCGGTGGAGAAAAAGCCTTAACCGCTTTATCATTGGTGTTTGCAATTTTCCGGCTTAATCCGGCGCCCTTCTGTTTACTCGACGAAGTGGATGCGCCGCTGGATGACGCCAACGTGGGGCGTTTCTGTAAACTGGTATCAGAAATGTCGAAATCGGTGCAATTTATCTATATCACCCACAATAAGATTGCGATGGAAATGGCAACCCACTTAACCGGTGTTACCATGGCTGAGCCAGGTGTATCACGTATGGTAGCAGTGGATGTTGATGAAGCCATGGCCTTCGTCGAAGCATAAAAAAAAGGGCGAACGAATTAAATGGATGAACTACGTTTATCACTCCTTATCTTTGGTACTTGCTTTATCATTGCTGTGCTTGCGCACGGTATTTGGAAAATTCGCAAGAATAAGACTCAAACCCGTAAAGAGCGAATTGAACCCCGTCAATGGCATGATGATTCTCATCAGCGTTCTCGCGATGTTCAGGAAGAGTGGCCGGAACAAGACGATACCAATGAAGAGCAAAAAAATTACGATGACTTAGGTCTTGGCGAGGTACGTGTGGTGTCCTCTACAAAGCCCGCGCCAACGAATTCAGACATCACTGCGGATGAAGATTTTCTCGACATCAATCCGCAGGATACGTCAGAAGATGCTTCTGAGGAACCCGTAAAGCTTTACGGTTCTGTTGTCACAAATCCTAAGCCGCACATAAAGTCAGGTCGCCCGGTTAATGGTGAAGATTTGACTGATGAAGGGATACCTGAGCCACCAGGATTCCTTATTCGCAAAGATGCGTCGGCAGAGAACCACACAGGTACAACGACTGCGGAAACTGAGCAACAAAATTCGGTGCCTGCTGACGATTTTCAGCTCGACCCTCAGTCAGTGCCAGACGATGGTGCTGATGCCGACGAGCAGTACGACAGCGATGCAAAGCGTTCATCACGTAAACGTGGCACAGTTCGCCGTCGCCAGGAGCCGAATTTCGGCGATGATCAGATGAACATTGATTTTGATGAAACCCAGGTCGCCGGCGCGGCGTCACAGCCTGCCGCTGATGAAGCACCGCTGAGTGAATCTGAGCAGGAAGTACTTGTGATCAATGTTCGCGCGCCGGAAGAGTCGACAATTTCCGGTGCTACACTGTTGCCATTGTTGCTCACGCTGGGCTTTAAATTTGGTGATCAGGATATTTTTCATCGCCACGTGAATTCTAATGGTAAGGGCCCTGTATTATTTAGCTTAGCCAATATGTTCAAGCCGGGTGTGTTCGATATCGATAATCTGGAAACGTTCTCCACCCAAGGCGTGTCGCTGTTTATGATTTTGCCCATTGAAGGGGATGCCCATCAGGTCTTTAACATGATGCACAATGCAGCACGCAAAATTGCCGATGAATTTAACGCACAAATCCTCGATGGGCGGCGAAGTGTACTAACGAAACAAGGGTTACAGCAGTACATGGAGAAAATCCGCGAATTTGAACGTCGGCGAATGATTACCCGCACATGATTTACCCGCTGCCGCATTATTGCGGCAGCTTTTTTTGTAAGAGATCTTTATGTCTGAAAACCCATCTGTTGATAGTCGTATTGCTAACCTTCGCGATACGATTAACGAATATAACACCCAATATTATGTGCAGGATGCGCCTTCAGTGCCTGACGCTGAATATGACCGCCTGTTCAAAGAATTAAAAGCCCTCGAAGCTGAACATCCCGATCTCATCACCCCGGATTCTCCCACCCAGAAGGTAGGAGGTGCACCGCTTTCTGCTTTCGATCAGGTCACCCATGAAGTGCCTATGCTGTCTTTGGATAACGCATTTGATGAGGCATCTTTAAATGCGTTCGAAAAGCGTATTGGCGATAGACTTAAAGATCATAAAAAATTGATTTATAGCTGTGAGCCAAAACTCGACGGCTTAGCGGTAAGCATATTGTATGAAGACGGCTTATTGGTACAGGCCGCGACCCGTGGTGACGGGCAGGTGGGCGAGAACATTACCCAGAATGTTAAAACCATTGGAAACGTACCGCTGCGTCTGAAGGGGGATAATATCCCGGCTCGCATTGAGGTACGGGGTGAAGTGTTCATGCCTAAGGCGGGCTTTGATAAATTGAATGAGCGCCAGCGTGCCGAAGGGGGAAAGGTGTTTGCCAACCCGCGTAATGCCGCTGCCGGCAGCCTTCGACAGCTTGACAGTCGCATTACTGCAAAGCGCCCGCTCATGTTCTATTGCTATTCATTAGGTGTCGTGACGCCAGATGATTTTGCCCTGGCAGAGCTGCATAGTGAACGATTGAAATCGCTGGGCGAGTGGGGGTTACCTTTGTGCCCGGAAGTGTCTGTGGCTGAGGGGGCATCGGGTTGTCTGGATTACTATCATCAAATCTTGGAAAAGCGTGACGCTTTACCTTACGACATCGACGGTGTGGTGTTTAAAGTCGACAACATTGAACTGCAACAAACTCTAGGCTTTGTTGCCCGCGCACCGCGCTGGGCTATCGCCCAGAAGTTTCCTGCACAGGAAGAAATCACACGTTTAATTGATGTGGAGTTCCAAGTAGGCAGAACCGGTGCAATTACGCCTGTTGCGCGTCTGGAGCCCGTTTTCGTTGGTGGGGTGACGGTATCAAACGCCACCTTGCATAATCAGGATGAAATTGCCCGTCTCGGCGTGCGTATTGGTGACTTTGTTACCATTCGACGGGCTGGCGATGTGATCCCGCAGGTTGTGTCTGTGGTGGAAAATAAGCGCCCAGACGATACCCGGGAAGTGTCGTTTCCACAAACCTGTCCGGTGTGTGACTCACAGGTAGAAAAACTGGAAGATGAGGCCGTGGCACGTTGCACTGGCGGTCTTGTTTGTGGTGCACAGCGAAAGCAAGCTCTGAAGCATTTTGCTTCACGCAAAGCGTTTGACGTTGATGGCTTAGGGGATAAGTTGGTAGATCAATTGGTTGATGCGGAACTGGTAAAAAGTCCCGCAGATTTTTTCAATCTTTCATTGGGCGAGTTGGTGAGCCTGGAGCGGATGGCGGAGAAATCGGCTTCAAACCTGCTGACCTCACTTGAAAAAGCGAAAACGACCACGCTCCCGCGTTTTCTCTATGCCTTAGGTATTCGTGAAGTAGGTGAAGCCACAGCGGCCAATCTTGCAAATCACTTCTACACGCTCGATAACTTATACGCTGCCGACATTGAGGCTCTCAAAGCGGTTTCAGATGTGGGGGAAGTGGTAGCAACCCATGTGTATAATTTTATTCATGAAGCGCATAACCGTGAAATTATCGATAACCTGTTATCGGCGGGCATCAATTGGCCTGAGATTAAACAAGTGGATTCTGCAGAATTGCCCTTTGACGGTCAGACTTGCGTGCTGACTGGCACACTGACGGCCATGGGGCGTAATGAGGCCAAAGCGCTACTGCAGCAACTTGGTGCTAAAGTGGCGGGTTCCGTATCGGCAAAAACAGACTTTCTAGTTGCTGGTGAAAAGGCCGGTTCTAAACTGACCAAAGCTCAGGATTTAGGTGTTGCGGTTTGGGATGAAGAAAAGTTACTCGCCGTATTATCAGAACACGGTTTGTATGAAGGTTAACCGCAATGGTTAACCTTTAAAATGAAGTACTCAGGAAGCGCGATGGCGTCGGGCTTCCTGCCTTGCCCGCCAGCTTTTCTTCACAGAAAAGCGCCAAAGGAAATTCAGGCCAACGTAGCCTAATAAGCCAAACACCACAGAGCAAATTCCACATCCCACCAGAAAAGCAGGACCAATGGTTTCAATGCTTTCTATGATCCATTTCCAACTGAACTGTAATTCAAAGTGTTGCGGTTGCGTGCCGAGTACGGTGGTACCCACTTTATATGCAGCATAAAAAATGGGTGGCATGGTGAATGGGTTTGTTATCCAGACCGTTGCTACAGAAAGCGGCAAATTTGCCCGGAAGGGTATGGCTGTCGCAGCAGAAAGCCACATTTGAAATGGCACTGGCCAAAACGCGAAAAATAAGCCGATGCCAAAAGCGTGGCTGGCCGAACGTCGGTTCAGGTGCCATAGGTTCGGCTCATGCAAGACGGTACCAAAGATCCGTAGCGCTCGGTTATGCTTTATTGTCTGATGATCTGGTAAAAAACGTCTTATAAATTTTTTTGGCATACATTCATTCAGTTAAAAACAAGCACTTCTCAGATGTACCAATATCTCACCGTTTGGACCACGGGATTCAGTCTTTCCGCCATGTCTGCTCGATACTGGCCATTCCTGCCGGGCAAACGCTGGATTGTGCTAACAGCCTGTATTGTGATCATTATCCATATTGCGATACATCGCGATGTATTTAACAAGCACCTTGTCAGGCTTATCAAAAAAAATAGTCGTGTCGCTAATTGGTACGGGCAAACGACGAAACCGTTTACTGTCGTCTCATTTATGATTAGCGGGATAATGTCAGGAATGATTTGGATGGCAAGTGTAGGGCATTGGTACTTGGCTTGGCAACTCCCTGAAAGCAAAATTCAACAAGATGTCATAGTTTCGGGGCGGATAACTCAGACCCGCGATATTGGGCACGATCAGCAATTGATTTTGGCTGTGCATCAATTCGGCGACGATGCGGTTTTCCCGTCCCCCTCATTGCTACTATTTGTAGAAAAGGCAATCGGACGATTCCAGCTTCACCAGCACGTTACCCTGAGTGTCAAACTTAAACCTGTATCGGGTATGCTCAATCCTGGCGGCGATAAGCGTAGTTGGTATGTGAGCAAAGCCATTGTGGCTTCTGGTACGGTAAACGCGTCTTACGCCAATCGCATTACAGAACCTGCGTCTAGCTTTCATCACTTTGCCGCTGCAAGAAGTCGTGAGGTTGGTTACTCACGTTGGCTAGTCGCACTGTTAACCGGCGACCGAAGGGGATTACAGCAAGCGGATTGGCAGTTAATGCGAGAAACGGGAACAGGACATCTGTTTTCAATTTCCGGGCTTCACGTTGGCATGGTAGCACTTTGGGCATCAGTGTTAGCGAGCGCGATGTATGGCGTGATTTTTTGGTTATGGGGTTTACCGCACAATCGCTGCAATGTGCGTGGTTTTACCTTTATTGTTGTGGTGTTGCTGACCGCGCTTTACGCCACATTAGCTAATTGGCAGGTGCCGGTAGCGCGAGCCTGGTTGTTAGTGTTGTTGCTAACCGGTTTGTTCTTTAGCAGGGCTGTCTGGTCGTGGCTGCAGCGCTTCTTATTAATGATTGTTGCGTGTATTTTACTTTTTCCGTTCGGGATTTTTGGCAGTAGCTTTTACTTAAGTGCAGGGGCGCTGGCGTTGTTGCTATTCATCGGCAGTCGGTACTCGGCTACAGGCGAAAACCGGCTGAGCAAACTAAAAGGGCTCATCGTGTCGCAATGTGCGCTGTCGTTTCTTTTGCTCCCGGTTACGGTGGGCTTTTTCGATGCTGCGTCTTTATTAACGGCGCCGGTTAATCTTCTCGCCATTCCTGTTGTTACTGCCATCGTACCTCTAGGAATGGTGGGGCTGGTAATGAATTACTTTACTTCGCAGCCAAACTGGCTGTTAGATATCGCTGATTTCGTGATGAGTATACTGGTGAGTGGCCTTACTTTTGTACAACCCTGGATGCTTTCAATGAGCCAGCTCAACATTCAGCCTATGGTCGCCATCCTGACCCTATGTGCCATGCTGTTGTTGCTTATGCCGCCGTTCCGCTTTCGATGGCTGTGTATTGTATTACTTAGCATGCCATTGAGTCTTTCTTTTCTAAAACAGAATCCGGACCCTTGGATAGTGCATGTTTTTGATGTGGGTCACGGTTCCGCTATCGTCATTTCCCGTGGAGAGAGGGCAGTGTTAATCGATTCAGGTCCTTCTTTTGAACAGGGCAATATGTTGCGCACAGTTGTCATTCCCACACTCAGGCATCTGAATATTAAGCGGGTCGACCACGTTATTTTCACCCATGGCGACGATGACCATGCTGGCGGTAGAAAGGATATTGGTTTACTGTCGCAATTAAGTCATGAACCCGTAGCCACTGACGTTCGAGATAACCTCAAGGGTTGTCAGCGAGGCGATGCCTGGCAATGGCAGAACATCTCATTTTCGGTGCTATGGCCCAGGCCGGGCAATACCTTAGATAACAACGCCCAATCCTGTGTACTTCGTATAAGCGAAAACGGGCGCTCATTGCTTATTGCTGGCGACATCCCCAAATCGTCTGAATATGATTTGCTATATTTACTCGAAAAAGAACCGGGCATGAAGTTGCAGTCTGATTTACTTATCGCCCCTCATCATGGCAGCGACACGTCGTCGTCTCGCGCATTTGTCACTGCTGTCTCACCCAAAGTAACGGTGTTTACCACAGGCGCATTTCATCGATGGCAGTTGCCCGATGAGGAGGTGCAGGCGCGATATGTTAACGTGGGAAGCGAAGTGTACGACACTGGACAGCACGGATACGTGCGGCTCACCATAACAACGGATAACGTGATAGCACAGCCGTTTAACCGAGAAATCAGTCCACGTTGGTTCGATAATCGTGTGCAACATCAAGATTGAATTGTTACTGGTTCAGCCCCATTTCCACGAGCTGGTTGAATAATGCATCGCTCCGTTATATTGGCTAAAACAGTGTCATCATTGGGAATTCTTCCATTTCCAGTTACAATAGCGACGAGCGATAATTAAGTGATGAGAATACATGCAAAATCCCGATCCAGCGGCAAGTAATCAACGCCGTTTCTTCAGCTATCTGCAACCCTACAAACTGGCCTTTTTCGTTGCAGTCATCGGCATGATTGGCTATTCCGCGGTAGATACTTTTGTCATCTCAAATACGAAAACCCTGATTGATGAATCCCTTGGTGCCGGAGACAGTGATTTCCTGCGCCTTGCTGCTATTTGCATCGTGCCGCTTTTCATTTTGCGCGGGTTGTTTAATTTTCTTGGTACCTACACGCTAAGCTGGATTGGCTCCCGGGTTGTTATGACCATGCGACAGCAATTATTTGAAAAATACATGCATTTGCCGGTGTCATTTCATGATCAGCAAGCGGTGGGCACGCTGATCAGTAAAGTGACCTATGATACCGAGCAGGTTGCCAATGCTGCCAGTAAAGCGTTACTTACCATTGTACGTGAAGGCGCGTTCATCATTGGCGTACTTGGCTTTATGCTGTATTACTCCTGGCAGCTGTCGGCGATATTTCTGGTTATTGGCCCGGTGGTTGCTGTTATAGCGTCTTTTGTCAGTAAGCGTTTTCGCAAGGTCAGCCGCAACATTCAAAAATCCATGGGGAGTGTGACTGAATCCGTGGAGCAGGCCGTGAAGGGCCATAAAGTGATTTTGATGTTCGGCGGCCAGGACTTCGAACGTGAACGCTTTGCTCAGAAAAACAATCATAACCGCCAGCAGACCATGAAGCTGGCGGTAACCCAAATCCTGAGCGTTTCCTCCATTCAGGTTATTGCTTCAATTGCGCTTGCTGTAGTGTTATTTATGGCCAGTTTGCCAGAAATTCTTGATGAACTTACTCCCGGTACTTTTATCAATGTGGTGATTTACATGGTGATGTTGCTTAAACCACTTAAGCAACTGACCACCGTAAACAATGAGTATCAGCGGGGTATGGCCGCCTGTAACAGTATATTTGAAACGCTCGATGAAGAAATTGAAGTCAATACGGGAACAAAAGTGATCGACAGGGCCGAAGGTAATATCGCTTTTGATGAGGTCACATTCTGCTATCCGGGTAAAGAACGTCCAGCGTTAACCAATATCAGTTTTCAGGCTAAACCCGGCGAAACTATCGCGCTGGTGGGTAAATCTGGTAGCGGTAAATCAACCATTTCTTCACTCTTAACCCGATTTTATATTCCGCAGCAGGGCCAGGTGCTGCTTGATGGTGAGAACATCAATAATATTGAATTGCGAGCCCTTCGAAAGCAGTTTGCTTCGGTGTCGCAACATGTCACGTTGTTTAACGATACCATTGCAAATAACATCGCCTACGGTGTAACCGACAAAGTCAGTCGTGACGAAATTGAACAAGCGGCTGATATGGCTCATGTTACTGAGTTTGTCGGCATGTTGGATGACGGCCTCGAAACGGTTATTGGTGAAAACGGTCTGATGTTGTCGGGCGGACAACGCCAGCGTATTGCAATTGCCCGGGCTATTCTGGCCAAAGCGCCGGTACTCATTCTCGATGAAGCCACCTCGGCACTGGATACCGAGTCAGAAAAACTCATTCAGGATGCTCTGGAGAAACTGCAGCAATCCTGTACGTCGTTGGTGGTGGCGCATCGCTTGTCTACCATCGAAAAAGCGGACCAAATCATCGTTGTGGATCAAGGGCGAATTCTCGAGCAAGGCCGACACGACGAACTGCTGGCGAAAAAAGGCCATTATGCACAACTTCATGCACTGCAGTTTGGTGAGACCCAATAGTGAGCGCTGTGCAGGAGCTTTGGTACAAGAAGTCACTAGTAGCTTGGCTGCTGTGGCCGTTTTCTGCCTTATTTTGTTTAATAAGTGGCGTACGTCGAGGCCTGTTTCGCACTGGTATAAAAACCAGATCGAAACCCGATGCGTTTATTATCGTGGTAGGAAATATCACGGTAGGGGGCAACGGAAAAACACCGGTTGTGTTGGCAGTGGTCGAGCATTTTAAAACCCAGGGTGTGCCGGTTGGAGTTCTCAGTCGCGGTTACGGGGGCACAATGACAGCGCATCCTCACCTTGTTTCACCAAACGACGAGGCCAGTGTGGTTGGCGATGAACCAAGTTTGATTGCCCGCCGTGCCGGTGTGCCTGTGGTGATAGATCCGATTCGAGCCCGCGGCGCGGCGAAACTCGCCGATGAGCTGGGTTGCAAAGTGATTGTCTGTGATGATGGCTTACAGCACTATGCGCTGAAACGTGATCTCGAACTTGTGGTAATGGATCAGCGTTTGCTGGGGAACGGTCATTTGTTACCCATGGGCCCCTTAAGAGAGAAACCCAATCGACTTGCTTCTGCTGACGCGCTTATTTTGAATGGTGATGTTGATTTAACAGCACTGAATCAAACGGTGAATCTTCCCCAGGACTTTGGTTTTACGCTAGTTGGTAACGGTTTCGTCAATGTGCGTAACAATGAGTTGAAGCGCATTAGCACGGATTTTACCGGTAAAAGTGTCACTGCTTTGGCAGGAATAGGCCATCCGAAACGCTTCTTTAAACAGCTTTCCGACATGGGAGTAAACCCCGCTCATTGTCGTGCGTTCGCTGACCACCATCATTTTCAGCCCGAAGATCTGCCTGATGGCACTGTGCTAATGACCGAGAAAGACGCGGTTAAAGTACATGAATTTGCCCACGATGACTGTTGGTATTTGCCTGTTGAGGCAAGTTTTCCAACAACGTTCTATGCATTTCTCCATCGGCATTATGTTAATTACAGTAAGGAAAAATAATGAGCTTCGATGTTAAATTATTAGATGTACTGGCTTGCCCGGTATGTAAAGGCAAGCTGGCAGTGGCTCAGGATAAACAAGCATTGCTGTGTCGTTTTGATCGCCTCAGTTATCCAGTCATCGATGGTATTCCTGTGCTGATTGAGGCAAAAGCGAGCCAGTTGTCCTCTGATGAGTTGGAAGCGGCAAGATGAACGACTTTACCGTCATTATTCCCGCCCGTTTTGGTTCTTCCCGCTTTCCGGGAAAACCCCTTGCTGATATCAACGGTAAACCCATGATTCAACATGTGGTGGAACGGGCAGAGGAAGCCGGTGCATCCTCTGTTATCGTTGCTACTGACGACCAGCGTATTGCTGATGTTGCTTCTGCGTTCAGTAAGGTGGTGATGACGTCGCCCGATCACGAATCTGGTACCGAACGGCTTTCTGAAGTTATTCGGTTACAGGGGATCTCTGACGATACCTTAATTGTAAACGTGCAGGGTGATGAACCCTTTGTGCCAGCCGCCAATATTCGCCAGGTGGTAGAGAACCTTTCCCGTCGCGAAGATGTGGCAATAACCACGCTCGCCACAGAAATGCAGTCATCTGAAGATGTGCTTAACCCTAATATGGTTAAAGTGGTTCGTAACGAAAAGGGAGAAGCGCTATATTTCTCTCGATCAGCCATTCCCTTTGCGCGAAGTTCGATGCTGAGCAATCCGCTCAATAATGATCCTGCAGGCTTCCTTCGCCATATTGGCTTATATGCTTATCGTGCCGGTTATGTGTGTCAGTATGTGGATTACACGCCCAGTGCCCTCGAGCACATTGAATCACTAGAGCAGCTACGGGCGCTATGGTACGGCGATAAAATACATGTAGATGTGGCAGTTGAACCACCCCCCGTAGGTATCGATACGCCGGAAGATCTCGACCGATTACTTGCTCACTTGAACCAAGGAAGCTAAATATGACCTTTAAAGGTCTCGTTGCCCGAATTACGCTGACATTCATTGGTGTGACAGGGGTAAGTGGCACATTTTCACATGCCCATGCGACAAGTGAATTTCATTGGTCACTGGGGCCGTCATTGCCTTTATCGGTACAGGAAATTTATCCTGCCGTGCATAATAACCAGATTTATGTGGCTGGTGGGCTAACTGCCGGGAAAGATAAGTTCTCGGTTTCTGACCAGGTTTTCAGCATTAGCGCCGATGCAAATGATTGGCAGACGTTGCCGTCTTTTCCTGCGCCTACGCACCATGCTATGTTGGCTTCTGCTGGCGGGAGCTTGTGGGCGTTTGGTGGATTTACCGAAAGTGAAGACGGGCAGTGGAATAATTCTTCCGCCGTTTATCAGTTTGATGAAAAGCAAGCAGAATGGGTTAAACGAAACCCTATGCCGGTACGGCTTTCAGAAAGTATCTCCGCGGTAATCAATGGCAAAGTTCACCTCGCTGGTGGACGCACTTCAAAAGATGACAATTACCGCTGGCAACATCATCTCGACTCCGATTGGCACGGTATTTTCGATCCTGACTCGAAAGTTTGGCAGACAGGAGCCCCGTTACCTACACCTAGAAACAGTGCTTGCAGTGTTGTGTACGACAACAAATGGCATGTCATTGGTGGGCGAACTGTAGAGGGCGGAAATACCAATGTGCATGAAGTTTTCGATGTGAGCACTGATGAATGGAAAACTGAAAAACCGATGCCTGAAGCGGCAGCAGGGATTGCTTGTGCTGTTCTCGATGACAGCATTTTTGTGTTTGGCGGTGAGTACTTTGACGACCAGGGCGGCGGTGTTTTTTATAAAGTATGGCGCTATGAGCTAAAGAGAAAACGTTGGTCGGAAGCTGCGGTTATGCCAGTTCCGAGGCATGGTTTGGGTGCGGTGACGTTTGACAATGCTATTTGGTTAATAGGTGGCGCCGCAGAGGCGGGACCTCATGATACCCGCCATACTGTAAGTAAATTTACGTTGATGAAGGCTACGCAGTAGCCTCATCATCCAACGCTTCCTCATCTTCTGGGCTGATAACTCCCCAAACGTCATGCTGATCAGCGTGAATGATTTCTGCCCATACCCGATCACCCGGCTTCACATCGTGGACACCATTCAAATGCACCACGCCGTCAACTTCTGGCGCATCTGCATAAGTGCGGCCAACCGCACCTTCGGCGTCTACACTGTCGATGACCACCAGATATTCTTTGCCTATGCGCTGTTTGAGGCGCGCAGCGCTGATTTCACTTTGCACTTCCATAAAACGTGCTAGGCGTTCTTGTTTGATATGTTCAGGCACTGGATCGGGTAAGTCGTTCGCTTTTGCGCCTTCTACCGGGCTGTAAGCAAAGCAGCCAACGCGATCGAGTTGCGCTTCACGAATAAAATCGAGTAATTCTTCAAATTCTTCTTCGGTTTCACCAGGGAAACCAACAATGAACGTCGAGCGGATGATGAGTTCCGGACATGCCTCCCGCCAAGCTTTTACCCGTTCAATGGTACGCTCGGCGCTGCCAGGACGCTTCATTAAACGCAGTATGCGTTTGTTGGCATGCTGGAATGGAATATCCAGGTATGGCAGAACGCGACCTTCATTCATCAGTGGGATCAGATCATCTACGTGAGGGTAGGGATACACATAGTGCAGACGAACCCACATATCCAGCTCGCCCAACTTCTCGCAAAGTTGCTGCATGTGAGCTTTAACCGGCATGCCGTTCCAGAATCCTGTACGGTGTTTAACATCTACACCGTAAGCACTGGTATCTTGTGAAATCACCAGTAGCTCACTTACGCCTGCTGCTTTGAGTCGTTTCGCTTCGTCAAGTACTTCACCCACGGGACGACTAACTAAATCACCACGCATGGAAGGAATAATACAGAACGTGCAACGGTGGTTGCAGCCTTCGGAAATTTTCAAATACGCGTAGTGACGAGGCGTCAGCTTTATGCCGTGATCGGGTACTAAGTGTTCGAAAGGATTATGAACTGGCTTAGGAAGATGCTCGTGCACTTGCTCAACCACCGATTCATAGGCGTGAGGGCCTGTGATAGCTAAAACGTTCGGGTGAACTTCGCGAATTTCGTCTTCTTTGATGCCCAAACAACCGGTAACGATAACTTTGCCGTTTTCAGCCAGTGCTTCACCAATGGTGTCGAGAGATTCCTGCACTGCGGAGTCAATAAAACCGCAGGTGTTAACAATGACTAATTCGGCATCGTTATAGGTGGGAACAACATCGTAACCTTCAGTGCGTAACTGAGTAAGAATGCGTTCAGAATCCACCAGGTTTTTAGGACAGCCGAGGCTGACAAAGCCGATTTTCGCTGCGGGATTTGAAGAGGTATTTTCGCCAGCCTGCTGACGGCCTGCTTCAAGGACTTTTACCGGTGTTTCCAGCGTGGTGGTCTGGTTCGGTATAAACTTTTCTACGGTCATTTTTTCACATCACAAAACACAATGGAGGGATTATATCATTTTTACAGCGCAGCGCCGTTAAAAACGGCAGCCTGGTTTAAAAACCTGTCTTTGCTACACCGGCAACTGATAGACTAGGTCTCTTTTTTAATGCAACACACTTAAATAAACATTCCATGCTTCTTCCACTTCACTGCTATGACGAAGCGGGCAGGGTAAAACCGCCGCTCTGGCTTTATTGGATGCTAATTCTGTTGTGTTCAGATTGGCTGGCCCTAGTATTCTCGTTGCTTACTTTTGGCAAAACCTCGGAATTGCTGTCTTTATTCTATCCTGACCGTTCGCAATTAGGCATGCGATTACTGGCTACGCTGCCTTTTGTTGTTACCTTGTTACTGCTTGGCAATCGAGAGCGATTATGGAAACGAGGGTGGACGGAATGGAGGAAACTAATTTACCCATTGCTGATGATGGGTGTGGTGATGAGCATACTGGCGCAAGTGCTACCCATGGGGCACGATCACTGGGCTTTTCACTGGACACCGGCCGCATTCTTACTGGCTAATCTTATTTTGGCGTTAACCGCATTGCAGAGCATTCATCTAAAAACACTGTATGCTGACTGGCGATATCGGGAGCCAGAATCTGCGAAACTGGCTCAAGCCGATGTTACTGAACCTGCTGGCCAAGGGCCTGTTCAAAATAGAGCGCAGCGCTGATATTGCTGTTATTCACTAAACGTTCATAGCAAATACCTGCGAAAGCATAAGAGCGATCAGCCACATCCAGCACCACGAAAGGGGCTTCAGGATCGGTGTCGTCATAGCGCCAGTGCCCACCTGCAAGCTTTCTGTAGCATTCACCCAAGTATGCGCCGTAAATATTGCAAATAGTGAAGACGGCAGAATCTTCCAGGGCACGATCCTGATATTTATCCAGAAAGGAAAGCAGAATGTCGTCTACTTTGCTGACACTTTCTTTGCTGAAATCCAGCGTAACGTCAAATTCTTGCTCAGCAGTTCGCACAGCATCAACGGAACATTCTTCCATCAGTGTGGCAAGTTCGGCCTGTTTCATTGTGTTCTCCTTTTTCTTTATTGTGCGCGTTATCCGGCGATCTGTCTATTTTGATGTCAAACGATTGATAACAGAAGCGGCTGCAAACATACCAAATGTTGCGGTAACGGTGACAACCGCACCAAATCCGCCGGCGCAATCGAGTCTGGTACCGCCCTCTAAGGCTGACTTGTTATGACAGACAGAGCCATCTGGTTGTGGGTAGCGCAGCTGCTCAGTTGAGTAAATGCATTCCACACCGAAGCGGCGTTTAGGATTTTTACTGAAATTATAAAATCGGCGTAAATCGCTTCTCACTTTAGCCGCTAACGGGTCCTGAATGGTTTTCGCGAGGTCGCCGCGGGTAATTTGAGTTGGGTCAATCTGCCCACCGGCACCGCCAATGGTTACCACATGGATTTTGTTGCGCTTACAGTGTGCGATGATCGCAGCCTTGGCTTTCACGCTGTCAGTGGCTTCAATCACACTGTGCATATCGGCCGTGATTAATTCCCTTACGTTCTCAACGGTAACGAAATCTTCAATGGCATTAACGCGACATTCAGGGTTTATTAAAGCTATACGCTGCGCCAGCACATCAACTTTTGGCTGTCCGACTGTGTTATCGAGAGCGTGAATTTGGCGGTTAATATTGGTTGTACAGACATCGTCCAGATCAATCAGGGTGATTTCAGCCACCCCTGAGCGAGCGAGTGCTTCAGCGCTCCATGCACCAACCCCACCAACGCCGATAACACAGACGTGGGCATTGGTTAAAGCGTGAAGTCCATCATTGCCATATAGCCGGGTGATACCACCGAAACGTTGTTTATCGCTCATAACTTGCCATTCGTTTTTGCCAGAATAACAGCGGCGCAGACTGTGCCGCTGCAGGGGGGCGCATAGTACCTTTTCTTGGTGTTATTTGCAGTAGTTGCGCTGCAACAAGGCTATTTATTCCGTCATTGTCCTATTAAAACGAATAATGAATCCGTCATTTGCCAAAATACGTTCAATAACAGGTGTGGTCTAATGAATCTAAGATAAAGTTTAAGGAGTGTCTGATGGGATTACTGGTAGACGGTAAGTGGCAAGATAAGTGGTATGACACCGACAGTAACGACGGTAAATTTCAACGTCAGAAGTCAGTGTTTAGACATTGGGTAAAAGATGAAGCGGATGCTGATTTTTCACCAGAGAGTGGGCGCTATCATTTGTATGTGTCCTTGGCATGTCCATGGGCACATCGCACCCTTATTTTTCGCGAATTGAAAGGTTTAACCGATCATATTGATGTCTCGGTGGTGTCGCCTGAAATGCTGAGTAATGGGTGGTCGTTTGATGAACAATCCGGCAGCACGGGTGATCACTTGTACGGCTTTAAGTTCATGCATCAACTGTATACCAAAGTGGACGATGGGATCACGTCCCGTGTAACAGTGCCTGTTTTATGGGACAAAAAAACGGAGACTATCGTCAGTAATGAATCGGCAGACATCATTCGTATGTTCAATTCTGCTTTTAATGCGCTAACGAATAATACACTAGATTTCTACCCAGAAACCTTACATGCAAAAATCGATGAGATTAATGCGTTGGTTTACGACAATATTAACAACGGCGTGTATAAGTGCGGGTTTGCTACCAGTCAGAAAGCGTATGAAGAGGAGTTCAGCAAACTGGTGAATGCCCTCGACATTGTGGAAGAGATGCTAAGTAAGCAACGTTATCTTTGCGGTGAAACGTTAACCGAAGCTGACTGGCGCTTGTTTACCACGCTGATCCGTTTTGACCCCGTGTATTACGGCCACTTCAAATGCAACCACAAACGCATTGTCGACTATCCGAACCTTTATGATTATATGCGGGAGCTGTATCAGTATCCCGGCATAGCTGAAACTACTGATTTTACCCATATTAAGCGGCATTACTATTTTAGCCATACGATGATTAATCCTACTCAGGTGGTACCTGTTGGGCCGTTTCAGGATTTATCAGCACCACACACAAGAGATAAAGATTATGAGTAATCGCACGGTTGTGACACTGCATCAGGGCAAAGCCACTCAAGACGGGGCCGGCGTTTCATTAACCCGGATTATTGGTCAGCCTACATTGCCGCGACTAGATCCGTTTCTGATGTTGGATTTCTTCGGTTCAGATAACCCCGGAGAATACATAGCGGGCTTTCCTCCTCATCCGCATCGCGGGTTTCAAACCGTGACGTACATGTTAGCGGGCAAAATGCGACATCGTGATTCCGTTGGTAACGAAGGTGTCATTGATGCAGGTGGAATTCAGTGGATGAACGCGGGGCGCGGGCTGATCCATGAAGAGATGCCAGAGCAGGAATCGGGTTTACTGCAAGGATTTCAACTGTGGGTAAATCTTCCCGCGGCCGACAAGATGTCAGCGCCAGGCTACGAAGACATTAAGCCAGACCAGGTGCCATCTGTTGCGATTGGGCAACACAGTATTGCCAAGATATTGGCCGGTGAGCTGAAGGGGCAAAGCGGACCAGTAAAAAGCCATGCCGTTGCGCCGCGATTCCTTGACCTACAAAGCCAAGAAACCGACCGTGTTAGTGTAGAATGTGAGTCTGAACACAATGCTTTCCTGTATTGCTATCAGGGTGGCGCAGAGATTGCTGGTACTTATATTGAAGCAGGAAAGTTAGCCGTGCTGAGTCAGGGTGACAATATTGATATTTCGCTGGATGCGAATTCAAAGTGCATCTTGGTTTCTGGGCAGCCGATAAACGAGCCTATCGCACAATACGGGCCATTTGTAATGAATACTGAGGCCGAGATCCATCGGGCGATTCAAGATTATCAGCGTGGTGAACTCGCCTGATAAATAGGCACTTTTGCGGGGTTTTGTTTCATTTCTGTTAAAAATGCCCGTTTTATCCACTTTCCTGCATCCTGTAATTGAACCGAAAAAGGTCCTGCCTTAGTATGAGCTAAGGCAGGAAAAAGAATCTAGCTGTAAAACAAACAGGAAAGTCAATGAAACCAGTTATCTTAGCCGGTGGGACAGGAAGCCGTTTATGGCCGAAGTCACGTGCCGCACTTCCAAAACAATTTCTCGCGTTAACTTCTGAGCAGACCATGTTACAAGAAACGGTAACTCGGCTGAAAGGCACGGACTCAGAGGCACCCGTTTTCATTTGTAATGAAGCTCACCGGTTTCTGGTTGCAGAACAGTTGCGTGTTCAGAACATAGCGCACGACGGTATTTTACTCGAACCCGTGGGCCGAAACACGGCACCGGCTATTGCACTGGCCGCGTTGCATGCGACACAGGGCGGGGAAGACCCAATCTTACTGGTGCTGGCTGCTGACCACCTGATTAAAGATACCCATGCTTTCCACACCGCCATTGATAAAGCTGAAAAGCTGGCGAAAACCGGCAAACTGGTCACGTTTGGTATTGTACCGGACCAGCCACATACCGGTTACGGTTACATTAAAGCCGGCGACGGCATCGACCATGGCTACGTGGTAGATGAGTTTGTTGAAAAGCCTAATATGGATACGGCAGAGAAGTATGTCGCTTCAGGTAAATATTTCTGGAACAGCGGTATGTTTATGTTTAAAGCCAGCCGCTATCTGGAAGAAGTGGAAAAATACAATCCTGAGATTCTTGCTGTGTGTAAACAGGCCATTGAAACGGAATCACCGGATTTAGATTTTATCCGTGTTGACGCCGACGTATTTGCCGGTTGCCCGGACGATTCTATCGATTATGCCGTGATGGAGAAAACCGACAGTGCTGCCATGGTGCCACTGGATGCAGGTTGGTCTGATGTAGGGAGTTGGTCATCGCTGTGGGAAACCGCTGAAAAAGACACCCGCGGTAACGTGGTAGTGGGTGATGCGATTTTAGAGGGCGTAAACAACAGCTACATCAACGCCGAACAGCGTTTGATTTCCGTTATTGGCCTGGATGACGTGGTGGTGGTAGAAACCAAAGACGCCATCATGGTTGCGCACAAAGATAAAGTGCAGGACATCAAGAACGTAGTTAACCGCCTGAAAGCGGAACAACGTCCTGAATTTGAATTCCACCGCGAAGTATTCCGTCCGTGGGGCAGTTACGATTCCATCGATAATGGTGCCCGTTTCCAGGTGAAACGCATTACGGTGAAGCCGGGTGAAAAACTGTCGGTGCAGATGCACCACCACCGCGCTGAACATTGGATTGTGGTAAGCGGTAGCGCCAATGTCACCATTGGCGAAGAAACCCATTTTGTTACCGAAAACCAGTCTAAATACATTCCAATTGGTGAAGTTCACGCATTAGAAAACCCGGGTAAAATTCCATTAGAGCTGATTGAAGTACAATCTGGTGGTTATTTGGGTGAAGACGATATCGTCCGCTTCTCCGACCGTTACGGCCGTACTGAGAACAAAGGTGGCAAAGCGTGAGTCAGCCGATTACCTGCTTTAAAGCCTACGACATTCGCGGAGAACTGAATACCCAGCTCTCCGAAGACGTTGCGTACCGTATCGGGCGTGGCTTCGCCACCGAACTGAATGCAAAAACCGTGGTGGTAGGGGGCGATGTGCGTCTTACCTCCACACCATTGAAACTGGCTTTAGCGGCTGGCCTCATTGATGGTGGCGCCACGGTGTTGGATTTGGGTGATACGGGTACCGAAGAGATTTACTTCGCCACTAAGCACCTTGGTGTCGATGGCGGTATTGAAGTAACAGCAAGCCATAACCCGATTAACTACAATGGCATGAAAATGGTGAAAGCCGGTTCGGTGCCCATCAGTGGTGATACGGGCTTAAATGCCATTAAAGATGCCGCGGAAGCGCTGGATGCTAGCCTTGTCGCCGAACGATTGGCGTTTTACTGCAATGGAGAAACCATTGATGCTGACGCGTTCTTCAACGGCAAAGCCCATGTCTCGAGAGACAAACTCAAAGCCAGTGGCCAGTATGAACTGAAAGACTGTCTGCCGGATTATGCCGAACATGTGGTGTCGTATATCGACACAGCAAACCTGACGCCGCTTAAAATTGTGGCAAACTCCGGTAATGGTGCAGCAGGTAAAGCGCTGGATGCAATCGAAGCGTTGTTTAAGGCAAAAGGGGTACCGGTAGAATTTATCAAGGTACACCATCAGCCCGATGGCACTTTCCCTAATGGCATTCCTAATCCACTGTTACCAGAAAACCGCGACGATACTGCGCAAGCTGTCATCGACAGCAAAGCCGATTTCGGTATTGCCTGGGACGGCGACTTCGACCGCTGCTTCCTGTTCGATGCAAACGGCGTATTTATCGAAGGCTATTACATCGTGGGTTTACTTGCACAGGCGTTCATCGATAAAGAAGCGGATGCAAAAA
Organism: Alteromonas sp. ABH2_165; assembly: GCF_056159945.1. Lineage (NCBI taxonomy): Bacteria > Pseudomonadati > Pseudomonadota > Gammaproteobacteria > Alteromonadales > Alteromonadaceae > Alteromonas > Alteromonas sp. ABH2_165. The sequence goes on from NZ_JBSWWF010000003.1 coordinate 318,398, forward strand.
TCATCTACGACCCGCGGGTGTTCTGGAATACCGAAGATATCGTGAAGTCAGCAGGTGGTATTCCGATTAAATCGAAAACCGGCCATGCGTTCATTAAAGAAAGAATGCGCAAAGAAGATGCGGTATATGGCGGCGAAATGAGCGCCCACCATTACTTCCGTGATTTTGCGTATTGTGATTCAGGGATGATTCCGTGGTTGCTGGTGGCAGAATTGCTGTGTACCAAGCAAATGAGCCTGGCAGATATGGTAAAAGCCCGTATTGAAGCGTTCCCGTCGTCGGGTGAAATCAACAGCAAATTGAAAGATGCTGATGCGGCACTTGCACGTATTAAACAGAAATACGAAGCCGACGCCCTGGTGATTGATGATACCGACGGTATTGGCTATGAATTTGCTGAATGGCGATTCAATTTGCGTAAATCCAATACAGAGCCGGTTATCAGGCTGAATGTGGAATCGAAAGGTGACATTCCACTGATGGAAGCAAAGACCGAAGAATTGATTACGCTTATACGAAGTGAGTAATTGATATATTCAATGGATATAAGCCTCGCCTGTTTGCGAGGCTTTTTTGTTAATTAAAGAATAAAAATCATCCAGCCGTGGCAAAGCACCACAACCGTTGTCAGTATCATTCTCAGCGATATGTAGCTGACGATGGCTTCTTTATCCAGGCTCAACGATTGTTTGTCATACATTAACACTGCCAAGTAGGTAACAGATAATACGCTTAATATCATGCTTGAACCTGCAAAGACCAGGCATAACCATCCAATAATGGTTGGCAACATTGCGATATAAACTTGCGGGCCAAAATCTTTTTTAGACAGCGCATCCCACCAGTAAATCCCTCCAAAAAAGGAAAGCAGTACGGCTGAATACTGCGTGAAATAGCGTGCACCTTCCGGTAAAGGAAGAAGATTCATCACTACAGTTAGCGGTAGCAGCAAGAAGGGGAGTAAGCCTGCTGCTCCCAAAATAACAACGGAATAGGGCATAGCGGTCCTTATTTCAGATAAAAAAATAGCGCCTTAAGGCGCTATTTTAGTGATAAGCGGTCTTACTTTTCCAGCGGGTTATATTTGCGCTGGCTATAACCGGTATAAAGCTGACGAGGACGACCAATTTTTTGACCTTTGTCGCTCATCATTTCATGCCAGTGTGAGATCCAACCAACTGTACGAGACAGAGCGAAAATACACGTGAACATGTTGGTAGGAATACCAATTGCTTTCAGTACGATACCTGAGTAGAAATCTACGTTAGGGAAGAGTTTCTTCTCTGCGAAGTACGGGTCGCTCAGTGCAATACGCTCAAGTTCCATTGCAACATCAAGCAGTGGATCTTGTACGTTCAGCTCTTTAAGCACTTCGTGACAACTTTCACGCATTACTGTTGCACGAGGATCGTAGTTCTTGTACACACGGTGACCGAAGCCCATCAGACGGAACGGGTCGTTCTTGTCTTTAGCACGCTCGATAAACTCAGGAATACGATCTACGCTGCCAATTTCTTCCAGCATGTTCAAACACGCTTCGTTTGCACCGCCGTGAGCAGGTCCCCACAGTGATGCAACACCAGCAGCAATACATGCATAAGGGTTGGCACCAGACGAACCTGCCAGACGTACAGTAGACGTAGAAGCGTTTTGCTCGTGGTCTGCGTGCAGTGTGAAAATACGGTCCATTGCGCGTTCAACCGCAGGGCTGATTTTATATTCTTCAGCAGGTACTGAGAACATCATGTTCAGGAAGTTACCTGCGTAGCTCAGGTCGTTACGTGGATAAACGAACGGCTGACCAACGTTGTACTTGTAGCACATTGCAACCAGAGTAGGCATCTTCGCAATCAAGCGATGTGCACTGCGCATGCGCTCTTCAGGGTTAGATACATCCAGGTCGCTGTGGTAGAAAGAAGACATCGCACCTACAGTACCGCACAGCATCGCCATAGGGTGGGCGTCGTTGCGGAAACCATGGAAGAACATGTTAATTTGCTCATGAACCATGGTATGACGGGTGATAGTTGCACTGAAATCGTCGTACTGTTCTGCGTCTGGTGCTTCACCGTTCAGCAGCATGTAACATACTTCGAGGTATGAAGCATCGCGTGCAAGCTCTTCGATAGGATAACCGCGGTGTAACAATACACCCTTTGCGCCGTCGATATACGTGATGGATGACTCGCAAGAGCCAGTAGCCATGAAGCCAGGGTCAAACGTAAAGTAACCGTTTGCGCCCAGTGAACGTACATCAATTACATCTTGACCTTCGGTTCCGGATAAAATCGGTAGCTCGATTTCTTTATCACCGGCTTTCAGAATGGCCTTCTGATCTGCCATAAATGCTCTCCTCAGAATGGTTCTTTGGCAACGTACTCGCTTAAGAATTAAACGAGTTGGTTGGAAAAAGTGGCGTATTTGTACTTTATTATGCAGCTAAAAGTCAATTTAATTGCAAATTTGTATAATAAATATTCCAACTTATTAAAACTTATATCGAAATTGTATTACAACTTTAATGCTAGTTAAAAATGCCACAAATGCTGATAAACCGTCTGTTAAAAGAGAAAGCGTCGATTAACATGTTTATCAAAAAAAATAAATTGAACAGATAATTACATCTGTGTCATCTCTGCATACTGTACTTATGAATGTGGTATATTTTGATGTGACGTTAAAGACTTTAACCGGCACACAGCAATAAAGTACATAGCGATGTGTAATGACTGACGTTAGCCTATCATATATCTCATCGCGCTGTGTTCAGAAGTTATACGACTAAAGTCCTAATAGGGTACAAAAAATTGTAATTGTACAATGCCGTCGATATACTCAGGCGTGCTTGAAAACGAGGCCATAGTGCATTGTTAATAAAGCAATAAACACTTCACAAATTGTTAACAGCTCAACGGATGAGACAATTAACAGGTAAATAACCGAATTACTCAGTCAGGACATAAAAACAACGAGTAATTCATATCCCTACGGATTAAACAGGCATAAATTGTGAAAAAGCAAAGACCAGTAAATTTAGATCTCAATACAATTAAATTTCCTCCCTCTGCTGTTTCTTCAATTCTCCACCGCGTCACCGGCGTCGCCATGTTCTTTGCACTCTTATTTGTTATCTGGGCATGGGCCGTTTCCGTGTCATCTCCAGATGGCTTTGCCAGCGTGCAGTCAATCATGGATGGAGTAATTGGAAAACTGATTGCTATCGGTACAGCTTCAGCGCTGACCTACCACATTCTAGGTGGCGTGCGTCACGTTATTATGGATATGGGTCACCTGGAAGAACTGGAATCTGGTAACAACAGCGCTCGCGCTATCATCGCGCTTTGGGTTGTTCTTACTGTCGTATTGGGAGTTGCACTATGGTAACTAATCACGCATCCATCAAGCGCAATGGTGTTCAAGACTTCGTAACACTGCGCACTACCGCTGCTATTATTACAGCATTTTCTTTGTTCATGGCTTGGTTCTTCATCACCACCGATGAACTGACTTATGAAGTATGGCGTGGCCTATTTACTGGTCTGGGCATGAAAGTGTTCACCTTTGCTACTCTAGTAGCAATTATGTTTCACGTGCGTGTTGGCCTCTGGCAGGTTCTGACAGACTACGTTAAAGCAACCGGTCTACGCGCTGTGATCCAGTTTGTACTGAACCTCGTTGCGTTCGTATACGTTCTGGTTGGTCTGTTTGTTTTGTGGGGTATTTAATATGAGTTTACCAGTTCATGAATTTGACGCCGTCGTAATTGGCGCCGGCGGTGCAGGTATGCGCGCAGCCCTGCAGATTTCTCAATCTGGAAAATCTTGCGCACTATTATCAAAAGTATTTCCTACCCGTTCTCACACTGTATCTGCGCAGGGCGGTATTACCGTAGCGCTGGGTAACTCCCACGAAGATAACTGGGAATGGCACATGTACGATACCGTTAAAGGTTCCGATTATATTGGTGACCAGGACGCTATCGAATATATGTGTAAAACAGGTCCTGAAGCCATTATTGAAATGGAAAATATGGGTCTGCCTTTCTCACGTTTTGAGAATGGTAAAATTTATCAGCGTCCTTTCGGTGGTCAGTCAAGAAACTTCGGTGGCGAGCAGGGTGCTCGTACGGCTGCTGCAGCCGATCGTACCGGCCACGCGCTGCTTCACCTTCTGTATCAACAGAACGTGAAAAACAAAACTAAAGTTTTCTCTGAGTGGTACGCACTGGATCTGGTTAAGAACCAAGACGGCGATGTAGTAGGTTGTACTGCTATCGATATCGAAACCGGTGAAGTGGTTTACTTTAAATCACGCGCAGTTGTGCTGGCGACCGGTGGTGCAGGCCGTATTTACGCGTCTACAACTAACGCGCACATCAACACTGGTGACGGTGTTGGTATGGCACTGCGTGCAGGCGTTTCTGTACAAGATATGGAAATGTGGCAATTCCACCCAACAGGTATTGCCGGTGCCGGTACGCTGGTAACGGAAGGTTGTCGTGGTGAAGGTGGTTACCTGCTCAATAAAGACGGCGAACGTTTCATGGAACGTTATGCACCAAACGCGAAAGACCTTGCTGGTCGTGACGTTGTTGCCCGTTCAATGATGACTGAAATCCGTGAAGGGCGTGGCTGTGAAGGCCCTTGGGGTACACACATTAAACTGAAACTTGATCACCTGGGTAAAGACGTACTGGAGTCTCGTCTGCCTGGTATTCTTGAGCTGTCACGTACATTTGCTCACGTTGATCCAGTTAAAGAACCTATTCCGGTTATTCCAACCTGTCACTACATGATGGGTGGTATTCCTACTAACGTTCACGGTCAGTGTTTGACTGTAGACGAAAACGGTAACGACTCTGTGGTCAACGGTCTGTTCGCCTGTGGTGAGATTGCCTGTGTATCTGTACACGGTGCGAACCGTCTGGGTGGTAACTCGCTGCTTGACCTGGTGGTATTCGGTCGTGCGACTGGTCTGCACCTGGGTGAAAAACTGGCTGAAATCGCGCCTACTCGCGATGCCTCTGAATCTGACCTTGAAGCGGCAATGTCGCGCTTCAACCGTTGGGAATCTTCAGAGAAAGGCAAGGGTGAAGATCCGGTTCAAATTAAAAAGGACCTGCAGGAATGCATGCAGCTTAACTTCTCGGTATTCCGTGAAGGTGATGCAATGGCTGAAGGTTTACAACAACTTAAAGAAATTAGAGAACGCCTGCAATACGCACGTCTTGATGATAAGAGCTCAGACTTCAACACCCAGCGTATTGAGTGTCTTGAACTTGATAACCTCATGGAGACAGCTTTCAGCACTGCGGTGGCTGCGAACTTCCGTACGGAAAGTCGTGGCGCACACAGCCGTTTCGACTTCCCAGATCGTGACGATGAGAACTGGTTATGCCACAGCATCTATCGTCCACAAACTGAGTCTATGTTGAAACGTGACGTCAATATGGCGCCTAAGTTACGGGAAGCATTCCCGCCTAAAGTGCGTTCGTATTAAGAGAGGCAAGTATAATGAAAGTTAATTTTTCAATTTATCGTTACAACCCAGAAGTAGACGACGCGCCTAAAATGCAAGACTACTCACTGGAAGTGGAAGAAGGCCGTGACATGATGGTGCTGGATGCGCTGCTGCTGATTAAAGAGCAGGATCCAACATTGTCTCTGCGTCGCTCATGCCGTGAAGGTGTGTGTGGTTCAGACGGTATGAACATGAACGGCAAGAATGGCCTTGCATGTATCACACCGCTGTCTTCTCTAGGTAAAGGTAAAATCGTTATTCGCCCACTACCAGGTCTTCCTGTAGTGCGTGACCTGGTTGTAGACATGACTCAGTTCTATAATCAGTACGAAAAGATTAAACCGTTCCTGATTAACGACAGTAAGCAACCCCCAGCACGTGAACATCTGCAATCTCCTGAAGATCGCGCGAAGCTTGATGGCCTGTACGAATGTATACTTTGTGCATGTTGTTCAACGTCTTGCCCGTCTTTCTGGTGGAACCCAGACAAGTTTATCGGCCCAGCTGGTCTGCTTCATGCTTACCGTTTCCTTATCGACAGTCGTGACACTGCTACAGAAGAACGACTCAGCGATTTGGATGATGCATTCAGCGTCTTCCGTTGTCACGGTATCATGAACTGTGTCAGTGTATGTCCTAAAGGGTTGAACCCGACGAAAGCTATCGGCCAGATTAAGTCGATGCTTCTGCAGCGGGCTGTTTAGTACTAAAATTTGTCGCTTTTTTAAGCAGCAAGTTCTATTAAGCTAGATAGCCATCCCAAAAGGATGGCTATTTTTTTATCAATACGGGATAAATGGTTGGTTTTTATTCACAATATGATCATAACTATTGGTTCTTATGAAAATAACCGTCATAATATAACACCGTGTTAAAAAATATTTCCTAAACGTAGCAAGGCACAATAATGCAAGAAAGCGTGATGAAAGCGTGGTGGGACTCCTCGCATATGGCAGGCGCCAATGCTGCCTATGTGGAAGAGCAGTACGAGATGTACCTCGACAACCCACAAAGCGTTTCCGATTCATGGCGTCAGGTCTTCGAAACCTTACCGAAAGTTGACGGCGTAGAACTGGAAACTAACCATACAGCTATTCGTAACCAATTCCGACAGCTTGCCGCTCTCGGTCCTACAGCTAGAATGTCCTCATCGGCCGGCAAAGATGGCGCAGCGCCTTCTGATGACCGCCAGGTAAAAGTTCTGCAGTTAATCAACGCCTACCGTTTCCGTGGACACCAGAATGCTAATCTTGATCCGCTGGGTCTCTGGAAACAGCCAAAAGCCCGCGATTTAGATTTATCTCACCATAGTCTTACCGAATCTGACATGGACGCTGTGTTTAACGTTGGCTCTTACGCCATCGGTCAGGACACAATGTCTCTTCGTGACCTGTTCAAATCACTCAACCGCACCTATTGTGAATCTGTTGGTGCAGAGTATATGCATATCACTGATACTGAACAGAAGCGCTGGTTACAGCAACGTATTGAGTCAGTAGAAGCTAGCCCGCAAATCTCTAAAGAAGAGAAAGTGTCTATCTTAAAAGCACTGACTGCGGCAGACGGCATGGAAAAGTATCTGGGCGCAAAATTTCCGGGTGCTAAACGCTTCTCTCTAGAAGGTGGCGATGCGCTTATTCCAATGCTGAAGGGACTGATTACAGAAGCTGGTACGGTAGGCACGAAAGAAGTGGTTATCGGTATGGCTCACCGTGGTCGTCTGAATGTACTGATAAACGTACTGGGTAAAAACCCGTCAGTGCTGTTTGACGAATTCTCTGGAAAGCATGACAACACGCTAGGTTCTGGTGACGTTAAGTACCACGCTGGTTTTTCTTCAGACTTTGCGACGCCAGGTGGTAATGTTCACCTTGCATTGGCATTTAACCCGTCTCACCTTGAAATTGTTAATCCGGTGGTTATGGGTTCTGTACGTGCTCGTATCGATCGCCGTAATGACGATTTCAATAAAGTACTGCCAATTACTATTCACGGTGACTCTGCGATTGCAGGTCAGGGTGTTGTGCAGGAAACATTTAACATGTCTCAAACCCGCGGCTTTGCAGTGGGTGGTACAGTACGTATCGTAATCAACAACCAGGTTGGTTTCACAACGTCTAAGACAGAAGATACACGTTCAACGCAATATTGTACTGACATCGCGAAGATGGTTCAGGCACCTATTTTCCACGTTAATTCTGACGATCCTGAAGCGGTTATGTTTGTGACTAAACTGGCGCTTGAGTATCGTAATAAGTTCAAGAAAGACGTGGTTATCGATTTGGTTTGTTATCGTCGTCATGGACACAACGAATCTGACGAGCCAAATGCCACGCAGCCGTTGATGTACCAAAAAATCAAAAAGCACCCTGTTCCTCGTCAACTGTATGCTGACCAATTGGTTGCAGAAGGCAGTTTGGAACAACGCGACGTAGACCGCTTTATCGAAGAATATCGTGCGGCGTTAGATCACGGCGCGTGTGTTGTTGAAGAATGGCGTCCAATGACAGAGCACTCTGTTGACTGGTCTCCTTTCATTGGCCACGATTGGGACACGCCTTACGATGGCGCGATTGCCATTGATAAGCTGAAGCAACTGGCAGAGTCTGTAAGTAGCTATCCAGAAGATTTCAAACTTCATTCTCGAGTAAATAAGGTTTATCAAGACCGAAAAGCTATGGCTGCCGGTGAGAAATTACTCGACTGGGGTATGGCTGAGAACCTCGCGTATGCGTCTATCGTAGATAGCGGTAGCAGCATCCGTATGACTGGTCAGGATTCAGGTCGTGGTACCTTCTTCCACCGTCATGCTGTTCTGCACAACCAAACTGATGCAAGCACCTTTATGCCGCTGCAAAACATCAGCAAAGACCAGGGCGAAATTGAAATTTTTGACTCTGTATTGTCTGAAGAAGCGGTAATGGCGTTTGAATACGGTTTCGCAACAGCAGAACCTACGACGATGACCATTTGGGAAGCCCAGTTTGGTGACTTCGCCAACGGTGCGCAGGTTGTGTTCGATCAGTTCTTGAGTTCTGGTGAAGCTAAGTGGGGCCGCCTGTGTGGACTGACTGTACTGTTACCACACGGTTACGAAGGTCAGGGCCCGGAACATAGTTCTGCGCGTCTTGAGCGTTTCCTGCAGCTTTGCGCTGATCACAACTGGCAGGTATGTGTGCCTTCTACGCCAGCACAGGTATTCAACATGCTGCGTCGTCAGATGGTTCGTCCAATGCGTAAACCACTGATTGTGATGTCACCTAAATCTCTGCTGCGTCACCCAATGGCGGTTTCTTCACTGGAAGAACTGTCTGAAGGTGTGTTTAAAAACGTTATCGGTGAGATTGATGACATCGATCCGGCCGGCGTGAAGCGCGTGGTGATGTGTTCAGGCAAAGTTTATTACGATCTGCTTGACCAGCGTCGTAAGAATGAACAGTCCGATGTGGCAATTATCCGTCTTGAACAGCTGTATCCATTCCCTCAGGAAGAAGCGGCGAAAATCGTTGCTGAGTACAGCCACGTGAAAGACTGGGTATGGTGTCAGGAAGAGCCTCAGAATCAGGGCGCCTGGTACAGCAGCCAGCATCATTTCTGGCAAGCCATTCCTGATGGCGCAAAATTAACATATGCGGGACGCGAAGCATCGGCTTCACCTGCTGTAGGCTATCTATCCGTTCACAACCAGCAACAGAAAGCCCTGGTTGAAGACGCACTCACGATCAAATAAAGGAACAGTGATGACAATTGAGATAAAAGTTCCGGTTCTGCCTGAATCAGTTGCCGATGCGACCATTGCAACTTGGCATGTAAAAGCCGGTGATGCAGTAAAGCGCGACCAAAATCTGGTTGATATTGAAACCGATAAAGTGGTTCTGGAAGTGGTAGCACCGGCTGACGGTACTATCGGCGAAATCCTGAACGAGGAAGGCGCGACTGTATTAGGCGAGCAAGTGATTGCGAAGCTGAGCGAAGGCGGTGAAGCACCGGCTAAGTCAGAGAGCAAATCAGAAAGCAAATCTTCTGACGCCAAAGCAGAAAAGAAAGAAGAAGCACCAGCGGCTTCTGGTAAATCAAGCGACGTTAAAGTACCTGTACTGCCTGAGTCAGTAGCAGATGCGACTATCGCCACCTGGCACGTAGCTGTGGGTGAGCAGGTAAGCCGCGATCAGAATCTGGTTGATATCGAAACCGATAAAGTGGTTCTGGAAGTGGTTGCACCGGCTGACGGTTCTCTGGCAGAAATTCTGGCAGAAGAAGGTGCAACGGTCACGGCTGAAGAAGTGATTGCTAAGTTTGTTGAAGGTGCGTCATCCGGTGCATCTGCGCCAGCGGCGGCTGAAGAAGCTGATGACAGTGATGATGGCGATGCATTAAGCCCGTCTGTTCGTCGTTTACTTGCTGAAAAAGGCGTTGATGCGCCTAAAGTGAAAGGCACCGGTAAAAACGGTCGCATCACTAAAGAAGATGTTGAACAGTATCTGAAAGGTGGCAGCAGCGAATCTAAGTCTGCACCAGCGAAATCTGCTGAATCTGCACCTGCAGCGCCTACCGGCGACCGAAGCGAAAAACGTGTTCCTATGACGCGTCTGCGTAAGACTATCGCAACGCGTCTGCTGGAAGCGAAAAATTCTACCGCCATGCTGACTACGTTCAACGAAGTGAACATGAAGCCAATCATGGATCTGCGTAAGCAGTACCAGGAAGGCTTTGAGAAGCGTCACGGTATTCGTCTTGGTTTCATGTCTTTCTATGTGAAAGCGGTTACTGAAGCACTGAAACGCTTCCCGGAAGTTAATGCATCTCTTGACGGTGATGACATTTGCTACCACAACTATTTCGATATCTCTATCGCGGTTTCTACCCCGCGTGGTCTGGTAACGCCAGTGCTGAAAGACACTGACAACCTGGGCATGGCAGGTATCGAAAAAGGCATCAAAGAGCTGGCTCTGAAAGGTCGTGACGGTAAACTGTCTATGGCTGACCTGCAGGGTGGTAACTTCACTATCACTAACGGTGGTGTGTTCGGTTCTCTGCTGTCTACGCCAATCATTAACCCGCCACAAAGCGCGATCCTGGGTATGCATAAAATCCAGGAACGTCCTATGGCAGTGAATGGCAAAGTAGAAATTCTTCCTATGATGTACCTGGCCCTGTCTTATGACCACCGCATTATCGATGGTAAAGAGTCAGTTGGCTTCCTGGTTACTGTGAAGGAAATGCTTGAAGATCCAACACGTCTGTTACTGGACGTTTAAGTTTTCAGGTAGTCATTGTGTGCAGGCAGCAATTCGTTGTTGCCTGTCACAGCGCTGGTTTCGAAGAATGAGGCCGGTCATACTAATCAAGTCGCATAAGCGACTTTTGTCTTACTAAAAATCGGATAGAAACACCATGAATTTGCATGAATACCAAGGTAAGCAGCTATTCAAAGAATACGGTTTACCTGTTTCTGAAGGATACGCATCAGACACCCCAGAAGGTGCTGTAGAAGCGGCCGACCGCATCGGCGGTGACGAGTGGGTTGTGAAATGTCAGGTACATGCCGGTGGTCGCGGTAAAGCGGGCGGCGTTAAACTTGTAAAAGATAAAGAAGACATTCGCGCATTTGCAGAGAAGTGGCTTGGCAAGAACCTGGTAACTTTCCAAACTGATGAGAAAGGTCAGCCAGTAAGCAAAATCTTAGTTGAATCTTGCACTGATATCGCAAACGAATTGTACTTAGGCGCGGTTGTTGACCGTGGTACACGTCGCGTTGTTTTCATGGCATCAACTGAAGGCGGTGTTGAAATTGAAACCGTTGCAGAAGAAACGCCTGAGAAAATCCTGAAAGCTGAAATCGACCCAATTGTTGGTCCTCAGCCTTATCAGGCACGCGAAATGGCATTTAAACTGGGTCTGGAAGGCGTACAAGTAAAACAGTTTACGCAAATCTTCCTGGGTCTGGCGAAGATGTTCGAAGATCTTGACCTGGCGCTGATCGAAATCAACCCGCTGGTAATCAAAACTGACGGTAACCTGCACTGCCTTGATGCCAAACTGGGCGTAGACGGCAATGCACTGTATCGTCAGAAGAAAGTTAAAGAAATGCACGATCCTTCACAGGAAGATGCCCGTGAAGCACACGCTGCGTCTTTCGAGCTGAACTATGTTGCACTTGACGGTAACGTAGGCTGTATGGTTAACGGTGCAGGTCTGGCCATGGGTACCATGGACATCGTAAACCTGCACGGCGGTAAGCCTGCAAACTTCCTGGATGTTGGTGGCGGCGCGACGAAAGAGCGTGTAGCTGAAGCATTCAAAATCATTCTGTCTGACAGCAATGTTAAAGCAGTACTGGTAAACATCTTTGGTGGTATCGTGCGTTGTGACATGATCGCTGAAGGTATCATCGGCGCAGTGAAAGAAGTTGGCGTTGAAGTACCAGTTGTTGTACGTCTTGAAGGTACAAATGCTGATCTTGGCCGTGACGTTCTGGCGAACTCAGGTCTGGATATCATCGCTGCTGAATCGCTGACTGATGCAGCAGAAAAAGTTGTTGCTGCAGCGGAGGGCAAATAATGTCAGTTTTAATTAATAAAGATACCAAAGTAATCTGTCAGGGTTTCACTGGCGGTCAGGGTACTTTCCACTCTGAACAGGCAATTGCATACGGTACGCAAATGGTTGGCGGTGTAACGCCAGGCAAAGGTGGTACTGAGCACTTAGGTCTGCCAGTATTCAACACTGTACGTGACGCGGTAGAAGCGACAGGCGCAACGGCATCTGTTATCTACGTACCAGCACCTTTCTGTAAAGATTCAATCGTTGAAGCGGCTGATGCTGGCATCGAGCTGATCGTTTGTATCACTGAAGGTATCCCTACGCTTGATATGCTTTACGTTAAAGAATACGTAAATGCAAAAGGCGTTCGTATGATCGGTCCTAACTGTCCGGGTGTTATCACTCCGGGTGAGTGTAAGATCGGTATCATGCCTGGTCACATCCACAAGCCTGGTAAAGTAGGTATCGTTTCTCGCTCTGGTACACTGACGTACGAAGCGGTTAAACAAACTACTGACGAAGGTTTCGGCCAGTCTACCTGTGTAGGTATCGGTGGTGACCCAATCCCAGGTTCTAACTTCATCGACATCCTGAAAATGTTCCAGGACGACCCACAGACTGAAGCGATTGTTATGATCGGTGAAATCGGTGGTACTGCCGAAGAAGAAGCGGCTGCGTTTATTAAAGAAAACGTGACCAAGCCGGTTGTTTCTTACATCGCAGGTGTTACTGCTCCTCCAGGTAAGCGCATGGGCCACGCCGGTGCAATTATCGCAGGTGGTAAAGGTACTGCAGACGATAAATTCGCAGCCCTTGAAGCAGCAGGCGTTAAGACTGTTCGTTCACTGGCTGACATCGGTAAAGCACTGCGCGAGCAGACTGGCTGGTAAGCCTCGCTTTTTGATAATTATAAAGCCCGCTGATAGCGGGCTTTTTTATTCGAAATTATTGTTTTTACGCGTAATCCTGTTTAGTGAACTATAGTTAATTGCAGACAGTTCCTAATACAAAACTATAAAAGGATTGCGAATGTTCTTTGGTAAGAAAAAAGCCCGGGCCGAAACCCAGTTCACTGATCGGCTGACACTCTCCAAAAGTCTTTCAAGTAGTCAGATTTCCACTGAGAATCTGGCCGAGATGCACTTCTCATCCGGTACGGCACTGGTCATCGCGTTCGTATCACCTCACCTAGATATTAATCGCATTAGCCAACAACTTACCGCCGCCATCCCTTATTGTAAGCATATTATTTCGATTATGACGTCAGGTGAACTAGGGGGTCAGGTAAACCTTTATCATCCAACATCAGAGAGTTGGGATAATATCGTTATCCATGCTTTTTCAGCTGCCATGATTAAAGAGGTATCCGTGTCTGCTGTCCCCTTGTTTAGCGAAGACATAAAAAGTGGTTCACCCAAACTTTCGCCGGAAGAGCGGGTAAACAGGATTTCCCGTGAGCTTGAAAACGTTCGAGTGCCTTTTGATATCGGTAGCCGAGATACTTTTGCGCTAACTTACTTTGATGGAATAACGGCGAGCGAGGATTTCTTTACTCAAGCATTATACAAAGCGAAGAAATTTCCTTGTTTCTTTGTCGGCGGTAGTGCTGGCGGAAAGTTAGATTTTCAACGGGCAGATGTGGCCTATAATGGTGAAGTAAAATCTAATCAGGTTTTGCTGGCATTCTGCAAAATGGATCGTCGCTATCGTTATGGATTACTTAAAAGCCATAACTTTGTTGCCACGGGTACTGGGTTCACCGTAGCGAAATTCGATCCGCTATCCCGTACGCTTCATTCTGTATTAAACAGCAATATGGAATTGGAAACGCCGGTGTCTGCATTAAGCCAACATTTTAATTGTCAGCCCTCAGAACTTGAACAAAAACTCACTAGTCATTCTTTCGGTATCACCATAGAAGGCAGTATTTACGTGCGTTCTGTGGCTGCCATCAATGATGATGGTACTATTCGTTTTTTCAGCGACATGTCATTTGGTGAATACCTTGAACTGGTTAAAGCGACGGATTTCAAACAGTCACTTCAACGCGATTTCGATGCCTTCCTCAGAGGGAAGTCCGGTAAGCCAGTGGCACTCATTGCCAATGACTGCATATTGCGGCGTTTGAACAATCCTAACAGTCTTAGTGGGATCGGTACCTTCGATAATGTGATGGTGTCGGGGTTTTCAACCTTTGGGGAGTACCTCGGTCTTCATCAAAATCAAACTGTTACCGCAATAGGTTTTTTTGAGCATGATGACAAGCAATCCTATCACGATGAGTATGTGACCAATTTCCCATTTCATCTGGCATCATTTACCAATTACCATCTGCAAGCGAAGCTCATTAGTATGGGCAATATTAAAGAGCTGCAAAGTCGGTTAATAGAACAAACTGAGAAATTTCATCCCTTGCTTAAAGAATCTACCGAGCAGTTAAAATATGTGGCATCGCAAGCCAGTGATTCTGCGGGGCGACAAATCGATTTGGGCAAGCAATTTGAGTCATTCCTTCAACAAATTGCACGTCAGGAAAAGCAAAGAGGGGAATTGTCTGATGGCATGGCGCGGTTAAAAGAAAGTGCTGAGCGTATTGTCAGTATCATACAGTCTATTAGTGGCATTGCTGAGCAAACCAATTTGCTGGCCTTAAATGCCGCGATTGAGGCTGCGAGAGCAGGGGAAGCAGGTAGAGGTTTTGCCGTTGTGGCTGACGAGGTGAGGGCTCTCAGTCAACGCACGCAATCGAGTTTGCAGGAAACCGGTGACACAATTAACGAAGTATCGGCATCCATTGATGGAATTTCTTCTGCCATCGACAGTATTAATGGCCTACTGCAAGAAATCGAATCGGGTTCGGTAAGCTTGAGCGCTGAGCTTAGCGAATTATCTACCGCCTCCAGCGATGCCAGTCAGCGGGCTGAGCAGGGCATTAGTCGAGCCGATCATGCTTTTGTTCAGATGCAGGAAATCGAGAAAGAAACCTTAATCATAGAAAAGCTTAATCAACTCGCTAAATCTTAAGTAGTTCCAACATGCTGGTAGTGTTTTGCTACCAGCATCATTCCGTTTTTACGCCATTTTTACGCCGTTTGGCCCTTTAACAGTTTATTAAATTTCCTTCTTATTCTTTGTTAACTTAGCGTTACTTTTACGCATGTCACTTCTTTGATTTTCTTAACGAAACTCTAGCCAGGGCTTGTTGAATAACAAGTTTAAAGCAAAGCGGATTTTCTCCTGCGTGTTAACTGATTGTTTTATTTGTTTTATGAATACGTATGCAGATCATTGAGCAAATTTTACCAACTGGTTAGGATGCTCGCGACGATAAACATTGTCATTAAACAGCAATAAAAATATTGATGACAACTCATCAAAGCTGCCTCTGGATGCGCCCCATTTCAGCAAACCGATTAGTCCCATTCTTCGGTGCGCACCATCCAGAGGAGCAGCTTCTCGGTTCACATTAGGGAATATTAATGACACATTTCAAACCGAACTTAATCAAGATGGCTTTTATCGCGACAGGATTTGCCATCACCGCTGTACCCGCTTTCGCACAATCCGATGAAACTGAGTCTGCAGACGACGTTGAAGTTATTCAAGTCTCCGGTATTCGAGGTAGTTTACAACGGGCACAAGCCATTAAGATGGACAGCACATCTATTGTTGAGGCGTTGTCTGCAGAAGACATCGGAAAATTACCCGACACCAGTATTGCAGAATCACTTTCCCGTCTTCCAGGTCTGGCCGGTGAGCGACGTAATGGCCGCACGAGTGGTATTTCTGTTCGCGGATTTAACGAAAACTACGTAGGCACCACGCTGAACGGCCGTGAATTGCTCGGTATGGGTGACAACCGCGGCGTCGAATTCGACTTATATCCAACGGAAATAATCTCTAATATTCTGGTTTACAAAACGCCTGAAGCTGGCATGACCACACAGAACATTGGTGGTTCTATTGATTTGCAAACAGTGAAACCACTGACTGCTGAATCTACCATGACCATCAATGGTACGCTGGAAAAAAACAAAGAAGATGCGGCCAACCCTGATTTTGATAATCAAGGGCATCGTCTTTCATTCAACTTTGTCGATCAATTTCTTGACGACACCTTAGGGGTTGCGCTGACCATTGCAACCATGGAATCGCCGCGTCAGGAAAATCAATTCCGCGGTTGGGGTTATGCTACAGCAAATCCTGACAACGCTGCTGAAGGTGTGACGGTTCCTGAAGATACACTGATTCTGGGTGGTCACGACTCATTCGCCCGTTCAGCAATGATGAACCGAGATTCCGTGGCCACGGTTGTCCAGTGGGCACCGACAGATAAGCTGAATTTGCAATTCGATGCGCTTTATATTGACTTCCTTGAAGATGACGCCCGACGCGGTGTTGAAGAAGGTGGAGCTGAATGGGGTACTGGCGACTACACGATTACCGGCGTAGAAGATGGCCTGGTAACGTCAGGCTACTATGACGGCTTTTATAGTGTGGTACGCAATGACGTTCGCCGTCAGGATGCAGAACTGAAAACGTTTGGCCTGAACGTAGAATACATTCTCAACAATGACTGGAGCGTTACGGCTGACGTTTCAACCGGTAAAGTGGATAAAACCATCACCGATATTGAAAGTTACTCAGGTGTTGGCCGGGCCGGCACAGATGGTCGCCCGTTGACAGCACGTTCATGGGAAATGACCTCTACCGGCGCGATTTACACATCGCATCCGTCTATGGCCGATGTGGATCTTACTGATCCAAGCCTGATTCGTCTTGCTGGGCCGCAAACATGGGGAGCGCCTATTGTTGGTGGTGATGCACAAGACGGTTTCGTAAACCAACCCATCTTTGAGGAAAGTCTCGATTCTTTCCGTTTGCAGACGGAAGGATTTGTTGAATGGGGCGTATTCAGTGGTGTAGAAATTGGGGTTATTTACTCCGATCGCGAAAAAAGCAAAATCAATAATGGTGCTTATCTGACTGCACCGACTTATCCAGGTGATGATGCAATTCCTGACGTGCTTGGTGTTGTGCCGTTGGACTTCGTGGGTATTGGTGGAGTACTGGCTTACGATGCTCTTGGGCTTTATAACAGTGGATACTATCAGGCTACCGACGCGCAGTTGGTTGATGCTGGACGCTTAGGCGATACCTATGTAGTAAATGAAAAGCTGACGACCCTATACGGAAAACTCGACATAGATACCGCTATTGATGATATTTACATTCGCGGTAATCTGGGTCTGCAAGTGGTACATGCTGATCAAAGTTCAACCGGATTTAGCACCGCCATGACCTCTGATGGCTTTGTTGAGGCAATTCCTGTAGCCGGTGGCACAGATTACACTGATATACTGCCCACATTGAACTTGAGTGCGGAGTTTGCAGAAGGCCAATTTTTCCGCCTTGGTTTAAGCAAAGTGCTGAGCCGTCCACGCATGGATGATATGCGCCCGAATAATCAGGTCACGTTCTCATTTAACAATACCAACATTCTTTCGAACAGTTTGGAAAATGGCCCATGGGGTGGAAGCTCAGGTAACCCTGACTTGAAGCCTTATGAAGCGAATCAACTTGATTTGGCTTATGAAAACTACTTTGCTGATACCGGTTACATTGCGCTGTCTTACTTCTTTAAAGACATTAAGAACTGGCACCGTGAAAATGGCTTGTTAGCTGACTTTACACCGTACTACTTGCCAGAAATTCACCACACTCAAGACGATGCTGCATTACCACCAGTGTTGTTCGAAGGGTATAACACGGCGCCACAGGATGGATTCGAAGGATTTGTACGTGGTTACGAAATTCAAGCGAGTCTGCCAGGTGAACTGATTGCTGACGCGCTGCAAGGTTTCGGTGTGTTTGCTAGCGCGACCTTCATGGACGGCAGCGCTGATGCGGCTGCAGAGGGCGGAGAAACGCGTATTCCAGGTCTTTCTGATGAAAACTACAGTTTAACCGTGTTTTATGAAAGTCATGGTTTTGAAATTCGTATTGCTGGTACTAAGCGTTCTTCATACCTTACTGAGGCACGTGGCCTCAGTCTGGCACTGTCTGATACCACCAACCAAGGCGGCACCTTCTGGGACGCGCAGCTTGGTTATGACTTCAGTGAGTCTGGTATCGACTATCTCGAAGGACTTCGCGTAACGCTGCAAGCACAGAATATTACCGACCAAGACGATGTACAAACCTCTGGCACCGATAGCCGTCAGGTATTGCTCTATCAATCTTACGGCGCAAACTATCTGCTTGGCTTTAATTACGCATTCTAATAGCGTCAAGCAAATCAGTAGTTGAAAGGTAAAATTTTCATTAGCCTGTAAAAACCGCCCCAGTGCAGGACGCGCTGGGGCGGTTTTTTATGCACTAAGCACTATCATTGTGCTTATTTTTCACATGAACACTCGTCCTTGTCCCGCGTTTATCACGGTCTATATTGCCTTTACCGTAAAATCGTAGCTCAGCCACACTGCCATTTCATTTTGGTACAAAATATGCTGGTCTTACCAGATATAGATTAGAACCAGGCAACGTTAAGGACAGGCGATATGAAATCTGCGTTGGTAGTTGAGGGCGGTGCAATGCGAGGTATTTTTGCCGCCGGTGTGCTAGATAAATTTATGGAAGAGGACTATTACCCCTTCGATTTCGCTATTGGCGTGTCTGCAGGCGCAACAAATTTATCGACGTACGTTTGTGGGGCCCATGGTTTGAGTAAAACCATCATTACTGATTTTGCGACCCGTAGCGAATTTTTCAGCCCGCTGCGGTTTATCAAGGGTGGGCATATGACAGATGTGCATTGGTTGTGGCATCAGGCAAAGGTAATTCTGAAGGCACCTGACGCGAGTATTCCTCTATATGTTGGCATTACGAACACACAAAGTGGTGACAGTGAGTATCATCGCGTTACCCGAGATACGGTTGACCAATTAATGGTCGCATCCTGTGCGATCCCCACAGCCTATCGTACCCAGCCTATCATTAATGGTGTGCCTTATGTTGATGGTGGAGTAGGGGATTCTATTCCTGTTCGCCAAGCTTATGAGATGGGCGCGCGGGATATTACCGTGATTCTTTCCCAGGCCCGTGGCTTTACTAAACCAGAATTGAAAAGCAATTGGTTGTTACACAGGATGTATGGTCAACAGCCTGGTCTATTAAATGCCATGCTTCGTCGGGCGGCCACTTACAACAAAACGTTGGAATTTTTAAACTCCCCGCCTTCTGATTGCAAGCTAACGGTGATTGCACCCGATCAGGCGTTCTGTGTTAAACGTCTCACTATGGACAAATACAAGTTACTTAAAGGGTATGCGCAAGGGCGAAGAATGGCACGGCGTGCGCTTTATGCAAATGCGGCATAATCTGCAGAAAGGATTTGGCTATTAATTTCAGATTTGCGATACTGCCGCCCCTTTTTTAAGCAGCAGTAGAAGTACTCTTGTAAAATGGTACACACGCAATCAGCAATAGGTTTAGTTAACCCTAAAAACCCCGTTAACGTTGCATCTGTTTTGCGCGCCGCAGGATGCTACCAGGCATCTGCAGTATTCTATACTGGCGAGCGCTACGAGCGGGCGAAGGAATTTTATGCAGACACCAAAGCAATGCATAAAGTGATTAACACGTCTGCTGTTACCGATTTGCAACAGGCTGTGCCTGCTGGTGCTAAAACCGTTGTGATTGAACTCGTAGAAGGGGCGACACCCTTGCCCGATTTCGTCCATCCGGACAATGCATTTTACGTGTTTGGACCAGAGGACGGTTCTGTGCCAGCATCAGTGCTGGCGTGGGCTGACGAGGTTGTATATATTCCAACCAAAGGCTGTATGAATCTCGCTGCCACCGTAAATGTGGTGCTTTACGACCGAATGGCGAAAGGGGATTTTGATCGCAGTGATGACGTGATTAGGGCTTCCCGAGACACCAATAATCAGCATCGTATACCTAAAAAATAACAGTTCGTCTTAAACCTGTTCCCGTTTTGCAACACCAGCAAGAAGAATAGTAAAAAAGTGTCAGGATATTTTACGATCTTAAATAGCGATCGGATTGTGATCATTGAACGATCGTAATTATTTTTCGAAAAATTTGAATTTATACTAAAGTATGCTACTTAGATTTCTGCCAATAATTCATGTAGTTAGCGCAATTTATGAGCACTGAGTAGGCTGTTAAATTCAAATTAAATCAGTAAGTTATACTTTCTTGTACGTCAAATGACGTATTCGTTATCATATATTTTTAGTATTTCTTCAACTTTCATAAAGCCATACTTCATTTTATCTTTTCAATTATCTTCAGATCCGCACAAAGTTGGTCTGATTATTGTTTACTATTATTGGAAAAGTACGCTTAATAAAAATTAAAATGTAGTAACGCTGTAAGAATGCATTTGAGTTGTGGCATTTGTTTAAATCCGTTATTCAAACTGATCTCGCAGGGTGACTCCCACATCGTAAGGTGTGGGCTGTTTGGTAAGTCACGGAAGCACCAAGTAAGACTCATTAATAGAATAAAAAATCCTCTTTCGAATCGTTGGGAGTCAGAGTGAAACGTCGCTTGTTAAATGCTTTTAAAAAAGTCCATCAGGTCCCTGGTGTTAAGCACATCGTAAAACCGCTAGTAAAGCGGAAAATGAACAAAGCCATTGATGCGGCTGCCAGTCATTTTTTCGAACACTTTACGCTTGTTGTCGCCCACGAAGAGAAAGACCAACGTGCGTGTTTCCGAACCCGACATCAAGTGTATTGTGAAGAGATGGCCTTCGAAGACATAAGGCCAAACAAAATGGAAGTCGATGAATTCGACGAGTATGCAATCAGTTGTTATATAAAGCACAAAGCCACAGGTGACTGTGCAGGCACCATCCGCGTGGTTATGCCGCAACATAATGGTCAAATGCTCCCCATCGAGCAAAATTGTGCAGAGGCTATTCGTATGGATGAAAACAGCCCGGCGCGACTTCCTCGACATTCTGTTTGTGAAATTTCCCGTCTCGCTATACCAAAACGTTTTCGCCGTCGCGAAACAGACACAAACCTTTCTCCAGTGACTGGCAAATCACTCGACAAAGGTTTCAAGAAAACCAAACCAGACCGAAATTTCCCGTATCTCACTTTAGCGCTGTATTTCTTTGCGGCAACAATCTGCGTATTGCGCGATGTAGAAAATGTCTATGTGATGATGGAGCCTAAGCTCGCCAGAAGCCTACGTATGCTCGGTATTGAGTTTAACCAGTTAGGGCAGGTGATTGAATATCATGGTAAGCGTGCTGCTTATCAGCTGTCTCCAGAAGAGTTCTTCCATCAAATATCACCCTCTCTTCACCGTTTTTATCGCAAGATCATGAAAGAACTGGAAGATGTGCCTAATTTCGGCTCAATTCACAAGCCGAATCCATCAATGCTAACGACAAAAGATCAGAAAACACGCGCAGCATAATACTGAATACGTATGTTTATTGTTTAAAGGAACCGAGCCTGTATGCTCGGTTTTTTTACAACAAAAATAATCAACGGAAGGTCTATGCTTACCAGGCAAATACACCGCATCGTTTCCCTCTCTATGATGATAGTGATGGTTATGGGATGTCAGCAATCACCGGAGCAGAATGTGACAGCGCCTACTCGTGATGCAGAACAAAACGCGCAGCAGAATAAGGTAATTATTTATCAAGTGTTCACCCGTCTGTTTGGCAACACTAATACAACCAATAAGCCTTGGGGCGCCATTGAAGAGAATGGTGTAGGTAAGTTTGCAGATTTTTCGCCAAAAGCATTGAATGAAATCCGCAAATTGGGCGTATCGCATGTGTGGTATACCGGTGTACCTCATCATGCTTCCGTCACAGACTATAGTGCGTTTGGTATTCAGCCTGATGATCCTGATGTGGTAAAGGGGCGTGCGGGTTCACCGTATGCAGTACGAGACTATTATAATGTTGACCCAGACTTAGCCGTAGATCCTACTCAACGATTGGCGGAATTTGAGGCTCTTATTCAACGTACTCATAATGCTGGCCTGAAAGTGATCATTGATATTGTGCCAAATCACGTTGCCCGCCGATATGAGTCTCTTACTCGTCCGGAAACGACGTTTGGAATGCATGACGACACTACCGTAATTTATCAAAAGAACAATAATTTCTACTACCTTCCGGGTGAAAAATTTGAAGTCCCGGATTTTACTTCACAAACCGTGCCCTTGGGTGGTGAAGCCCATCCACTTGTTGATGGTGAATTCGATGAATTTCCTGCACGTTGGACGGGTAACGGTGCGAGCAAGGCTAAGCCTGACGTCAACGATTGGTATGAAACCGTAAAAATAAATTATGGCGTGTCACCCGATGGCGTAAACGCATTTCCCGCGTTTCCCGACTCACTTTCTTCTGACGCTACATTGCAGCAGCACGCCAATTTCTGGCGTGGAAAAACAGTGCCTGATTCTTGGGTTAAGTTTCGCGATATTGCGCTGTACTGGCTGGAAAAAGGCGTAGATGGCTTCCGATACGATATGGCAGAAATGGTGCCTGTGGCCTTCTGGTCTTATCTTAATAGCGCGATAAAACAGGCAAATTCAGACGCATTGCTGTTGGCAGAAGTCTATCAACCTGCGCTGTACCGAGATTACATTCACTTGGGCAAAATGGACTATTTGTATGACAAGGTAGATTTTTATGATTCATTAAAACGCATCATGCAGGGAAACGGGAATGTATCTGCACTTGATAATATTCAGCAGCAGTATGCCGATATCGCTCCCCACATGTTGCACTTTCTTGAGAACCACGATGAACAGCGTATTGCGAGTCCGGAATTTGCTGGCGACCCGTTGAAAGGGAAGCCGGCTCTGGTGGTATCAGCGCTTATTAGCGCATCGCCCATGCTTATTTATTTTGGTCAGGAAGTCGGCGAAGACGGCAGTGAAGCGCTAGGTTTTGGGCAGCCAACCCGAACCTCTATTTTCGATTACGGTGGTGTGCCCGCCCATCAGCGTTGGATGAACAATGGGGCATTCGATGGCGGCGCGTTGTCGGAAGATGAAGCTGCATTGCGAGACTACTATTTCCGCGTATTGAATATCGCGAGAACACATCCTGCGGCCAGCTCGGGTGAATATCGTTCTTTGCAACGTACTATGTTGGTTGATGGTATGAGCGATGACCCATTTGTTTTTGCTTTTCAGCGCCACACAGAATCAGCGCAGCTTATAAGTGTCAGTAATTTTTACAGTGAAAAAGCTGTTGAGGTTACGCTTACCGTTCCTGATATCGCGCAGGTAGATGACAGCCAACGAGGAGCTGCCATCTTCTCGGATTTATTGTCTAACACCACTTACACATCAAATAGCATTGATGGCAAACGGATAATTCAACTAAAAATCAAACCACTTCAATCAGTTATATTATCGAGGTAACGAGCTTTACTGGGTTATGCGTAACTCAGTTAGGTGATTTACTACTACTTCGACTCGGTGGAGAGCGCAGCAAAATGCAAGGCTGCGAAATTGTTGAATTGCGTATGTGTTACATCCAGAGATATTACCGTTGTAGGTAATCTTGTTGAGTAGGAAAATTAAGCAGACAGCCACGGAAAAACGTATCGAGATTTTTCTCAACGAATAAATCGCCTAATCCAGGTTGATTCTTGGCTAGCGGGGGAAAGCAGCCATAGCCAGCGAGCAAACAGTGCCATGATGTGGTGCCGAAGTGGTGATGCAGATTTTGCCGTTGGATCTCGGCGGGAAAATCTCCCTTTCGATACCACACATCAAGGAGTTGAAGCAGCGACTCCGACAGCGCCATGTTATTGCGGTTTTGCCGCCAATAGTCAGTGTCGTCTCGGGTATTCAGTTTGTAGTGGGCCACAATATAGTCGCGAACCCGATTAAATCGCTCACAAATGGTAGTGTTGAAGCTCTCTTGGTGTGCGGAACCGAAGTTGCCTTTCTCATAATGCTCAATAAAGAATTCTGTGGAAAGTTGAACCAGGTGTAGCGCAGTGGCTTCCAGGGGCTCGATGAATCCCTGCGCCAGACCCAGCGCAAGACAATTTCGATGCCAGTGCTTGGGAACTTGTCCGACTTTCATAGATAGAAAGCGGGCCTCACCTTCATTATCAGCTAAACCGAGGTGCTGCCGTAGTTCTGTTTCTGCCTGATCGTGCCTGATATGCGCTGACGAAAAGACATAGCCATTTCCGGAGCGGTGGCTAAGCGGAATAGACCAGGCCCAGCCTGCGGATAACGCAGTTGAAACGGTTTCAACAGGAAGCTGCTCTGCAGCGGGTGTAGGCAAGACAACGGCACTGTCATTGAATAGATTGTCACTGAAAGGCGTAAAACCTACCTCGAGTGCCTGTTGTAATAATAGAGAGCGGAAACCGGTGCAGTCGATAAAAAAGTCACCTTCGACAAAACTGCCGTCTTCCATTTGAAGCCCGCGAATATCGCCATTTGCATGTTTTAGAACCTGCGCAATATTACCTTCTTTACGCATGACACCTAATGCCATCGCATGCTTGGTAAGAAAGCGGCCAAGCAGGGCTGAATCAAAGTGATATCCATACTCGATTCTGAAGGGAAAATTTGGCGGTGTTTTTGGGGCTCGGTGCGCTTTTGCAAGCCAGCCGTTGAGCAGAAAGTCGTCTGGCTGGGTGTTCACATCAAGACCTAAACGGCGAGTATGGCAGTTTACATGAAATGCCCGTTCTGTGAATGTATCAGGCTGACTAATGAACGGGTGTGAATATTCGCTAATGCCCGAACCGGGACTCCAATCGCGAAAGCGAATATTGACTTTATAGGTCGCATTGCAGGCTGGCATCCAGTCTTGCTCAGCAATACCGAGATCACTGAAAAAGCGTTTTAATGTCGGCGTCGATCCTTCACCCACACCCACGGTAGGAATATCTGCGGATTCAACCAGGGTGACCGAAACGGGTTTATCCCGCCAGGCATGAGCGATAAGGTTAGCGGCCATCCAACCTGCTGTACCACCTCCTGCGATAACGATGTTATGCAAACGCATCAGTTCGCCGTGATCTTGCGAAGAAAATCATCATGTGCCACAAGACTCCCCAAAGGTTGCAGTTTGGCTGCCTCTATTTTCTGCATGATCGCGAGGATCTCTTGATCAGAGAAGTTATTGGCAGAAGGATGGTAGCTTTGTGGAATTATCCCTTGTCCGAGCATCACCTCAACCCATGAAGCATCGCGAAATATATCGTTCTGTTCATTATGCAGCGTCGCGGTGTCGCGAAAGGCATCTATCTTGGTGGCAAGTCTTTCAGGAAGTGCGAGTTTTTGCATGTCTCGCCAGAACTCAGAATCATCACGTTCAGTCACGTTATAGTGCAAAATGATAAAGTCTCGAATCGTTTCAAATTCTTCTTTTGATTCGGCGTTGTACAGCGCTTCCATACTGGGGTTGATGGCATGGTTTGGAAACATTTTAAGCAGGCGGACAATACCACTTTGAATAAGATGTATGCTGGTGGACTCCAGGGGTTCCAGAAATCCGCTGGAAAGCCCGATACCAATAACATTCTTGTGCCATTGTTTAACGGTACGTCCGGTTCGAAAGGTGATCTTTCGCGGCGTATCTAAGGGGGCGGTGTCCAGATTCGACATTAGGGTTTGTTCAGCGGTGTCGTCATCCATATAACGGGAACTGTAAACCAGCCCATTGCCATTTCGATGTGTTAGCGGAATTCGCCACTGCCAGCCACTTTCGTGGGCGATGCTGCGAGTGAACGGAGCGGTTTTCTCATGGCGCTGGGAAGGTACGGCAAGGGCTGAATCTGCACACAACCACTTTGACCAGTCTTCGTATTCGACGCCGAGTGATTTTTGTAGCAGCAGACCACGCATACCGGTGCAGTCGAGAAACAGGTCGCCATGGATTTGTTTACCGCTCGTAAGTTGCAACGCCTCCACAAACCCGGTTTCTGGGTTTGTTTTTACATGTTCAATTTTACCTTCGGTTCTCACCACGCCTGATTTTTCAGCCAATCGTCTTAAAAATTGACCATACAGAGTGGCATCAAAATGGTAAGCGTAGGGGAGTTGATATACTGGATTGTCTGTTTGGATTTTATTGAATGTGCCTGCTTTGCACGCCAAATAATTGAGGTCGTAATCCCAGAATGATTTGTTCAGGCCCGCTTTCATTGCCCGTAACCAATAATGCTGGAAGCCAACAAAGCCGACCGTCGCACCCGGGGCACCGAAAGTGTGGTAATAGCTGCTGCCTTTTTGTTTCCAGTTTTCGAAGCGAATAGCGAGTTTGATTGACGCGTTGGTTTCGCTTAGGAAAGCTTTTTCATCCAAACCAAGGAATTGGTTGTATGTTTGAATAGGTGGAATGGTGGCTTCACCTACGCCAACGATGCCAATATCTTGAGATTCAACCAGCTCGATTTCCAAGTGACCAAGTACTTTTTTTAGCAGTGCGGCTGCCATCCAGCCAGCGGTGCCGCCGCCAGCGACAACAAGTTTGCGAATGTGAGCGCTCATACGCGAATCCATTTATTAGCTACGTAAAAAAGTATATTAAGAGTTTTTGCAAGTGAGTAAATGAAAGAAGGGGAATTTGCCTGCGCAATATGGAAAGTAAATTCCCCGACAATGAACCAGGCACCGGTTAAAACCGGTGCCAATAGTTAACTACTTAGTAGAAAGAATAGTTGAAGTTCAGCATGTATGAAGGACCAAATTCACGACGCAGGGTTACGATACCGTTGCTGTCACGGGTTTCCTCTTTTTCATCGGTCAGGTTGGTACCTTGCAAAGAAACGCGTAAACCTTCTAGATACTGAATGCCACTGTCTTCGAAGTCGTAGCTGATTTGTGCATCGACCTGAGTGATACCGTCACGGGTAGCGGCTTCAATTTTGTTTGAGCCCCCACGTTGATAAGTCAGGAACTCGCCACGGTCTGTTGCAGCAACACGTACTTCAAAGCCGTTCTTTTCATAATAAGCGGTGAGAGACATGGTTCTGTCAGACTGTCCCGGAATGGCGGTACCGTCGTTTAACTCAGCATCGATGTAGGTGTAAGAGGCAGCCACACCAAAACCATCTAATACGTCAGTAACCATGCGCAGTGGAACTTGCGCCGTTACTTCAGCACCTTTCACGCTTCCTGTCAGGCCATCTTCGAAGAACGAGAATGTACCTGTGTCAGGGGGCGTTAAAATTGTACCCTGAGCGTAGAAAGTACCATCAGGACCCACCAAGCCTTCTTCGGCGATCACTTCCTTATTGTGGAAGCTTGGAATGTAATAATTCGCGCCACCGTTTGTTTCATCGTTGGTGAAGTCGATAGTCAGGTTACCGTCACGTGTCCAGTTAACAAGATCTTTGTAGAACATGGCTACAGCAATATAACCTTCGTCTTCGAAGTAATTCTCGAACGAAATATCAAAGTTGTTCGCTTCCAGCGGACGTAATCGCGGATTACCCTGGAATTTAGACCATGGTGTACCGTACTGGTCTACTGCAGCCTGGTTGTTAGGGATCGCGACCAGGTTAAGGTTTTGATCGTACTTCACAAAGCCTGAAGCTTTCATCTGGTCAATACGCGCACGACTTATGGTTTTCGTTGCTGCAAAGCGTAAGAACTGGTTGTCGCCCACTTCAACCGTCACATTCAGACTTGGCAGGAAGTGTGAGTAGTCGTCAGAAATATCTTGAATACAATCGGCGTCGATAACGTTGTTATTGTCAGCGTCACATACTTTGAAGTTCTCGCCTACGATACCGATATAACCGGTAGAGCGTTGATCGGTTTGCACATATTGCGCACCAAAGTTACCCATTACAGGGAAACCACCGACTTCGGTCTCAAAATCAAACTTGGCAAACAGGCTTGTCACTTCTTCATAGATTTTAAACGTGTCACCCAAACGATCTGGTTCCAGTAAGCCAGCATCGTTCAGCGTATATTCGCCATCGTTGTAAGGGGCGAACCCGTTGTAAGCTACAACCTGACCAAGACCTGCCCATGTGAGGTCGGCTAAGCCGTCGTATAAATATTCACTTGGAATGGCTTCTGAATCAGGGAAGCTAGACGCTGTGGCAAAGAAACCGCGGTTGTCTTTCATTTTGTAGCGATCGCTGTATGCCACACCTACATTAACTTTATTGACAATACCCCATTCAACAAGACCTTCAGTTTCAAGACGTACCGTGGTCAATTCTTCTTCGAAATCCGCGTAGTTCAGGAAGCCGTCTTGCGCGTTTTCGAAACTGCCGCCCAATGCCGTAAATTCATCAGCAAGGGCTGCCATACCGCCACCCCAGGTTTGCGGACCGGTAAGTTGTAACAGACTCGGGTCGGAAAAAGCCCCAAGTCCTGTTGAACCGGTAAAGAAAATACCGTCTGAGCTCATCTCGAAGTTACGTGTACGAGAAGCACCATCGCCAATGTCAGAGCCACTTCTTGCGATACCGGCATAAGACTCACCGCGCAAATCGCGTTTCTCGGAGCTGCTATCTGCAACGTCTAATGTAACTGACCATTCATCATTTAGGTGATAGTTAACGTTAAGACCAAAGGTAGTCAGTTCACCGTCTTTCTGCGCAGGGTCGGTACGTAAAACAGGATTGGCGGCACGTTGCACACCTGTTGTATTTACGCCTGAACCATTTTGCGCCGCTTCATCCAGCTCGAACGGTTCGATAAAACCACGAATCACACCTGAGTCTGAATAATCAATGCTAAGCGCATCCACTACGATGTCTAGATCGTCAGTAGGACGCCATTGGAAAATGCCTGAGAAGGTATCGCGTTCCAGAACGCGGCTAATTGCTTGCGTATCAAGACCTGAAGGAACGATGGCACCGGTATTTTCGTTTTCACCGTAGCCCCAAACACCGTATTTTCTTTCGTTACGTGGTGATTCTGTCGTTGCCACAGCTACAGCGATACCCATGGTGTCGTCAGCGAATTTTTCAACGAAAGACAGGGCGTAGCGCTTACCGGTGTTATCGAATTCCGGGTTATCAGAGTCGTTGCCACCCATTTCATAAACGCCAGTGAGAGTAAGCGTTTCTTGGGCTGCAAGAGGGCGCACGGTTTGCAGGTCTACCGTACCACCAATACCCTGAACTAACAGGGAGGCATCGGCGGTTTTATAAATGGTTGCACCAGTCATGATTTCTGATGGATACAAATCGTATTCCACACCTCGGTTGTCACCGATACCGATAAGTTCACGACCATTCAATGAAGTACCGGTGAAGTCTTCTTTAAAACCACGAACTGAAACACCGGAAGTACGACCACCAACGCGTTCACCGGCCATACCAGGCAATCGAGCCAGTGATTCAGCGATAGATGAGTCTGGCAGTTTACCGATATCTTCAGCAGAAATTGCTTCAACAATGGATGAGTTATCCATCTTAACGGCTTGAGCCCGCATCAGCGAGCCTCGAATACCTTTAACAGCAATGACTTCCACGTCTTTAGCATCAGCATTTTCTGTTTGTTGTGCGCTGATTACGCCAGAGTAGAGCGCTGAGCTGACAGCCAGCGTCAGGACAGCGGGTTTAAAAAATTGTGTTTTCTTCATTTTATAGTGCCCTTTTGTGCTTTTACATGATGTGCATTGCTGCAACATTGCGTTAACAATAGGCGTTGTTTTTACAATTCGCAAGAAGTTTTTTATTTTTTTCTTAATTGATTAAGTTTTTATAATTGCATGATGTATATGGATTGTGGGTATTTTTTCTATTTATGGCTTAATTGATTCAGATTTTGGTGTTATGAGTATGGGTGTTGCGATGTTGCATTCGTGTAAAAAATCTAAAAAATTCAGACGCTTTCTACGTATTTATATAGTCACGAAACACCCATCTGTCTAATTTCTTTGAATACGTATGCAGGGGTTTGGTGCGCTTTGACAGTACAAGGTAGTATCTCATAGCAATTAACGTATCGTTAACAGCATGTAAAAACAAAAGCTGTAGTCAGGAACCCCAAGTATGAAAATCAGCCGCTTAACCTCAAGCATTTTAGCCAGTGCCATCTTATCTTCAGCATCGCAGGCTGCGACTATTTCGCCTCCCATGTGGTGGATTGGCATGCAAGAAAATTATTTGCAGTTGCTGATTGAAGAAGAGGGAGTGGGAGAAGGTACTGTTACGACGAATTTTCCGGGGGTTGTTGTAAAAGGCGTTGTCCCTTCTTCTAATGACAATACTTTGTTTGTCGATTTGGAAATCAGTGACGATGCTAAACCGGGTAAGGTGTCACTAACTATTGAAAAGAAATCAGGTGACACGATCACGCTGGATTATGAGTTGCATGCGCGGCAAACGGGTTCTGCCAGCCGACAGGGCTTCGATAGTAAAGATACAATTTATTTATTAACGCCGGATCGCTTTTCAAATGGCGACACACAAAATGACGATGTGGATGGTTATGAAGATACACTCGACAGAGATAATAAAGGCGGGCGTCATGGCGGCGACATTCAAGGAATAATTAATCATCTTGATTATCTGAGCTCAATGGGATTTACCCAAATTTGGTCAATGCCCTTGCTTGAAAATGCCATGGACAGTTATTCCTATCATGGCTATGCAATTACAGACTACTACAATATTGATCCCCGGTATGGCAGCAATGCAGACTACAAAAAATTGAGTGTTGCGGCCAAAGAGCAGGGTATTGGTCTCATTATGGACATGGTGCTTAACCATATTGGGGGCAATCACCCTTGGATGAACGCTGCACCGGATGAAAATTGGATTCATCACAATGGGGAATTTTCCGCAACCACCCACATTCGCGAGACCATGCACGACATTCATGGAACCCAATTCGACAAAGCCGCTTTCAACGATGGTTGGTTTGTGCCATCGATGCCAGATTTAAACCAGAGCAATCCTAAGCTTGCCACGTATCTCATTCAAAATGCCATTTGGTGGGTTGAATATGCGGGATTAAGCGGCATTCGTGTAGACACGTATTCATACTCAGACAAGGCCTTTTTATCGGCCTGGACCCATCGATTAATGACCGAATATCCCCATTTAAATATTGTCGGTGAGGAATGGTCTGTTAATCCTGTTATTACTTCCTATTGGCAGCACGGCACTTTGCGAAAAGACGGGTATAAATCTTGGTTGCCAGGGGTGATGGATTTTCCGCTTCAAGCCGCTTTGGTTACCGCGCTTAATGAAGAGGAGGGCTGGGGAACCGGGTTGAAAAAGCTCTATGAAGTGCTGGCAGGCGACTTTATCTATGGTGATCCGTCTAAATTGGTCATATTTGCCGATAATCATGATATGAGTCGCATTTACACCCAACTTGGCCATGATATTGATAAGTGGAAGATGGCCATGACAACCATCTTAACTACCCGAGGAATACCGCAGATCTTCTATGGCACAGAACTGTTAATGCAAAACCCGGGAACGGAAGACCATGGGATTATTCGTCGCGATTTCCCGGGTGGCTGGAAGGGCGATAGCAGTAACGCATTTACGGGGCAGGGATTAACCCCCGAACAGACAAATGCACAAGAGTTTATTCGTAATTTGTTGCAATTGCGTCAATCTTATCCAACATTATTTAGCGGAGAAATGACGCATTTCGTTCCGTTCGACGGTACTTATGTGTATTTTCGTCACGACGCAGAAACCAAGAACCAACTCATGGTCGTGCTTAACAAAGGCGACGAAAAAGCCCTCGATTTGCATCGTTATGATGAGCGCCTGTCGACATTTACTCAAATTCAGCGTGTCGACACTGAAGGCTTTGCCAACAAGGCGTTAGGCAGCACGCTTAAGGTGCCGGCGAACCAGGCAACCGTGTGGCTGCTTAGTAAATAATTATAATTAGAGAATAAAATGAACAAAACACAACCTACCTTACCTTTCTGGCAAATATGGAATGTCAGTTTTGGCTTCCTCGGTGTGCAGTTTGGGTTTGCCCTGCAAAATGCCAATGTCAGTCGCATTCTTTCAGATCTTGGGGCAGACTTACACTCACTGGCTTTATTTTGGCTGGTGGCACCAATAATGGGGCTGATCATTCAACCTATTGTTGGCTCTGCATCAGACCGAACCTGGAACCGGTTAGGTCGTAGACGCCCCTTTATTCTCGCAGGCGCCATCGCAGCGGCCATTGGCATGTTGCTCATGCCAAATGCGCCACTCTTCGTTACGTTAATGGCCCCGATGCTGTTTGGCGCGATGATGTTGGCGCTCATGGACGCGTCTTTCAACGTTTGTTTTCAACCTTTCCGCTCGTTAGTTTCCGACATGGTACCCGCGGCTCAGCGCAATGCGGGTTATTCTGTACAAGCGCTACTGATTAATATTGGTGCCGTTATCGGCTCCTTATTGCCTTTCATACTTACTAACGTTGTTGGCTTGGATAATACGGCTGCGTTAGGTGAGGTTGCACCTTCCGTGGTGTGGGCATTTTACATTGGCGCCACTGTCTTATTGGGAACGGTGATTTGGACTGTTATTCGTACCAAAGAGTACGCACCAGAAGATTATGCTCGCTACAAAGGGCTGAATGTTGACGATGCATCGCAGGCAGAGAAAACCCCTTTCTGGACACTGGTAAAAACCATGCCTGACACTATGAAGCAGTTGGCGGTGGTGCAGTTTTTTTCCTGGTTTGCGCTTTATATCATGTGGGTCTATACCATGCCCGCCATCACCCAGCACATATGGAATATAGACAAACAATGGTTCGATCCTGCCTATATTGCGTCGGTAGGTAGCATGCCCGAGTTTGTTGTTGCTGCAAAAGGGGCTGCCGGTGATTGGGTGGGGATATTGTTTGCCGCCTACAGTGTATTTGCGGCCGTGTTCTCAGTCTTTCTGGCTCGCTTAGCCGATGGTTTTGGCCGTAAAACCATTTATGCCGGTTCACTGTTGTTAGGTGGCATTGGTTACATCAGTTTTCTCTTTTTCCAGGATCTGGAAGCCGTACACGTTAATTTGCTTATTACCGAAGTTACGGTTCCCCAAGGGGCTGTCAATTTAATGATACCGATGATTGGTGTGGGTATCGCCTGGGCAGCAATCCTAGCCATGCCTTATGCCATGCTCGCAGGCTCGTTGCCCGCAGAAAAAACCGGTGTGTATATGGGGATCTTCAACTTTACTGTTGCCATTCCGCAAATTGTGGCCGGACTCACTGCCGGTTGGATTTTAAGCAGCCTGTTTGACAACACCGCGATCAATATCATTCTGGTCGCTGGTGTATCGATGATCTGCGGCGCCATCGCTGTTTTGTTTGTTCGCGAGAACGAACTCAATAGTCAGCAGGCGGTAGACAAGGAACTATGATGAAACAATCAAAAATTACCCAATGTATGCTGCTGGCCACTGCAGCGGGCTTATCTGCGTGTCAAGGCACACCGACAGAGTCTGCGGCAGCGCAGGCTATAACACATACCCCTGTTCTACAGGGTACCAATGAGCCGTTTAGCGCAGAGGCTATTTACTTCATTATGACTGACCGTTTTGTCGACGGTGACCCAACAAACAATTATGAAACCCAGGGTGGCGAGCATCCTACCTGGGAACTGCGCCTTGATGGACAGGACGGTCACTACGCTAACGTGGGCTACATGGGGGGAGACTTACAAGGTGTGGTCGACAATGTCGATTTCATTAAAGCAATGGGATTCACTGCGGTGTGGTTAACCCCCGTTGTTGATAATCCGAACCAGGCTTTTACGGGTAGTGAACAAATCACTTATGGCGGTCAGTTTAAAGACGGCGGAAAAACCGGTTATCACGGTTATTGGGCGACGAATTTTTACAAAGCAGATGAGCATCTGGTTAGCGACTCCCTCAGCGTGAAAGACTACACCAGTACTATGCATGATGCCGGACTCAAAACGGTCTTCGATATTGTGGCAAATCACGGTTCCCCCAGCTTTACTATGCCGGTGGATCAACCTGGCTTTGGTGAAATCTATGATGCTAGCGGCAAGTTGGTGGCAGATCATGGCAACCTTCACCCTACAGAACTCGACCCCTCCAATCCGCTGCAGGCTTTCTTTCATCCTTTTCCTGATTTAGTGGAACTGTCGAACCTGGATGAGTCGAATGCGGCCGTGCAGGATTATCTGATCAATTCCTATTTATACTGGATAGAGCAGGGCGCAGACGCGTTTAGAATTGATACTATACGACACGTACCACACAGCTTCTGGCGGGTGATGTCAGATCGTATTCGTGAGCAACATCCAGGCTTCTATATGTTTGGTGAAAGTTTCCAATACGATGCGAACTTTATTGCTCAGCATACGTTACCCAAGAACGGCAATATCAGTGTGCTGGATTTCCCCATGCAAAAAGCGATGGTGTCGGTTTTTGGAACGGAAGCAAAAGGCTTTGAGGCATTAGGCGACGCGCTTTATCTCACCCATGGGCCGTATCATAACCCCTACGATCTCACCACGTTTTACGATAACCACGATATGCCAAGAATGAATGCAACCGACCAAGGGTTCATCGATGCGCATAACTGGTTGTTTACGTCCCGCGGCATTCCGGTGGTATATATGGGCTCTGAAACCGGCTTCATGCGCGGTACCGCTGAGCACAGTGGTAACCGTAATTATTATGGTCAGGACAAAGTAGATAGCGCTCCTGACCATGACATCTATAAAGCGTTGGTGCCCATCGCTCACGTTCGACAGAAAACGCCTGCATTGCAGCGAGGGTTGCAGTACATGCTTGAGTTGGAAGGTGACAGAGCGGCGTTTTATCGGGTGGTGCAAGACGAAGATGCCGCGCAAACAGCCTTAGTATTGCTCAACAAAAGCGATAGTCCAGCAAAATTTGCTATTACAAGTATGATGCAACATGGCGAATGGACAGAGCAACTAAGTCACCAATCGGTTACGGTTGACGGCAATCCGCTTAAATCAGCAGTACCGGCTCACGGGGTACAGGTTTGGGTACGCAACGGTGAGGTGTCCAATCCGGCTCTATTAGACGCGTTGCTTGATCAAATGAACAATCAGTAAATAAGTCTTCACGTTCAATGCAATGAAAAAAGCAGTCAGAAACGACTGCTTTTTGTTTTAGGGCTCGTGATGAGACTACGCTTGACGCTGCGAAGCGCCGCAGGATTCGCGAATAATGAGCTCACCAGGCATCAGGTAACCTTCAACGGCTTGTTTATTGATGGCTTTAAGTAAACTGGATACCAATAACTTGCCAGCAAGCCGTGTATCTTGTTGCACGGTGGTCAGTGCAGGTGTGGTAAAGGCGGAAATAGAAATATTGTCATACCCGGTTACCACCACATCTTCCGGTACCCGATAGCCGTTTTCTTTTAAGGCCTGTAACACGCCGGTGGCGATGAGATCAGAGGCGCACACAATGGCTTCGGGCAGTGGACTGCCTGCGTTTAACAAAGTTTGCGTAGCCTTATAGCCTGCTTCGTCGGTGGAGTTGGCGTCGAGTCTTACAAATGTATCTACAGCGATTCCGTGGTCGACCAATGCCTGGCGATACCCTTGATAGCGGGCTAAAAATTCGGGGGCGTGGCCGCCAGCATCACCGATAAACGCGCAGGTCTTTTTGCCCAGTTGAATAAGGTGTCGGGTGAGATCGTAACCGCCCTGATAATTATCACAGCCGATACTGATACCAGGATGGTCGTTGTCTTTGGCTCCCCATCGGACAAAGTGCGTGCCTTGCTCTTCGAGCTGGGCCAGTTTATCGCGATATGCCGTGTAGTCGCCGTAGCCGAGTAGAATGATGCCATCCGCTTTTTTGGAATCTTCAAATTCGGCGTGCCAGTCGTCATCCAGATTCTGAAACGACACCAATAAGTCGTAACCCGCTGCCGCACTGGCACGGGTAATACTACCTAACATATTGAGAAAAAAAGGGTTGATCAATGAATCGTCGGTGGTGGGGTCTTCAAATAGCAATAAAGCAATGGTATTGCTCTTCTGCTTTCGCAAGTTGCTGGCGTTTTTATCCACTTTGTAATTGAGTTGCTTGGCGATACGTTGAACGCGCTCGCGGGTTTCTTTATTCACCAGCGGGCTATTACTCAGTGCTCTGGACACAGTTGATTGCGAAACACCGGCCATATGCGCAATATCAAAAGACGTGGCTTTTTCTTTCATGCCTGGAAAACGTAAAGTGACGAAAGTTGTATTCTACCACATAAGTTGTAAGGAATCGCTTGAGTTAATCGCCCCTTATCCCGTATTCGATGGTATTTTAGCCGCTTGTTTACGACAAGTTTAATTAATCATAGAGCCCTGTCTGGCAACGGGTTATACTCATTACATAACTTGCAAAAAACACTTTTCAATAAAGGGGAAACGGCGAATGGCGGAAACGGAACATCATCCGAGCAACTTTATCCGGCAGATCATTGATAAAGATCTTGCGGCGGGTGTACATGATTCTATCAAAACACGCTTTCCACCGGAGCCTAACGGCTTTCTGCACATAGGTCATGCGAAGTCCATTTGCTTGAATTTTGGAATCGCTCGCGACTATCAAGGGTCGTGCAACCTGCGTTTCGACGATACGAATCCGGCAAAAGAAGACATCGAATACGTTAATTCTATTAAAGAAGACGTACACTGGTTGGGTTTTGACTGGAGTGGTGAGGCTTGCTATTCATCAGATTATTTCGAGCGTCTGCACGGCTACGCCCTCGAACTCATCGATAAAGGTTTAGCGTACGTTGATTTCTCTTCTCAGGAAACCATGCGAGAATTGCGTGGTACATTAACCGAGCCAGGTAAGAACAGCCCATATCGTGATACCGACGCGGCAACGAACCGCGCCGAATTCGAAAAAATGACGGCGGGTGAATACGCCGAGGGTCAGTGCTCTCTTCGTGCAAAAATTGATATGACATCGCCGTTCATGTGTATGCGTGACCCGGTAATTTACCGGGTGAAGTTTGCCCATCACCATCAAACAGGTGATAAATGGTGCGTGTACCCCATGTACGATTTTACACACTGTATTTCAGATGCCATCGAAGGGATCACACATTCACTGTGTACTCTGGAGTTCCAGGATAATCGTCGTCTTTACGATTGGGTCATTGAAAACATCTCCATAGAATGTACGCCTAAACAGTACGAATTTTCACGTTTGAATCTTGAATACACGGTGTTGAGCAAACGTCGTCTTATTCAATTGGTCGAAGAAAATCATGTGAGTGGTTGGGACGACCCGCGTATGCCCACCATCGCTGGTTTACGTCGTCGTGGCTACACGCCGGCATCGGTGCGCGAGTTCTGTAAGCGCATTGGTGTAACCAAAATGGATAACATGGTGGAAATGGGCATGCTTGAAGCCTGTATCCGCGATGATTTAAACGTGAACGCACCGCGTGCAATGGCGGTATTGGAGCCGGTTAAGCTGGTGATTGAGAACTATCCTGCCGGTGAAAGTGAACAGCTCCAAGCGCCGAATCATCCGAATGACGAAAGTAT
The DNA here is from genome assembly GCF_056159945.1 of Alteromonas sp. ABH2_165. Taxonomy (NCBI): domain Bacteria; kingdom Pseudomonadati; phylum Pseudomonadota; class Gammaproteobacteria; order Alteromonadales; family Alteromonadaceae; genus Alteromonas; species Alteromonas sp. ABH2_165. Next base: position 355,938 of record NZ_JBSWWF010000003.1, read on the forward strand.
GGGTAACCGTACTATTCCGTTTAGTGGTGAAGTGTGGATCGAAGCGGAAGATTTCCGCGAGGAAGCGAACAAGAAATTCAAGCGTTTGGTACTTGGCAAAGAAGTGCGATTACGTAATGCCTATGTAGTGAAAGCTGAGCGTGTTGAAAAAGACGCGGAAGGAAACATCACTACCATTTTCTGTACATACGATGCCGAAACCTTGGGTAAAGATCCGGCCGATGGCCGAAAAGTGAAAGGCGTTATTCATTGGGTTGATGCCAAAGCGGCAGATAAAGCGGAATTCCGTTTGTATGACCGTTTGTTTAATGTGCCCAATCCTGCTGCTGAAGAGAACTTTGTCGACGCCATTAATCCAGAATCGTTAGTGGTTAAGTCTGGCTTTGTAGAACCAGGTTTGAGCGAGAATCCTGCCGCTGGTGGCTGGCAGTTTGAGCGCACCGGTTACTTCTGTTTAGACAAAGACAGTAGCGACAGCGTAAAAGTATTTAATCAAACAGTGGGTTTACGTGACTCCTGGGCGAAAATTGCCGATTAATTACTGATCATTAACTGACTATTAGTTTCTTATTTTAAACCGCAGCACCGCTGCGGTTTTTTTATGCGTATTTCTGATTGATGCCGGCTGCAGGGTTGCGTAATCTGGTAAAAAACGTTGATAACAGGGAACATCATGAAACGCGGAATTCTGGCCATTACCACACTTTTATCTTTTTCAGCGGTATCAGCAACCTTTCCGGTGTACTTCTTAGGCGGTCAATCAAACATGGAGGGCTATGGCAAGAGCAAAGATCTTGAGCCGTTACATAGCAAGCCTGCAGAGCATGTGTTTTTGTTCACCGGCAATGCGGTGTCAGATGATGATGCCAGCGGAGGAAAAGGCGTGTGGGGACCATTGCAGCCAGGAACGGGCACCGGATTTAAATCCAATGGCCGGGTAAGTCTCTATAGTGATACGTTTGGTCCAGAAGTCTCATTTGGGCACCAGCTCTATTCTGTAAACGGCAATCAACCTCTAGCCATTATCAAGTATGCTAAAGGTGGTTCTGGCATTGCCGAAGGTGTGGGTCACGGCAGCTGGTTTCCTTTTTACAAAGAGAAAACCGGAGTTAATCAATACGATCATTTTCTGACCGCCTTACGCCTTGCTTTTGAGCCGACTGATATTGATTTAGATGGTGAGCTGGATACGCTAGTGCCTGCTGGCATCGTGTGGATGCAGGGAGAGTCTGATGCAGCGGAAAGTAAAGAAGTGGCAGAAGCTTATGAAGCAAACCTAAAACAATTGATGACACTGATCCGCGCTGCATTGCGGGATGATGATTTGCCGGTAGTCATTGGCAAAATCACGGACTCTGGTATGGATGAAACTGACGGCAAGCGCATGGATTATCACGGGATTGTTCAGAAAGCGCAGAAGTCTTTTGTTGATAACGACGTATGTGCTGCGTTTGTCACCACGCTCGATAATGAAAAGCATGTAGCAGACGGCTGGCACTATACATCAGAAGGTTATGTTCATCTTGGCGAAGCGTTTGCCGAGGCGATGATGAAACTACAGCAGAATTGTGATAAATCTGTCATCTGAATCACCTAATAAAACGGGGAGCGCTAAGCTCCCCGATTAATGTTAAAAAAGTACTGTTTCTGCTTTCGTTACTTCGGCTGACAGTCAATTGACTGACCATTCACATTCAAACTGTCATCACCCATGAGGTAAAGATAAACCGGCATCAAATCGGCAGGGGTTTTCAGGGTCATTGGGTCTTCCGCAGGATAGGCGCTAGCGCGCATTTTGGTGCGGGTTGCACCAGGGTTGATACAGTTAAAACGTAACCCCCTGTTTTCAAATTCTGAAGCCAATACCTGCATCATACCTTCTGTCGCGAACTTAGACACGGCATAAGTGCCCCAAAATGCGCGGCCTTTTTTGCCCACACCCGAACTGGTAAATACCACTGAAGCATGCTGCGCTTTTCTAAGCGCAGGGATCAACGCTTGCGTCATCAGTGCAGCACTGTTCACGTTTATCTGCATCACATCCATCCACTCCGTTTCAGGAATGTCTGAAAAAGCACTTAAGTGACCAAGCATAGAGGCATTGTGTAATACACCATCAAGCTTTCCAAACTGATCAATAATAGTTTGTGCCATATCTTGATAGTTTTTCGCTGTCGCCCCTTTTAAATCCAGCGGAATGATGGCTGGCTGCTGGCCTCCGGCCTCAACGATGTCATCATAGACTTTTTCCAGCTTGGATACCGTTTTACCTAATAAAATGCAGGTGGCACCAAAACGGGCGAAAGTTCTGGCTGCTTCAGCGCCAATACCATCTCCTGCGCCAGTGATCAGGATAATTTTATTTTCGAGTAATTCTTCAGCTGCCTGGTATTTAGTGGGCATAGATTCTAACCTTGGATTCGACACTACTGAGGGCGCAGCGCCTTGAGTGACCTGATAATACTCAGCGTCATGCACTTGTAAACCATTAGTCATGAAATTTCCCTGAAGAATTTAGGTTATTAAATTTAATTTACTAATTGTTAACAAACCTTTGCAAAATTTGGGTAATGCTCATAATATTAAGCCATACTCAACTGGTCATACTTGTTTGAACATTGGTTGTTTTACAACGATATAATTTTATCAAGCAGTGACTCGTGCATGACTTTATCCATGAAGCACAATAACAACAAAGCCTATTAAGGGAGAAAAAATGAGAAAACTCTTTATTAGTACCAGTGTGGCCCTGGCACTGGGTCTAACGGGTTGTGGTGGCTCAGACACACTCGAGGACATTCAGGCTGATACGCCGGTCCAGACGCCTTTTTCTCGCATTGTTTTTGACCCGGCAGCGGGCGATCTCAACATTCCTAACGATTTACTCATGCTGCCCGGTGATGACGGTTTCTTTGATTACACGCTCAATATTCCTGTTGCCGACCCGTCTGATTTTTCCGATCCACAAAACGCATTGAATGTGTTGGATGGGTGGTCAACACAACATCCGTTCGTTATTGAGGTGACGACGCCGAGCGGTGTTTCCCTCGATGCTTCGACATTGGCTGATGGGATTATGTTGTTTGAAGCGACGTTAGGTTTAGATCAAAGCGATCCTGATTGTGCCAGCCTGACCATTCCATCGTCGGGTTGTAAAGTAGGTGATCAGCTTCAGTATGGTGTGGACTATGTTTTGTCACTGGTCGATAGCGACACGATTTCTGTGGTACCGCTGCAACCTCTGAAACCTGCACAAGGTTACATGCTGGTCATGACAACCGACTTAAAAGACAGCAGTGGTAATGGTGTGATGGGTTCAACTTCCTGGGAGTTAGTGAGACAGGATATTAATACACTGCCACTGAGCTCATCGGCGCAGTTACAGTTACAAACATTGGTTAATTCCTTAGTCGATCCCATCATTGATATGGGCTACGCCCGTGAAGACATCAGCTATGTTTCGGCCTTTACCACCCAAAGCACAGACATTGCGTTGAATTCGGTGAAGCGTGTCATGGTGGCGGAATTTGCTGGCCGTGCAGCAGCGGGAGACCCTACCGCAGCGCAAGCATTACCGGTAATCACGATTACTGATCCCGAGGGCGCGACCAATGCGATGGAAGCGCTAAACCTGGTTGATGATGCAACGTTAGCGGGTGCGGTTCAACAGGGGATTGCGGCGTTACCTGAAGCGTTCGCTGCTTTTATCCCTACCATTGAAGCCACGCTGGCGGCGGGCGGGTTTGACAGTCTACAAACCTGTTCGGGCTTACTTGGCACCTCGTCTGGTGCGATGGCGGGTACATGGGGCGCACTTAATGATTTCGCGGTGGGTGTTTCAACAGGTATTTTAGCCCAGGCGGGGCCATTCTGTGCTGCATCTCATTATCAGGGAAGTGTTTCATTACCTTATTACCTGGCGTTGCCTTCTGCGGAAGATCCATTAGCTCCCACCACGGGATTCTGGCAAGCAGCTTGTGATAGCGGCATCGTGCTTGCTGGCGCACCGGATGAAGCGTTAGCGGCCGCGACACCGGGGCCCAATTATACCTTGTGCGAACAGATCGGATTAGCCGACCTTCGTGTAAATGGTGAGATGTTGGATTCGGCTCGGAACATCACGAAGTTTAATCCTGTACCACAGACAAATGTAGTTCAAGCGTTAGACGTGCAGGTAACCGTACCAGAACCCACTGTGGCGGCTGGCTTAGGCTTCCCAATCAGTCAACCTGAAGCGGGTTGGCCGGTAGCCATTCTGATGCACGGCATTACCAGTAAGAAAGAAGATATGTTGGCGATTACAGGTGCGTTGTCACTGGCTGGTATTGCCACCGTTGCCATTGATCACCCGCTGCACGGTAGTCGTGGTTTTGACTTAAACGGTGACGGTACGGATGAAATCAATGCAACCACGGTAAGTGCAACGCATTATATGAACCTGCTGTCGCTGCCAACGGCTCGTGACAATGTGCGTCAGAGTGTGTCTGACTTACTGGGTCTGCGATTAGGCTTAAATGCGGTTAATGATATGACCACCATGAGTGCGGCACAGTTTGATCTTAGTCGTGTGTATTTCATGGGTGTATCGTTAGGCGCAATAACAGGCGCTGACTTTGCAGCGGTAACCAATTCAACCATGGGTGGTGATTTAGCGGCACTCGACAGCATGTATGCAGTGCAAGCTGCTTCTCTGGAATCACCAGGTGGTGGTGTTGCGCAATTTTTAATTGACTCGCCGCGTTTTGGTCCGCTGATCAAAGGGCTGCTTCTGTCCGAGGCGTCTGAAGACTTCCAGGGCTTGCTGGTACAACTTTATGGCACAGCCGATGTGACGCAGGAGCAACTCGTGGCCGCCGTCGCCGTGTTTGAAGAGAATGTGACAGAGGCCCAGGCCGCGGAAGTACAAGCCGTGCTGTCGCAGTTTGCTTTTGCTGCACAAACCGTGCTGGATGCGGGTGATCCGAACAACTATGCGCAAACTATGACGTCGACCACACCAGTGCACATGATGACCGTGGTCGGTGATGGTGGTGAAAACTTACCTGATCAGGTAATTCCGGTAACGACTTCGCTGCCTCTGGCAGGTCAGGCTCCTTTTGCTGCTATCGCTGGCCTGGAGCAAATCAGTGTAACGGCGACGGGCGATCCGGTAAGTGGACTGGTGTTATTCAATCAAGGTGCGCACGCATCAAGCTTGAGTCCTGAAGCAAGTGCCGCAGCGACAACTGAGATGCAGCGAGAAGTAGCGGGATTCCTGTCTAGCGATGCGACTGTTATCCCGATCACGGATACATCGGTGGTGGCAAACTAGTCAATAAGTTGCTCTTAAAAATAAAGCCGGCTCGTTTACGAGCCGGCTTTTTTCTGGTCTTCAAGAACACCGTTAACTTAACGGGTTAACAGGGCGAGCTAACCGGTATTTTTGTCAATCCCAGTAGGATTGGCATTTTCAGATACCGCTTCTTTCCATCCACCACCTAATGACTGGTAAAGCTCAACCAGTGCCGTTAGCTGCTCTTTACGGGTATCGATGAGCGCATTTTTAGCTTCCAATGACTCCCGCTGAGCAAGCAGAACTTCAAGATATTCACCTCGCGCCGATGCGAAGAGCTTATTAGCTACATCTACAGACTGATCTAGTGCTTTTATCTGTTTGCTTTTCAATGCAAAGCTGTTGTTGAGGTTGTCGAGTTTCGATAGCCCCGAAGACACTTCAGACACGGCGCGTACAATGGTGTACTCGTATTCGTATGCAGCCTGAATTTGCGCTGCACTGGCATCTTTGTATTGCGCTTCAATGGCACGCCGGTTGATGAGCGGCGCGAAAATATCGCCAGACAAGGAATATGCTACCGACTCTGGGGTGTTAAAAAGGTATTTCGCATCGAACGCTTCCAAACCTATTCCCGCATGAAGTGCAAACGAGGGATAGAAATTGGCTTTTGCGACACTGATATTCAGTTTCGCAGCGGCTAATTCCAGTTCGGCTTCCCGGATATCGCTACGATTACTTAATAATTCCGACGGCACCCCGGCAGCAGGTTTATGCAGTTTGGCCGACATTAACTGATCCGCATCGCGTTCGATGTGCTGCGGTGCACGTCCTAGCAGCAGATTCAGTTTATTTTCGGTTTCAACAATTTCTTGCTGCACGATATAGCGTTCGCTTAAATTTTTGTTTACCTCCGCGTTAAAGCGCGCAACGGGCAGGGAAGATGAACGCCCGAATTGCTTAAGCTTTTGAATGGTATTTAGCACATTTTTTTGCAGCGCTATGGTGGCATCTAAATTACTCAGGTGGTTATCCAGAGCAAGCAATTCATAATAGGTTTTTGCTACCTCAGCCACCATTTCAGTAATGAAGAACTGACGACTTTCAATGCTGGCAAGGTATTCAAGTGATGCCACCTTGGACGCATCACGCAGTTTATGCCACACATCTAACTCCCACGATGCATTGAGTCCCAGGCGAAGGTTAGCCAGAGGATCGGGGAAGTCTTTGTCTCCGTGAATATGCAATTGCTCTTCCACGGCACCGTCGCGAGTATATTCGCCCACTTTACCGGTTTCAGCTTCCGCCCCCGCCGACACGCTGGGCAAATATTCCCCCTCTCTGGCGTAAACTTCGTTCGCCGCCATGTTGATGCGTTGTAACATCATGGCCACTTCCTGGTTGTTTGCCAGCGCGGTGTCGATGAGCTCGATGAGGTGAGGATCTTCAAACCATTCATTCCAATCTATCTTCACGTGCTCGCTCGATAACGATGATTGATAATTCGAGGGCAGTGCCACCTGGGCGTCTCGTGTTTGAATATCAGGTATGGCGCAGCCTTGCAGCACCAAGGCGGCTGTGACTGCTAACGCAAGTGGCTTAACGGTATTACGAATAGTGAATGAATTAATCATGTTTAGCCTCCTCGTGGTTATAGTCGTAGGTTTCGGTCAGTGGCATGTGGTCTTCGTTTTTAATCAGTGTTTTACCTTCACCCATTTTGGCGAAAAGGTAATACAAGCCCGGAATGATAAGCACACCAAATACGGTGCCGAAAACCATGCCGCCAAGAGCAGATGAACCGATGGTGCGATTTCCTACCGCACCGGCCCCGGTCGCGATAACCAGCGGGATGAGTCCGGCAACAAAGGCAAAGGATGTCATCAGAATAGGACGGAACCGGGCCGTAGCCGCCTCAATCGCGGCTTGTTTGATGGACAAGCCCTGTTCTTTTTTCTGTACCGCGTATTCCACAATCAGAACGGCGTTTTTACCCAACAAGCCAACTAGCATGACGAGACCTAACTGTGCATAGACGTCGTTACTTAGTCCCACGGCTTTGAGCAGCATCATTGAACCAAAAATCCCCGTGGGCAGAGACAGGATCACTGCAAAAGGTAACAGTAAACTTTCATACTGCGCCGCGAGCACGATATAAACGAACAACAGAACAACCACAAAGATGAGCACCGCTTCATTGCCGCGCTGTGCTTCATCGTATGACAGTCCTTCCCAGCCTATGTCGTAGCCGTGGGGGAGTGTGGCTGCGGCAACTTCTCGCACTGCCTGAATGGCATCTGCCGAGGTATAACCATTTGCCGGTTCAGCCCGAATAGCAGACGACGTATACAGGTTGTACCGGGTAATTTCATTCGGTCCCTGGGTTTTAATCAGTTTCATAAAGGCGGAATAGGGCACCATTTCACCTTCTTCGTTGCGTACATAATAGTCCAGCAGATCACTTGGGTAACGGCGATACTCGGGTGCCGCCTGGGTGTACACTTTGAAGAAGTTGTTGAAGCGGGTGAAACCCTGCTCATAGGTACTACCGATTAGAATGTCCAGGTTTTCCATGGCGGTTTTAATGGAAACGCCTTTTTGCATGGCGGCCTGGTTATCAATTTCGATTTTGTACTGTGGGTAATCGGCTGCGTAGAAGGTAAACAAGCCTTTTAACTCTTTGCGTTTAGCAAGTTCAGCCATGAAATCTTTGTTGATTTGATCAAATTCCTGGTAGTCGGTGGTATTGGTTTTATCCAATAATCGGAACGACAAACCGGATGATGCACCATAGCCGGGTACCACTGGCGGCTCGAAGTATTCAATAGTTGCACCGAGGTGATGGGCTTTTTCTTCCAACGCTTCTATGATTTCAGGCACCGTCTGTTCACGATCCGCCCAATCCTTTAAGTTGATCAAACAGGTACCCGCATTGGAACCACGTCCTTCGGTGAGGATTTCGTAACCAGCAAGGGAAGAAACCGACGATACGCCTTCAATTTCCAGCGCCATGCTCTGAAGTTCCCGCGCCACCTTATTGGTTGCTTCCAGTGTAGAGCCGGGTGGGGTTTGAATTATCGCGTAAATCTGGCCCTGATCTTCACCGGGAATAAAGCCTGACGGCAGGATTTGGTTCACCCATCCCGTACCGGCAATAAACGCAATCAGCACAATACCTGTTACAACCCGACGGTTAACAATGGCAGCGATAATGCGGGTATAGCGGCCTGTTACTTTTTCAAATATACGGTTAAATGCATCAATGAACTTGCTGACAGGCGTGCGCTTCTTAGGCTGACCATGATGGTTTTTCAGCAGCATTGCACACAGCACCGGAGTAAGTGACAGGGCAACAATACATGAAATAACAATCGACGACGCCATGGTGATAGAGAACTGTCGGTAAAACACCCCCACCGGACCGGCCATAAATATTAGCGGTACAAAAACGGCAACCATGACCAGAGTAATGGCGATAATAGCACCTCCCATTTCACCCAAAACTTGCTTTGTTGCCACGTAAGCATTCATGGTGGCGTCGTCTTCCATTTTGGCATGCACCGCTTCCACCACAACAATGGCGTTGTCGACCACAATGCCGATGGCAAGTACCAAAGCAAATAGCGTGATTAAATTAATATTTACGTCGAATGCCTGCATGCAAAAGAAAGTACCGATGAGCGATACGGGTACAGCGATGATAGGTATTAACGTTGAGCGCCAGTCACCCAGGAAAATAAATACCACCAGGGAAACCAGAACAAACGCTTCTCCTAGCGTATGCAGAACCTGTTCTATGGACGCATCGAGGAATTTAGAAACGTCGTAATTGATTTCATAATGCATACCTGCGGGGAATGATTTCTCCAGCTCCGCCATCTTTTCTTTTACGTTATCGATAACTTCGTTAGCACTGCTGCCGTAGTTTTGCTTAAGCACAATGGCCGCCGAAGGATAGCCATCTTTGTTTGAATAAATATCAAAAAATTCACTGCCCAATTCTACTTCGGCGACATCGCCAAGTTTCAGCAATTTGCCGTCTGAGTCGGCGCGAATAATGATATTTTTATATTCTTCGGGTTTGTTGTAACGGCCTTCATACACCAAGACATATTCTTTCGACTGCGCATCAATGCCCGAACTTCTGCCCAAACGACCAGGACGACCAATTAAGCTTTGCTCATCCATGGCTTCCATTATTTCATCGACGGAGATGTTGTAGGCACGCATTCTGTCAGGCTTAAGCCAAACACGCATCGCATACTGGCGGCTACCTAGTATTTTGGCACTGGCAATGCCTTTCACACGCTGCACTTCAGGAATGACATTGATATTCGAATAGTTATACAAAAACTTCTCATCAGCATCTTTGTCGGTACTGTATACATTGATGTACATGAGCATGCTAGGCTGCACGCGGTTAACCACAACGCCTTCAAGCTGCACAAGTTGCGGTAACCGGTTCATTATCTGATCGAGCCGGTTTTTCACGTTCATCAGCGCCTGATTGGGATCAACATCGAGGTCGAAAATGACCTGGATTGTCGCTTCACCGGCACTGGTGGCGTCAGACACAATGTATTTCATACCAGGCACACCGTTGATAGAACGCTCGATGGTGACCAACGAGGACTTTACCAGCACATCTGCATTCGAACCCGGGTAAGCCAGTGAGATCAGTACACGAGGTGGTGCAATATCGGGGTATTGCGATGTCGGCAAAGAGAAAATCGACAATACGCCTAAAAACACAATCATGACAGAAAGCATAATTGCCATTACCGGTCGCTTTATAAAAACTCCAAACATAAACCTGTGCCCTTATTCCGCGTCTAAATGAAGTTCGGCGAAGGCTTGCGCTGCCGGAACAGGATCAGGATTGATATGGTCGCCATTCGCCACACGGCGTAAACCATCAATGAGCACTGTATCATTCTCATCAAGACCCGAGGAAACAATGAAAATGTTGGGTAATTCTGCAGCAACCTGAATGTGGCGAGAATGAATAACATCATCCTTATCAACAACGTAAACATAGGTTTGGTCGAGAATTTCAAACGTCGCTTTTTGTGGAATGATGATGCTGTCAGGGTAGGCCACATCCATCAAAATATTTCCGGTTTGACCGTGACGTAATAAGCTATTCGGGTTGGCAAAAGAGGCCCGCATTTCGATGGTACCAGTATGGTTGTCGAAATCCGCCTCAACGGTGTCAATATGTCCGGTTTGTGAATACACCGAACCATTCGCTAGCTTTAAATGTACTGGGGTTTCAGTAATGTCTCTACCGTGTTGGACATAATCTAAATACTGAGACTCGGGCACATTAAAATACACCCACATTTCGCTTAAATCGGACAGGGTTGTCAGTAATTCGCCTTCGTCGAGTAAGCTGCCTGTGCGGGCTTCAAGGTGGTCCATTTTGCCTGTAAACGGGGCCCGGATATCGGTGAAGTCCAAATGGGTTTGCGCCAGTTCAACTTCTGCCAGGGCTTTGTCGTACTTTGCCTTCTCTACGGCCAATTCTGTAGACGACACAATGTCTTGTGATTCCAGCGATTGCGTATTTTCCCATTCGACCCGTGCCGCGTTGGCTTCAGCTTGTGCCTTGTGAAGTTCGGCTTCATAAATGGTGGGTGTAATTTTAAACATCGGCTGACCCTGTTCAACGGTCTGTCCTTCGTCAACAAACGTTTGTTGCAGGTAGCCTTTTTCCATTGCGCGTACTTCAATGTGTTGGATGGCACGGATTTGACTCACGTACTCTTTTACAATGGTATTGTCTTGTTTAATGGGATGGGTGACCGCCAGTGCCAGCGAGGGTTCATGGAAGGTTTCTTCTTCCTGCCCACAACCTGAAATGAGGATGGAAACGACACTCAGTGCAACGATTGTTTTCTTGTTCATAAATAATTTTTGTAAATAGATGCCTGTCGCCGGACTGAGAAGCCAGACGAACAAAAAATAAGCGCGACAACAGACTCACCAGCCAGTGAAGAATAAACAACTGGCAGTGTGGTCGCAGATAAACGCCAGAGCGAAATCAATGCGCTCCGGAGTACATGAAAAAAAAGAACAGTGGATATCAGTCAGCGAATGCTGAACTGATCAGAAAACCGGTGGCGCGCGAGTGGGAGGTTGGACAAAACGGAAAGAAGACGTAAAAACCGCATATTGAGGAACTTCAAATAACGATACCAGATGATAATGCGGGGTCGGGATTTGCTGAGCAATGGGGGGAGACGGATTAAATTGCTCGTCTTCTACGTCTTCAACTTTAAACGACAGTGTAAAAATGGACGCGTCAGAATGAAACTGAACGGCGGTGGTAAGATAACACTGTTTTGTCTCTATCAGCAGCGCACAGAAAAACACCATCAAGAAGGCTGGGAACCTTTTTGATATAAGTGTTTGACGTATTTGGTTAAAAAATAACAAAGGAATTGCGCTTACCTGCATTAAAGACAATAAAGATGCTACGAAGTGTGAGGTTGTTAAACAAGGTGCTGTGAGATAAATGACCCTTTTTCACCGGTGTTTCACTACGACTTATTTGTTAGTGTTCAAAGGATAACCTGGCTTGTAAACGGCGTGTGAAAACCAGTTAAAAAAGCATGAGGTTATTCTTCGTCAGTTATCGGTATTGCACAAAACCGTTAGCACCAACATGAAATCAGAGTGTCGTCAGTCATGGCTTTGTTTGTTAAACTATCCCGCTGTTTAAACGGTATTAATATGCTGTTCGCCCGGTGAGGGCCGTAGTAGAAGAAAAATCAGGAGAAGATGTTGGAGTTTTTGTACGAATACGGACTATTTCTGGCAAAGGCTGTCACCTTGGTAGTGGCCATTGTGATTGTATTGATTGCCATAGTGGGCAGCGCCAGTCGCCAAAAGCCAGGCAAAGGCCAGCTTGAAATTATATCGCTGACTGAGCAGCTAAATGATATTAAACATTATGCACGCTCGGTATTACTTGATAAGGCCGCACAGAAGAAGCTGGCCAAGGAACAGAAGAAAAAAGACAAAGCAGATAAATCAGACAGTAAGAAAAGTGAAGAGGGTGAGAAAAAATCCCGCCTGTTCGTTATTGATTTTGAAGGTTCTATGGACGCCCATGAAGTAGAGCGTTTGCGTGAAGAAATTACCGCAGTATTGTGCGTCGCAGAAAAGCAGGATGAAATTCTTGTGCGTTTGGAAAGTGGTGGCGGTGTGGTTCACGGATACGGTCTGGCTGCATCACAACTGCAGCGGATTAAAGAAGCCGGCATCAAACTCACCATTTCTGTCGATAAAGTCGCCGCGAGTGGGGGTTACATGATGGCGTGTGTTGCCGATACGTTGTTATCTGCTCGCTTTGCCTACATTGGTTCTATTGGTGTACTGGCTCAAATTCCAAACGTAAATAAGCTGCTCAAGAAGCATGATATTGAGTTTGAGCAACACACTGCCGGCGATTACAAGCGCACATTGACCGTATTCGGTGAGAATACTGACGAAGGCCGGGAGAAATTCCAACACGATTTAGAAAACATTCATACGCAGTTCAAAGCGTGGGTGAAGTCTCAGCGCGACGTGCTGGATATTGAAAAAGTCGCCACCGGTGAAGTTTGGTTAGGGGCGGAAGCACAAGAGCTTGGCCTGGTCGACGACATTATGACGTCTGATGACTATATTCTTTCGCATCATCCGGCCCGCGAAATCTTTGCGGTAAAATACGCGCAGAAGAAGACCATGGCAGAGAAACTGGGCTTCGCTGTTTCAACAGCGGTAGAGCGTAGCATTATGCGTGTAATGTCTAAATCCAGACAGTGGTTTCAGTAGTGCTGTAGCGCCATGGCGAAAGATACCAAAGTCAGAATACTCAATGCCGCTGAAGCCTTGTTCGCTGAACAAGGCTTCACACAAACCTCCATGCGCGCAATTACTGCTCGTGCTGATGTGAACCTGGCTTCAGTGAATTACCATTTTGGTAGCAAGAAAAACCTCATCCAGGCCGTGCTGAAACGCTACTTTGACGTGTTGATGCCGCAAATTGATACGGTACTTGCTAAGCATAAAGTGGAAACTGGCGTCGGTGGCGTACAAAGCCTGCTTATGTCTCTGGTGCCACCAATGATGACCCTTTCTAACGTACGACCCAAAGGCACAGCGCTGTTTGTACAACTTCTTGGTCGTGGCTATAACGAAACGCAAGGGCATTTGCGCCGGTTTATCATGCACGATTATGGTAAGTCTGTGGCCGGATTGATGGCGGCACTGCATGCCAGTTTGCCAGAGGTCGACGATCACGAATTATTCTGGCGGCTGCATTTCGCCATCGGCAGTTTTGTGTTTTCCATGGCTTCCAGTCAGGCCCTGACTGAAATCGCAGAAGCCGATTTTAATCAGGATGTTGATATTCAAGCCGTTATTCTGCATCTCGTGCCTTTTGTTTCCCAAGGCATTGCCGGGCATTCTGCCTAAGTCTTATCGCCATTATCAGGAGGGCATCATGGCCGTCACCAGGCACCAACTCGCTGCGTTTTTAGATGAATTATTACGCCCCGCAGAAATTAACGATTTTTGCCCCAATGGCTTACAGGTTGAAGGTAGCCAAGACATCAATAAGATAATTACGGGCGTTACGGCCTCACAGGCGTTAATTGACGAAGCAGTGAGGTTGAACGCTGATGCCATTCTGGTACATCACGGGTACTTCTGGAAAGGCGAAGATCCTGCGCTTACCGGCATGAAAGGGAAGCGTATTCGTACTTTGATAAAGAACGACATTAATCTTTTGGCTTATCACCTGCCTATCGATGTTCACCCGCAATACGGTAACAACGCGCAACTGGGTGACATCATGGGGCTAACTGATCTATCGCCTTTATCTGGCGTAAAGCCTAATGGCATCATATTTACAGGACGCACCACCCAAGCCATGTCTGGTGAGGCATTTCGCCAGCAACTTGAAACGGCGTTGGGCCGAAACGTGTTGCACGAAGGGCACCCTCCGAGAGACATCAATACCGTTGCGTGGTGCACTGGGGGCGGACAGGGCTATATCGAGCAAGCCATTGCCGCTGGTGTAGATGCATTTGTTACCGGTGAAGTGTCGGAACAAACCGTTCACGCGGCCCGGGAACTTGGCATCCATTTTTATGCCGCCGGGCACCACGCTACCGAGCGTTACGGGGTAAAAGCCGTGGGAGAGTGGCTCGCTTCAGAACTGGAAGTAAATGTCGAATTTATCGACATTGATAATCCTGCCTAATCTCTTCTTAGCAACGTTATTAACGAGTATGTAGCCACGAGTCGTTCAACTTACTGCAGATGCATTTATGAAATCTACCGACCAATACTTTGATGGTATTGCAAAAAAATTTGCCACCAATATCTATGGCACCACCAAAGGGCGTTTGCGTCATTTGCTGTTGGTAGAAACGCTTACACCGTACCTGCAATCGTCGCGGCCACTTAACGTTATGGATTTAGGTGGGGGTACCGGCATTATGACAAAAGTGCTTGCCGATGCTGGTCACCACGTGACATTAGTGGATGCATCGGAAGATGTACTGTCACTCGCCAGAGAATATTTGGCGGAACTTCCGCAAGTAACCATCCGACAAGGCAGCATTCAGACCGAAACACAGATCGACCTGCAAGATCTCATCGTTTGTCATGCGGTGCTGGAGTGGTTAGCCGAACCTCTCGAGGCTTTAAGCCTTATCTATCAAAAAATGAAACCTGGCAGTGCACTGAGTTTAACGTTTTTTAACCGTGATGCGGCGCTGTTTGGCAACGCGATCTACGGTAATTTTGACTACATCAATCGTGGGATGAAAGTAAAAAATCAGGTGCGTTTGAATCCGAATAATCCGCTGGTGCCGGCAGAAGTTATTAGTCATGCAGAATCACTGGGGTTTACGGTGAACGCTGTCACTGGCATACGTTGTTTTCATGATTACATGCGAGAGCGGCAACTCACCGATGCTGAATTTGAAGCGCTGGTGGCATTGGAAAAGCAGTATATGAACCAAGCGCCATATTGTTGGCTAGGAAAATACATGCACCTGATGCTGAAGAAACCGGCCTAAGTAGACCGGTAGTACTTGTTTTTGCTGTGCAATGCATAAAGGGCGATCAGGGTTTCACTAAAAACGTGGTGGTATCCATATTCTTGTCGGCACATTTTTTCAC
Organism: Alteromonas sp. ABH2_165; assembly: GCF_056159945.1. Lineage (NCBI taxonomy): Bacteria > Pseudomonadati > Pseudomonadota > Gammaproteobacteria > Alteromonadales > Alteromonadaceae > Alteromonas > Alteromonas sp. ABH2_165. The sequence continues at coordinate 371,389 of NZ_JBSWWF010000003.1, forward strand.
ATTCGATAATGTGGTTTGGGCAATTTGACTTAACGCTTCCTGGGTAAAAAAGCCTTGATGCCCAGTAATGAGCACATTATGAAAGGTGGATAATCGCTCAAATACGTCATCCTGGATAATTTCGCAGGAATGATCTTTGAAAAACAGTTCAGATTCCATTTCGTACACGTCGAGGCCAAGGTAGCCAATTTTGTGCATTTTTAGCCCATCTATCAGTGCCTGGGTATCCACCAAGCCGCCTCTTGATGTGTTAATAAGCATGACACCATCGCGCATTTTGCCAATACTGTCTTGGTTAATCAGGTGGTAGCTGTGCTCGTTTAACGGGCAATGCAAACTGATAATGTGTGACTCTGCAAGCAGTTTATCGAGGGCGACATACTGGACGCCAGCATCTTGCAGATGGCGATCGGGGTAAGGGTCGAAACACAATACCTGACAGCCGAAACCCAGTAAGATTTTTGCCGTTGCCTTGCCAATATGCCCGGTGCCTACAATACCTACGGTCTTGCCCGCCATATTAAAACCGAGTAAACCGTTGAGATTAAAGTTACCGTCTTTTACCCGGTTGTAGGCTTTGTGCATACGGCGGTTGAGGGTAAGCATGAGCGCTACCGCATGCTCAGCGACGGCTTCCGGTGCATAGGCGGGAACATGGGATACGGCGATACCCAGTGCTTGAGCTTTATCGAGATCCACATTATTAAAACCCGCGCATCGCAGGGCAACATGTTTAACGCCCATCGCACCAAGTTGTGCTAATACCGTGGCACTCACGTTATCGTTAACGAATACACAAACCGCATCAAACCCGCTACATAGCGCCACTGTGGCGTCGTTGAGGTGGGCGGAAAAATACTGAATACTCATCCTGTCGTCTGCCTGGGCAGACAACGATGTTTCGTCGTAAGGGTTACTGCTAAACACACCGATTTTAATAGCCGAGCTATTACCCGCCATAATATTTCCTTATTAGGCTTAAATCAGAGAAAGCAGAGACTTCTCCAATTCTTCTGGTTTCGTCGTTGGCGCAAACCGGTGGCGTACTACACCGTTTTTATCGACAACAAACTTAGTAAAGTTCCATTTTATGCCCTTAGTACCGAGTACGCCCCGGGCTTCATCTTTTAAGTAGTCAAACAACGGCGCGGCATTGCTGCCATTGACATCGACCTTCACCGACATGGGAAAAGTGACGTTGTAGTTGAGATCGCAAAACTGCGCGATATCGGCGTCGGAGCCGGGCTCCTGACTACCGAATTGATTGCAGGGAAAGCCAATCAGCACAACATCTTTATCTTTATATTGTTGCCACAACTTTTCAAGCCCTTCATATTGGGGGGTAAAGCCGCAGCGACTGGCGGTGTTAAATATGACGAGTACTTTCCCTTTTAATGATGCTAAGGGCAGTGTCTCGCCATTATTTAATGTCACGGTGAAATCGTAAACCGAAGGCATGTTATCGTCTCTCAGTTAGTTTGCAGCGCGCATAGGCTGCTTTTACTCGTAGTTTTGTTATTATCCTGATGATGACAAAACCGTTTAAATGAAATCAGCAAGTTAGCTGAATATCTCATTATCACGTATAACGAAGAGAATACAATGTCTGTTAAAAAAGTTACTTTTCTTGGCCTTGGGGTTATGGGCTATCCCATGGCCGGTCACCTGCAAAATGCGGACTTCGACGTCACGGTTTATAACCGTACAACTAGCAAAGCAGAAAGCTGGAAACAGCAATATGGCGGCAAGTTCGCTAAAGACATTGCTGCCGCGATATCTGGCGCAGACATCGTGTTTATGTGTGTGGGTAATGACAACGACGTACTCGCAGTGGCAGGAACAGCCATAGATAACATGGCGGCTGGCGCGGTGCTGGTCGATCACACCACAGCCTCTGCTGATGTGGCCAGAACGCTTAGCCAGCGCTGCAAAGAAAAATCACTTGGGTTTCTCGATGCACCAGTTTCCGGCGGCCAGGCAGGCGCTGAGAATGGTCAGCTCACTATTATGGTGGGAGGAGATCAGGCGGTGTTTGATCGCGTGCAGCCAGTCATGGATGCCTATGCGCGCCATAGCCAGTTACTTGGTGATGCGGGCAGTGGCCAGTTAGCTAAAATGATGAACCAGATTTGTATTGCCGGTATTGTTCAGGGCCTGTCGGAAGCATTGCATTTTGGTCAACAGGCAGGGTTAGATTGTGCGGCCGTTATCGATGTTATTTCTAAAGGTGCGGCACAGTCATGGCAGATGGAAAATCGTGCGCAAACCATGCTAGAGGGGAAATACGACTACGGTTTTGCCGTTGATTGGATGCGAAAAGACTTGTCGATTGCCCTTGATGAAGCACGGCGCAATGGTTCTACGCTTGCGCTTACCGCACTGGTTGATCAGTATTATGCCGATGTACAAAAAGCAGGGGGCAGCCGCTGGGATACATCAAGCTTACTGACCCGACTGTCAACGTCTTAACGTTGCAGTCTCTCGCACTCAAGAAGTACGCTCAAGACGCAGAGTCTTGAGCGTTTTCATTGTTCGGTGTTTGCTCAGCATAGAAAAAGCTCGCTTCAGCTTGCGCTTGGGTTCTTAGTCGATGCAGACGTTTACGGTTGCTGTTATTGAGCGCCCCAACATCGAGTTTACTTAGCAAAGCCGGTACGGTGTACGAGCGGTAATTAGCATGGCGAGACTCCAGCATGCACTGTACCAGGTTCAAGCCAAATGCTGCCGTACTGGGCTGCATCTGATAAGCCTGATAAAAATAGTACATTGCTCTGATGTAGTCTCTACCAATGAAAAGTCGCATTCCCGTATTGTTGAGCTCGAGTGAACGCTCTTCGGCCATACCCATATCAAGCTCTGCATTTGTCAGTACCTGTTCATTTAACGTTTGCGAGGTCAGGTTGCTTACAAGGTGATTGCGCTCATGTGCCATCGCCAGTAATTCACGGGCTTTTTCACTGTTTCCAATGGCATTGTGGTTTTTTGCTGCGATGGTTAAGGTGGCAGGATCGGTGCGCGACAGCAGATCCATATGTTCTAGCGATAATATCTGAGTCACTTTATCGAGATCGTCTTCGAGAGATGCCGCGAACGCGAGCAGGTAATCTTTCTTCTGAATTTGCTGTTGATCCACTTGTGCCCGGCTTGCTATGCCAATCAATCGGCGTGCCTGGCTAAGACTTTCGTCACGATTTGTTTTCGGTTGTTGCTCAGCAATGGAAAGGTAAAACTCAGCCAGTTCTACAGTGAATTCATTGAAGCGTTCGCGGGTACTGCGATTGTAATCACGCTTTTTTTGTAACAACTCTATGCCTTCAATCACCTTATCCTGTTTCTGGTAGGTCAACGATTTTAGACGCGTAGCGGGAACACTTAACTCGCTAATTTTTATATGATCTAAATAGAATTCAGCTTGTGACCAGGCTTCCTGTTCAAAGCAAAGGCACGCGAGCCATTCGAAAGCTTTATCTCGTGCCAGTGAATTGGTCATTAAGTCAGAAAGCTCATTTCTGCAATGCGACCAGTTGCCCGCCAGATATTCGCATTTAATTTTTCCCCATTGCGCCCATAACACTTTGTCTGAATGGGCTAGCACGGTTTCATACAGCTTTTTGGCTTCTAAAAGTTTACCAAGCTGAAACAAAATACGGGCATGTAACTTCACCACATCATTTTTAAGTCTGCCGGGGGTTTGCTCGCTGTCTAGTTCGTTAATAATGCGAAGTGCATTTTCTGCATCATTGTTATCCAGCGCGTCGAGGGCCTGTTTAACAAAGTTTCTGTAGCTCAAATAATGCTTTATCCCGCGGGTCAATGTGGCAATGTTGTAAGGCTTTATGACCAATAAATCCGGCTGTGTATCAATGATCTGACCGACAGTTTGCGGGAGCCGGTCGGCGGTAATAAATATGATGCCGGTACTTGGACGAATAAACTGGCTCTGTCGTAACTGTTGCACCCATTCCACGCCATTTCTGCCTTGTCCGAGGTGAAAATCCATCAGAATTATTTCAAAATTTTGTCGGCGAAGGGCAGCTTTTAGCTCAGAACCGTTACTGAAACTACTAATTTCAAACTCGCCCATGGGCAGCAAGTGACTGCGGATCGCCGAGCGGGCAGTGGCGTTATCTTCAATAATTGCCAGACGATAGGGCATGATGGCGAGCAGCTTCCTGATATAACAGCGAGAATGGCACTTACCTTAAGCATAACAGCGTAGGTGAAATTCGTCACCCTGAGAGCTCTCTATTATAAGTGTTTCACCAGAACGTGCTGAACACATCAATCGTTGTCACAAAAAATTTACAATATGCTTTTATTTGTTTTACGTTAACGTTTACGTAAACCTTCAGAATTGTTTAAGGTGTTGCATAAGCCAATAGCAAGCAACATGAAAAGAGAGCGATATGCAAAACGTGCCGATGTTGATTAACGGGGAATGGGTGTCAGGGAAGGGGGAACAGACGATAGCTGTTACTAACCCTGCCAATAACGAAACCATCGCCAATATTCCGTGTGCTTCTGAAGATGACATGACCGCAGCCATTGATAGTGCGGTGAAGGCATTTGAGACCTGGCGCGACGTGCCTGTCACCGAGCGTGCTCGTTTGATGATGCGTTATCAAGCATTACTCAAACAACATCATGATGAACTGGCCACACTTCTGGCCAGCGAAACAGGCAAAACATTCGACGATGCCAAAGGCGATGTGTGGCGTGGTATTGAAGTGGTTGAACAAGCCATGAATGTGCCGTCTATGATGATGGGCGAAACCGTAGAAAATGTTGCCCGCAATATCGACACTGCCAGCTACATACAACCTTTAGGTGTGTGTGTTGGCATCACGCCGTTTAATTTTCCGGCAATGATACCGCTTTGGATGTTTCCTCTCGCCATTGCATGTGGCAACACGTTTGTGCTCAAGCCTTCAGAACAGGACCCGCTGACACCCAACCGTCTTGCTGAACTGTTTCTGGAGGCGGGAGCACCGCCAGGCGTACTTAACGTTGTGCATGGTGGTAAGGCGCAAGTCGACCGTTTACTTAATGATGTCCATATCAAAGCCGTTTCTTTTGTGGGATCTGTGCCTGTAGGTCAAGCCATTTATAAAACCGCTACGGCAAATTTGAAGCGCGCCCAATGTTTCGCCGGTGCCAAAAACCACACTGTTGTTATGCCTGATGCGAACAAAGAACACGTATTGAATAATCTCGTCGGGGCATCTGTTGGTGCGGCAGGGCAGCGTTGTATGGCTATTTCAGCAGCAGTATTTGTTGGCAATGCGAAATCGTGGATCCCAGAATTGGTTGAACGTATTGCCAAGGTAAAACCAGGCTTATGGAACGATAGCGAAGCCGGCTTTGGCCCGTTGATCTCACCGGCGGCGAAGCTACGTGTGTTGTCGTTAATTGAACAAGGTAAAAAGCAAGGCGCGAACTGTTTGCTGGACGGCTCTGATTTTAGCGTACCAGGTTATGAAAATGGCAATTGGGTTGGCGCCACGGTGTTTTCAGAGGTTACGCCAGACATGGCTATCTATCAGGAAGAAATTTTCGGGCCGGTGCTTTCGTGTATGACCGTTGACTCTCTGGACGAAGCGCTTTCGCTGGTGAACGCGAACCCCTTCGGTAACGGCACTTCTATATTTACTAACAGTGGTGCGGCTGCGCGTAAGTATCAGCATGAAGTCACCGTGGGGCAAGTAGGAGTTAATGTCCCCATTCCGGTGCCACTACCGTTTTTTTCATTTACCGGCTGGAAAAACTCGTTTTACGGCGATTTACACGCTTACGGAAAGCAAGCCGTGCGCTTTTACACAGAAACCAAAACGGTTACGAGTCGTTGGTTAGACGATGATATTCCTGGTCCACTTAATCTCACCATTTCAATGTAATAGGAGGCATCAATGGACTTTTCTTTTAACGATGACCAAATCGCCTTCATGGATGCGGCCTGCCAATTCGCTGCTCAGGAATTTGCTCCGAATGCAGCTCGCTGGGATAGAGAACATATTTTTCCTGTAGAAGCCCTACGCAAGGCGGGTGAACTGGGCTTTTGTGGCTTATACACACCGGAAGACGCTGGCGGACTGGGGCTGTCGCGACTGGACTCATCGTTAATCTTCGAACAGTTAGCGATGGGCTGTACCACCACCACAGCCATGCTAACTATTCACAATATGGCGACCTGGATGATTGCCACTTGGGGCACCGAGGAAGCGAAAAGCGACTGGTGTGATGCATTGGTTAGCGGAGAAAAGCTTGCTTCTTATTGCCTTACTGAGCCCGGGGCAGGTTCAGACGCCGCATCGTTAAAAACAAAGGCGGTTTATTCACAAGATGGTTATGTGATTAACGGCTCCAAGGTTTTCATTTCTGGCGCGGGTAGTACAGATGTTCTGGTCGTTATGGCGCGAACGGGCGGCGAAGGACCAAAAGGTATTTCGGCTTTTGTGGTTCCTGCTAATGCAGAGGGCGTGAGTTACGGTAAGCCAGAAGAAAAAATGGGCTGGAACGCGCAGCCAACGCGCATGATTACCTTTGAGAATGTGCATGTGCCTGCTTCGGCTTTATTAGGCAATGAAGGCGAAGGATTTAGTATGGCGATGCAGGGACTCGATGGCGGCAGGGTGAACATCGCAACTTGTTCGGTTGGCACGGCCCAGCAGGCGCTAGAAACCGCAAGGCAGTATCTTAACGATCGGGAGCAGTTTGGCAAACCACTGGCAGCCTTTCAGGCGCTTCAGTTCAAATTGGCCGACATGGCCACAGAATTGGTAGCGGCTCGCCAGTTGGTTCGCCTGGCTGCGTTTAAATTGGATAACAATGACGCAGATAAAACCACCTATTGCGCTATGGCAAAACGCTTCGCTACGGATGCGGGCTTTATGGTGTGTAACGAGGCACTGCAAATACATGGTGGATACGGCTACATAAAAGAGTATCCGCTGGAGCGACATGTACGGGACGTACGTGTGCACCAAATTTTGGAAGGTACGAATGAGATTATGCGCGTGATCATCGGTCGCAGACTCATCGCGGACATGGGGGCGGTGTTATAATCCAGCCAAATAGACTAGGCTGGTGATGCTTGATAGCCCACATCTGATACCTAATGCCGACAAGGATATGCTTGTGAACGAACAACAAAAGGTGATTGCGACCGAACATCGTACCCGCTGCGGACAGCGATTCGGACAACTGACGCTGAATAAACCAAAAGCACTGAATGCGCTGGACTTAGATATGGCAACCACAATGCTCGCTGTGTTAAAGCAATGGGATAAAGACGATGACATGGTGTTTGTGCTGATTGACAGTGTGGGTGATAAAGCATTTTGTGCGGGTGGCGACATCGTTTCGATGTATCACGCAATGGCAGAGCAACCCGATACGGTGCCTCCATTTATAAAATCATTTTTCACTGTGGAGTACGAACTCGACCATACCATCCATACCTTCAGCAAACCGGTGGTGGTATGGGGTTCAGGAATTGTTATGGGCGGTGGTATGGGCCTGTTGCAAGGTGCAAGTCATCGTGTGGTCACCGAAACGAGTAAACTGGCCATGCCGGAAATCTCTATCGGCCTTTTTCCTGATGTGGGGGCCAGTTTTTTTCTGCCGCGACTTCACCATAAACTCGGATTATTTTTGGGCATGACGGCGGCGCAGTTGAACGGTGCTGAATCGGTGAATCACGGAATGGCCGATTTTCTGTGCAAAAGCGGCGGATTGAGTGCGCTTATTTCACAATGGCAAAACATCGACTGGTCATCGACGGCGTCAGCTGGCAATGAGCTGTCTCGTTTGCTGAAAGACCATTCTACGAGCATAGCGCACGATGACCGGGTAATAACGCTAAACGACCGTGTTGCACCTTGGCTGGCAGAGATTGAGCGAATTTGTGCGGCGAATACTGCCAGTGACGTAAAAGCCGGTCTTCTCGCTATTGATGCGGGCGAAGATCCCTGGATGCGCCGTGCGCAACAGTCATTGTCAGCCGGTTCTAGTCTTACTGCCGCGCTGTTCTTCTCGCAATTTAGTAAAGGCGCACAGTTGTCGTTGTCAGACTGTTTTCGTATGGAACTGATCATGGCGTGTCGGTGTGCTGCATTTGGCGAACTCAAAGAGGGGATAAGGGCGCTGCTTATTGATAAAGACGGTAATCCTGCCTGGCGTTTTAATCACATCGACGCCATTCCAGGCGATGTTGTCGCCGTTTTTTTCGCACCACCGTGGGAAGAAGCGCACCCGCTTATACATTTAGGAGAATCATGATGCATATTGCGTTCTTTGGATTAGGAAACATGGGGTCGCCAATGGCGGCAAACCTGCTAAAAGCAGGGCATGAGGTAACGGTGTATGACCTGGTTCCTGCGGCAGTAGAAAAGCTAAAAATGCAGGGGGCCAACGGCGCCGATAACGTCGCAGAAGCAGTAACCGACGTCGATGTAGTGATTTCTATGCTGCCAGCCGCACCCCACGTAAAAGCGCTGTATTTTAATGAAGATGGTATATTTTCTAATCTTAACAAAAGCACGTTGATTATCGATTGCAGTACCATTGATGCGCAAACGGCAAAGCAGGTCGGTGATGGAGCGGAAAAAGCCGGTCACGCGTTTATTGATGCGCCAGTATCTGGTGGTGTAGCCGGTGCCACCGCGGGTACGCTAACCTTCATTATGGGCGGAGAAACAAGCGCCGTAGAACAAGCCAAAGCTATTTTATCTGCCATGGGTGCCAATCTGTTTCATGCCGGCCCGGTGGGAGCAGGTCAAATTGCCAAAATTTGCAACAATATGCTGCTTGCGGTGCTCATGGCCGGTACGTCGGAAGCCTTGCAACTCGCCATTGACAATGGCCTTGATCCAAAAGTGATGTCAGAGATCATGTTGCAGAGCTCGGGTTGTAATTGGACTTTGCAGAAATACAACCCTTGCCCGGGCGTGACGGACAATGTGCCTTCGTCGAACGGGTATCAGGGAGGATTCATGGTTCAACTCATGAACAAAGACTTGAGCTTAGCGATGGATACCAGCGCTGCAAGTGGTTCAGCCACACCCATGGGCGCTGCGGCGCAGCAACTTTATCGGTTGCACCAGCGTAACGATACCGCAACACAGGATTTTTCCAGTATTTTTAATTTCTATAGCCGAAACAGTTAATGCTTACGGTCACCAGTGACAGGGCAGTAATGGGTTAATTTCTGCCCTCCATTCTACCTTGCGCGTTTACCAGGCTGCGCTTACTTCTTGCCGTTATTTTTGCTACATTGCCCCGGATTTTACCGCTAAGAGAACCAAACCATGTGGCGATGCCCGTTATGCCAGTCTTCCCTTGCTACCGATACCGTTTGGTACTGCGAAAATAACCACCGTTTTGACGTATCCAAGCGGGGTTATGTCAATTTACTTCCGGTGCATAAAAAGGGCAGTAAACAACCTGGCGACAGCAAAGAGATGCTTTCAGCTCGACAGACGTTTCATCAAACGGGCGGCTATCAACCGTTGATGGACAAAATGGCAAGGCTACTGATATCAGCGCTGAAAACAAAAACAGGCGAATTGAGCCTGTACGATGCCGGTTGTGGTGAAGGCAGCTATTTGAACGAAGTGCAGTGCGCATTACAAAATCATGGGATGGCAGTTTCTGCGGCTGGCAGTGATATTGCAAAAAGTGCCGTCGACATTGCCGCGCGGCAATACAAGCAGGCGCAATTCGTGGTTGCCAGTAGTTTTGATTTACCGGTAAAAGATAACGCGGTGGACGTGGTGCTTCAGGTATTTGCACCTGGTGATGATAAAGAGCTCCACCGGGTTTTAAAGCCGGGTGGACTACTCTTGCATGTTGCACCGGGGCCCGAGCATCTGAATGCACTTAAATCGGTGGCTTACCAAACACCACGCAAGCATGAGCAACCGGTTGATCGCAGAGCTGGCTTTATGTTGCAGTCACGAGAACCTTTGTCGTTTGATGTTAATTTTAGCTCGGCTGAACAAATTAGCGCTCTGCTTATGATGACGCCGTTCACCTGGCGATTAAGCGAAGAGAAACGAGAGAGTTTGGTCCGCGATTTGAAACAGATAGAAGCCGATTTTGTCGTCAGTTTGTGGGCAAAATCTGAAGCGGTGTAGCGCTGAGCGCGATAAAAAACAATAAGGCTAAAACAAAAAACGCAGGATGTTCATCCTGCGTTTTTAATGGTTAATGATTGATGGTATCGCCGGCTATTTCGAAAAGTGGATCAGATGTTTAATTGCCCTGCTTAATAAATCCACATTTAAAGGGTCGTTACTGCGTGCACGGGTATCGACATCAGAGATTTCAAAACTACCATTGCTTAACACCTCAATCATTTGGTCGTTATGGACCACAATGACTTTCTCTCCAGAGGTACTCACCAGCCAATTACGTTGCGGCGCAAGCAAGTTCTGGCCCGTTGAGTAGAACTGAACCGGCGCATGACAACCAAGTGCATTCATGATGGTAGGCGCTAAATCTTCGGTGCTCGCCAACTTACCTTTTACATTCAAGGTGGTGTACAGTTTCCCGCGGGTGGTGCCACCGTCGGTATCGAAACCCGTTGCGATAATCACATCGCTGTTCGCAAACACCTCGTTATTCAGCATTTCTGCAATTTTTGCTGCAGGTAGAAAGGCTATATGCAGTCCGTCGTGATTATTACTCACCGGCTGGCGGTAACCATTGAGCGCTTCTGTTGGCAATGTCTCATCAACATGAATAGACACTGGCATGCCCAAACCTACAGGCAATGCGAGTAGCACGGGGCGCTTGTCTTTCAAGGTGCCCTGATAGATTTCAGGAACACCGAACAAGGTGGTGTGAATCAGGCCATCGAGTGACGATGCGGTGGTGAAATAGTTATCCATTTCACGGAGATCAAACTGCGGTAAGTCGGGCAGTGGAGCATCGTCAGTTTGCACAACCAGTGCAAATGTGCGCGTTGATTCAATATTGCAGTACACCGGCTCGGTGGGATAAGCCACCTGATGGATTTCCGGATCGAACTGTAATTGTTGTCGTTCACGGTAACGATCAAGGTCGAGTAAGCCGTAACGCGACATGGTGGTTTTGGCGGTGGCAGGGTATGACAACGGGAACATGTTGTCCTGCTTTACAATAGGTTGGTATAACTCGGCATCGGCCCACACGTGAATAGCATGACTCGCCACAAAGCAGCCTAGGAAAAACACCATGACTTTGGTGCCAATTTTATGCTGTTGCAAACGTTCGACCCGCTTCCAGATAGCATTGGCAAGAATGAGTTGAAAGCCCAACCACACTACAAACAACAGCAGGAGGTACATCCATTGTTGCAGGCCGAATTCAGTGACTTGTGTATTGGCTTCGCTGCGTAATAAGTCGGCGGAACTGAAACTTAAATGAAAGCCCGTGCGATTAAACAGCAGTGCATCGAAGGCCATGAGGGCGAGGCCTACAGCGGCGATGGCGGAAGCGGCGAGTTTGATGATCCTGGGATTGGTGGCCAGGTAACACAGCGGCAATACAAATATGACAAAACCGGAGAAGGTCATAAAGCCAATATGACCGAACCAGTTACACACTAAATACAGTGCGCCGAGCAACGTACCCGGTGCCGGCGATGAAAAGATAAACACCGAAGCAATTATCATTGCGATGGCGATGTTTGCCAGAGCGAACCAGTGGCCCCAATTGACCAGACGGGTAACGCGTTGACGGCGCGGAGATTCCGCTAAAATCATGGTTGCAACCTATTCCTTGACACTTTTTACCAGTACGGAAGCAAATTGTTCTGCCATTGCTTTTCGACTCGCTGGCGATACCTGCGTATTCAAAATATGGGTGATAACATTTCCCAGCACCATGAGCTGAAGATCTCTGTCTGCCTGATTTTCCTCAAGGGTGAGGATAACTTTATTCATTAGCGCTTCAAAATCCGAATCGGAGTAACGGCTTTGTTGGGGCATTGCGACGCCTCTTTTACTGTTTTCTTTTTCAAAAAAGAATGGAATTTAATTTCAAATGATTATAATCGTTGCTCGGGTGATAACAATCATTCATTCGTAAATCCCGCAAATACGCTGTAAATTCTTAACAAACAGGACTTCTTTTAGCCTATGAGTGCACTGATTCACCATTTTGTCGTTCATCGTTTGGTCGTTACCGATGAAGGCAAGCTCTCAATTATTCCCCGTGACAAATGCCTTGCAGTAACGCCGGAAATTGAATCATTGGCCCATCAGATAAACCACAGTTTTAACAGCAAGCCGGGTAAAGGGGTTGGCCACTTTACCGATTCAGCGGAAACCGCAGAGGATAGCGTGCCGTTTAAAGCCTCCCTTGCTGACTTCATGCATGCGCAAAAAGAACGCGTGGATAATTTAGAAGACATCTTTCATCAATTTACCGTTACCTCCGGCGACAAGCTTATCAAAGCGCTCACCGATACCGGCAGTGTTCAAACCGGTTTTCTGATTTTTTGTCAGTACGAATTCCTGGCAACCCAATACCTTATGATCACGTTGTTAAACACCCGTTCCCACGTGGAGATTAACCAGGCGTTGGAATTAAATGCCCGCGAGCACCTTGATTTAGCCAAAATGCAGCTTGCGGTACGTATTGATCTTACACAGCTTGAAATTCAACCGGAGCAAAAGCGCTACGTGAGCTTTATTAAAGGCTTGATGGGTCGTAAGGTGTCAGATTTCTTTATGGATTTCATTGGCTGTGAAGAGCTGGTGGATATTAAGCAACAGAATAAACAGCTTATCTCGTCCGTTGATGCCTATTTGGCCAGCGAAAACCTGGATCGTAATGAACAAGAGCTGCATCGCGAAGAAGTAAAATCTTACTTCAAAGAAAAAATTGATGCGGGAGAAAGCTTGTCTATCACAGAGCTGTCTGGGCGCTTATCACCCGAAAGCGACAGTGAGCACAGTTTCGAGGCCTTCACGCAAACGCTTGAAGCACCATTAGAAGCGTCTATTCAGCCCGATCCTGCTGCATTACGCCAATTAGCAAAATACACCGGCCAAGGCGGCGGTGTGTCGTTAAGCTTTGAGCGAAAGCTTCTAGGTGAACGGGTCATATACGATCCCGTATCGGATACCCTTACCATTAAGGGCATTCCTCCTAATTTGAAAGATCAGTTGACCAGACAGTCAAAAAATTAACTAATTTTACCGCCGGCACTGGCTTGGCTGGCAGTGTGGGTGGTAAAATCGCGCATTCTTTGTTTCTGTTCGCTTGCTGCGATGATTCGCCAGGCTTCAAGATGAGAAACAGTTTCTTTTGATTATTTATCGTATAATGCCGGCTGATTATTTCCGGTAGTAAGGTTTTACATGCAATTATTTGTTAACGACCTCACCGTTATGGATTTCTCTTACCTGTGCCCTAAGCGCGGCATGGTAGGTGAAAGCTGGATTGTCGACGTGGTGTTATCTGGCGATCTGAACGATGAGAGTATGATTCAGGATTTCGGTAAGGTTAAAAAGAATCTTAAGCGCCTGATTGATGACTACGTCGACCATAAATTGCTGGTACCTGCCGATTACAATGATGTTGCAATTATTCGTAACGACGACGAACAAGTTGATGTGCGTTTTACCTGTGAGGATGGCCGGGTATTGCAACTGTACTGCCCGGCGGAAGCCTATGCGTTCATTTATGGTGAAAGCGTCACCATGGAGTCCGTTGGCTTATATTTGCGGGAAGTCCTTGCCACACATTTGCCTGAGAATGTGGACAATTTGGAACTCATCCTGCGCACAGAAGCGATTACAACGCCGTTTTATCATTACACCCACGGGCTAAAAAAGCATGACGGCAATTGTCAGCGTATTGCCCATGGTCACCGCTCTAAAATTGATGTGTTTGTCGATGGCCAAAATAGCCTGGAAAGCCAGGAATACTGGGCTTCTCGCTGGGAAGACATTTATATTGCATCAGAAGAAGACCGCCTGACCTTCGAAAATCGTCAGGCCAGCGGCGATGTGCCAAGTGATCAGTCTTACAGCTGTTTTGCCTATGAATCATCACAAGGCTATTTCGAAATTTTGCTGCCCGATGCTGACTGTGAAGTGGTCACCACTGATTCTACCGTAGAGTGTTTGGCACAGTTTATTTATGATCAAGAAAAGCAGCGCCAGCAAGGGGCTGCGGTCAAAATTCTTGCTTATGAAGGCGTGGGCAAAGGCGCACTGGTGTGCGACTGATGAAAAGCATCGCCCAGGCAGTTGTGGCCTGTACATTTTTGCTAAGTATGTCTTCTGTGGTGCATGCCGTGGCCAACGACTCTGGGCTGGTATTGAACGGAAAGTTTACCCAGGGCAGTTTATTTCGTGGTCAATTACCCGTTGGAAGCAAAATTATGCTCGATGGGGAAACACTGAAGCAAAATGACCAGGGCAAGTTTGTATTCGGCTTTGCCCGTGATGCCAAACTGAATCATCGCCTTAGCTGGACATTGCCTGACGGGTCATCCGGGAATCGTGACATCACGCTTAAAAAGCGTGATTACAATATTCAGCGCATAGACGGTCTTAAACCTTCCATGGTCACGCCGCCACAAGAAACCCTCGACAGAATCAATCGCGATAGTGCCAATGTGGGTAAAGCAAGAGCAGGTGTGTCTGAGCTTGATGCATTGTTCACCGGGTTCATCTGGCCAGCAGAAGGCCCTATCACTGGTGTTTACGGCAGTCAGCGTGTGTTAAATGGCGTACCAAAAACACCACATTATGGCGTTGATGTGGGCGCGCCGACGGGCACACCGGTGGTTGCACCGGCTGCAGGCGTTATTACGTTATCGGATGATTTGTATTACAGCGGCAACACCGTCATTCTTGATCACGGCATGGGTGTGTATTCCACGTTTTTACACCTCGATGCGTCTGATGTGAAAGTGGGCGATGTTTTAAAGCAGGGCGATGCTATTGGTAAAATTGGTGCCACAGGTCGTGCCACCGGGCCCCATTTAGACTGGCGCCTTAATCTTGGTAAGATGCGCCTTGATCCGGCTTTGCTGGTACCCGCGCGAGATTAATCATAGCCATTGAAGTGGTAAACAAAAACGACGGCTGCAGCCGTCGTTTTGTGTTTAAGGCACATTCATTCTGCTAAAGGCACCTTAACTCGTGAGCCATTCCGCCAGTTTTTCTTTATCCTCGATGGTGAAGTAACAAGCTTCTTGGCGTTCTTCGATAACCGGCAATTTCAGAGTAAGCAACCGACCATCACGGATAACACTGATTCCGAGCTCTGTTTTATCTGTTTGATTAAGCAGACGTTGCAGCAGTACATCTCCGACCACGTAGCCTTCAAGGGCGATGATCTTATCATTCACCTGTAGACCGGCGAGGTCAGCGGCACCGCCTTCAAATACTACTTGTACTATTACGCCCAAATCGGCAGATTTAATGGCGGCGCCCAGCGGATGTTTTTGATACGCCGGTGAGGGTGGCACACCACCGCGATCGGCGGCTGAGTTTTTAGGCCGCGTGTGCAGACGCAAGCCGATATCTGCCAGCCAATCATTCAAAGGTACGTCTTCGTAGCCGTATACCACTTTTTGCAGATAGTCAGACACATCAATATTGAATTCAGACTGACACACTTTTTCTATAACATCGTCTGGGGTGCCCTTTTCGTCGGCCCCGTAATCTCGCCACAGCGCTTGCATCAGATTATCCAGGGAAAACTTGCCACCCGACGCTTTACGCAACAATAAGTCCAGCCCAAATGCGATAATGCCGCCCTTAGTGTAATAGCTGACAATATTGTTGGGTGCACTGGCGTCTTGTTTATAGAACTTCGTCCAGGCATCAAAACTGGATTCCGCCACAGATTGCTTAAAGCGGCCTTTTGTTACTTGCAGGCGGGTTAGGTTCTGACCCACGATCTCTAAATATTTTTCCGGTGATATTAACCCTGTTCTCGCCAGCGTGACGTCATCGTAAAAACTGGTAAAGCCCTCATAAATCCATAACTGAGGTGTGTACACTTCCTGGCTGAGATCCGGTGTGAGGAAAACGGCAGGGCGCAGTCGTTTTACATGCCAGGTATGAAACAATTCATGGCAGCACAGGCTGAGGAAGGTGACGTATTGATCTGTTTTAGCGCCACCTTCACGTTCCAGTGGTAAATCAAAACGCGGATAGAGCAGGGCGGTTGAGCTACGGTGCTCTAAGCCGCCGAAGCCCGCGTCACTGAGCAGCGTCATAAAGATATAGCGATCGACAGGGTAAGGTTTTCCGAACAAAGAAAGGTGATGCTGACATACTGATACCATGTCTTCGCAAATGCGTTTGGTATTAATGGGCGTATTGCCACTGAACAGGAATACAAATTCCACGCCGTCTACGTTAACGCTGTCGAGTACACATTCACCCATAAAGAGGGGGTGATCGATAAGTTCGGCATAATTTTCACACAGATAATGCGCGCCATTTTGATCGGTAAGCGGCATACTGGTTTCAACGTGCCAGTGATCGAGGGCTTCAGGCAATGATACCGTTACTTCACATGCCGCGTTGGATAACGCCGGCACTTCCAGAAACACACTGGTACCATTCACAAATCCGTATTCGTCATTGAGATAGGCTGCGCGTACCGATAGGTCGAAAGCATAAACCGTATAAATAACCCTGGCTGCTTGTTTGTTGGTGACCAGCGTCCAGGTTTGTTTATCTGTTTTTTCCACAGCGAGTGAGTCGCCTGACGCGTTGGTTGCATTGAGCGTGATGATATTTCGGGCAAAATCACGCACCATATAGCTTCCTGGGATCCAGGCTGGGAGTGTCAGCACCAATTCATTGTGGTCTGTCGCTGGAATTGTCATTGTGACGGAGAACGTATGCTGTGAACGTGAAAGAACAGAAATGTCGTAACGAAGTGATGTCATTGAAACACCCGGTAAATAAAGCGGTAATTAATGATGCCTTAGACAACACACTTTGTCAGCAAGGAAACCTGTTATAAAATCATGGCGATCACAAAGGAGTTAACGGATTAATGAGTAAACAGGATGCGCTTGGTCTGAACAAAGAAGACATCGCGGCTTTACGCAATCTGCAGCCGGGTACGGTAGTAGACGTGCAGGTTGATACACCCGTATCGGTTCAGCGTCTGAAAACTCACTATATCGGCATGGATATTGGGAAAGCCTTTTTCTTCCAAATTCCCAATACCCACAAATGGGCAAATGTACGTGGGCATTTGGCTGCAGGCAGTGAAGTGGTGGTTCGCTTTATCATTGAAGGCGGCTACGGTGAGGTGATTGCGTTTAAAGTGTCGTTGATGAAGGCCTTTAGTAAACCGGTTTCTATGCTCATTACGACATTTCCCGATAAAATTCAGAAGCTAGGGTTGCGTAGTGATCAACGCGCTCAGCCCGGTATTCCTGTTAGCGTCTACACTGATAGTGAAGAAAAAGAGCGCGTTAGAGGGCTCATCATTGATGTGTCTAAAACCGGATGCAAGCTGGCTATTAAATCGGATAATCCGGATCTAAAATTTGATGTTAACAAAATTATAACATTAGGCTGTAAATTAGATGGTGATACGATTAGGATAGAGAGCAAAGTGAGAAACGTCGCTGAAGTAAAAGGCTACTTTTACTACGGCATTCAATTCACCGGTGAATTAGCCGCAGTGGAAATATTGATAGACAGATACATACTCGCATTGTGAAGCACATTAAGGTGGGGTCTGCTTCTTATGCCAGGTAAGGAGCGTTAATGCGTCACATTGAAACACTACTCACGAAGTACGAAGAAAGCCATCGCAATCACACCAATGTGCTTATTCACGCGATTGCGGTGCCGTCTATTTATCTTGTCACCTTGGGATTGTTATGGAGCATTCCCTTACCGTCTTTTCTCGCTGAAACCGATTTAACCTGGGCACATATTCTGGTTTTGCCTGCACTCTACTATTATTTTATGTTATCAGGGCCGATAGGTGCGGCCATGACATTTCTTACCATTGTCAGTTTTGGCATTATCAACCTAATTGATTCACTGGGTATTTCGGTATGGCAATTTAGTTTGCTGTTATTTGTAGTTATGTGGATTCTGCAATTTGTCGGTCACAAAATAGAAGGAAAGAAACCCTCGTTTCTTGATGACGTGCGATTTCTGCTTGTTGGGCCTGCATGGTGGTGGACTCATTGGTTTAAAAGAATGAATATTAACTGGTAATTGAAACGGTTAGCTGGGGCAATGACTTCGTTTAAATGCTATTCATCACTGCGACCAGAAGCCCCCGAGGCACGACCAAGTCAGTCACGTTCACCAGCAAACTGCGTATAATAAAATTACTATTTGATTTATCGGTAATAAAGTGAGTCGCTGGCAACAACTTTTCGAAAGCAACGAGCGCTTGTTCTGGACTTTGCACAGTGTAGGCTGGGCAGGGTTTGCACTAATTTATTATATTGGCTCGTTCCTTCATGATGTGCGTCCTATTTGGGTGTTCATCATTTTACTGAATGCCTATGCTGGCTGGCTTCTTACCGTTCCTCTTCGTTATATTTTCCGCTGGGCGCGCACCCAGTCACCAATGAAAATGCTGATTGTTGTGGTGTTATCCTGTTATGTGGTCGCGCTTGTGTGGGCAGTGGTAAAAAACGTCAATTACTGGGAAATTTATAAACACGGCTATCGTCCTGATACCTGGTACCTTTATTTCACCAACACCATTAATTCACTCATTATGGTGGGGTGCTGGACCGGCACCTATTTTGGTATCAAAAACTTCCAAATGCTGCAAAAAGAAAAGCAGAATGCGCTGAAGGCCAGTACTATGGCACATCAGGCGCACATCAAAATGTTGCGTTATCAGCTTAACCCGCATTTTCTTTTCAACACCTTAAACGCAATTTCAACACTGATCTTACTTAAAGAAAATGACATTGCAGAAGCCATGGTATCTCGATTAAGCGATTTTCTTCGCTACTCTTTAGACAACGATCCTATTAAACGGGTATCGCTGGGTGAAGAAATCAAGGTACTTAGATTGTATTTAGAAATTGAAAAAGTCCGGTTTGATGATAGATTGGACGTTGTGTGGGATATTGATGACGAATGTGATTCCGCGCTGGTTCCCAGCATGATCCTCCAGCCGTTAATTGAAAACGCAATTAAACACGCCATTTCCAGAATGGAAAATGGTGGTCGAATTTCCATTTCTGCACGTACCTTTGGTAATGATTTATTACTCGACGTGGCCGATAACGGCCCTGGTGCAGAAATCAAAGATGGTCAACTACATCGTGAGAACGGGGTAGGGTTAGTCAACATTAAGGAACGTTTACAGTCTCTTTATCAGCGTAATTTTGCTTTTTCGGTTGAGCATAATCAGCCGTCAGGCATACGTGTGAGACTGCGGATCCCTTACGAAGTATAAGATGTAGAATATGAGTGATCGTAAAATTAAAACCGTCGTGGTAGACGACGAGCCACTGGCAAGGAAAGGATTACGCACGCGTTTAGAACGACACGCTGATGTTGAAGTGGTTGCAGAGTGTCAGAACGGTCTTGATGCGGTTAGTGTTATTTCAAAAAATCGTCCTGACCTGGTATTTCTGGATATTCAGATGCCGGGACTTAATGGCTTTCAAGTGATTCATAAGCTGCGGGAGTTGAATCAGCCAATCCCGATGATTGTGTTTGTGACGGCTTACGACAGCTATGCAATCAAAGCCTTCGATATCCACGCGGTAGACTACTTGCTAAAGCCTGCAGACGATGCGCGTTTATCCGATGCATTGAAAAAAGTACGTGAGTATTACTCTACGCAGCATCAAGATGAGCAATCCCGTAAATTGGTGAATCTGGTTGCGGAACTCACCGGTGATGATTGCGAAGAAATATTGCGTAAACTGGCAAGCGGTGAAGAAATTGAAACCAATCCATACCCTGATGTACTGGCAATTAAAGATGGCTCGGAAGTGACCCGTGTTGCGGTACAAGATATTCAGTGGATTGATGCTGCCGGTGATTACATGTGTGTTCATGCTCTTGATGGTATGCACATTATGCGTAAAACCATGAAAGAACTCGAGCAGGAACTGAATCCACAATGGTTTGTTCGTGTTCACCGTTCAGCCATCGCCAATATTCGCTTTGTTAAAAAGCTGGTGAGTCACATAAGTGGTGAATACCACCTTATCCTGCAAAATGATACCGAGCTGAAAGTCAGCCGTAGTCATCGCGATAAAGTAAAAGCGGCAATGAAAATGTAACTGCTTGGAAAGCGGAGCTATTTAGCTCCGTTTTTGTTTATTTCTTCTAAAGAAAACGTCCTGTCTTGCCGTTACGCGTAACGGTTATTCATCAATAATGTCATGGTGTTCACCGACAGGTCATCTAGCGGTTTGCTGTGTTCCCACGTAAGCGGTAAGGGCACTTCCACTGCTTGTCCATTTTGCTCGCCAACCATGATGCCGGTTATCGGTTTGCCAATGAGTGTAGCGGCGTGTGCGCCCAGTTTCATGGCTAACAAACGGTCTTGTGAGACCGGCGAACCGCCTCGTTGAACATGACCTAAGATCACCGGTCGCACTTCTGTTTCTGTTCGTTGCTCAAGTTTGCTGACAAGATCGGCAATGCCGCCAGGCCAGAGGTTTTCAGCTAAAATGATGATGTAGCTCACATTGCCACGTTGATCTCGACGTTCATTGAGCTGGGTAAGAATATCTTTCAGTGTTTTTTCTTCATTCTCAAAAAGCTCAGGCAGAATGACATAGTCTGACGCTGACGCGAGGGCACCGTTTAACCCCAGAAAGCCCGCATGACGCCCCATGACTTCGACGAGGAAAACCCTTTCGAAAGCATCTGCGGTATCTCTGACTTTATCCACGGATTGCACCGCTGTTTCGATGGCGGTGAAATACCCAATGGTGGCATCTGTGCCTACAATATCGTTATCGATGGTGCCCGGCAGACCAATAATTTGCCCGTTCCAGACATTGCCTAAATGCTGTGCACCTCGAAATGAGCCGTCGCCGCCAATCACAAATAAGGTTGTTACACCGAGTTCATCTAAATTAGTAGCGGCTAATCGGGCCGATTCTTCGGTTTTAAATTCGAGGCAACGGGCGCTGTGTAATATTGTGCCACCGCGTTGCGTAAGGTTGTGCATTTGGCGGGCATCGAGTTCGCGGTATTGCTGTTTTAATAAGCCATTGTATCCATGAAGATAACCCAACACATCATAACCAGAACGCTCACAGACTAAAACGATGGCACGGATACAGGCGTTCATTCCCGGCGCGTCACCTCCAGAGGTGAGAATAGCCACTTTCTTACTCATGGAAATTCCTTACAGTTAAGTCATGCCATTATGACAGCATCATTGGTGATGACTATTGATGTCGGTCAGCTTAAAATTTTTCTACCTGATGAACCATCACGAAAGGTTTAGCTCTTATCTAAAATTCAAATGTTACTAAGCATTAATGACGGTTTAACCGCAGCATAAAACCTTGTACTGTGAGTGTAATCGTCTTAGTTCTACTTTCAAATCATTTACTGTACGCGGATATCCAATGAAAAAATGCTGGTTGGTATTGATGATGTTGCTCATAGGCGGTTGCAGTAGCAAACTCGCTTATAACAATCTGGATTGGCTGATTTACTGGTACATGGATGACTACGTTGAATTGAATGATCAACAGGAAGCCATCTTTGATAAGCGATTGGAACAGTGGATAGACTGGCATCGTAGCGAGGAAATGCCACGTTATATTGCGCACCTTAATGCAGTTCGTGACGATCTTACTGGTGACCTGCTTACCGAATCACGTTTGCTTTCCCACTATGAAAAAGCCACCGCACACTGGCAGCGATTACGGGCAGAAATTACTCCCGAGCTGGCAAACATGGCGCAAAAATTATCTGATGAGCAGGTTATTCGCCTGTTTGCGGCACTAGAAAAAGACAATAAAGAATCTGAATCGTCGATTAAAGAAATCGACGAGAAATCACCAGAGGAACAGGCGATCCAACGTGTAGAAGATCTCCGCGAGGATATGGAGTCTCGCATCGGCGCCCTTACTGACGAACAAAAAGCCATCATAGACAGATTCGCGCCAACGTTTAAGCGTTCAAGCCGGTTATGGCTAAATTATCGCCGCGATTTGCAGCAGCGTGCACGGGCACTGTTTGCTAATCGTGAAAATAACCCTGCTTTCGTGGATGATTTAACAGCATTAATGATGAATCCCGAACAGTATCGCAGCCCCGAGTTTCTTGATGTCTGGAATAACAATCGAACACAGCATGCCAAATTGGCGGCCGAAATCTCTCAAACCCTGACTGCTAAGCAAAAACGCAAGCTTGTATCACAAATCGACGATATGATTAGTGACCTTGAGGATTTATTGGATGATTAATTGTTGGATACCGCGTACCGGCCTGTTTATGGTTTTTTACTCTCACTGTTAACGGCCTTTCTTTGGGGTGTGTTACCCGTAGCGCTTACGCTGTGTTTAACCGTGATGGACAGCCCCACGATTACTTTTTTCCGCTTTATTACGGCGGGCGTGGTAGTACTTGCCTTACTGCAACTGAATAACAATATTCCAACGTTAAACATGTTGTCAAAAAAAGCGTGCTGGGTGGCAATTGGCGCCACCATCATGCTGGTAACAAACTACGTGACCAACGTAATGGGGCTACGATTTCTCAGTGCTTCCAGCGCCCTGGTATTTTGTTGTCTTAATACATTGGTCGCCTACGGGGCGTTTACCGAAGCCATGCGCGTGTGGTTCAATGTTGGCTGCTTTAGGGCGGAAGAAGCAAAAGGCTGTTTTATCAAGCCGCCTTGCTGGTAAGGCCGGATAGCTCTTCTTTTAAATCAGACAGTTTTTGTGCGTACTGCTGCTTCAGGGATTGGCCCTCTAGCATGGTTAACAAACGGCGGGATTCATTTTGTAAGCCAGGTTCTTGTTTTGTTTGTGCATGCATTAACTTCACCACACACTGCAGCAAATTCAATGCGACGCCGGTATTCACTGGCGCAAATTGCAATGCACTCGTGAAAGAGCGGCGAGCGGCAGTGTAATCACCGGCTTGGTAATGATCGATGCCTTCCTTGTTATGTCGAGCGTATAATTGTCTTTTTTCCAGGGCTTTAGTTTGTTCCGACTTGAGTGTACTGTCGGTAAACCGGTTTATCTGGTCATCACTTGCCAGTGCGGCCAATGCTTCCGCTTCGTCATATTCACCCACGGCGTAGAGCACTTTTATGCTGTCAGGAATGTAGCTTTGAGGATAGTGATCGTACTTTTGCTCAATGGCTTGCTGTCCGCCAGACAACACCCGTTTTGCTTCAATCAACTTGCCGTCGAGGCTGTGAAGTCTGGCATTGAAGAGTGCCTCATATATGGTGAAGTCGAAATCATCATTATATCGGGACAGATAATCATCACTTTTACCCCGTTGCACGGCAAGACTCGCCTCATGCTGATATTTATTGCGCGTGCGTTTATCGTCAGCATGCTCAGCCACTTCAAGAATACTGCCAATGTAATTACACCACACGTTGGCATTGTTTCTTGTGACTTTGCGGGATAACTTCCAAATGGCCAGGGCACACTCGCTAATCATTACGTAATCTGCATTTTTACGGGCAATTTCGCTGGCAATATGATGACGGTCGGTTGAATATGGACTGATTTTGATAGCTTGCTTGATAGTTTCTGCCGCAGCTTCAGGTTCATTATTGTGTAGCTGGCATTCAGCAATGACATCGTACGCCTCGGCATTAAATTTACTGTGCCGAACTACAGTACATGCCGTTTCTCGTGCTTTATCAATTTTGCCCAGTTTAAGCCAATTTCGCGCTAATGCCGTTTGTAGCCAGGGCACTGGCCTGTCTTCATCAAAATCGCTGAGTACGCTTAGCGCTTTTTCAAATCGTTTCTCACGCCAATAAATCTCTACGAGAAGCCGTGCTATTGAGCCGCGATAGGTTCTATTTGTTTTCAGCAGCTTTTCTGCCTCTTTTTGTGCTTCTGGGAGATCGTCGTTATCGAGGGCTCGATAAATGGGCAAAAGGACTTGGCGTTTATGCCAGCAGCGTTCAAGACGGGTGCTTAACTGGTTTTGAGAAAAAGGCTTTATTAGATAGTCGTCTGGTGTGCGCTCCAAAGAGCCTAGTACGTAGGGTCGTGTGCTGTCGGCACTGATCAACATCACGATACAGTCTGGCTTAGCTAAGCGACGCATTTTTAATTCTTCTATGAATTCGAAACCGTTCTTCTTGTCAGATCCGAGATGAAGATCGCAAATAACGATATCGAACTTGCGTTTCTTACATAATGACAGCGCTTGTTCCGCTGATGATTTGGTGACCACTTCAGTGGCGCCCATTGATTGCATAAGGCCGCGAAGGACCAGCAGAAAAGGGCGTTGGTCTTCAATAATCAACACGCGTTTGTCCGCATAATTCATCGATAGTCGCCTTTTCTGTTCGTCGACATAATGATCGTACCACTTAGACGAAAGTTCAAGTATGCAAATTTGTACGCAAAAGACTTTATTTATCTGTTTTTATGCCGATAACCTCAATATGAGCGAACAAAGCCCGACATTACACCGTCATCCACTGGCGGAAATTACATTACCGGATCGTGAATGGTCTGGTGAACTCGGCCGCGCTACACAAAATGGCGCGTTGTTTTCCTTATACCTTTCAATACATTGTCAACCAGGCTCGGAACCGCTAAGGATAATAGGTGACGAGGAACCTACGGTCCCTGATGACGATTTTCCTGCGCGTTTAAATCACTACCGCCGACCTTCGTTGCAGGCTGGCACAACGGATTATCAAACCTCAGGCGTAACGTCGTTGCTGGCAAACAGTGGCGCTGTTGCCGCATTTTCTTTATGGCAATCGATGCACCCGGACCCGCTCAGTTATCGCGACAATGCGCGATCAATCCCACCTGAGGTAAAAGTTAATTGCAGTTTGGCAACGCAGTTACGTTTAAATGTGTTGACGCCAAATCAAAAAAGCGTGGATGAAACGGGTTTATTAGACGTAATAGAAAAATCCAACGATTTACTCTCGGCTTGATTTACATCAACGATACCGAGAGGGGGTCTGCTGCGCATTTGGCATAAAGGGACTGTTCTGGTATATTTCGCGCCGCAATTTGCACTGGTCTTACGTTCCAATCAGCAAAGGTGAACAATCCTATGTCTCAATATATCGTTTGCGCGATGTACAAATTCGTTGCGCTTGAAAACTTTGAATCTATGCGCCAACCTCTCGTCGAAAAGATGGAAGCGCTTGGTATCAAAGGTACATTACTGCTTGCCCATGAAGGCATTAACGGCACGGTTTCTGGTACCCGCGAAGGGATCGATGGCCTGCTGGCTTACCTTAACAGTGATGCACGAATCAATCCTATTTCCTACAAAGAATCCTTACACGAAGAACAGCCTTTTTACCGTACCAAGGTGAAACTGAAGAAGGAAATCGTGACCATGGGCGTGGAAGGTATTGATCCGCGTCATACTGTCGGTTCTTACGTGAAGCCAAAAGACTGGAATGCGCTCATTAGCGACCCAGACGTGCTGGTGATTGATACCCGTAACGATTATGAAATTGAGATTGGCACTTTTAAACACGCGGTCGATCCGAAAACCAAAACGTTTCGCGAGTTTCCGGACTATGTGAAAGACAACATGAACAAGGACAAGCATAAGAAAGTGGCCATGTTCTGTACCGGCGGTATTCGCTGCGAGAAGTCGACCGCATACTTAAAAGAGCAGGGGTTCGACGAGGTGTATCATCTTGAAGGTGGCATCTTGCAATATTTAGAAGATGTACCGAAAGAAGAATCGTTGTGGGAAGGCGACTGTTTTGTATTTGATAACCGTGTAGCGGTAAATCATGATTTAGAGAAAAGTCAGTATGACGCTTGCTATGCCTGTCGTTTGCCTATCACAGAAGACGATAAGCAGTCTGATAAATATGAAGCTGGCGTGAGCTGCCCGCACTGTTTCGGCACCCACAGCGAAGATCAGATTGCCCGTTTCCGCGAACGTGAGAAGCAGGTTCAGCTGGCAAAAGCGCGTAGCGAGGAACACGTTGGTTCTGATGCCCGCGTTGCAATGGAAAAACGCCGCCAGGAAAAGGCCGATGCGCAGCGTCAACGTGCACTTGCAGCAAAACAGAGTCAGTCTAAGTAGACAGTAGCGAAGTTGGGTTGTACACTTTATTTATAAGTCGTAAATAATCAGGACATTAAGTGAGCACTCAACTTTCAGAAGAAAAAATCGCCGAAATCAAAAGTGACTTCAGCTTTTTTGATAAAGACGGTAACGGTCAAATCGACCTGCCTGAATTTATTGAATTGCTGACCGTACTGTCACCAAAAACGAAAATGAGCCACGTAGAAGAAGGCTTTAAAATTATTGATGACAATGATGACGGCTACATCGACTTCGAAGAATTTCTTGCCTGGTGGCAGGAAGGCTGGTGGGAATATTAATTTCTGCTTAGCGCAAAATACTTACCATTAAAAACGGGCTCTGATGAGCCCGTTTTTTGTGTGCTATTCTTCTTCGTCGTCTACCACATCGGTACGCTTCTTTCTTTTCACCGGAATATGACCGGCTTCGTCGCCTTTCATGGTGTTAACCCGTCTTTTCACAACGGGTTTATTTCCGTCATTCTGCTGTGCTTTGCCGTTTTGCTGTTTGTCGGCATTGGCAGCTTTCGGCGTACGAACTTTTTTGCCTGTGAATTTTGCAGGCAATTCAGGGTGAGCAGCACAGGTGACGTCGTAGCTAACATGGCTTTGAATGTTGAGGTAGCTTGTCCAGTCGCGAGGTCCTACAAATGAGATGGCGACACCTTTATCGCCAGCTCGGCCGGTACGACCTATGCGGTGAATATATTCGTCGGACTGTTTGGGCAAATCAAAATTGACGACCAGGCCCACTTTACGTAAATCCAAGCCTCTTGATGCCAAATCGGTTGTAACCAACACACTGTGCTGACCACGACTGAAGTTGCTCATGATGGCTGCGCGCTGGTTTTGCGGCAAATCGCCACGCAACGCGATGGCTTCAAGATGTTGTTCGTTCAAAATTGCAGCGATTCGGTCGGTATCTTCTCGTGTCGCGGTGAACACAACGGCCTGGTTGTATGCTTGCGCCTTTAAGACTGCAAGCAGCATGGTATCTTTGTGTTCAACGTCATCGGCGAAATACAGACTTTGCTCTATGTCTTGGTGCACAGCTGTTGATTCACCCACAGCAACACGTACCGGCGCTTTTAATAGCTCACGGGTGAGGTGGGTAAGGGCAATGTTATCCAGGGTAGCTGAAAATAACATGGTTTGCCGCTTGCGGTGGTCGGCAAATCGGTTGATCAGGTTGAGCTGTTCAGCAAAACCTAAATCCATCATGCGATCGGCTTCATCGAAGATCAGCAGTTCTAAACCATTAATGAAGAAAGATTTGTCTTCCAGATGATCGGCAATACGACCAGCCGTGCCAACGATGACGTGAGGATTACGGCGTAATACTTTGGTTTGATCGTTATAATTTTCGCCGCCAACGATAAGGGCGCTTTGAATACCCACACCGTTAGCCAGACTGCGGAGCTCAGAGAACACCTGCTTAGCCAATTCTCGGGTTGGGGCAAGAATAAGCGCACGAGGATCTTTCTTACTCAGCGCTTTGGTGGTCATCAATCGGTGAACCAGAGGTACCAGGAAAGCGAAGGTTTTGCCGGAGCCGGTTTTAGACGATGCCATGATGTCTTTGCCCTGCAGTGCAGGCAGGATGGTTTGTTCCTGTACGTCCGTTAAGGTTTCAAGGCCCTTTTCCTGAAGACGTTTGACAATTTTGTGATGAACCGGGAGATCGGCAATTAACAAGCTCAAGTGAATACCTCATAAATAGCAATGGCGGTATTATCCATGAAAGGCAGCAGTAGATAAAGGCGTCAGAGAGAGTGGCGGCAAGAAAGAGGCGCTTAAAGCAGCGCCTCGGGTAAGGTACAGGTGATTTAGCCTGTTATCAGAATTGCATTTCCGGTACATCATCGGCGGCAATCAGTTTACCCGCCGTTTTCTCACGAATTTCGTCAACCGAGACACCCGGTGCTCTTTCAGTTAAATGAAAGGCGCCATCAGCCACTTCCAGTACGGCTAAATCGGTAATGATACGGGTAATACAGTTTACCCCAGTCAGGGGTAAGGTACATTCTCCGAGCAGTTTGGAGTTGCCATGTTTGTCAGCGTGCGTCATGGTAACGATGATGTTCTTGGCGCCGGCTACTAAATCCATGGCGCCACCCATGCCTTTAATAAGTTTGCCTGGGATCATCCAACTGGCGATATTGCCGTTTACATCTACTTCAAAAGCGCCCAGCACGGTGAAATCCACATGACCACCCCGGATCATGGCAAAACTGTCTGCCGAACTAAAAATGGAAGCGCCGGTGATAGCCGTCACGGTTTCTTTACCTGCGTTGATCATGTCGGCATCCACTTCATCTTCATCTGGATAGCGGCCCATGCCTAACAGTCCATTTTCCGACTGCAGCATTACCTCAATACCTTCAGGTACATAGTTGGCTGCCAGGGTAGGAATACCAATGCCCAGGTTTACGTAACTGCCGTCCTGAAATTCTTGCGCTACGCGCATTGCGATTTGATCTCTGGTTAATGCCATGATTACGCCTCCTTCTTCGCAGTGACGCGACGTTCAATACGTTTTTCGAACGTGCCTTTAATGACACGGTTTACAAAAATACCTGGCGTGTGAATTTGAGAAGGTTCAAGTTCACCTGGCTCAACAATTTCCTCCACCTCAACCACGGTGAGCTTACCGGCTGTGGCCGCCATGGGGTTGAAGTTTTGCGCCGTATGACGGTAAACGCAGTTACCGTAACGGTCGGCCTTCCAGGCCTTAACAATAGCGAAGTCGCCCACGATGGACTCTTCGAGAATATAAGGGCGGCCATTAAATTCTTTTACTTCTTTGCCTTCGCCAACGGGTGTACCGTATCCGGTAGCCGTATAGAAAGCAGGAATACCGGCACCGCCAGCACGGAGTTTTTCAGCCAATGTACCTTGAGGCGTCAGTTCTACTTCAAGCTCGC
The DNA here is from genome assembly GCF_056159945.1 of Alteromonas sp. ABH2_165. Lineage (NCBI taxonomy): Bacteria > Pseudomonadati > Pseudomonadota > Gammaproteobacteria > Alteromonadales > Alteromonadaceae > Alteromonas > Alteromonas sp. ABH2_165. The sequence continues at coordinate 400,522 of NZ_JBSWWF010000003.1, forward strand.
CATCCAGTAATTGCTTTTCGAACAGGGCATTCTCACCAACGTAAGACGAAATCATTTTTTTCACCTGACGATCTTCGAGCAGGATGCCAAGACCGAAGCCGTCAACGCCACAGTTATTCGACACAATGGTTAGCCCGGAAACACCTACTTTTTTAATTTGAGCGATCAAGCCTTCTGGGATACCACATAAACCAAAGCCGCCTGCTACAACGGTCATGTTGTCTGACAGACCTTCCAGTGCTGCATCATAACTGGTTACGACCTTATCGAAACCTGACATATGAATCTCCTGTTGATGAGTAAATAAACAAATAGAGTATCCGCGAAGGATAAAATTTTGTAAAATTGATTTTATATCAATATTAATAAATTAATTTTATCAATATGAGTATCTCTTACCGAAACATGTTGGCCTTCATTCGGGTTGCGGAATCTGCCACCTTCGCCGAAGCCGCTGAAAAATTACACCTCACACAACCCGCACTGTCTTCGGCTATCAAGAAAATGGAAGAACAGTTGGGAGGCAAGCTGTTTAGCCGCAGTACCCGTCGTGTCACGCTAACGCCAGAAGGGCATACTTTGCTACCCACAGCAAGACGACTGGTAAATGAATGGGACGAAACTTACCACGACATGCAGAATCTGTTCGCTATGCAGCAAGGTAAGCTCACCATCGCTGCCATGCCGTCCTTCGCTGAGAGTAAATTGCCGGCGTTACTGAATGATTACCATCGGCAGTTTAGTAATATTCGACTGCGAGTGTTGGACGTGGTCATGGAGGCAACGATTGAAAATGTCCTTCAGGGAAATGCGGAAATTGGTTTTACATTCGAGCCGGAAGTGCACGATGGCTTGATTTTCACCCCGTTATTTACCGATGAATTTGTGGCCGTGATGTATCCGGGCCATACGCTGGCGTCTGAACACATGATATCGTGGCATGAGTTGTTACGTTATCCCTTCATTGCCATGAATCGGGGCTCAGCGGTACGGCGCTGGACAGAGCACGTTGCACAGGATATCGGACAGCTTAACATTATCGCCGAAACTGGACAGTTGGGCTCGGTGGGTCAGTTCATTGCGCAAGGTATGGGAATTTCTGTGGTACCGGCTATTTGCCAGTCGCAAATGGAAAACCGTGGATTGAAGTGCCGGGCCATCAAAGACAATCCGCTGAAGAAGTCTGTGGGCATGGTTCGAAGTCAACGAACGGGGTTATCGGTGGCGGCGGAAGAATTTTGGCGACTATGTGAACGCGCATATCAATAGCAAGTCAACTTGCTGGTTAAGCTTGTTTATTTCAATTTATGCTCTTGAATAAGGCGAGCAATATGCTCGGGTTCAATAGCAGAGCAGGGCGCTGCTATCTCTAACATCAGGAGTTTTGCTATCATTAATCTTCCGCTTTCAGATTGCAGAAGATAACGTACAAATGCCTGACTATTCGCATACAGCCATTGTCGATTATGTTCATTCCAGTCTTCATTAGTCGCAAATACCAGCCGGTTAACTATATCTTGCGTTGGTTTGTATGGTGTTGCGTTTGATTTGGGCGGTGTTTGACTACTGAAATACCCTGCCAAACCTTCGTTTAACCAGCGCGGCGTAATGCCAAAAAAATGATCGTTAATGGCATGCACTGACTCATGGAGAGCTGTGGATGGAAACGCGTTTTTATCTTGTTGCAATATAATGGCGCGATTTTCATCGCTGGCGTATACGCCTCTTGAGTTAGTGTGCGTCCAGAGATTTTTCTCAATGTTAAATGCCTCTGGCGAAGAGAAAAAAGTGAGATTGAGGGTTACGTCCCGCAGTGTATTACTGTCCATGATGCCAGCATATTCGTCGAGAATGGTGAATAGACGTTTTCTCAGCGTATCTGTTGAAGCGGCGTTTGGCACATCGCCATGAAGTTTCAAATGAAAACGCGCTGCAGGAAAGCGACGCAATGTGGTCACTGCTATGTTACCTCCCTCGGGGAATGTATCTGAAAGATGTATAGTGCCGCTTTCATCACGCCAACGGTACATTGTTTTGGCTTGGGTTTTGTCTTGTGAGGTCTGACCAAAAGCGGCAGCATCACATACTCTACCTGCTTTAAGTGTGTATCGGGCACTGTGGTTTTCAAATGAAACGCCAGCGGCTTTATTCCTACTGGACGTTGCCTTTAACGAAGGTATTTCTAACGGGGAGGAAATATCAGGTAATTGAGGCAGAGAAATGTCGGGGAGGTGCAGTGATGGTAAAGCCTCGCTCATTGACTGCAACGCAGGGTTATTATGCTGTGCTAGCAACTCCATCATTGGCTCGCGAACAAGCCATAACACCACGCAGGCGTTGATGACAAACGCACAAAGGATGAAAAAAATCCTTTTTTTCATTTTAGTTACGGATTGCGCTTAAATTACCACTTCTTCTTCGGTGCAAATAGCTCATCCAGTTCATCCCGCTCTTCTTCTTTACGACGGGCGCGATCTTCTGCATTCGCGTTTTTAAGATCGTCCTGAATGCTACTGAGCCATTCTTTGAGCGATGCTAATCGTGACGCCATATATTCGTCGGGTTGCGATTGTGCTTCTAATGCTTTGATGGCTTTTTCAAAGTATTGTCTGGCAGAACCAAGCATGCCTGACTGCATGGCTGTTCTGCCCCGTTTAACCAACGTTTCGACATTCACTTTTAACTGGAGTCGTTCGAGGATTTTATCTTCTTCAGCAAAGGTCTTATTGTTGAGACGCCCTTTAGATAACTCTGAGCGAAGCAAGATGCGAAGTTTTTTAACGGCCTGAATATACTGAATGATTAACTTATCGTTATCGGGCAGAACAAACTCGTTAGTGGGATTATTATCTAACGACATTGTGCTATTTTTTTGCTGTTCGGCTTCTGAAATTCTTTTCTTTATATCTGAATTTGCCGCACCCAGCTCAGCCATCCCTTTCAAGCCTGTGAGTACACGATCATTCAAAATTTGAATAAGGCGCGGCGAAACCGGCATGGATGCGCATGCTGAGATAACGTTTTCTGTTTCATCAATGAGATTACGGTATTTCGATAATTCGTTGCGTTTCTCTTGCTCTTGACGCGCGCGATGCTGTTGAAAAGCATTAATCACAAAGGCCGCAATGAGTAGCACAACGATGAGGATTATTATTATTGTAAACATGATTGATTATCCATTTCTAAAGGTTCGACGATTACATTCATTTCGCCGATTCTGTACTGACCTGTCCGATTCATCGTTACGGCAGTGTGACTTCAAAGACACTGCCGCCAAGGTTACCACCGTTACTGAGAGAAATCTCACCATGGGTTGTTTGTTTACAATGGGCATTGGCAATGAGTCTGGCGAAATAAAGTCCCAGGCCAGTTCGCCCCTGACTCACATCGAAACCGGCTAAATCCTGCGTACTTCTCTCTAACATTGACTGCGGATAGCCTTCACCATCATCTTCAACGGTAATAATGAGCTTGTTGTCCACTATAGATGCAGTGAGTTGTATTTGAGAGGTGCCATAACGCATTGCGTTGATAAGTACATCGTTAATCAACATAAAAATCAATTCTCTGTCGAGATACCAACTTATATCTTCTTGCACGTTAATGGTCACCAGCAGGTTCTTCTGTTCCATGTAAATGCGCACGGAAGACATCACGTCGTCGAATAAATCGCTAATGAAGCACTCATCAATCGTGACCGGCAGTTTGTCGAGTTCTGCACGGTATAATGACAGGATCTGCACCAGGTTCGTATTTAGCCGCGTTGCCTCGTAGTGCACACTGGCTACCTGTGTTGCCACTTCACCATTACCGGGTGGAACCAGCTCAGACAGCGACTCTATCGACTGTATTAGCAAGCAGAGCGAGTTCTTCATGTCGTGCACAGCGGCAGCAAGCACTGAGGAAAAATCAATGGTTTGAGATGGCTGTGATGACGACATGCTGTTATGTCCTGATAATTTTATTTGCTAATCAAACCCACATCGATTGAATGTATAGGTCTGAACTGAGTGTGAGTATAGCTTACAATTAGGTTATCGGTCACTGTCTACAGAACTGAATTAAAAAGGTTTGTTCTAGTGTAAATCATCTTAATCAGGCGCATTTAATCTCGTTATAACCGAATAGCCTATAGCTTTCGTCTGCAGTTTTAGTTATAACGGTAGATCAAAATAGATTATTTTGTTCAAGTCGGTGAAGGACTCGCGCAATGAAATTACAGCAGCTCAGATATATCGTTGAAGTTCAAAACAACAATCTGAATGTATCCGCAACAGCAGAAAGTCTGTACACCTCTCAACCCGGTATCTCCAAGCAAGTTCGTATGCTAGAAGATGAATTGGGCGTACAAATCTTTGGTCGTAGCGGCAAACACCTTACTCACGTTACCGATGCAGGTAACGATGTAATCAATATTGCCCGGGAAATTCTCGCCAAAGTTGAAAGCATTAAGTCGGTTGCTCGAGAGCATACCTTGCCAGACCAAGGCAAGCTGAATATTGCGACTACCCATACGCAGGCACGCTATGCGTTGCCCGATGTGATTAAAGGCTTTATGCACAAATACCCGAAAGTGTCGTTGCACATGCATCAGGGTACCCCTTCTCAAATTTCTGATTTGGCTGCCAAAGGCGAAGCCGACTTTGCTATTGCCACCGAAGCATTGCATTTGTATAACGACTTGGTGATGCTGCCTTGCTATCACTGGAACCGCAGTGTGATTGTGAATAAAGATCACCCGCTGTCTAAGAAAGGTTCTATCGACATTTCAGATATTGCAAAGTATCCGTTGGTGACGTACGTGTTTGGCTTTACGGGTAGGTCTGAACTGGATCAAGCTTTTGAACGCGCCGGCCTGACACCAAAAATCGTGTTTACTGCTACCGACGCCGATGTCATCAAGACGTATGTGCGTTTAGGGGTGGGCATTGGCGTGATTGCTTCTATGGCGGTGAGTGAAGAACTTGATAGCGATCTGGTGAAAATCGACGCGTCGCACTTGTTCGATTACAGCACCACCAAAATTGGTTTCCGCAAAGGCTCGTTTTTGCGTACTTACATGTATGACTTCATCGAGCGATTCGCACCGCATCTGACCAAAGACAAGGTGGAAAAAGCGATGATGCTGAAGAACAATGATGAAGTGGAAAAAATGTTCCGTGGGATCACGTTGCCGGTTAAATAATTAACCGGCAAATTCGCACATCTTACATCATCAACATTCGATGATGTTGACTGCGAGACCGCCTCTGGCGGTTTCTTTGTATTTGGTTTTCATGTCATTGCCGGTGTCGCGCATGGTTTTAATCACTTTATCCAGTGACACCTTATGATCGCCTGAACCGCGCATTGCCAAGCGGCTGGCGTTGATGGCCTTTATCGCGCCCATGGCATTGCGTTCAATACACGGCACTTGTACCAGGCCACCCACCGGATCGCAGGTAAGCCCTAAGTTATGTTCCATGCCGATTTCCGCAGCATTTTCTACTGCAGATACCGTGGCCCCCATAATTTCGGCCAATGCGCCCGCTGCCATAGAACAGGCTACGCCCACTTCACCCTGACAGCCTACCTCTGCACCAGAAATCGACGCGTTCTCTTTATACAGAATACCAATGGCTCCAGCCGTTAGCAGAAAACGTGCGGCCGTTTCTTCATCCATGGGGCGGATAAACTTGTCGAAATAGGCCATGACGGCAGGAATAATTCCCGCGGCACCGTTTGTGGGTGCGGTAACCACACGACCGCCGGCAGCATTTTCTTCGTTAACGGCGAGGGCAAAGAGGTTAACCCAATCCATGGTTTGCATGGGATCAGCAGAGCGCTCTGACTGTAATCGGCGGTACAAACCTGGTGCCCGTCTCACGACTTTTAGACCACCTGGAAGGATGCCTTCGTTATCAATACCACGTTCAATACAGGCTTTCATGGTAAGCCAGATTTCAAACAGTTTACTTTTTACTTCTTTAGCAGGGCGAAGCACACTTTCGTTTTTCAGCATCAAAGAACTGATCCGCAACCCGTTGGTATTGCACAGCTCGCAAAGTTGCGCCGCCGTTTTAAACGGGTAGGGCACCGTAGCTTGTGTGGTCATTGCCAACGTTTTTGCGGCATCAAAATCTTCATCTTTGATAATAAAACCGCCGCCTATGCTGTAATAGGTTTGGGATTTAACCAGACTGTCGGCGCTATCGTAGGCAAAAAATGTCAGTGCATTGGCGTGCTTGGGCAGTGTTTTTCGGCGATGAAAAACAATGGCGTTTTTATTTGGAAAACGAACCCGCTGCTCACCGTTTAGTAATAAATGTTGTGTATTCTCTATGTCAGCCAGGCGGCTTTCGATGGTATCGACATCAATAGATTCAGGCATTTCACCCAGTAAACCGAGAATAACGGCTTTTCCTGTACCGTGGCCTTTACCTGTTTGACCTAAAGAACCATACAACTCTACGGTAACCGAGGTTATTGAAGAAATCGATTGGTCAGCACTGAGCTCAGCGGCGAATTCCGCACCGGCACGCATTGGGCCAACGGTATGGGAACTTGAGGGGCCAATACCCACGCTGAACATATCAAATACACTGATCATAAACTGTCGTAACTCACATTATTTTAATTATGGTTAACGATGATGCATGGGATATCGATTAACTACAATACAGAAAATTTTATGATTGAATAAGAAAAGCTAATGGGATGTAAATAAATGTTGATAGCCGGCGGGCCCGACGAACCCGTTTAGTCGTTTAATAGATGACTGGAAAGATTTCGAAGAATTGCCGCAGTTGCGCCCCAAATCATGCGGTTTTCCCAAGGAATAAAATACACCGGATACTGCTTGGGGAAACGCTGTGCCATGTGTACCAGATGATTCTGGCGATTCATAAGAAATGCTAACGGTACTTCAAAAGTAGATGCCACTTCATTGGGGTCGATGGTAATGGAATGCTGCGGTGATACAAACCCCACTACCGGTGTCATGGCATAGCCGCTGATAGTGCGATATTCCGGAAGCGCACCAATCACTTCTACTTCAGATGGAAGCACACCCACTTCTTCGTGCGCTTCTCTTAAGGCCGTGTCGATAAGGGAGTTATCTTGTGCTTCGGCGCCGCCACCGGGGAAGCTAATTTGCCCCGGATGATGGCGCAAGTGTAGTGCTCTTTCGGTTAGTAGCACCATTAAGCCGTTATCGCGCTCTACCAAAGGGATAAGCACGGCAGCGGCACGGCCCGCTTTGCGTAGAGGAAAATCAGCTTCGTAATCCACCAATCTGAGATGGTGATAACGTTGCAGAAATTCATTGCGATCCAAGGGCTGTCTCCGGTTAGTTTAGCGTATAAAGCGTTCGAGCGTGGGTAATATACGCGACACTTTGTCCAGGGTTTCCTGATATTCTTCGTCTGGCTGTGAATCGACCACAATGCCGCCACCGGCCCAGCAGTACAGATTTCCCTGTTCGGCCAACAACGTTCGGATAAGAATGCTGGAGTCCATATCCTGACGGAAGCCGAGATAAAAAATACTGCCACAGTACACATTTCGACGATGGGGCTCTAATTCATCGATAATTTCCATTGCACGTATTTTCGGTGCGCCGGTTATAGAACCGCCTGGAAAAGCGCCAGCTAATAAATCCAGTGGGCTGGCATCGTCATTTAATTCACCCGTCACGGTACTAACCATATGGTGCACAGCTTCGTAACTTTCAAGGGCGAAGAGTGCAGGCACTTCAACGGTGCCAGGTTTGCAGTGTTTCGATAAGTCGTTTCGCAGTAGGTCCACGATCATCAAGTTTTCTGCGCGGTCTTTCTCGGCAGCTAACAATGCTTCAGCACTGGCGCTATCTTGTTTGGCATCGGTGAAGCGAGGACGGGTTCCCTTAATGGGTTTCGTTTCCACTTTACCCTTGCAAACTGATAAAAATCGTTCCGGTGAGATACTGATAACGGTGGATTCTGGCAAGCGGAAAAAGGCAGAAAAAGGGGCTTTGTTCGCTTCACTGAGTGTTTGATACGCCTGCCATTCGTTACCAATGTAACTGGCCTTAAAACGTTGCGCCATATTGACTTGATAACAATCGCCGGCGAGCAAGTACTCATGAATTCGATGTAGCGCACTGACATATTGTTGTTGAGTAAGGTTTGATTGCCAGTTACTGGTGAGACGAAATGACTCAGCATTATCTAGTAGCGCATCTAAGACGGGAAAATCAGGTGCTTCTATGTTAGAGAGTCGACAAAAATAGCGTTTACCGGTTGCCGTGTCTTCTATTACCGATTGCTCGAACAAGCCGACAGCAAGATCAGGACAAACGTATTCATCGCAAGCGTTTTCAGGCAGCACTTCGTAATATCGACCTAAATCATAACCGGCTAAGCCGGCACTTCCGATGAGAAACGGTAATGCTTGTATGTCTGTCGTGGGTACGTTGGTGTCGATTGAAATAGCGGAAAGCGCAGCACGCTGCAAATTATTAAGTACCTTTAGTGGCGCTTCTGAAGACTCAGTACACTGCCCAGTGTTACAAATCGTAACTCGGGTTTTACCGTGACGACTTTCAACAACCACAGAAGGTGCCCACAACATAATATTATAACGACCAAATGTAGTATTACCGCCCGAAGTATCGAACAGCATGGCATAGGGAAGGTGCTGTACCCGTTCGAAAAGTTGTGTAAATGGCTCGGTTGTGTCGATTTCACTGATAAACAGTGTGTTGGAAGACGGTTTGTACAAATTGTGACTCATGAAGATATAAACAATTGCTCTGTAACACTATTATATAAACAAAACGCATAAGCGACACCAAAGTCGCAGGCCTGAAACGTGGTGCGGTTTGCCAAGATGCGCTAGTATACGCTCTTTCGATTCCTTAACACCACCAAGAACACCTACAAGGTACTTAGAAAAGAGGACGCCATGACCGTTATCCGTCAACAAGACTTCATTGACAGCATTGAAGATGCGCTTCAGTTCATCTCTTATTATCATCCACTGGATTACGTAAAAGCGGTAGAGCAGGCATACCTTAAAGAAGAGAGCCAGGCAGCCAAAGACGCCATGGCGCAAATCCTGATTAACTCTCGCATGTCTGCAGAAGGCAAGCGACCGCTGTGTCAAGACACCGGTATTGTTACTTGCTTCGTAAAAGTGGGTATGGGCGTGAGCTGGGACAAAACCGACATGACCGTTCAGCAAATGGTTGATGAAGGAACGCGTCGCGCGTATCTGAATCCAGATAACCCGCTGCGTGCCTCCATCGTTGCTGACCCAGCAGGTAGCCGCAAGAACACCAAAGACAACACGCCAGCGGTTGTTCACCTGGATATGGTTGCCGGTGACAAAATTGAAGTGATGATTGCGGCCAAAGGTGGCGGTTCTGAGAACAAATCTAAAATGGTGATGCTGAACCCGTCTGACGATATCGTTGAGTGGGTAGTGAAAACCCTGCCAACTATGGGGGCAGGCTGGTGTCCGCCGGGCATGCTGGGAATAGGTATTGGCGGTACGGCTGAAAAAGCAGCGGTACTGGCAAAAGAAAGCTTGATGGACCCTGTTGATATTCAAGAATTGATTGAACGTGGCCCTGAGACGACCGAAGAAAAACTGCGTGTAGATATCTACAACGCCGTTAACAAACTCGGTATCGGTGCACAAGGTCTGGGCGGTTTAACTACCGTTGTTGACGTTAAAGTGATGTCTCTGCCGACTCACGCGGCTTCTAAGCCGGTTGCTATGATCCCTAACTGTGCGGCAACCCGTCACGCCCACTTCTATCTGGATGGTAGCGGTCCTGCCGATCTGAAAGCACCTAAGCTGGAAGAATGGCCAGAAGTGACGTGGGAAGTGAGTGAAAACACCCGTCGCGTGAACATGGACGAAGTAACGCCAGAAGATATTCAGGAATGGAAAGTAGGCGAAACCGTATTGCTTTCTGGCAAGATGCTTACCGGTCGTGATGCGGCGCACAAACGCATTCAGACCATGCTGGAAAACGGTGAAGGCCTGCCGGAAGGTGTGGATCTGAACGGCAAGTTCATTTATTACGTAGGCCCTGTTGATGCGGTAGGTGATGAAGTCGTGGGTCCTGCTGGTCCTACAACAGCGACCCGTATGGATAAATTCACCGATATGATGCTGGAAAAAACCGGTATCGCCGGCATGATTGGTAAAGCAGAGCGTGGTCCTGCCACTGTCGATTCTATCGCTAAGCACAAATCAGTGTATCTGATGGCTGTTGGCGGCGCGGCATATCTGGTGTCCAAAGCCATCAAGAACGCCCGTGTTGTGGCATTTGAGGATCTGGGTATGGAAGCTATCTATGAATTTGAAGTAGAAGACATGCCTGTTACGGTTGCGGTAGATAGCACCGGTGCTAACGCGCACAAAACCGGTCCGGCTATCTGGAAAGCAAAAATTGAAGAACTAGACAAAGAACTGGCTAAATAAACAGTGTTTTTGCTGTAAACGGGTACCTTTGGGTACCCGTTTTTGTTTGTGGGTGGCACAATAGTGGTTCAATAATAAAGAGAATCACTATGGACGCGTTAACTCCTTTTTCTTCCCTGCCTGTAATTGCTGCCTTGGTCGGTGCCGTTGTTATTACAGTGTTCTTCGCCAGTCTACGTAATCGACAGCAACGCCAACATTATGAAAGCCAGATAGCCTCACTGAATAACCTGATTGCAGAATACAAGCAGCGGAACGATGCCTTAGATGAAGAGTTGGCAGAATATCGCGAGCGTTTATTTAATAATCAGACACAGCTTGGTGAACTCAGTCATCGCGCCTCCATGATTGTGCCGATGCAGGAAGAACTAAAAGAATTTAAACAGCAGTGCCGGGAAGAGCAACGGTTAAATGCAGATCTCTCCGCACGCCTTCAGTCACAGCAAGCCCAGTTCGATGAAGCAAATAAAGCCAGCACTGAGAAACTGGCGCTTATGGAAGCCGCAGAAAAGCGCCTTCAGGCGCAGTTCGAGAATCTCGCTAACCGTATTTTCGAGCAGAAAAGCGAACGTTTCACGCAAATGAATAACACCGGCATGAATGCACTGCTCGAACCTCTAAAGTTGCAAATTGACACCTTCCGGAAACAGATGGGCGAGCAGCATAGCCGTGAAGGGCAGGAGCGGGCATCACTTAAAACTGAAATTCTGTCGCTGAAGGAGCTAAATAAACGCATTACCGAAGAAGCCGCAGCCCTCACCAAAGCATTGAAAGGCGACAATAAGCAACAGGGCAACTGGGGCGAAGTGGTGCTTGAGCGCATTCTCAAAGAATCCGGCCTGCGTGAAGGCCATGAATTTGAAACCCAGGTCTCAGCCAAGGACGCCAACGGCAGGCTGCAGCAGCCGGATGTGGTGGTGCATCTGCCCAATGAAAAAGATGTCATTATCGATTCCAAAGTCAGCTTGCGCGCCTACGAGCAATTCTTTAACTGTGATGATGACGCACTGCGCGCAAGATTTCTTACCGAGCATGTTAATTCGCTGAAAGCACACATAAAAGGGCTTGGCGGCAAGCGTTATCAGGACATCAAGTCACTGCGAACGCTGGATTATGTACTCATGTTCATTCCCGTCGAGCCCGCTTTTCTCCTGGCAGTGCAGGAAGATCCCTCGTTGGTTTCCCTAGCATTAGACAACAATATTTTGCTCGTAAGCCCAACAAACTTGCTGGTGGCTCTCCGTACTATTAATAACATCTGGCAATACGAATACCAGCACCAAAATGCACAGCATATTGCCGAACATGCAGGCAAGCTGTACGACAAGTTCGTAGGTTTTATTGGTGACTTAGAAAAGGTAGGTAAGCATGTGGAAAATACACAAAAATCCTACGATGCTGCCATGAAAAAACTCACAGAAGGGCGCGGAAACCTGGTGCGGCAAGTAGAATATTTCCGCGAACTCGGTGTACAGCCACAAAAGAAACTCAATCCCGGCCTGATGCCTGCCGACGAGGAAGGTGAATAAATGTTTAACCAACCAAGCATTAAACAGAAAGGAAAAGACATAGATTGCCTTGGAAAATTCGCTAAGGCGGAATAATTCCCGTTTTGTCGTTTTTAGACAAACCGACAAAAAACGACAATATGGTAACAGGTGGATTTAAGGGATGTTTTGGCTTAATCTGGAATTCTTTATAATCAAAAATATCCCAAACCGGGACCGGGAAAACGGACAGTTTGGGATTTAGTAAGTTGTTAGATTCTGTTTAGTTCTTTCATTTCTCTTTTTGTTTCTTTGTGCGCCTAGCCGCGCAAGGTTGTTTCTTCTGGGGCTAATTTAAATGCTAGGCGAGGGCGGTTTAAGTAGCAACAAGTCATCGATAGTTGTTTCCAGAATAACAAAGCCAGTAACCAGAAATCACCGCTTTGCAGAACATCGCCATGTTGTTTCGGCACGAACATTGGCGCTCTTTTGGTTTCAGGCTTTACAAGCGTTGCACTGTTGGACAGCATCTAAAAAGTAACAGGCAACGGTTTGAAGTTGTATCCGCATCGCCTTTTGTCCGGCAACTTTTTCACATCTGGCTTTTCGTATTAGGTTGTTTTAAAGTCAGTTATTGTTTCGAGTTTGCAGCGTTTTCATACCAGCGGTGGCAGCAAAGCTGCGGGCGTTTATCTCTTCGGTATCTAACAATCTGCTGTAGCCGCTCGCGGGCTCGCTGGGACACAAACACGGCGGCTGTGTCACTTCGTTCCGATTATAGCCGCCGTGTTTGTGCCCCTAAGCAGGGTGTTAGGGTAACCGGTAAAAGGACTTTCAGATGAAGTATCTGGTTTTATTTTTTCTTTGTAGTTTTGCGGTCAATGCAGAAGACGGCTTATTCTCAAGATTTGTTTTTGATAAGCAGGAAATAGGCTCAAACTCGCTGCAAAGCTACAACACAGGCATATTGGCAGAGTTCAATTCCTCTAATACTATAGACATCTCAAGTCTGTATCAGATCGCGATAACTAACAGAGTCCTAGAACCTGGGAAGGTAAATATATATTTTTCACTCAAGGATACGTCTTCTGGCAAGCCATACAACGTTGGAGCCGATGCTAGAGACTTCATAATTGGACAACAAGAATCCTTTGAATTTACCAACAATGGGTATATTTATACCGTTAGCATCGATACATCTTTCGGCAAGTTACCCTAACAAAAAAATTAAGTCACTCGCTCCGCTCGCTGGGACACAAACATGGCGGCTGTGTCACTTCGTTCCGATTATAGCCGCCATGTTTGTGCCCCTTATTTGGGTGTTAGGCGTCAAGTTGCACCGCGTTGCGCAATACGCTACACTCTTCCTATGATT
>NZ_JBSWWF010000004.1:0-408649 GCF_056159945.1 Alteromonas sp. ABH2_165
AAATTCGAAAAAAAGCCCGCCCATTCGAGCGGGCTTTTTTTGTTTCTGTATGTTGTTTGGTCGACAAAAAGTTACTCTTCAGTCAACTCTTCGATGTAATCTGAATATTCCTGCTGCGTTATCTTCTCATTGTCATCAGAGTCCATATCAGAGAAGTCCAAATCCATTTTACTTTGCATTGCTTCTGCTTTTGTCAGCATACCATCCTGATTTGCATCCAACAGTTCAAACTCAGCAGAAGCGACTATTTCTGATTTAGTCCCTGGTTGTTTCATTACCATTTTCTTAGGCGGAACGGCAGTAGCATCTATATTACGCGTATCAACCAAGTCTTCAGTATAGGTCGTGGTTTCCATTGGCTCGTTGAGACCATCCATCTTGCGGTCTGCTTCCATCTTATCGAATACTTTATTGGTAAACATATCCGGGTTACTAATTAAGAAAGAATCAAATTCAGCCTGGGTAATCGATTTGTCACTGTTTTTATCGATAGCCATCATTTTATCAGCCAGTTGCGTCGTCTTGATTTCAGCGGACATCAGCTTACCATCATTATTTGTGTCCAGCTGACTGAACGTCTTAGCTATCTTGGATGGTGCGTCACTGGCAAGAGAAGCAGTAGAAATCGAGGCAATAGCAGCAGTAATCAGTAGTTTCTTCATGATCAAACTCCAGTAATTATAAATTATTTGTTCATATTTACTGGATACAGTTTTTATGCCGATAGCTAACTTACTACCTTTAATAGGATTTTTTGATTTCTTACTAATGTGTGGGGTAAGCGCTAGGAAAAGTATCCTCAGAAAATGTAGATGCTACACAGCGCATACAAGGTTTAACCAGCTCTGCTTAAATAAAGAAAAAATCAGAGATGTTAGAGCGAAACAACCGCTCTGTGACATCAAATATTTAAGAGTTGAGTGTGCGTTGAAACATCTTCAGTTCTTAATATTAAATATAGAAAAATGATTTAGAGTGATTATTGATTCAGTTTGTGACCTTGTAAACTTTTGTGCTGGTAGTACACCCACTCTAAAGAAATAAATGCGAGTAAAATGGTCAAAGGAATTTGTGTGGTGCTGATAAAACCCATACCCTTGAAAAGGATGCTGGCAAAGAATGCGAATGCCAGAAGGGTAAAGTGTTTGACGATAAAACTCAGTTCACTTGTCTTCGCTAATGCGTTTTTGTTATGCACATATCCTCCTGAACAAATCTAATACTAAATAGTTACATACATACGCTAGTGTTTGTAAGAGACGTTATAGCTTAAAGTTGGTGTGGTTAAAATTGTTCTGCGGTTGAAGTGCTGAAAGTGTCGGCTAAATACGGTCTGTTGCGTTGCGCATACAGGGAGGATCAGAAAAGACCGAGTTGCTGGTTATCGATATCTTCGAAGCGCAGTCCTACGGCGGGAAGTATGCTGTCGGCTATTGGGCGGATTTGCTTTTCCACATAGTGCTCATAGTCCAACGGCTGGTTCACTGACTCCACGGTTTGTGGGCCACCTAATGTCATCATATAGCGAACGGTTGTTCGATGTTGATAACGTAGTTTCTTTCCTGTTGCTAAGTTAATTTCATCGGCCTGCCTGGCTGCTTTTACATGCGGCGGCTGACTTCGTGTGTAGCTCGATAGGGGCTTTCTGAGGCGTCTTGCATAAACCAGTTGCTCATCTTTTTGTCCTGCTCTAATTGCAGCAAGTAGATCCCTAATGTAGGTTTTCACAGGCTCATCAGCGAATATGCGGGTGTAGAGATCTTCCTGAAATTTTCGGGCTAATGCCGTCCAGTCTGAACGGACATTTTCTAACCCTTTGAATACAACCGTCTCCTCGCCATCTCTATCAATGAGCCCTGCATAGCGTTTCTTACTGCCTTCTACTGAACCACGGATAGTGGGCATAAAGAAGCGTCTAAAGTGCGTCTCAAATTCAATTTCCAGATGACAGGGTAGATTAAACTCCGCCTCTAAACGTTGCTGCCATTTTGTGTTGATAAGAGTCTGTAGTTGTAAGCCTATTTTTCGAGCTGCGTCGCTGTTGTGGTTATCGCCTATAAATACGAAGGTTGAATCGGTATCACCGTAAATTACCTCGTAGCCTTCGTCTTCAATCCATTTTGCTGTGGTTTGCATGATCTCATGCCCACGTAATGTTATAGAGCTGGCTAAACGCGGATCGTAAAAAGGACATCCGCCACTCCCCAGAACACCATAAAAGGAATTCATCAAAATTTTTATTGCCTGGGAACGGGCTGCATCTTTTTGGCGTTTAGCTTCATCACGCTGTCGCCATAGATTAGCAATAATGTCTGGCAAGAAGTTCTTCTGTCTGGAGAAACGCGCGCCGCGAAAGCCCTCTATGGCATTTTCCGGGTGTAACAAGCCTTCGGCGAGCCCTAACGGGTCGATAAGAAAAGTGCGAATTATTGAGGGGTACAGGCTTTTAAAGTCGAGTACCAGTACATTGTCATACAGTCCCGGCTTCGATGACATCACGTATCCACCCGGGCTGGCCAATCCGCCGTTTTCTGGCCGTACCCCGCACACGTAACCAGCGCGGTGCAACTTTGGCAAATACACATTAATGAACGCGGCAACTGAGCCACCTGGTCGGCTCATATCGAGACCAGTCAGCGTGCTGCGTAGCATTAGGAAGTCGATAAACCCGGTTTGTTGCGCAATGCGATTAACCAGTACGCAATCCTGATAATTGTATGCCACCAATTGCTCTGGCTCATCACGATAGAGATACTTAATTTCTTCTAGTCTATCGTCACTCTCTATGAGCTTACCTTCTCCAAGCAGTGCATGAGCTACGTGATCAAGGGTGAAACGCTCAAATTGATAAGTCATGGTTTTAAGCGCTTCAATGCCATCAATAATACAGCGTCCGGGGATCTCTGCGATCACCTGGGCACCGTTATCCCACTCTCTGATACTCAGAGGTTCATTCCCTCGGCCTAAACGAAGTGAGACCCCCAGTCTTTTCGCCATACTGTTTAACACGGCCAAATCAAACTGTTTAACGTTCCAACCAAGAATTACATCGGGGTCGATATCTTGTATCGCATTGGAAAATACCTCCAACACTGATTTTTCATCCGTTAAGTTAATTACATCAAATCGCGGGTCAATTTTTTTGACTGTAGCGGTTTCTGCGGTGTTGAGAAAGACACAGTTAAGTTTTTCAGAGGCGATTGCAATGGAATACAAACAGTGATGCTCATCGCACTCAATATCGAAGGAGATAGCATTCAAAGTAGTGCGAAAGGGCGCGCCTTTTACTTTTGCATCTTCGATAGTACTTCCATGGCGTGTACCCTGGAAGCTGATGCTACCGTAGGCAAACCGCTCCATTAAAAAGCGATCGACAGATTTGATGTCACCTTCGTAAAGTGGAATAAACTGAGCTTCTGCTGCGCGGCGAAGTTTACTTTGGGTGAGATCGAGGTTACTGCGAATTAACGTAACGGGTTTTTGTTCCAGTGTTTTAACAGAAACTGTTTCATAGGTAACGTTAAGGTTTTGCTGTAAAGCGATTTGTTTAATATGGTCAACATGGTCGTTACTCACAAAGCAAACGTTGCTCTGTGGTTCTGACAACAACCGTAGTGGGCCCGTTTCAGTGGCAACCCACAATTCAATACGTTCTACATTACCTTGCCGTACAGTACGTCGGGTTAATACGAAACCGTATCCTGTTTCTGTTCGCGTTGTGTGTAGTGCCATGTTGTTCAGGATGAGGTTTCAGTGCTGGCCTTTTTGCCTGTCACGATTTTATCTCGGCCGGTGCGTTTCGCTTCATAAAGGGCTTCATCGGCTTCGGCAATTACCTGGGTAAGACTTCGATAGTGCTGAGCATCGACAATGCCCACTGACAGCGTTACAGATAATGAGGGGATTTCCAGGCGCGAGGGCAGTTTTCTGATTTTATCAGCAAAACGCTTGAGCATATCAATCGATGCTTCGGTATCGGTATGAGGAAATAGGAATAGAAATTCCTCGCCACCAATTCGGCCTAACACGTCGGTTTTACGGAAATGCTTCTGCGCACAATCGCCGAACTCTCTAAGTACATCGTCACCAACTTGATGGCCAAACTTATCGTTTATTTGCTTGAAAAAATCCAGGTCGATAACGGCTGCAGTAAGATGATTACCATGACGGTGGGCGAGTTGATATTGTTGCTCAGCGTCTTCCATGGTTTTTCTGCGTGTCATGAGCCCGGTAAGACTATCGAAGTTCGCTAACTGCTCTAAACGATGTTTTTGCCGCTTACTGTTAAAATAAAGCCAGGTAAGCAGAATGCAAACTACAAACAACAGAGCGATAACCGCAATGGTAAATTGTTGAATTCGGTTTTCGTTAATTAATTGGTTTTGTTGCCTGAGGTTTTGCTCTTCTAATAACGCGTTTTTTGCTCGCTGCTGTTCTAAATCAAACTGCGCCTGTAGCTCTAGAATACGACGTGAGTTTATCTCTTTTTGCAGCGTTGCCCGGTTTTGACGGTTTTGCAGTAAAACCGCATAGGCTGATTGATGATTCCCTTGCGACGCATAGGCACGGGCTCGGCTATCAGCAATGGCAATGCGTTGCGGTAGAAATGAGTCTCCTACAGCTAATGATGATGCTCTGTCGAGAAATTGTTGCGCAATTTCGGGCTGCGCTCTTTGCAGGGCGATATGTGCTTCTTCAATAAGCACCTTAATTTGCATAAAGGGGTTTGCCCCCTGAGTGAATAACACGAGTGCTTCATCAAGGTAAGACATGGCCTCATCAGACCTGCCTAAATCGATAAGCTCAGATGCGACGGCTTCGTAACTGAAAGCTGCACCTTGCAAATCACGTATGGAAAGGGCTATGCGGGCAGATTCTTCTAACAATGCAATGCCTTTTTCACTGCTGCCGGTAGCGAGTGTTGTTTTACCTAAGCCGAACAGTGTGTTGGCGAGTTCCAGCTTTACATCGTGTTCACGGTACCAAGTTTCGGCTTCTCGATAGAATTGCTCGGCCTGTTCAGGCTCTTCAATATATAAGTAAACCAGTGCAAGCATACTGGCAAAGTCAGCACGACTGAACATACCAAGTGGTTTTTCGAGACGTTGGTAACCTTCCTGGAAAAATGCCTGAGCTTCACTGTACTGCGTCAGCGTAATACTCAAATAGCCATTCACGCTAATAGCGTAATTGAGAAGACGCTGATCGTTATTCTTACGCGCCCATTGCAGTGATGCTCTAGCCTGATTTACAGCGGCTTGTGAACGTCCTAAGCCGTTCAATGCCTTGGCCTGCGCTAATCGCAAATAATGATAGAGGGATGATTCGGTATCAAGCTTTAGGCTGAGGCCAGTTTCAGCAGCTGATAGGGCCTGTTCATGCAGGGCCAGCGCACCGTTGGCCTGGCTGATTAAATAATATCGCGTCGCCAGGGCTTCGGGAGTTTGGCGTTCTGTCGCGTTGGAATCGAGGTTTTCCAGCACTTCCACAGGGTTGTTTCGGATTTGTGCCAGCATCTCCTCTGTTTCCGCACTCCAGGTCGTGCCAAGTGCAAGTGCGGAAGGCGCAAAGATTACAATGAGAATAATGCAGCTACAAAAAAACAGGGACACAAATCTGGAATACAACATCGAAACTCCAGTCGATGAATAAAGACAAGCTATCATAGCCCGATATGAATATATCAAGAAATATTTAGCACGACAGGCAATGGATTTTAAACGATTGATTCTTCTTCAGGATCAATGACAGGTAAATTTACCTCGAACACCGAGCCGACCCCCGGTTTACTGCTCACGGAAATAGTCCCCTGATGTTTTTCTATGGCAGTATAAGCAACGGATAAACCCAAGCCTTGTCCTAATCCTTCTGGCTTGGTGGTGAAGAAAGGGTCGAAAACTTTCTTAATAATATGCTCTTCAATACCGCTACCGCTGTCGATAATTTTAATTTGAACACTTTGTTCATTACCGATGACGTTTACTTTCACGATGCCTTTTTTATCGATAGATTGCGCAGCATTAATTAGCATGTTCATCAGCGCTTGTTTAAGTCCGCCTGGCTCACAAAAGATCTTAACGCATTCAGGCTGGCAGCTGAGTTTGTAGGTGGGAATTTTGTACTGCACACTGACGAGCTCAATCATTTGCGACATGGTTTCGCTCAGATCCAACAATTGCCACCCTGATGACTCCTCAATGGCAAAGCGTTTTAGGTTTTCAACGATATCCCGAACACGCTCCAGCCCTTCTCTGGACTCATCTAGTAGAGGAGTCATGTCTTCTTTCAGCAGTTCAAAATGGTTTGATTCCAGCAAGTCATTGATAAAAATCTGGCACTTTTCGTCGGTCTGCGCAGCTTTATCAGCTACGCTTTCACAAATACTGATCAGGCTCTCGGCGTAGTCTTTTAATGTATTGAGGTTAGCGGTTACGAAACCGATGGGGTTGTTAATTTCATGGGCAATACCGGCGGCAAGTTGCCCTGTAGATGCCATTTTTTCGGCCTGAATTAATTGGCTTTGGGCTGAATCTAGCTTTTTGATCAGTTTAAGTTGCTCTTCATGCTCCCGTTTCAATGCAAGAGACAGTTCTTGTTGAGCGATGAAATAGCTAGCTTGCGCGGTAACATCCTGAAGAAAAATACAGGCGAGTTTTCCATGTTCGGGGGACGTTATCGGCACAATTTCCATGTTCTGATACATTTGCGTTTCTTCACCGGTGATGGGACGGCTGCTTTTAAACGGAAATATATGCGGGCGTTGCTCCCAATAGCTGAAGCTGGGGTGCTGAAGTACAAATACCGACTTTATCCTACGGCGCAGAAATTTAGCCTGTTCGGGAAAAAGTTCGGCGATCGGTTTGTCTGTATAATCGGACCGATGATCGCTTTCCATGCGATCAATAAAGAAATCATTGAGGAACACGATGTTGTAGTTCTCGTCAACGATACAAATACCAACGGGAAGTTTACCTACAAGCTGTTGAAACATTAACCGAGTAATTCATCTATCGTATCAGTGAGTTTTATCAACGACGTCCGATCGAGGCAGAACACCACGCGCATCGAAAAGGACGACAGCTCAATATCAAACTGTACCTCCATCACCAGACTATGTTGCCAGTTTAGCTCCACAAAAGAAGCCTTGTTCGGCGAAAACAGTGTAGGCATATTTAAGTTTGTCGCCAGTTCCAGCTGGTTGGAAAGACCTGCAAGACAAGCACCTGCAAGAATATTCGACAGTTCTAAAATGGTTTCTTCAACATCACTCTTGCTGAGAGGAGCCTCATATTCCAGTAAGCTGGCAACCTCGGTAAGGCCGCTTTCTGAAACTACCGCCATCACTTCACCCTGAATGTCACCAAGAAAGGATTGACGGGTGTAGTAGGCATTTTCGCTACGGTTGATGAGCGAGAATAATTCAGACGGTGTCACCGCAGAAATTTTCGGGATTGAGATACCGATTTTGGTTTCTATTAAGTGGGCGAGAGAGTTTGCGGCCTGGCCCATAGAAATGTTCATCAATTCCTGCAGGGCATCGCGCTGATCTTCATTGAGAGAAATTGTGTTGCTCATAGGTACCCCAGCTCAAACAACGTCATCGCCAATTCTTCATTATCAAGCGGCTTTCTGATAAATTTCTTCGCGCCTAGCTCCATGACTATGCGCTGCTTTTCTGGTTGAAAATCGGCGCTAATAACAATGACGTCCGGGCGGTCAGATTTTCCCGACAGGTATTCAAGCACGCCGACGCCGTCCACCTCAGGCATGGTTAAATCAAGTAACAAAAGTTTGAAAGACGTATTTTCCAGAAGCTCAATTGCTTCTCTGCCATTGGCAGCCTCTGTGACCGAAAACTCCAGTTCAGGTGGAAGCGCTTTGATCACACTTCGTCTTGAAAGACGAGAATCGTCGGCTACGAGTAGCGGAACTGCCATGTTTACCTCCGGACAATTTCGAACCTATCTTGAGTATTTGCGATATTTTCAATCCTGCAAGTTCAGGAGCTAAGAAAATTTCACAACCTGTGTTTCGTTTAAATCATTAAATTCAGTATAGGTCTTTAGTGACATTTGCGCCTTATTCTTTAGGCGTATACTCAGTGTTCTACTTTGCGTTAAAAAATACGCTAATCGTTAATATACAGATAGATTTCAATGTCTGCGCATAGCCGACCATAATGGGATATGGGCGACTATACGTTTCTAAATTGCTTGTCTGAATATCTCTGTGCATTACAAGCGACTGCCGGCCTGCATTTTTTCTAGTTGGTTTATGAACGCTTGCGCAATAGCTTCTAGTGGCAGCACTTTTTCTGCTGCGCCGAGGCCCACTGCGACTTTTGGCATGCCATACACCACACAAGTTTCTTCATTCTGACAAATGGTAAACGCGCCTTTTTGTTTCAAGGCCAGTAAGCCATCTGCACCATCTTTCCCCATGCCGGTTAATAAACTTGCTACCACGTTGCTGCCAGCCGCTTCCACCAGTGACGTAAACATCACATCGACCGACGGTTTATGCCCGCTCACCCGGGGGCCATCGCTAAGCCGGATTCGATAATCGGCACCACTTCTTATTATTTCCATGTGTTTATCTCCAGGGGCTAAATAACCATGTCCTGGAAGCAAGCGCTCATCACCTTTCGCTTCAACCACTTTAAGCTGACTGCACGCATCTAGCCGCTTAGCGTAGGTTTTAGTAAAACCTGGCGGCATATGCTGCGTTATAACCACCGCGGGGCTGTTAGCCGGTAGGGCACTTACAACCGCTTTGATTGCTTCGGTTCCGCCGGTAGAAGCACCAATAGCAATAATCTTTTCGGTACTGGAATAGCTCAGTTTCGTTGTACATTTGGCCGCTTGAGTTGGTTTCTGCTGGCGCACTTTTGAACGCGCCGCCATGCGGATTTTCGAAAGGATTAATTCACGGTAATCTTCAATACCCTGAACAACACCTAACTTGGGTTTGGGGATAAAGTCTACTGCGCCTAATTCCAGTGAGCGAATGGTGGCATCTGCCCCCGCTTCTGTCAGCGTGGAGATCATGACGACGGGAGTAGGGCGGGCCTTCATCAAAACGTCGAGGAACCGTAGCCCATCCACTTTGGGCATTTCAATATCGAGGGTAATGACATCTGGCGAGAAATCCTTGACCATTTTCTTGGCCACATAAGCATCGGGGGCGGCGCCAACGAGTTGCATGTCATTTTCGTTTTTGATTATTTCTCCCAGCAAATTGCGGATCAATGCTGAGTCATCTACTACTAATACTTTTATCATCTTGGCTCACCTAATCGAAAGCTTCAAAGTCAGTGTGGTCAGTCCCCTGTTTCAATTTGATACGGTAAGCACTTTCGCGGTCCATAATCGTCGAGTTATTGAATTTCCTTATCCGCTTTACCAATACCTGTCCTGAATCGGGAAAGAAATAAATTTTGCGGGCGTAATTGTCGAGCAGATCACTGGCAACGATGGGGATATTTTCCCGACGCAAGAACCCTGTAACAAACTCGGAATTCATTTTGCCTACGTTAGTGACTGAGATACCCGCTACAACATTGCCTCCTCCAAATACTTTTGCTTGGAGATGTCGTTTGTCGGCACCTTGTTTCATCATCTGGTTGATGAGCAGTTCCATGGCGTACACACCGTATCGGGAGCCTGCCGAGAACTCGCCTTCACTGCCTTTATCACTGGGTAGCAGGAAGTGATTCATCCCCGCAATGCCATTATGTAAGTCCATTAAACATGCCGAAACGCAGGAACCTAGTACGGTCACCATCAGGGTATCATTCGACGTTGAGAAGTACTCACCGGGCAAAATTTTTACGGCCTGACGCACGAATCGGGGGTCGTAATACATATTGGCCGTGTGTGCTTCACCATCCTGATAGGTTTCAGCCATACTTTTTGCCTTTCCTTGCCGGCTTGTAAATCGTTTTTCCGACAGGGATAACCAGGTCTGTCGCCTTATTAAAGTTCTCCGAATGCCCCGCGAAGTAAAGGCCGTCGTCGGGTTGCAGCGCGATCATGCGTTTCAGGATGTTATGCTGTGTCGGTTTATCGAAATAAATCATTACGTTCCTGCAAAAAATCACATCAATCGGCGCCCGAATAGGCCAGGTAACATCCATCAGGTTCAATCGACGGAACGTAACCATTCTTCGAAGCTCAGGGACAACCCTCACTTTCCCTTTGTTTTGCCCCTTCCCCCGATGCAAAAATTTTCTACACTGCACCGCCGACAATTTGCTTATTGCATCGGCGTTGTACACACCCGCTTGTGCTTTCGCCAACACATTACTGTCTATATCTGACGCGATGATCGATATCGGTGTATCAAAACTTTCAAACACCTCTGCCACCGTCATCGCGATAGAATAGGGTTCTTCGCCGGTACTACTGGCAGCGCACCAAATGGTCCGTTCACCAGGATGCGAGCGCAGGTATTCTGCTAGTGCCTCGAAGTGATGCGACTCACGGAAAAACGAAGTGAGATTGGTTGTAAGGGCATTAATAAAATTCTCATCTTCTTCCGGTGTGCGCTTCAGGTAAGTCAGGTAGTCATCGAAACTATTCAGAGACAGGGCCCGCAACCTGCGGGCGAGTCTGCTGTATACCAGTGAGTCTTTCGTGTCGGTAAGGTTAATCCCTGCCTTTTGATAGAGAGTGCGCCTTACCCGTTCGAAGTCCTCTTTGCTGAACGCAAATTCTTTCTGGGCGTCTTCTTTCATACCGCCCGTTCTCCTTTAGAAACTTTCCCATTCCTCAGAATCATCCGGTGCCGGCGCAGTAACTTCTTTGATCTTTGCTGCAGGGGATTTGCTTGTGCTGACTGTTGAGCTAGAGCGTCGTGAAGACTGTGATGGCAATGCCGCAATGGTGTCATCTTCCATCACCATATCGGCTGCACTTAGTTTGAAGGTTGCCACACGGTCTGACAGCGAAGATGCTTGCTGGCGCATGCTTTCAGCAGCAGCGGCGGCCTGTTCAACCAAGGCTGCATTCTGCTGCGTCATTTCATCCATTTGGGTGACTGCTTTGCTGATCTCCTGGATACCATTGGATTGTTCAGAAGAAGCCGCAGCAATTTCTGACATAATATCGTTGACCCGTTTTATCGACGTTACTACTTCACCCATGGTGTCGCCGCTTTGTTTAACCAGCAAATTACCGCTACCAATTTTATCTACAGAATCGGAAATCAACTCTTTGATGTCTTTGGCAGCTTCAGCAGAGCGTTGCGCCAGTGTTCTTACTTCCGATGCGACAACCGCAAAGCCGCGACCTTGTTCACCGGCTCGTGCAGCTTCTACCGCAGCGTTTAACGCAAGAATATTGGTTTGGAAGGCAATGCCGTCAATGACACCGATGATGTCAGATATTTTTTGTGCAGAGTCGTTAATGCTGGCCATGGTTTCCACAACACGCTGAATCATGTTGCCACCATTCACCGCAATGGTTGATGCCTGTGAAGCAAGGCTGTTGGCTTGCTCCGCGTTTTCCGCATTCAGGCGCACAGTGCCGGTGAGTTCTTCCATAGAAGAGGCGGTTTCCTCCAGACTGGAAGCCTGTTGCTCGGTGCGACTGGAAAGGTCGGCGTTACCGCTGGCGATTTCGCCCGAGGCGCCACGTATCATTTCTACGGCGTGATTGATTCGCGAAATAGTCACGCGCATATCTTTGATGAATTGGTTTATAGACTCGCCAAGTACCTTAAATTCACCTTCAAATTCGTGTTCGATTTCGCATGTGAGGTCGCCTTTCGCCAGTTGCGTCATCACTTGTTTGATGTCGTAAACAGCAGTGGTACGTGCGGTAATATCCGACGCGTATTTCACCACGCGGAACGGTTTACCATTCTGGTTTAAAATGGGGTTATAGGAAGCTTGTATCCAGATTTCATTGCCACTCTTGCCGATGCGACGGAATTCGCCGGCTTGATAAACACCGTGTTTCAGTTGATCCCAGAAAGAACGATAATCGTTGCTGTTGCGGATCTCCTGATCAACAAACATGCTGTGGTGCTTACCTTTAATTTCCGGCAGCGTATAGCCCACAGTGTTGAGGAAGTTTTCGTTAGCATCCAGAATCATGCCGTCCATATCAAACTCGATAACAGCCTGAGACTTACCAATGGCTTCAATCTGGCCTTCAAAATACGCGGTTCTCAGTTTCTCTTCAGTAATGTTTGATGCGTATTTCACAATTTTGAAAACGTTGCCGTCCATATCCAAAATAGGATTGTAAGACGCCTGAATCCACACTTCCTCACCGGCTTTGTTTATTCGCTTAAACTCACCAGAAAAGAACTTGCCGCGTTTGAGTGACGCCCAAAACTCACTGTACTCTTCTGAACCGCGGGTTTCTTTGTCAACAAACATACGGTGATGTTTATCTTTGATTTCATCGAGTGTGTACCCAACGGTATTCAGGAAGTTATCGTTCGCCCACTGAATAATGCCGTCGACATTGAATTCAATAACAGCCTGCGACTTACCAATTGCCTGAATTTGACCTTCAAAATACGCATTTTTCAGCTTCTGTTCGGTGATGACGTTGGCGTAACTGACTACTTTGAAAACCTTGCCGTTCATATCCAAAATAGGGTTATACGAGGCTTGGAGCCAAATCTCGTTTCCACCTTTGGCGACATGTTTGTATTCACCCGATTTAAAACTGCCCGCACGAAGCTCGTTCCAGAAATTACCGTAAGACTGGCTAATTTTCTCGGACGGTTCGAGGAACATGCTGTGATTCTGGCCTTTCACTTCGTCGAGATTGTATGCAAGCGCAACCAGGAAGTTATCATTCGCCCAGAGAATGTTGCCGGTAGTGTCATATTCAACAACTGCCTGAGACTTACTAATGGCTTCTATCTGACCGGAGTAATCGGCATTTTTCAGTTTTTCTTTGGTGATTTCAGTGGCAAATTCAACCACTTTGCTCACTTTGCCCGCCGTATCGAAAATGGGGTTGTAGGAAGCTTGGATCCAGAATTCTTTACTGTCCTTACCGAAACGCTGATATTCACCAGAGTCGAGTTCACCGCGGCGAAGTTTGTCCCAGAAGTCTCTGTAGTCGTTATTTTGCACGGATTCGGGTTTCACAAACGCGCTTTGATGTTTGCCAATAGCTTCTTGCCGGGTAAAACCTGTGAGTTTGAGGAAGTTCTCGTTCACATCTATCAGTTCACCTTCTGGCGTGTATTCGGCTAAAGCCTGGGCGCGATGCAATGCGTCAAGCATACCGCTTTTAAGCAGCAGTTCGGTTTGATCTACCCATTCCACCATGGTGCCGATGGACTCACCTTCTTCGTCTTTCATCGGGGTAAGCGTAAGCTTAAAATTGACTTTGCCCACCAGAATGCTCGACGTCATTGGTTTTTTTAATTCGGCCAGAATATTCTTCTGGTGCATCGGATTTTTGTGGAACTGATCAATGCTCTCGCCAATAAGATTATCTGCTGAGAAATGGGGCAGAGCTTTTTGTAACTCTGCTTCATTATCTTTAAGCAGTTTTTTTACCGCATTGTTGGCATAAATAATGGTGCGGTCGGCATCAGCCATCATGATGCAGCAAGTCGATGCATCTACAGCCTGGGATTTACGTAGCAACTGAATCCGGTGTTCCCGTGATGCTTCAGTGTTAATCCAATCAAACATACCCATGGAGTCAGACCTCTTCTTTCGCAAGCGTCTTATCTACCAAACCAAGTTCTCCACTTGAAATAAGCTGCTCAATATTTACTAAAATGATCATGCGATCATCAACGGTAGCCAGCCCTTTTAAGAACCGACTGTCAAAAATAACGCCAAAATCAGGGGGCGGCCGAACTTCGTCTTCGGTAAGTCGCACGACGTCAGATACACCGTCTACCACAATACCAATCACACGATTGTGAACATGTAACATGATGACAATCGTGAACTCGTTGTAGGTGGGGTTCGGAATATTAAATTTGATGCGTAAATCGATAATAGGAACAATATCACCACGAAGATTCAGTACTCCCTTAATAAACGCCGGGGCGTTGGCGATGGGAGTGACCTTTTCATAGCCACGGATCTCTTTTACCGATGTGATGTCGAGGGCGTAATGCTCGTCGCTGAGAATAAAGCTCAGATATTCCTGAACATCTTTTGCCTGCATGTGGTCACGGCCGTTACTCATGATGCTTTCTCCTCCTCATAAACCGGACGACAAAGATCGGCAATGGCGTCAGCATCAAGGATCATGGCAACACGACCATCGCCCATAATGGTTGCCCCTGAAATGCCGGGAACCTTGCGATAATGCTGCTCAAGACTCTTAATTACCACTTGCTGTTGGCCGAGCAAGGCGTCAACTTGAATGGCAAAACGTCGCTTACTGCTTTCGAGTAGCACCACTATGCCTTCTGTTGGGTTATCGATAGCGTTGTCTACGTGCATCATTTCGTGAATGGCAATGAGTGGCCAGTATTGTTCTCGAATCCAGAGCAGGTTTTCGTTGCCAATTAACTTGAGCTGTTCAGGCAGTGGCTGCAATGATTCGATGATATTCACCAGCGGGATCACGAAGGTTTGATTACCCACCGCGGCACAAATACCATCGACGATGGCCAGTGTGAGAGGTAAGTGGATATGGAAAGCTGAGCCATAACCTTTGGTGGATTCAATTTCGATACGACCACCAATGGCTTCAATATTTCGTCTTACCACGTCCATGCCAACACCGCGTCCTGATACATCTGTCACTTCAGCGGCAGTGGAGAAGCCAGGTTGGAAAATCAGTAGCCATACTTCGCTGTCAGGCATGTCTGGAGAAACGGGAAGGCCGTTTTCAGTCGCTTTCGCCAAAATCCGTTCGCGGCTTAAACCTGCGCCGTCATCAATAATACTGATAACAATCGAGCTGCCGCGTTGTGCCGCTCGCAGAATAACCGTACCTTTCTCAAGCTTACCGGAGGCTTTTCTTACGTCAGGTTTTTCTACACCATGGTCAATACTGTTTCTCACCAAGTGAGTGAGCGGGTCGACCAGTTTTTCAATCATGCTCTTATCAATTTCAGTGTTGCCACCTTCAATAATAAGGTCGACTTGTTTACCCAGTTTGCTAGATAAATCTCTCACAACCCGTGGGAAACGGTTAAAGGTCATATTCACTGGCAGCATACGCATCGACATCGCCGATTCCTGAATTTCTCGGGTATTGCGCTGCAATTCTACGATGGCGGTCTGTAATTTCTGGCCAACCGCGCCGCTTACTTCATCACCAATCATTGAAAGCATTGATTGAGTAATGACGAGCTCACCTACGAGGTTAACCATGGCATCAATTTTTAAGGTATCGACACGAATAGAAGACGCTTCTGCTTGTTTAGCTACAGGTTTTTTGGCTTTAGGGGCCTTAGCTTTTGCCTTTTCGGCAGCTTTCGCAGCGTCTTCCTGTGCTGCTTTAGCATCTTCGTTAACCGCTTCTAGTGGTTTAAAGAAGCCATATCCTGCTTTTTCTTCCGCCGTTGCAGGTGGCGCGGGTTCGTCATCGAAAAAGCCAAATCCGTCAATGTCGTCGTCTTTTGATGCAGCTTCAGCAGCAGGAGCAGGTTGATCCTCACTGGCTGCTTCAGGTTCATCATCAAAAAAGCCGAAGCCGTCAATATCGTCATCTGCTGAGGCGCTTTCTGTCTGCGTCTCGTCTTGTGCTTCGTCTTCACTGGGAGCAGCTTGACCATCAGCTTCGGCAAGGGCTTTTTCTAATGCCGCCACACCACTCTCAATTTCTGATGTGGGCAGTTCGCTTTCTGTTTTGTAAGCGTCGAGGATTGTTTTTAGCAGGTCGACGGTTTCAAGGAACAAATCGACGGTAGGCACACTGAGAGAAATTGTTTGCTTACGGGCTTTGTCTAGGAGGTTTTCCATGACATGGGTAAGGCCCGTCAGTGCGTCAAAGCCGAAAATTCCGCTACCGCCTTTAATCGAGTGGGCTGCTCTGAAGATGCTATTGAGTTGTTCAAGATCAGGATCTTCAACATCCAGCTCCATGAGAAGCTGCTCCATGTCATCCAGGTGCTCCTGACTTTCATCAAAGAAGACCGCGTGGAATTGTTCTATATCGATAGACATATTGACGTTTCCTGTACCAACTAACCGAGGACTTTACCTACCACAGCCAGTAACTTCGCCGGGTCAAAAGGCTTAACCATCCATCCTGTTGCTCCAGCGGCTTTCCCTTTCGCTTTCATGTCGTCGCCCGCTTCGGTGGTCAGAACAATAATTGGGGTACGCCCGTATGCTGACATGCCACGCAGGTTTTTGATCAGAGTAAGGCCGTCCATGCGGGGCATATTCTGATCCGTCAATACAAAATCGAAGCGTTTGCTCTTGCACTGGTCCAGTGCATCCTGCCCGTCTACAGCAGTGGTGACTGCATAGCTGGCTGTTTTAAGTGTTAATTCGACCATCTGACGAATTGATGGTGAGTCATCAACAATGAGAATGTTCTTACTCATAATACTCCCGGCGTTCCTAACGTTTCGCACCTTCTCGTGCGCGGACAAATATTTCGACTTGGTAAAGTCGCACTGGCGTTAAAACAACTCGATATCACCTGCATCTACGCTACTTGCTGACACTGGGTTGTGGTCAAGGTTGGCGCGGTTCTTCATGCTGCTTTGGAAGTCGTCCAGATTTTTATTAACCTGACCTGTATTCCGCTGCCCAAGCAATGGCAGTTGTTCGTTTACTATAGAAAGCATTTCTTCAGAGTAGGTCAGATTCTGACCGTTTATGTCGCCAAACTGCATGCCGCGAATTGCTGATCCAATAGCAGCATCAAGTTGCCCCGAAATACCTTCTAACGTGGTGGTGGTTTCGGCATCGCTCTCGGCTTTAACGATAATGGCGTCGAGCTCGCCCTGAATGTCGCGTTTGGCAGTAATGATGTAACTGGTGTCCTGCGCGGCGAGGGTTCTCACATCCTGGGTGAGTTCATCGATTTGCACACCAATGTTTTCCATCTGCTTCTTGATGACGCCACTGAACTGCGTTGAACGATTAGATAGCGCGCGTACTTCATCTGCTACCACCGCAAATCCGCGTCCGGCCTCGCCAGCACGTGCCGCTTCAATGGCTGCGTTCAATGCCAGTAAGTTGGTTTGAGCCGAAATATCGTCGATATCACCCAGGGCTTTTAATACCGTAGGCATGGTGTCGTAGATGCGGTTTACTTTTTCTAAAATAGTCGTGGTGCCTTCAGAAATTTGCTCAGTGGAGGCAAGAAATTTGTCAAGGGATTTTTCTGTTTCATCAGCAAAGGTGCGCATACGGTTTGAGTACATTTCGCCACTGTCAGAGTCGGCTTGGATAAGGCGGGTAATACAGCCGTTTTGTTCACCTACCAGGCGCTGTAAGTTTAAAAATGCTTCGGTGAGTGTGGTAACGGCATCGTTCTGGGTATTTAAAATGTCACCCAGGTTTTTTTCGCACTCGGTGAGTATGCCCGACATGCGATCTGCCGCACTCGACAGATCTGAATCATCAGCGGAGGAGGAAAATACAGGTTCCGCGACGCTAGCTTCAAAAGTTTCTGATGCAGTAGCGGGGTCGGATGCCGGTAATCTTGAAGATAAAAACACCCCCGCTGCGGCAATGACAACGGCCAGATAAGTCAGACCAACAGAAACCAGAACGAGTCCCACAACGAGACTGACTATGGCTCCAATAATTGTTATGCGTGGTGTATTTGTAAGTTCGCCCATATTTAGTCTGCTACTCATCTAAATGCTTTTTTGAAGGTTCTACTGCTGCACGTTACTGGCACAATTCAGGTTATTTGAATTCATGTGCACAGATATTCCGTCAATTGCCGACATTTCGAAGTTGTCTGATTTGTCGTCAGTAGTGCGTTAATTTAGTTATAGACAAGAATTTCAGTATTGAAAGAAATGAAGAAAAAAATTTCTTATTCGTCAGGGGCGTTTAGAGTGTTGTGGCTTAAACGTTCTTGGTCGAATGTAGATTTTCTGGTGGGTGTTGAAAGTTATTGCAGGGCGGAGGGTATGTTGAGAGTGGGCACTAACAATTGTTTTTGCTGATTGATTTAGGTTTTTGATATTAGGTATGGCAATTACATACATTTAGAACGTATGTATACGTGGTTTTTTTGAGTTGAGCATAGTGTAAAGACATCATACTGACCCCAAATTTTCTACATGGCACTGCATGTTTTGCGCGTTTTTGGTTTTGTAATGGCGTTTAAATTTATTCTTTTGAGCAAAAAATAAGGCCGACAAACGTCGGCCTTGCTGTCAATTCACATCGATATTAGCGATTAGAATGTGTAATTTAACTTGGTGTAGTAGTAGCCACCTTGCCAATCGACAATAGAGCTAGCGCGGTAGATCGAACCACAGCACTCGTCACCCGTGGTGTCTGGGTCTGGATATTCATCAAAGATATTCCGTGCACCGGCACTTAACGACAAGCTCTCGCTAATATGGTACGTCGCTTCCAGATCGAACTGTACTTCTGCACCGTAAGTCTGGATAAATGTGCCGCCATCAGCCATGTTTTCGTATTCACCGTAGTAGTTCATACGCGCCACAAGGAGCCAGTCTTCATAGTTATGCTTAACCGACACCACAGCGCGGGTTTCAGGCATGCTGTTTTCGAAGTCGAATCTATCAGACGCGTTAAAGAAGCCTTCTGGATCAGCATCGATAGTACTGGTGTTGTAGTTCAGTGAACCCATGATGGTGGTTGCACCAATGTCCGACTCCATGTTGTACGTTGCAACAACATCCACACCTTCGGTAGTGGTATCAAACGCGTTCTGGAAGAAGAACACACCACCAATTGAAGCGGCACCCGCTACGCCAGCATTATCTAGCGCAAGGTAGCGCTCATAATCGGAAGGATCTTCAGCATCCGGGTCGCTAGATACATCCAACGTTGAAACGGAGTTCAGGCGATCTTCCAGTTCAATGTTGTAGTAATCGACTGTTAGCGTGAAGTCACCGTATTCAGCGGTTAAACCTAGCGTAAAGTTGGTTGATTTTTCAGGCGCAAGCGGGCTTGCACCCAAGGCCTGTGCAACGTCACTACTGGCCGGGAACAGGCCCGTCGCTACTGGCAGGCCATTAGGCAGGCGTGTTGAAACGTTGGTGGTACCTTGCTGACCCGGGGTTGGGGCACGGAAACCAGTACCGTACGATGAACGTACTGCAATTTCATCAGTGATCTGATAAATCGCGGCAACTTTATAAACCAGTTCCGAACCGAAGTCAGAATAATCTTCATAGCGTAATGCTGCTTGGGCAAAAATCTCATCTGTAATGTCGCCAGAAACATCGGCGTATACAGCGTAAGAATCCCGAGTGTATTCACCTGAGAACTCTGGTGAGTATCCAGGGAAGCCGTTTGAACCCACACCAACAACAGTATAAACAGGGTCATTTTCGTCGGCACAATCAAGCCCTGCTACGGTAGCGCCCAGGTCTGTAGGAACATCGCCGTTACAGAATCCCCATGGATCGGGACCTGCATAAGGACCCGCGAAGTAAGAGTCTTCTTCACCGCCAGAGATATCATACGATTCATCCAGGTAGCTTAAACCGAAAGCGAGAATGTAGTTTTCAAGATCATAGGTGAAGTCAGCTTGTAATTGCTTTTCTTCGTTAGTCAGTGAACCCGGCTTGAAGGAAGTGGGCGACTCGTTACCCATTGACGGGTTAACTGTGTTAGATAGGGTGTAGTCGATTTCACTCGAACCAATACGACCACTTACATCGTAAGTCCAGTTACCGGTCATGCCTTTAACACCGCCAACAAATGAGTAGTCGGTCATGTCACCAAAGAAACGAGGCGTAAAGCCGCCGGGGAAGAATTCCAATGGGCTCCAAACTGTACCGTCTTCAAGACGAATATCTTCGATGGTGCCGTTGCCCGGATAACGGTAGTAGAAAGAACCATCACCTTCAGTTTTAGAATAATTACCGAACGCATATAACTCGACTTCGTCAGTAATCGTATAGCCTGAGTTAAAGAAGAACCGTTGACCACTGTTATTAGGTTGACCCCAAGGCTGCACCTCATCTGACCCATGTATGGCATTCGCGCTTGCTAATGCGTCTTCAATATATTCATCAGATTGATCGGTTACACAAAACCACTCTTCGCAATATTGCTCACCGCGGTAGGTCGCATCAGCATCAGTAATTTCAGCAGAAATACTCAAGAAACCATTGTCACCTAACGCAAAACCTTTGTTACCACTAATAACGAATTGATCACCGTCGCCTTCGTAGTATTGGCCCCACTCTGCAGACAATGAACCGCCTTCGTCATTGTTCTTCAACTGAAAGTTGATAACACCGGCTATTGCATCCGAACCGTATTGTGCTGCGGCACCGTCACGAAGTACTTCAACTGAGCCAATTGCAGCTGTTGGTATAGTCGCAAGATCTGGTCCCTGCGTACCAGAGCCACCAATTTCTACCAGCGCGGCACGATGGCGACGCTTTGAGTTTACCAGTACCAGTGTTTTATCCGTAGGCAGGCCACGCAGTGTTGCCGGACGAATAAAGGTACCACCATCGGAAATAGGCTGACGAGAAAGTGAATAAGATGGAACGAGTGTTTTCATAACATCGTTCATATCGGAGAATGCTACGCCTTCCATATCTTCAGCGGTAAGTACGTCTACAGGAACTGGAGAACTGGTTACCGAACGCGGAGCACCACGTGCACCAACAACCGCGATTTTCTCCACGTTGGCATCAGTTGCCGCATCAGGAGTTTCTGTTTCTTGCGCATAAACCGATGGCGCCATTGCCATCGCTAACGTCATACCGGTTAATCCGGCATAAATTGACGCACTTAGTCTTTTTATTTTCATGTGTGTGTTCCCAGATTTTATTGCCTGATTACTTTTCTGTTTTAGGGCGCCGTTCCGGGAGTCGGTCATCGCGCCCAACCTTGGCTCACAGCAGCACCATTTGGATGCAACCAGTTGCAGACAGCGATGTGATGCTGCTTACTGCTGTGTAAAACCAGACTAAAAAATCGCGACTACTTCTAGGAAGAAAAAAGAATATTGAGGGCTATCGTAAAAATATTGAGCTAACTAAAAATCTTATATAAAACAGCGGCTAATTAATGATCGCTGGTTTTGAAAAAAATTTTCAGAGCGACACTAGTAACGAAAAGTTAACAATTTATATCTGTCTATATCTCGATTGGTGGCATGTAAGTTGCTGAACTATAAGTAAATATGCATGGTCACTTTTTGTCTAACATGGAGTTAAACAAATAGGAGATGGCAAGGCGATTTGTTCTTAGTCAGGTGTAAATAGGCACGTCATGAATTCTAAGCAATTACAGTATTTTCTGACCACACTACAAAAAGGAAGTATAGCGGCTGCTGCGAGAGAACTGGATATTGCGCAGCCTGCCATTAGCCAGCAACTGGCAAACCTCGAACGCGAAATGGGTGTTTCCCTGTTACGTCGAAGTTTTAAAGGGGTATCGTTAACTGAAGCGGGGGAGTTGTTTGCAACCCATGCCCGGCGGCTGGTGGACGACATCAACGCCGCAAAAGCCGAATTACAACATCTGATTGCTGAGCAATCCGGTGTTATTAGGGTAGGTATGTTGGCGTCTATGAGCAATGTGTTGTCGATGTCGCTACTTTCTGAAGTAAAGCGGTCAGCCAGTAAACTTAAATTGGATATCAGCACCGGCCCGTCGTATTCGGTAAAGAGCTGGTTGGAATCAAATCAAGTAGATATCGCGATTACCTATGAACAGGATGTTGATCCTAAGTTGATGGTTTGTGAGCCACTCATTGAGGAATACATGCATTTGGTGGTGGGTATCAATGAGCAATCTGATACTTACCAGAAGCTTAAGCATCGCGATGCAATTAAGTTTTGGGAATTAAGCCAATTTGAGCTTCTCACGCCGGGAGAAAGAGATGCACTGGGTAAACTGATTCATGAGTATGAGAAAATTACCGGCGTGGCGTTGTGTCACAATACCGCCTATTCCGGCCATTTAATGACAGGCTTACGTCAGCTGTTGCAAGGCGAAGGGGCAATGATATTGCCCACGTCAGCCATTTTTCACTTGGAAGAAAGCGGGCTAGTGAAAGCGCTAAAAATTGAAGAGCCGGAAATGCGTCGAACCGTAACAATGGCAACAAATCGGAGTGCGTCATTAACCGATGCGAACTTGAAGATGCAGGAAGTCATTAGACGGGTGACGGCAATGGAGCAGAAACTTCAGCATTGGCGGGGAGACTTAAAATGCCGTCAGCCTGCCATTGCTTGTGCCTGAGCGGTTTCTGGTGATATCTCCTGCTCAGGTAGTCTGATATCAATACAAACGGGCAAGTGGTCTGAGAGCAGGCGAGTTTGTTGATTCTTAAGTCGCTTCACCCTTCGGGTTTTTATATTAGGCGATGTCCATACTCTATCAAGAGAAAAAATAGGGAAATTACTTGGAAAGGTAGCGCCCACTTTATGCTGGATCAGCACTTCGTCAATGGCCCGGAATGCCTTGGTGAAAAACTGCCATTCGTTAAAATCACCGGCGAGCACCAATGGCACTGGGCGGTCTGTAATACGTTTTTCAATATATTCGTGAAGCTTGGCGAACTGCGAGCGACGCTCCTGTTTTTTTAGCCCTTTATGCGTGTTAATGACAGTAAGCGGGCCAGACGGTGTCAGCAGCTCAACGGCCTGAACATTCCGCGGTTGAAAACCATCCATGCTTACATCCAGCGTTTCGTTACTAATAACCGGGAAACGCGTGAGTACGGCGTTACCGTACCACCCGCTTTCCAGTTCAATGGCTGGTGAGGGAACTAACTCAAATACTTGGCTTGCACATATATCTCGTACATCTGTGCTGATATCCCGATGCTCAGGACGAGTATCCATTTCCTGAAGCAATACGATATCTGCGCCAATCTCAGCCAGGTAACTTCCTATTCTGCGATAGTCATGCTTATTATCTCTTCCTACACCGCTATGAATGTTATAGGTAACTATGCGACACATTCTTCACCCTTAGTTTTATCTACTTGCTGCTGCTTACGAGCCTGATAAGACTTTGCCAGTTTTTGTGACCCCCAAATCATCAGGCCCCACAAAACGATACCGCCGACCAGGTAGCTGATGGTCTCTGGAGACGGGTTGCGGAAAATTTGTGTGATGGAATCCCCCACCAAACCTTTAGCAATCATTGGGGGGAACATACCAAGGAAAGTACCTACCAAAAATTGCATCAAACCGATGGATGATATGCCAGCGACTAAATTCACTAGACTAAACGGTGCGATTGGCAGCATGCGGATGGCTGCAACCCCGACAATGCCACTGGTTTTCAGCTTGGCATCTACCGCTTCAACTTTGGGGCCGCCGATTTTCCGCAGACCAGCGTTACCGGCTACTTTACCAACACCGAACATGCTGGCTGAACTGAGGAGCGCACCGAGGATGCCATACAGCGGCCCCCAAATAGGACCAAATATGGCTGAAACCGCCAAGGACATAACGGTAACAGGGAAGAAGAAGAATCCGCCGACTACGTACACCATCAGTACGGTAGGCAATGCGAAGTAGGTGCCTCGACTTTCTTCTAGAAAAGCGTTGATATTGTCGGTAGACAGCCACGGAATGAAGTGGCTAGCGATGACCAAGGCCGCAGCTAACGCGGCAATCACCATCACGCCGATGCCAATCATAATTGTACGACGACGAGGATTACGTATTGGCATGGCTTCACCGCCCAATGTTGGAAGAGGGGGAACGAGCGGTTCTTCCGGATCGGATAAACGAGAAAAGAAATTTTGCCCGGTTTCCTGATCAGTGAAGATTTCATCGTGAACCTGCGTAAGCACATAACCATGAGCAAGTTGGCCCTCCATTAAGGCCCTTACTGGGTTAGGTTCTTCCATGAGCGCTGCAACCTGATTAACCGTACGACCGGTATGTTCAGCCAATAGATCGTTGCGGATACGAGCCACTTCACGGCGGTTCTCTTCATTGTTTCCAAACAGTACCATATCAATTTCGGTATCCAATGACATTGAACGGTTACTGATGTTTGACGACCCAATCACTGCGTAGCGATCATCGATAGTCATCACTTTCGAGTGGATACGTTTGGTTGCATGTTGGCCGTGTTCGTCTGTGATTGAAGAATAGGTCATCACCACACGTTCAGGATCGACACCTTTCTCTAAGATTTTCTTAAATTCAATACGGCCAGCCCAAAACGCCTCGCATTCAAACTTACCCTTAGGCTCGTAAGAACTCACGATCACGACGTGTAAATCTGGCTTTTCTTTCATGCGACGGTTCAACGCTTCCGCAATTTCTTGCCGCGAAGTGAACTGGTTTTCGATAAAAATAATGCGCTCTGCTTCGGAGATTAGATCCAGCAGCATGTGGCGTACTTCCTGAACAGGCTCTACCTCGTCCATAAAAGGAATGGTACGGGCAAGCGCACAGTCGACTTTACGGAACCATGGCTCATAATCTTCTGGCCATGCTTCGGGCAGGGGCGCGTCGATATCCGTTTTCGCATCTTCACGAATAGTAATGGGTTTTTCTTCTGCAACACGTAGCCAACGCCAGCGCACTAATTCGCTAAACCGCGCAACCACAGGCCCAGCAGAGACAATTTGAACATCGTGAAGAGGCGTATAAGGGCCATCAGGTCCGTTACGTTCTTCACTTTCAATGGGATGGTCGCGGGTGTCCCAGCGATTGGTGGAAATGTCCATACCACCAGAAAAAACCAATTCGTCATCTATGACGATGATTTTCTGATGCTGACTGCCTCCCATGGGGATGGTGTCATCTAATTCCGTAAGCACGTTGTCGGGCGTTTTCTCGTCCCAGACTTCTTTTGCCCACATTTCACGTTGCGCAAAAAACGCCAGCGATGAATCCCAGCGCAATAGATAAATTTTCATGTCCGGGTTCTGCTCAGCCTTCCATGCGAGCAAGTCGCTTACTACCGAAGGCGCTTCTGAATTTGCTTCATCTTCGCCACGCAGTAATCGAATGCGGCTATCGATATCCCAGCCGACAATAAAGATGCTGTGTTTCGCCTTCAAAATGGCAGAGTGAAGGGCTTTGTAGTAATTACCACAGTCAATCAATGGAGTCGCAAAGCTCGCCTGACTGGTTGCCCAGCAGTTTTCTCCCTGCTTGAATATAGAGTTAGTTGCTGACATTGTTCCTCCTCATGCCAACCCGGAATGAGTGTTTCAATTACAAATGAGTGGAAGGTTGCAGAATATGTTCCAGTTTCGAGAACACGCAAAAGAAGTGTAAGTCTCTGAATTTTAGTGACTAAATTCTTTTCGTGAAAGTGTGCAGCGCGGTTCGATCCCGCAGGCAGGGAAACTTTTCTGCAGCGTTTGTAGAATTTGCTTACTGAAATTGTATTAGGCTGATTAGTAAAAAGCGGGAAAAGTGTGGGAAGGTTAATTGCGGTTAAAACGAAAACAGGCCAGCGATGCTGGCCTGCTTGATTCTACTATTAGAAACGGTACTCAACACCGACACTTGCCTGATTCAGATCTGTGTCGAAATCGGTATCACTGAAATTATCAGCCAACTCTCCGGCATCTAAATCAGCGTCATAAACGGTGTATTCAGCATTTACCAGGAGGTTCTTGGTAATATTGTAGGAAAGACCTGCGCCAATGAAGAGGCTTTCGTCATCATAGCTGCCAGAAACGCCACCGACGTTGTAGTCTGATTCCCACCACAGTTGCCCTGCCTTAGCATAAACAGAGAAGCGATTGGTAATTGGCAAG
Source organism: Alteromonas sp. ABH2_165 (assembly GCF_056159945.1). Taxonomy (NCBI): domain Bacteria; kingdom Pseudomonadati; phylum Pseudomonadota; class Gammaproteobacteria; order Alteromonadales; family Alteromonadaceae; genus Alteromonas; species Alteromonas sp. ABH2_165. Next base: position 25,818 of record NZ_JBSWWF010000004.1, read on the forward strand.
ATACCCTTTACGGCTGCCGTGTAACCGTCTGAGTCTGCCCGTGACAGGTTGTTACCATAGTCACCAAAATCAATGTAAGAGCCTTCAACAGCGATGTAGCGGTTAAATCGATAGCCAACTAAACCCTGCCATACATCATTGTCATCGTCGAAATCATCGTGGCCATCTACGTTCAGATAACCGTAGTTACCGCCAACATAAAAGCCGGCGTCGTCTTGCCAGGGCGTATCCAAAGATTGTGCCTGAGAGCCGAAAGTAGCCAGAGAAGTGAGTGCAGCGATACCCGCGATTGCTTTCAATGAAATTTTCATTATCTATGTCCTCAAAATGAATGTAGCAGAAGGAATGCGCTGTAATGATCCCGGAAAAAAATAAGAAGGATCAGAGAGTGTCGTTAAGGCAAAAAGCGCAATCCAGTATCGCTTAAACAGTATCAAGTACTGTGCCATACATTGGTGTATGTAAAATGAACGGTTTTAACCTTAAAACAAGATTTTTGTTCACTTTGCGAACACTTGCGGTATTTCTAATGAAACTGCTTCAAACCAGATTGTATCTATTACAGGGAACGTGCTTTCGTATTTGAAACAAATCTGCCATTGCTTTATTTTTCTAGTCCAGATGATGCAGAATGCCCATTTGCCTAATCACGGACGACCTGCCCATGAAACGACTCTGCTTTTTTATATTGTTCCTTTTCCTGAATGGAGACTTCGCGTTGGCTGATAATTGGACCCGCACTGAAATCGATTTATATCCAACGGGGATCCCCGGAGAAATTAGTCACACAGCTTCTGAATATGTTGGCAGGCAAACGGTGGGCGATCAGTCTGTCGTGGCGGTGGACAAACCTGAATTGACAATGGTTGCACCGCAGCCTCAGGCGCGTAATGGTACGGCGGTGTTAATCATGCCGGGCGGCGGTTACCAGCATCTTGCTATCGACAAGGAAGGCTTTAAGGTTGCTGAGCGTTTTGCTGAAGTTGGTATAACCGCATTTGTTTTAAAGTATCGCATGCCTCTTGCGGCCAACATGGAAAATCCGTCAACCGGACCATTGCAAGATGCACAGCAGGCTATGACGCTAATTCGCAAGAATGCGGAAAAATGGGGGCTGAATAATGAACGAATTGGCGTTATGGGATTTTCAGCCGGTGGACATCTGGCATCTACCGTTGCAACACATTTCAAGAAACCGGTACAGGCGGTTCATAGCCGAAAGGGATTGCGTCCGGATTTTCAAATTCTGATTTACCCGCTTGTTTCAATGACTGACGGCGTTACCCATGAAGGTTCAAGAACCTCACTGCTAGGGGACAACTACGATAAAGGAATGATTCAACGCTTCTCTGCTGAGATGAATGTAACGACTAATACGCCTCCCGCTTTCATTGTTCACGCTAACGATGATAAAGCGGTGCCAGTAACCAACGCACTTAATTATCACCGAGCATTGATTAACAAACGTGTTCCGGTGCAAATGTTACTCTTACCAGACGGCGGCCATGGCTTTGGAATGCGTCATCCCATCGACTGGTTTGAAGCTATGCTTTCCTGGATGAAAGCGTATGGCATTTTCGATGAGAAAAACTCTTAAACTACGCTCAGAACATCCAGTGTTTTAAAATATTAAGTCGGTTAAGTTGTTAACCGACACCTTCTATTTGCTTTTCAGAACCCTCATCCAATCGGTTAATTCCCGGTTGATACCAACCCATTCGCCAATTTTTACGATTATAAGACGCACAAATCAAGAAGTTAAAAATGTAAAATTTAAGTTATGAATACGTATGCATGATGTTGCTCTAAATTTCACCACAAGGATAAGATTTAAGCTGGAATAAAAAGTAGTGTCCGGAAATGTTCGCTGGTTTCCGGGTAAAAAATAACTATTGGAACGCCCAGCATGAAAATATTTAAACCTAACATAATTACCCTCGGCCTATTGGCCAGCGGTCTCATCCTCTCCAGTTCTGCGTTGCACGCTCAGCAGGCTGAAGAGTCCGAAACAGCCAATGACGATGAAACCATTGAGCGTATTGAAGTACGCGGTTTTAGCTCGAGTCTGATCCAGTCCCTCAATCAGAAACGGTTTAGTGATACGGTCACCGAACAGATTTCTGCCGATGACTTAGGGGGATTACCCGACGTGTCAATGGCCGATGCGCTGACTCGCTTGCCAGGTATTTCGGCAGTACGAACCGGTGGTCAGGCTGCTGAAATTAACATTCGCGGTTTGTCTGGCGACTTTGTTTTCTCAACATTAAATGGCCGTGAGCAAGTTTCTACCAGTGGTAGTCGCGCCATTGAATTTGACCAGTACCCTTCAGAATTAATTAATTCAGCTGCGGTGTATAAATCGCCGAAAGCCTCGCTGATAGAAGGCGGCGTTGCCGGTACTGTAGAACTGCAAACCGCGAGTGCGCTGGCTAATGAACAGACTCACACGTTTAATGCGAACGTTCGTGGCATGTTCAATGACAGGGCCAGCGAGATCCCTGATGCAGAAGAATATGGTCATCGCATTAGCTTTTCCTATCAGGGGAAGTTTATGGATGACACCGTAGGGGTATCGTTAGGTTATGCACGTTTGTTTCAGCCCAGCGTTTCAACGCAATTTATTGGTTTTGCCTACAACGGCGCTGTCGACGTTGATGGTATCGAAGGTGACAACGATGCCGCCGGTACTGACTGCCCTGAGTGCGAATACATTTCCGAAGGGTTTGAAATGCAGCATAAGGGTGGGGAGGAAACCCGGAACGGTTACATGGCTTCAGTAGAGTGGGCGCCAACCGACAATTTTAAACTGAAAGCTGATGCCTTTTTGTCTAAGTTTGATTCTGAAGCGTTCGCCCGTGGTTTCAGGGTGAAGCTCGGCGGCATCAACGCCAATATTATTAACCCTGTGGTGGTAAATAATAGTGTGATCGGAGGCACATTTACCCGCTCTGATAGCAGTTTCACCCGGGTAGAGCTGGTGAACGATGATAATCAGGACTTCGACCAGGTGGCAAGTTTCGGTATTAAAGCTGACTGGCAGATAACGGATAACCTGAGTGCCCAGTTTGACGTGTCTAAATCCACCGCTGAAAGTGATTTTCGAAATGGTCTACTTTGGTCTCTGGTCGCGGAAGACGCGAATGCCGCCAATCCCACCTTCGATGAAAACGTGCAAATCAGTTATTTGCTGAATGGACTCAACCTGCCAGATCTCGCGTTCAATCAAACTGATGCGTTTACCGACTTAAATCGGGCGATGATCAGTAAATACGGTATTTATCCGTATGAAAACGAGGATGATTTGGATGCTTACCGAGCAGATTTCCAATACTTTCTCGACCTGCCTGTCGTATCCGGTATCGAGTTTGGTTATCGCTATTCTGATCGTGAATTCAGCAATGATCGCGCTATATTCGAATTCGGAAATGATGGCGGATTCTCGGTAAGTCAGCCGCCACTGAACATAACGGAAGGCATGTCTGAAGTGGTGGACTGGTCTGGCGCCTTTTCGTATTTCCCAAGCTACCTTTCTATCGATTTAAATTCGGCGCTGAACGCCTGGTTTCCTGACGGTATTCCGCAACCCGCACAAACTTGGGGGCCTGGCGCCGCGGGCGTGATTAATGGCGATGGCACAAACGCTGCGTCGGCCTGGACGATACAGGAAAGTGGTGAAGTATTCGAAACTGTAAACGCAGCATATTTAATGGCGAACCTGGACACGGAATTGTTTGGCATACCCATGACCGGAAATGTGGGTGTACGCTATGTCCGTACTAAACAAGCTTCCACCACGCTTCAGCGCGCAACACGCCTGGTTACCGACCCCGAGACCGGTGTGAGTGAGGAAGTCAGCGATCCTACCGCCGGCGCGCAAAACATTACAGATGAGTTGGGGCTGATCAATAACTTCTATCGCCCAACCATTCTGACCCATGAATTTACCGATGTATTGCCGTCGATAAACTTAAATTTCAAGCTGACTGACAATTCCCAGTTACGGGTAGCTGCTGCGAAAGTGATGGGGCGTGCGCCAATCAACCGTTTTGCAGCCAATGCTTCTACTACCGTGGAAACCATTACCGCGACGATGGACAGAGATTCAGGGGAAGTGACCTTGTCTCAACCTACCGCCCGGGTAAACGGTTCAGCACGCAACAGCCCTTATCTTGAACCGTTTTACGCGACCCAATATGACTTGTCTTACGAGTATTACTTCGACGAGACCGATGGCGCGCTGGTGGTAGCCGGCTTCTTTAAGAACATTGAGTCATTCATCGAGAATATCGCCGTTGAACCTTACGACTTTGAAGGAAATGGATTCACCGTACCAGACTCGGTGCAGGTACCCGTTTACCTGGAAAGTGAATTTAGCGGGCAGGAGCCAGAGCTGGCACTGGATGCGGCCGGTGATCCGTTGTTCGTGACCGTGCCAACCGAAAATGGCCGTTACGAGACGGCAATTAACAATGCGGAAGGCGGCTATATTCGTGGTGTCGAAATAGCCTACACCGAAATCTATAGCATGTTACCTGGCATGTGGTCTGGGTTAGGTATGAGTGCTAGCTATTCGTTCACAGAAAGTGAGATTCAGCGCACATTGAGTGAAGGCGTGTTTGCCAGCCAATTGCCTGGACTCTCTGAAAACGTGGTAACGGCGACGCTGTTCTGGGAGTACGAAGGTTTCGAAACCCGGGTTTCTGCCCGCTATCGTGATGCCTTCGTATCGCAGCAGGTAGCGGTAAATGATCAAACCGTAAACTTCGACGATGAACTGGTGATTGACTATCAGGCCTCTTACGAGATTAACGACAATTTGAGCATGCTGTTTCAGGTAAACAACCTTACCGACGAACCTACCCGCAGCTATTTCTCGACACCGGAGCAAACAGGCACACTGCAATTCTTCGGTACCCAGTATTACCTCGGACTGACCTATTCACTGTGAGAACAACAATCATGAACAAACTGAATAGCGCCAAAGCGAAAAGACGTAAATGGACATCAGATATGACCAGACTTACCAAACAGGCTTGTGGGCTGCTGGCCTGCATACTGACACTTTTTGTATTAACCGGTTGTGGCGGCTCGGACATCGAATCGGGTAGCAATAACCTGCTTACCTGCGACTCGCCGTTGATCCCGGATTCAACGGGCACACAGTGCGTCGCGCCGCCTCCCATCGAGTGCGACCCGCCAACAGTACCGAACGAAGCCAATAATGCTTGCGTAGTGGGGGCTGATCCTACGTTACCTGCACCGGCATTCTTTCCCGGTGAATATCAGGCGGTGCTTTACTACAACCGCGGCTCTGTGGATGCCGATAACATTCCCAACGACCCGGCTTATGACGGCTGGCGTCTGCATACCTGGAATGATGAAACCTGTGATGCCTATGCCGATGCAGATACCGACTGGGCCAATGGCCGTCAGCCAACTGGCATCGATCCGAATTATGGCGCCTACTGGGTACTTGAGCTAAAAGAAAATTATGGCACCTGTCATAACTTCATTATCCATAAAGGCACCGATGATGCCGGAAAGGAAATGGGAGGAAGCAACTACGCAGGCTCGCTGGTTCAAGACGACGAAACGTTTACCCGCATGAACTTTACCCTGTCTGGTGAAGCAATCATTTTCGAATTTCCGATTATTTCTTTAGGTGAACAACCCGTCGATGTTGAAGGTCTCGGAGCACATTGGCTGGATGTGAACACCATTCTGTGGAACGCGCCAGAAGGTGTAGAAACCGTTGAATTGCATTACAGCGAAACGGCAGGACTTGAATCTACCCTGGAAGATGGCCTTAACGGTGCAGTGCTGACGCTGACTGAAACCACCCTCACCGATGAGCAAATCGCGCTGGCACCTCACCTGCAATCCATGCAAGCATGGCAAGGCGACTGGGATGAAGCTGCGGCGAAAGCGGTACTGAAAACCCAGACTGCAATCGGCGGCTACAACGATGAAGGCAAATTGGTTGCTGCAACGGGTATTCAGTTAGCTAACGTACTGGATGTGCTTTACACCAGCGGCGATGACGATGCCAACGAGGCCTCGCTAGGACCGGTTTATACCGACACCGGCATTTCTGCTGTGGTGTGGGCACCTACCGCACAGCAGGTTAATCTGCTGAGCTACTCAGACAGCAAGTCACTGCAGAATACATATCCGATGACGCTGGATGAGAATACCGGAATCTGGCGCTACGACGGCGATATGTCGCTGGACCGTACCTTGTATCGATTCGAGGTTACGGTGTATCACCCTGTTACTGGCGAGCTGGAAAACCTGGAAGTCACCGACCCCTATTCGGTTTCACTTTCTACCAACAGCCGATTCTCACGCTTTGTAAATCTGTCAGATGACGATCTCAAACCAGACGGCTGGGATACCCAATCGATTCCAACGATTGCCGATCCGGAAGATGCGGTGATTTACGAAGGTCACATCCGCGACTTCAGTATACTTGATGAATCTACCTCTGAAGCGAACCGGGGCAAATATCTGGCATTCACGGAAGAAGGTACTGCACCGGTTACGCACTTGCAGAAGCTGGCTAATGCCGGTATGACCCACTTCCATATGCTGCCTGCCAACGACATTGCCAGCGTGGATGAGAACCCAGCGAATGTGGTGAATATTAACGATACGATTGGCGATCTGTGTCGCCTTAACCGCAACGCAACCATTTGCGAAGAGGAACCGGAAGGGGCGGTGATTAAGGATCTGCTGGAAAGCTACGATCCGGCCTCTGAAGGTGGTAAAGCCCAGGCGCTTATTGATCAAATGCGTGGCTTCGATTCTTTCAACTGGGGTTACGATCCGTATCACTTCAATGTGCCTGAAGGCAGCTACGCGTCTGACGCCGAGGGTGTTCAGCGTATCGTTGAAATGCGGGCAATGAATATGGCCTTGCATGAGATAGGTCTGCGGGTCGTGCTGGATGTGGTGTATAACCACACCAATGCTTCAGGTGTGTATCCGCGTTCAGTGCTGGATAAAATGGTACCGGGCTATTATCACCGTTACGACGTGGAAACCGGCGCAATGGTACAGGAAACATGCTGTGAAGATACCGAGCCCCGTCAGGCGATGATGGAAAAGCTGATGCTGGATTCGCTGCTGTTGTGGACCGAGCAGTATAAGTTTGATTCCTTCCGCTTTGACATCATGAGTCAGGCCACGGTTGATACCATGGTGCGTTTGCGTGATGCTGTTCAGACAATTGACGAAGATAACTATTTCTACGGCGAAGGCTGGCTGAAAGAAGACAGAGGTTACGAGCAGGCCAACCAGATCAATATGGGCGGCACCCAAATCGGTACTTATAACGACCGCATCCGCGACGCTATCCGTTACGGTCATCTGTTTAACCCTGAAAGTGACGAAGCGCTGAGTGCACAGGATCGTCTCAAAATGGGCATGGCCGGCACACTCACCGACTATGTGCTGAAAACTTCCGGTGGCTCTGCTACCACAACCAGTAGTCTGGGTGGTTACGGTCAGGACCCAGCCGACGTTATCAACTATGTGTCTAAACACGATAACGAAACCCTGTGGGATCAGTTTAACTACTCACTACCAATGGACTTAACGCTTGAGCAGCGTGTTCGTGCACAGAACATCGGTATTACCTTACCGCTGATGTCACAAGGTATTCCGTTTCTGCAAATGGGGGGGGACTTCCTGCGCTCTAAGTCTATGGATCGCAACAGTTACGATGCCGGCGACTGGTTCAACTATGTGGACTTCACCTTCAATACCAACAACTGGAATATCGGCTTACCGCTGGCAGTAGATAATTCCGCGCGCTGGGATGAAATGAGTGCGTTTATCTACGACGCTGAGCGTGCTGCCAGCATGGGAGAAATTGAATTTGCTTCCACGGTGTTCGATGAATACCTGATGATCCGCTCTGGCAGTAAGTTATTCCGCCTGACCACCATGGACGACATTATTCAGCGTGTGGGTTTCCATAACATCGGAGCCCGTCAGCAAGTGGGGCTGGTGGCCATGAGCATTGATGATGGTTACAACGAAACAAGTGAAACACCACTGGCTGATATTGATCCCGCCGTCGATGCCATTATGGTGGTGGTAAACACCGGCTACGAAGATAAATCCATTACTGTCGCTACGGCAACCGGTTTTGAATTACACAACGTGCTGATGAACTCAGTAGACAATACGGTACGTACCGCCATGTTCACGGAAGGGACCGGCGATGACGAAGGCAACGGTACCTTTACCGTGCCCGCACTGACCACTGCGGTATTCGTAAAACCGCAGATGGGGGCGCAAGGCTATGGCTTGTCGGCTTACGCCACTGCCGGTGCGCCGGATATTGTACCGTTCGGTGATACTGTTGCCTATTTACGAGGTGACATGAACGAGTGGGGCACAGAGTCACCGTTTACTTATCAGGGCGACGGCGTGTATACGGTTACGGCAACGCTAACTGCCGGCACCACTTACGGGTTCAAAATGGCATCAGAAGACTGGGATACAGTAAACTTTGGTGCTGCGGACGGTTCTGATGGTATTGTCGCTCTTGGCGATGACATGGTACTGGGCGTAAGCAATACCAACCTGAGCTTTACGCCAGCAGAAACGGCACTGTATGAATTCCGTGTGGATGCTTCAGATATCAGCGCCCCGATCCTGACTGTCAACTATGACGAGCCATTTGCACCAACCACCGTTTATCTGCGTGGCGATATGAATGGCTGGGGAACGGACGATGCCTTTAGCTACCAGGGCGATAAAGTATACACTTTTGCTACTACGCTGGAGCCGGGCACCTATCAGTTCAAGATTGCGTCGGAAGACTGGTCTACGGTTAATCTGGGCGGAATGACAAATAACGAGTCAGATACTGCCGTTAACGTGGGTACAACGCAGTTCCTTGCCGCGACTAACGAAAATCTGGTGCTGACCATTGAGGCGAACAACAGCTATGTGTTTGTGCTGTCAGCGCGAAATGGTGAAATACCTACCATTGGTGTTTTCGAAGAGCAATTCTTTGGCGCAACGCCAGTATTTATTCGTGGCGGCATGAATTCATGGGGCACCGACAACGCACTGACGTGGCAGGGCGATGGCACCTATACGGCGGATATCGTGCTTAGCGGTGGTGCAACGGAGTTTAAGGTCGCCTCAGAAGACTGGAGCACGGTGAACTTCGGTAATCCAGATGGCGAAGCCTCAAACGAAGTGATGGTAGATGTTCCCAAAGTGCTAGGGGTCAGTAATAACAACCTGATGATTAATGCTGAAGCCGGCACCTACCGCTTCACGGTGTCAGGGCCAGATGGCAGTAAGCCTGTGATAACGGTAACACCACTTTGAGTTAGCCTAGTTTTGTGTTGCTAAGTACCGATTGACTTTTCTGTCAATTCTGAAAAATCCGGTACCCGAGAGAGGGTACCGGATTTTTTTATATTGGGATTTTTTCTAGCCGCATCTTTAAGCCTTTTGAATTCATATTTAAAACTAAGATGAAGAAAATAGACTTTTAATTGAATGTTAAAATTTTGTTTCCTAGATTGCTTGACGTTAGCAGACAGCAGTTGCTTGCGGAGAGGGCTATTCAATACTGGCTCTCTGTATTTTAAACAATCTTATCCAGGGTGGATTTATGGTAGCAGGTAAGAAACATGGGGCACTTATAGCAAGCACTCTCATGCTTTGTTCTGGTTTTATCGGTGCACAGGAAACTATCAATTCAGTGCAAGGGAAGCGAGTTGAAAAGCTTGACCGAGGTGTAGTTGCTATACCAACTGAAGGCGGGAATATTATCAGCTGGCGGCTGTTGGTCGACGATCCAAAGTCAGTTTCTTTTAACGTTTATCGTAATGGTCGAAAACTGAATCATCACAAACTCGATGGCGAAACTTTCTATATTGACGAAACAGGCTCATCAAACCATGTCTACAGTGTAGGTGTGCACGAAGGACGAGGAGGGACCGGGCTGAATCGTACAGACGAGGTACCAGTATGGGATGCTCCTTACTTAAGTATTCCACTGAATAAGCCTCAGGATGATTGGGTGGTAGGCAGCACTTATACCTATAGTGCTAACGATGCTAGCGTCGCGGATCTTACTGGCGATGGTCGCTACGAAATTATTATCAAATGGTATCCGAGCAACAGCAATGACAACTTACCGAGCTTCACCGGTAAAACGATGCTCGATGCTTACACTCTGGATGGCGAGCAACTCTGGCGAATCGATCTGGGTCAGAATATTCGCTCCGGCGCACATTACACCCAGTTTCTTGCCTATGATTTCGATGGTGATGGCAGAGCCGAAATTGCGATGAAAACAGCTGACGGCACAACTGATGGTACTGGCGCTGTCATTGGTGATGCTGAGGCCGACTGGCGTAATGACGGCGGTATGATCCTCGACGGGCCAGAATACCTGACCATGTTCGATGGCCTCACTGGTGAGGCGCTCGATACAATTGATTATATTCCGCAACGGGGCACGGTGTCAGATTGGGGCGATAACTACGGTAACCGTGTAGATCGCTTTCTAGCAGGAGTGGGCTATCTAGACGGCGAGCACCCGAGTATGCTCTTTTCCCGTGGTTATTATACCCGTGCGGTAATTGCGGCATTTGACTGGGAAAACGGCAAATTTCAGTCCCGCTGGGTGTTCGATAGTGATGATGGCGGAGATTCAGCGTTGGCATTTGGACAAGGCGCACACAGCTTGTCCATAGGCGACGTGGACAATGATGGTATGGATGAAATCGTGTTCGGTGCGGCCACTATTGATCACGATGGAACTTTGCTTTACAGCACGGAGCTAGGCCATGGCGATGCACTGCACATGAGCGATATAGATCCGAACCGGCCCGGCCAAGAAATTTTTATGGTACATGAGTCCGCAGCAGCCTATACCAAAGGCGGCATCGAGTTCGGCGTTGAACTGCATGACGCGGCAACGGGAGAAATACTTTGGCACCGCCCCAGTAACGGAGCAGATGTAGGGCGTGGACTTAGCGCTGATATTGTTCCGAATTATCCTGGAATGGAAAATTACGGTACAAGAGGTGGGCTCGTGGCCGCAGATGGTACTGTAATAAGTGACGTCCGCCCTGGGCCAATTAACTTTGCAAGTTGGTGGGATGGCGATTTAAGTCGAGAACTGTTGGATAACATCACGATTTCGAAGTGGGACCCTGAACTGCTTACAACCCACACAATGCTCGATGGCGGTTTATACGACGTGGGTTCCAATAATGGCACTAAAGCCACACCGTCGTTATCTGCAGATATATTTGGTGACTGGCGTGAAGAAGTGATGTGGCGCAGCAACGACAGCACTGAACTGAAGATATTCTCAACCACGGAACCAACAACATATCGAATTCCTACGTTGATGCAAGAGCCTCAGTACCGTGTCGCCATTGCTTGGCAGAATGTGGGCTATAATCAACCACCACACCCAGCTTTTTATCTGGGCAGTGACACCACGGATATTCCTGACTACGGCAGTGAAGTACTGTCGGTAAACCCCGAGATGCGAATGGCTGCTCATGCTAGCGAATCAGCAATTAAGCTTCGTTTTTATAATCCAGTAGAAAAGATTTATGAAATAAAGATCTATCGTTCTACTCAAGCAGACCACGGTGATGCCGAGTTTGTTATCCGGTTACCGGGACAGAAAAATTACTTTACGGATACCAATGTTGAGCCAGACGTGACCTATTACTATACCGCTGAGGCAAGCGTGAAGGGTAAGCGCAGAGGGAGCCTAGAGCTTCTCACTCTAGAAGCGATTGGTAAACTTAGCAAAACCGAAGTGCCGGAAGTCCGCACTTGGCACCTGAGCAGCGAGTCGCCGGTGACACTGTCTTGGCATGTTCGCAATCTCGACGTGGCGGCGGTGAATGTGTTTCGTAGTGCTGTCGATGATTCGGGGGTTGCTGATTTCACTACCAGTGAACAGGTTGCACGGTTAGAAAACGGTGAAACAGAATGGACAGATCCGGAAGCGTCAGCAGGCAGTGCGCATTACTACTGGTTGCAGTTTGAGGATGCTGAGGGCGAGGTTATTCTGTCTGATGCTATCTTCGCAGAGCGCTTCCTGGTACCACTGACCAATCTGACTGCTGAGCGAGTTGAAGGTGGTATTCATCTAACATGGAGTCTTGAAGACTTCCCTCAAGGAATCAATCGGGTAGAAATTTACCGTAATACCTCAGCCAGATTGCCAGGTCGAGGAAGAGTCGTATTCGATGCCCCACAAGCTGGTGAACTTACCGATTCTACGGGACTAGTGGAGGGAACAACTTACTGGTACATGTTCAAGCTAACCATGGCGGATGGCACGACTTTCAATACCGATCCTGAGTCACCGGTAACCTATTAATATTCTCTTTTCACAAACAAAAGGGCCGCTCAATTGAGCGGCCCTTTTTCGTATTTACTAGTCTATAGCGCTAAGGCGAACAGTTTAGGTGCTACATCGTGGTAGTCTACCGCCATGGCAATGCTGAGGATCGTGATGTTCAGTATGGAGAAGCCGAACACCTGACGCGCCCAGCGTGTCATGTCGATATCAGGGCGATAACCACGCAGTGCCATCAGCAGCCACCAGAAGCTGGTGGTACAGGCGACGGCCAGGAAACCAATACCTGTGTATCCTGCAATCGACAGCATCATGGTCACAATCGCGTATACCGCAATGTAAAGCACGATATGCAGTTTGGCTTTTTCGATACCTTCTGCAACCGGCAGTACCGGAATATTCGCCGCTTCATAATCTTTGAAACGGAAAATAGCGATGGCGTAAGAGTGGGGCATTTGCCACAAACTAAACATCACCAGCAGAATGGCAGCGGCAGCATCGAACTGGCCACTTACCGCGCAGTAACCCACAACCGGGGGAACCGCACCAGACAAGCTACCAACCAGTGTGCCGTACACAGAGTTACGTTTCATATACAGGCTATAAACGCCCACATACACCACATAACCCAGTGCAGCGAAAAACACCGCAGTGGCGTTGGTGTACGCCACCAGCAGAGCAAAACCCATCACACCCAGCACAATGCCATGCCAGAATGCGGCTTTCAGCGACATTTCCCCGGTCACGGTAACCCGGGAGCGGGTACGTTGCATCTTGGCATCAATATCCCTGTCAATGCAGTTATTAATTGCACATCCGGATGCAACAACCAGTGATAAGCCAATCAGCGTTGCCGCCATCAGCATAAAGTCAACATCACCCCGAGATGCCAGCAGAAAACCACCGGCGACAGAGATTAGGTTGCCCATAATAATGCCGGGCTTAGTCACGGTTAAATATCGACGAAATACAGGTTTCATATTTCCAGTTTACCTCGCGTACGCTCAGAAAATGTACCAGCCAGCAGGCTAGTACATCATCATCGCGTTAGACTCGTAAATGATCCAGACAGACAGACCGACTACCATGAAGATAATCAGGGCACTGAACAGGAACGAGAACGTGCTTGCACGGCCATCTTCGGTAACGAAGTTCAGGTGCAGGAAGTATTTGAGATGAACCCAAATCTGTACCAGACCTAAAGTAACGATACTCCAAATAGTGGTGCCTTTAGAGAAGTCGCCTTCCATAACCATCCAGAAAGGGATGACTGTCAGGATGACCGACAGAACAAACCCAATCACATAGGATTTCACATCACCATGGTCGTTTGCATGGCTAACAGCGTGAGAATCGTGCTGACTCATTACAGTGCTCCCATCAGATAAACAACGGTGAATACGCAAATCCAGACGATGTCCAGGAAGTGCCAGAACAGGCTTAAGCAGCTCAGGCGCGTAACTGTTTGATCTTTCAGACCACGACGCATCACTTCGATGATCATGATGGTCATCCAAATCAGACCTGAAGTTACGTGCAGACCGTGCAGACCTACCAGCGAGAAGAACGCGGTGAGGAAGGCACTGGTATCAGGGCCATGGCCGTTTACGATCAGGTGATGGAATTCATAGATTTCCATTCCGATGAACACGGCACCGAAAACCCAGGTCACAGCCAACCATAACAGTGTGCCGCCTTTGTTTTGCTTGTGTGCTGCAATCATGGCAAAACCGAAAGTAATACTACTTAACAGTAGTGCCGCGGTTTCAACTGCAACGAAGTCCAGTTCAAAGATGTCTTTACCAGACACGCCACCGGCAGTGTTCATAAACAACACTGCGTAGGTTGCGAAGAACGAGGCAAATAACAGACAGTCGGTCATCAGGTAAACCCAGAAGCCGAAAACGCTATTACTCTCGTGATGCTCGTGGTCGTGATCGTGATGCATATCAGTAGCTACTGAGCTCATGCGTTCACTCCTTTAGCATTAGCAGATAAATGCTCTGCTTCGATTTTCTCTACTTCATCAACCTGTACGTAGTAATCTACGTCGCTGGTGTAACAGCGCTTGATGAATACTGCGATACCGGCGATGAAACCAACAGCGGCCAGCCACCAGATGTGCCAGATAAGTGCAAAACACATTACCGTAAAGCTCATGCTCATGAAGAAACCAGCAGAGGTGTTCTTAGGCATGTGGATTGGGGCATATTTTTCAGGCTTCTGATACGCTTCGCCACGTTCTTTCATGTCAGTCCATGCATCAATGTCTTTGATGTGAGGAATAACAGCGAAGTTGTAGTACTGAGGCGGAGACGCAGTTGACCACTCTAGCGTGTGACCATTCCACGGATCACCCGTAGTATCTTTAAGTGCTTCTTTGTTCTTAAAGCTGATGAACAGTTGCAGTAACTGGAAGAAGATACCTGCAGCGATGATGAATGCACCACCCGCAGCAATGTACAGCCAGATGTTCCAGTCCGGGTTGTCAGTGTGGTTCAGACGACGGGTCATTCCTAAGAAGCCCAGTACGTACAGTGGCATGAACGCTACCATGAAACCAATCTGCCAGCACCAGAATGCCGCTTTACCGGTTTTCTCATCCAGTTTGAAGCCCATCGCTTTCGGGAACCAGTAAGCAAAACCTGCCAGGTAACCGAATACCGCACCACCGATGATGGTGTTGTGGAAGTGAGCAATCAGGAACAAGCTGTTGTGCAGTACATAGTCAGCACCTGGGATAGCAAGCAGTACGCCTGTCATACCACCAATGGTGAAGGTAACCATGAAGCCTAACGTCCACAACACAGGTGTTGTGATAGTCAGACGGCCACGGTACATAGTGAACAGCCAGTTAAACAGTTTAACCCCGGTCGGTACGGCGATAACCATCGTCATGATACCGAAGAAGGCGTTAACGTTTGCGCTGGAACCCATTGTGAAGAAGTGGTGTAACCAAACAATGAAGCCCAGGATTGCAATTGCACCCGACGCGTAAACCATTGACTTATAGCCAAACAGACGCTTCGCAGTGAAGGTAGAAATGATTTCCGAGAAGATACCAAATGCTGGCAGAACCAGAATGTAAACTTCAGGGTGACCCCATGCCCAGAACAAGTTGATGTACATCATCGAGTTCCCACCTAAATCATTGGTGAAGAAGTGGAAATCAAGATAACGGTCAAGCGTAAGCATCGCCAGTACTGCAGTCAGAATAGGGAATGACGCAGCAATCAGGATGTTACCCCAGGTACATGTCCAGGTGAAGATAGGCATTTGCATCAGTTTCATGCCCGGCGCACGCATCTTGAATACAGTTACCAGGAAGTTAACCCCGGTCAAGAGCGTCCCGAGCCCCGATATCTGCAAGGCCCATATATAGTAATCAACCCCGACACCCGGTGAATACTCCAGACCCGCCAGTGGCGGATAAGCAACCCAACCGGTTTTCGCAAACTCACCCACACCTAAAGACAGGTTGATAAGAATTGCACCACCAGCCGTCAGCCAGAAGCTCAGGTTGTTCAGGAACGGGAAGGCAACGTCACGTGCACCAATCTGCAGCGGAACGATGATGTTCATCAGACCCACCATAAATGGCATTGCCATAAAGATGATCATGATAACACCGTGCGCGGTGAAGATTTGGTCATAGTGTTCTGGCGGCAGATAACCTTCTGCGCCGTTTGTTGCCGCTGCAAGCTGCGTACGCATCATGATGGCGTCGGCAAAGCCACGCATAAGCATGATAAGTGCAAGCAGGATATACATGATACCCAGGCGTTTGTGGTCGATGGACGTGATCCAGTCGCGCCACAGCGGGCCCCATGCTTTGTATTTGGTGATCAGACCTGCGATCACCAGACCGAGTACTGCAACTACCCCAAGCGTAACCATTACGATTGGCTCGTGGTACGGTACAGCCTCAATAGATAATTTACCTAAAAAAGACATACTTACTCTTCAACCCCCATGTGATGGCCTTTGTGCTGCATCGCTTCGGCTTTTACGCCTGTAGCAGCATTAGCTGGCTTACCATAGAAATCCATAGAGCCATGATCTTTCATGTACTTCATGATGATTTCGTGGAACAGACCGTCGCTGACCGTGCTGTAATAAGTGACAGGGTGGTTTTCACTATCTTCAGCTAATTGCGTAAAGTTCTCAGAAGTCAGTGAACCGCCTTCTGATTTCACTTTCTGAACCCAGGCATCAAAGTCAGCTTCAGTTGGCGTTGCAATGGTGTCGAACTTCATACCAGTGAAACCTGCACCGCTGTAGTTTGCAGAAATACCTTTATAGGTACCCGGCTCATCAGCAATCAGGTGTAACTGAGTTTCCATGCCCGCCATTGAGTAGATTTGGCTACCCAACTGAGGAATGAAGAACGAGTTCATTGTGCCTTCAGAAGTGATTTTGAATGAAACTGGCTTGTTAGCCGGAATCACCAATTCGTTTACCGTTGCAATGCCTTGCTCAGGATAAATGAACAGCCATTTCCAGTTGAGTGAAACCACTTCAACGGTCATGTGCTCGCCTTTATCTTCAAGCGGAGCGTATGGGTCTAAGGCGTGGGTTGATTGCCACGTGATAATACCCAAAGCAATGATGATCAGAATTGGAATAGACCAAACAGTGGCTTCAATCTTGGTAGAGTGAGCCCATTTTGGTGTGTAGACTTCAAAATCGCGGCTTGCGCGGTATTTCCAGGCGAAATACAGCGTGAGTACAATTACCGGAATAACAACGATAAGCATGAGAATCGTACACAGAATAATCAGGTTCTTTTCTTCAATACCTACCTGTCCTTTCGGATCAAGTACGCCACCGCTACAACCGGCCAGTAACAGCACGATTGTGGCAAGAGCTAGTTTAGAAAGGTTACGAATAGACAAAAGCATTTTCCTATAACCCGGGTTCAACGTTATTGCCGCTGTGAGGCGACACGCGTAATTTTCCGATAGTGACTATCGAAGTTTTTCGAACAAGCGAACGCGACAGGAATCAACAATTGTAGTGACACGTGGCGCGCCGTTGATTACAGAGGTACCCGCAGGCACGTCTGTAATCACCAGAAATCACTTGTCAGAAGGTGGTGCTCGACTGCCGAACTGTTGTACAAACGGCTGTCGATAGTCGTCATTGACGACGTTTAGCATTTGTCGGGACGTCACGATGCTCGCGCGGGTGAATACCCCGGGACGAACAGGAATGCCCAACAAACAAATAAGCAGGATTGCTGAAAAGAAGAACAACGACAGCGCTTCGTCCATCATTGCAAAGGAATGGGGTTCAACAACTAGATTATCGTGCAAGGCACCGACGAACTCTGATGAGTCAGCCATGATGCCGCTAATAATAAGTGTAACGTTGAAAAGGAGAACCAGCGTCGCCAACCATAACACCACGCCAACACATTTCGTGCTGTCGATTGCCGTACGGTTTACGAAAACCGCCAAGGCGTTTGTGGTGAAAGTAGAGGTGGCCATACTGTTAAATGTGTCCTCGTTTGGTCCGACGTAGTGTCGACAGAAAAATTCCATCGCACATAAAATTAGGTCTTCGGGCGTAGGAGAGTAGAGAAAAAATCGGTGCGACTCAAGAGGGGTAAAATGAAGATTCAGTAACGAAATAGTGTGCAGGTAGCTAGTGCATAAAACCCATTAACATTTTGTTTTCAAAAGTGACAATTTTGATCTGTATCAAAAAGTGTCAATGTGGATGATTTTTGACCATTGCTTCAACTAAAGTCCCATTGTACCGTAGCAAAAGCTAACCAAATTGCGAAAACCCTTCCCCTTATAATCCTCACTTTTGTTAAGGGATTTACAACTGTGAAACAAAAGTTAAATGGTCTAAATAATCAGATAATCTTCTGAACCCTTCCAAATGAAACTCTCAAAACTGTTCAAAAAACACTCACTAGTAAAGGTTTTGTGTTTGTTCTACGCTTTCTCCCATCGTTTTGATCGAAGACCTTCTTCGCTTAGCGGTTATGTAATCCTCCGGAATTGGTGTCTAATTGCCATCTAAGTACTGCCGCAACCCCTCGTTCAACTGAATCTGTGAGCCAGGTAATAAAAAGCTTCTGGCAAAGCGTAGACTTTCTTTATAGACTGCGGCCTTTACAACAGGTTTCCGATGAATGTAGCAAACGCATAAAGAGCCCATAAAGAGGTTTTGCTACAGGACAGGCATCGGAGAGGAAATTTAAAAGGGTTCGAGAATGTCTCAAAACAAAGTTGGTTTAGTTGGCTGGCGCGGTATGGTCGGCTCGGTGTTAATGCAACGAATGCAGGAAGAAAACGATTTCTCATTCATTGAGCCAACCTTTTTCACGACCTCTCAAAAGGGTCTGCCAGCGCCGGATTTTGCCGGTAAAGATTGCGGTGTGTTGGAAGATGCTTCCGATATTGAAGCGTTGGCGGCGCAAGACATTATCATTACCTGTCAGGGTGGCGACTACACCAAAGACGTTTACCCGAAACTGCGCGAAGCAGGCTGGCAAGGATACTGGATTGATGCGGCGTCTGCGCTGCGCATGAAAGATGACGCCGTTATCGTACTGGACCCGGTAAACCGCGGTGAAATCGATAAAGGCCTGGAAAATGGTGTTAAAACCTATGTGGGTGGTAACTGTACCGTTTCTTTGATGCTGATGGCGCTTGGTGGTCTGTTTGAAGCCGATTTGGTTGAATGGGCAACGCCAATGACCTATCAGGCGGCGTCTGGTTCTGGTGCCAAGCACATGCGCGAGCTGTTAAGTCAGATGGGCGCCGTGCATGGCAATGTAAAAGAGCTGGTGGAAGATCCGTCATCAGCGATCCTGGACATTGATCGCAAGGTTGCTGAATTTATCCGTTCTGACGACAACCCGACCGAACAGTTTGGTGTGCCGCTGGCAGGCAGCCTTATTCCGTACATCGATACGCAGTTGCCTTCTGGTCAGAGTCGTGAAGAGTGGAAAGCGCAGGCGGAAGCCAACAAGATCCTTGGCACTGAAGCGTCGCCTGTGCCGGTAGATGGTTTATGTGTTCGCGTTGGCGCCATGCGCTGTCACAGTCAGGCAATTACCCTGAAGCTTAAAAAGGACATCAGCGTTGAAGAAATCGAAGCGCTGCTGGCTAAGCACAACGACTGGGTAAAAGTGATCCCGGACGATCGCGATATCACCATGCAGGAACTGACACCAGCCAAAGTAACCGGCACATTGTCTATTCCGGTTGGTCGTATTCGTAAACTGACCATGGGGCCAGAATACATTTCAGCGTTCACTGTGGGCGATCAACTGTTATGGGGCGCAGCTGAACCCTTGCGTCGTATGCTGCGTATTCTGCTTGGCAAATAAACGCGGATGTAAATAAACGAAAGGCGATGAGGTTTCATCGCCTTTTTTGTTTGTATTGGCAAAACTCAGCGTTTGTATTGGGTAGGGCAATACGCTCGGGTAATGCCCGGTGGGCGAATTTTCAGATGTTTGGTTTGTCTTCCACTCATTCGCTTACGCCACATTCTGAACGACGATGACTTCATTTCTTTGCGCATCAGCTTAACCACCGCTGATTCATTCAGGCCGTACAATCGCTCAATAGCCTCAAATGGAGTGCGGTCCTCCCACGCCATTTCAATGATTCTGGATATGTCTGATTCTGTCATCACATTTTTCCGCGCCGAAAAAACAAAAGCATAATAAAAGCCGTTGCTGATTTCTGCAGCACTGAGCAAGGTTTAATAAAATTTAAGCTTTAACGAGACAGCACGGAATGAATATGGGGTAGAGTGCGGGCATTCCAACAAGGATGGCTTTATACTGCCGCCAGAATGATCAAAGGGAAGTTACTATGAGAGCCTGGGTTGCCGACGCCATCCAAAAAATTAATGCTGATTTTCAGCGTTCTGCAGACACACATCTAATTAAACTGCATGGCCTGAAATTAAACGGCATCGATATTTATCTGAAAGACGAAAGTACGCACCCTACAGGTAGTCTGAAGCACAGATTGGCGCGCTCTCTATTTTTGTACGCGCTCTGCAACGGCAAAATTAATCAGGGCTCCACTATTGTTGAAGCCTCATCGGGGAGTACCGCTGTTTCCGAAGCGTATTTTGCCCGCATGCTGGGTATTCCTTTTATTGCCGTTATGCCGAAATCTACTGCACAGAGTAAAATTAACCTGATCACCCGTTTTGGGGGACGTTGCCATTTTGTTGATTGTCCTACTCAGATGCATGACGAGGCTCAGCGGTTAGCCGATGAATGCAACGGCTATTTTATGGATCAGTTCATGTTCGCAGAGCGGGCTACCGACTGGCGGGGCAATAACAACATTGCGGAAAGCATCTTTGGACAAATGTCTGCCGAGCCTCACCCAGAACCGCACACCGTGGTGATGAGCGCCGGAACGGGCGGGACGTCCGCCACAATAGGTCGGTTTATTCGTTACCGCGGTTTGAACACCCGACTTGTGGTAGTCGATCCCGAGCATTCCGTTTTTTATGACAGTTATCGCACCGGCGATAGAACGTTGACCAGCGACCGTGGTAGTAAAATTGAGGGAATTGGCAGACCTAAAGTGGAAGCCTCGTTCCAGCCCGATGTGATTGACGACATGATAAAAGTGGATGACAGAGCGAGTATTGCCACCATGAGATGGCTGGCAAACATTGCGGGCATAAATGCCGGCGCCTCCACAGGCACCAATTTATGGGGCGCGTTACACGTTGCCGCTGAAATGGAAAAGAAAAATGAAAAAGGCGCTATTGTTACGCTCATGTGTGACAGTGGAGAGCGCTACATCGATACTTACCACAATGCCGAGTGGGTTAAACAAACCTTCGGCGATATCACTGAATTTGAACAGCAATTAGCAAAATTTGCTTGAGCCGACTGGCAAAATCTACACTTTAGGCAATACTCTTTTTCATAAGTGGTTATTAGAATAATTGAATGAACAGAGAGTTAAGCAAAGTGCGAAGGGCGATTTTTTTCGTCAGCATGGCAATAACAACCATGCTGACGCCATGCGAGAGCATGGCAAGTGAAGATTCCTCCATTGAGTTTTCTGGCTTTGCCCGGGTCGTTGCCGGTTACCTCGATACTGATCAAGCCTACTTTGAAGGCTATGAAGATGAGCTCACTTTTACTGAAAAATCCCTGGTCGGGTTTCAGGCAGATTACAGTGTCACCGACAAAGTCTCTCTTTCAGGACAATTACTACTCCACTCAAACAGTGATTTCCAATCTGGTCTGGAATGGTTGTATCTGAGTTATGAACCGACACCCGACTGGCAATTGAAGTTAGGACGTCTGCGTACGCCTTACCTTAAGTATTCTGACGTTTTCGATGTGGGTTATGCTTATCCCTGGATTTCAGCACCCAGACAACTCTACGGCAGCTATCTTTTTTTTCCTCGCTATGAGGGTGTCAATCTACGTTACCGCTTCAGCATTAAAGACGTTTATATCGATGTAGAAGGATATTATGGTGAATTTACCGACGATATTATTGTTAATGGTGAGAGCTTCCATGTAAATGCCAAAGATATGTACGGTGGTATTATTGAAGCCAATTACAATGGCTGGCAGTTCCGTGTCGCAACTTTTGACGTCGCTTCTGTAAAGGCCGGCGCAACTGGGCTGGGGGATTTAAGAGATGGCCTGCAACTAGCTGGTTTTCCCGCATTGGCAGAGTATTTCAGTATCAACGGAAGTACTGATGCCATTTTGTATGGAGTAACTTACGATAGCCTTGACTGGTTTACCACGGCTGAATACGTCGATGTGGAATCCGATATTCCCATTCTGGCGGGAATTCAAAATTACTATGTCACCGTCGGAAAATACTTCGGTGACTATCAGTTACTAGTGACATACGCAAAAGCTGATCAAACTCTCACTGAACTTGATAATACGATTCCTGGCGGCGTTGACCCATTTCTCGATTTGCTTTCTTTGGGGGTCGATCAAGCGGCCGCTCGTTTTCCCACTGATGTACTGGATTCTGTAACGGTAACCGGCCGCTGGGATTTTAGCCCAGGAGTGGCTTTTAAAGCGGAAGTCTCTTTTCTCAACGGCGAGTCAGATAAAACATCTCTGTTTCAGTTAAAGTCAGGTTCCGAAGATTTCGACAGAAAAGCCGTGCTTTATCAGATTGGTGTGGAGTATGTATTCTGATGAAGCTGATTAATTTCTCATTACTTCTTTCTATGTTGATTGCTTCGTCACCTTTAGCCGCATCGGAAGAAATCGTTGTGGTTGCAAATCTGTCGGTCCCCGCGAAAATGGAAAAGCACGAAATCCGTAATTTATTTATGGGTGGAGCGTCGTCGGAATTTGAACCGGTCACACTTAAACCTGGGTCTCACGAGCGTCTCATTTTTAATGCAAGGGTCGTCGGCTTAACAGAATCCCGTATTCAGTCTTACTGGGCACAAATGCGTTTTAGTGGAAGAAATAAAGCACCTGTACAGGTTTCTACTATTGAAGCTATGAAGCAATTTTTGCTCGAGAATGAGGGGAGTGTAGGTTATTTACCTGCCGATGCTAAAGTACCTGAAAATCTAACTGTGCTTTATACATCGGGTTAAACTTTCGTGAGAGTGAGCGATATCCGAGTTTCAGAACTAGGTCGAAGTGAGTTCGGGCAATAGATTAATATCTGCCGCAAGCGTACTGATTGGTTCCGGTTTTCCATAATAATAGCCTTGTAAGGTTTGGCATCCGTGCTCAATAAGGAAGGAGGCCTGCTCAAGTGTTTCCACGCCTTCAGCGCAAACCGTCAGCTTAAGGTGTCGTGCCATTTCAAGAATAGTCACAGTAATGAGTTCTGAACGCTGAGAAACCCCTATCTGACTAACAAATTGGCGGTCTATTTTAAGGGTGTCGATATTAAACTCGGTGAGGTAGCTTAAGGATGAATAACCTGTACCAAAATCATCCAGTGCGATTTTGCATCCGTACGTCCGTAAATCTTCGAAGAACTTATTACCAGCCTGAAAGCTTTTAAGGTAAGCCGACTCGGTAATTTCAAACTCAATGGCACTAGCGCGCTTACCTAACAGCTTGATTTTCTCCAGAACAAACCCGGTGACAGAGTCATCTTTTAAGTCATTGGCAGACAAGTTGAGCGATATTGATGTGGACTCACCATATTGCCCAAGAATTTGATCGATATCGTTGCAGACTTGCTGCACAACCCACTGTGTGATGGCCGATACCTTGTTGCTTTGTTCGGCGATGGGAATGAACTCTGCCGGTGATACAATACCGAGGTGTGCGTTGTACCAGCGAATTAGTGCTTCGAAAGCGACGATATGACCGGACTGATTCACTTTAGGTTGGTACACCAGATAAAATTCATCGTTTTCCAGCGCGCTAATAATGCTGGTGGAAATGCGGATTATTCGATGGTTGTCGTCCTGCATCATGCGGGTGAACAGCGTGAATTGTCCGCGTCCATTTCTCTTTGAGTGATACATGGCAATGTCTGCATTACTCATCAATGTGGTGAGGTTATATTCACAGTCTTTCGCCAACGCCACTCCAATACTCGCCCCGGTTTCGAGCCGCCACTGATCAACAAACTGCTCTTCATTAATAACTGATACTAATCGATTCGCCACCTCTTCAACTTGTTCAAATGTGGTTTCCGAAGACAGAATAATCACGAATTCATCGCCACCTAAGCGGCCAACAATATCGTCCGTGCGTAGGTTTTCACTAACCAAGTCGGCAATTTTACACAGGAGTTTATCGCCAACATCGTGACCGAATGAATCATTAACCATCTTGAAGCCGTCGAGGTCGAGGAACAAAAGGGCAACATTACTGTTTTCCCGCTTGGCCCGTGATAATTCGATGCTCAGGCACTTCATCAGGAACTGACGGTTTGGCAAACCGGTGAGCGTATCGAAATTCGCTAGCTTCTCCATTTGTTCTTGTTGCCGGGTTAGCAGTTTGTTTTTCTGTCGATTCAGTTCGGCTTGCTTATTGATGTCTGACATCATGCTATTGAAACCGTGAGTTAAGGCCTTAATCTCCGTTTTGCCCTCAACATTGACTTCCACCGCGTAGTCCTTGGTTTCTTCTATGCGTCGCATCTCATCTATTAGTTCAAAAAGCGGAAGCAGGCTACGCCGTTGCAATTCAATCACACAAAACACGGCGGCAAGCAAAATGAAAATCACGAACGGCACAATGGACGAAATAAAGCGTTGCTGACTCGCTTTTAGTGACTGCTCTATCAAATAGGAGATGACAAGCTTGCCCTGGGGAAGGGCAGGGTCGCCGATTATTCTTACCACTCTAATATGGCTTTCTTCTACAAAAAGGCCGTGCTGCAAAGAAAACAGTTGTCTATCAAAGGCCGGGCCACTTTCGGACTGTTGCACCGTATGTTCATCCGACGCACTGCCAACATAAGCGGTGAGTAATTCGCCTTGCTGCGAAAAGACCTTGGCAAACTCCACGTTGTCGTATTCGTCTAGTTTCAGAAGAATGCTCAGTAAAGAAAATGTGTCCTCAGAACTCGACATAAACGGCAATAAATCGTTAGCAAGGTTTTCAGAAAGGGCGTTCAGTTCCTTAGACACAAAATCTTCGTACAACCCTTCGTACACGCGAATGGAGACCCACATAACCAGTGCGCTGATAACAGTAATCGAAATGAGTGTGATGGCCGCAATTTCTGTACGAAGACTCTTCAATTTAACTCCGGAGGTAACGCGTTTTATTTTTTATTTATATTTTTCAGTATAGTCATTTGTGCAGGACTCGCCCGAAAGGGTGACTTTTTAATCGTTAATTTTTTGAGAAACTTAGCCGCGCTAATCCTTACGGATAATTGTTGTATGTCTAACAAACAAAAGCGGCGTTTTTAGCAGAATGATTAAAAAATAAACTGGCTATTCCCGACAACTACTGCTAACATCTTTTCTGCCTTTCGAAGGTTCTATTCAATTTGTAATGCTATATCTTTAAGTTCTTTGTAAGTCTTCCAAGCATCACTTCCAGAAATCTACAGATCTACGCTTGTTCCAAACCTGATAGCCCTTCTGTGCATCATGGGTTTTTTACCCACAATTTTTAAATTTCTGGAGTATTTTATGTCTACAGCAACTGGTACTGTAAAGTGGTTTGACGAAGCTAAAGGTTTTGGTTTTATTTCTCAGGCTGACGGCGGCAAAGATGTATTCGTACACTTCCGTGCGATCAAATCTGACGGTTTCCGTACTCTGACTGAAGGTCAGTCTGTACAGTTCAGCATTGAACAAGGCAACAAAGGTCCGCAAGCTGCTGACGTTGTTGTACTTTAATTAAGTCACCACTTAATTAAAATTACGGGAGCTCTTATGAGCTCCCGTTTTTCTTCCGTAATACCCTTCTTCTCTATCTATTTTCTCTGAGGTTTACATGCAGTTTTCCCAACTGGGTTTAAGCGCGCCGTTACTTAAAGCGGTCACCGCTCTCGGTTATACAACTCCGTCTCCCATTCAGGAGCAGGCGATTCCGGTTATTTTGTCTGGTAAAGATGTGCTGGCGGCCGCTCAGACCGGTACTGGTAAAACCGCAGGCTTTGCCCTGCCCATTATGGAAAAACTGGCAGCAAGTAATAAGCCTCGTGGAAACAGCGTACGCGCACTTATTCTAACGCCCACCCGTGAACTGGCGGCGCAGGTTGAAGACAATATTCGTGACTTTAATCAGTTTCTGAATCTGAAAACCACCGTGGTATTTGGTGGTGTAGGAATTAACCCGCAAATGAAACGACTGCGTGGTGGTAGCGACATCCTGGTGGCCACACCGGGCCGTTTGCTCGACCTGTATCAGCAGAACGCAGTAAAATTTGACCAGCTCGAAGTACTGGTACTGGATGAAGCCGATCGTATGCTCGACATGGGCTTTATTCACGACATTAAACGTGTGCTGAAACTGCTGCCGCAGAAACGTCAGAATCTGATGTTCTCTGCTACGTTTAACCCAACAGTTACCGCACTGGCAGAATCTATTACGCAGTCGCCGGTTAAGATATCGGTGACGCCGCCGAACACGACGGTGGAAGAAGTACAGCAGCGAATCGTGAATGTGGACAAAACCCAGAAAGTGGGTGCGCTTACTGCACTAATAAAACGTAATGCATGGTCGCAGACGCTGGTTTTCTCCCGTACGAAACATGGTGCAAACCGTATTGCCGACAAGCTCACTCGCGCCGGTATACCCAGTGCAGCGATTCATGGCAATAAAAGTCAGGGCGCGCGTACTCGGGCGTTATCTGAATTTAAAGACGGTACGGTAAAAGCTCTGATTGCCACCGATATTGCCGCTCGCGGTATCGATATCGCCCAACTTCCGGTGGTGGTAAATTTGGATTTACCGAACACCGCTGCCGATTATGTTCACCGTATTGGCCGTACAGGGCGCGCCGGTGCAAGCGGTCAGGCATGGTCACTGGTCAGCGCTGATGAGCTGCAGGAGCTGAAAGACGTGGAAACACTCATTCAACAGCTACTGCCAAGAGAAACCCTGGAGGGGTTTGAGCCGTCAGCTAAATTGGCTGAAACCCAGCTTTCTGCGCCGAAAAAACCTAAAAAGCCAAAGAAACCGAAACAACCTGGGTTAAAGAAAGAGGGCGGTGAAAAGCGCGCTGACAATGCTAGACCAGCACGTCGCAAACCTGCTCGCAGACGCCCGCAGCGTGCGGCTACTGGTTCGCACGCCAACTAAATTAGTGTATAGTGCTTGGCCTGAAATTTAGTCAGTAACACTTTCCAGAGATCTCTATGAGCGGACAAATCGATACCCAGTCTTTGATTACCTCTATGGGCGATGTCGTCGGACAAAGCTATCTGCTAACCGATACCGAGAAAAAACAACCTTACACCAAAGGATTCCGGTTTGGCTCAGGCGAAGCACTCGCCGTAGTGCGACCTGCAACCTTGGTTGAAATCTGGAAAGTACTGAAGCTTTGTGTTGAAGCCGATGTTGCGGTTATCATGCAAGCTGCAAACACCGGTCTTACCGGTGGATCTACGCCAGACGGCAAAGACTACGACAGGCCGCTAGTGATCATCAGCACCATGCGTATCGACCAAATTCAGCTTATCGACGAAGGTAAGCAGATTGTTGGTCTGGCGGGCAGCACGCTGTTTGGTCTGGAAGAAAAATTGGCCCCCTATGGTCGTGAACCCCATTCGGTGATTGGTTCATCCTGTATCGGTGCATCCATCGTGGGTGGTATTTGTAATAACTCTGGTGGCGCGCTGGTAAAACGTGGTCCGGCATACACTGAATTGTCGTTGTTCGCGCAAATCGATGAGAGCGGCAATCTGTCACTGGTGAATAACCTCGGCATTGAGCTGGGCGATTCGCCGGAGGAAATACTCGCTAATCTAGAACAGCAAAATTATGCTGCAGAAAGCGTGCAGTTCCCAGAACTGCGAGCATCAGACAACGAATATGATGAGCGTGTACGGGATGTAGATTCTGACACACCGTCACGGTTCAATAACGATGGTCGCCGCCTGCACGAAGCCTCAGGCTGTGCCGGAAAGCTGGCTGTATTCGCTGTGCGCCTGGACACGTTTCCTATTCCTGATAAAAAGCAGGTGTTCTACGTAGGGTCGAATGATTCTGCGATGTTCACTAAAATCCGCCGCGATATTCTGTCTACGTTTAAGAATCTGCCAGATTCCGGCGAATATCTGCACCGCGACTGTTATGACGTATCCCGTAAATACGGCAAAGACATGTTTATTGTGATCAATAAACTAGGCGCGAAGTTTATTCCTAAACTGTTTGCGTTCAAGCGTAAGTTCGACGCATTTACCGACAAGTTTGGCTTTTTGCCGAATAAAATGTCTGATCGCGTGATGCAATACATGAGCTATCTATTTCCTGGGCATCTGCCGGCGCGCATGGAAGTGTACCGCGATAAATATCAGCATCACTGGATTCTGGAAATGAGTAACGACGGGGTAGACGAAGCCCGCGCGTATCTCACCGAGTTCTTTAAAACCAACGAAGGCAGCTTCTTCGAATGTACCGAAGATGAAGCCGACAAAGCGATTCTTCACCGCTTCGTGGCGGGGGGCGCTATTGGCCGTTATCACATCATGAACAGTAAGGATGTGGGCGCCATGATGACCATCGATGTGGCGTTACGTCGTAACGATCCGGACTGGTTTGAAGTGTTGCCGAAAGAGATTGATGAGCAGATCGACACCAAACTCTACTATGGTCACCTGTTTTGTCACGTCATGCACCAGAACTACGTGTTGAAAAAAGGGGTAGACGCGAAGAAGCTGAAAAACCAGATCCTCGATACCTTCGATGCTCGCAACGCCGAATATCCTGCTGAGCACAACGTGGGTCACGAGTATTTCGCGAAAGACGCATTGAAGTCGTTCTATCGTTCACTGGATCCGACGAATAGCTTCAACCCGGGCATTGGTAAAACTACCAAGTTG
The DNA here is from genome assembly GCF_056159945.1 of Alteromonas sp. ABH2_165. Lineage (NCBI taxonomy): Bacteria > Pseudomonadati > Pseudomonadota > Gammaproteobacteria > Alteromonadales > Alteromonadaceae > Alteromonas > Alteromonas sp. ABH2_165. The sequence continues at coordinate 54,646 of NZ_JBSWWF010000004.1, forward strand.
AAAAACTGGGTTGAGCATAGCGATGGTTGCTGTGGCGGGCATGATTAATTGTCCTAATGGCTCTACTGAGTAGAAAATCCAACGGATCTTGGACATGCAGACAAACTGATAGTGGCGTGGCATGCACACAGAGGTAGAATTTAACCATGATCTATATTAATACCTCTCCGTACATATATTTTTTGATAGTTGTAGATATTTTTGTTATCTCTCTCAGTTTATATTTTTCAAAAAATAGAATGGCTGATTTATTACTCGTTTTTCTACTGTCAACAATCTCTAATTTCTTCTTTCCACCTTTGGGTTGGTATTACTGTTGGCATTTGTATAAAAAGAGTAAAGATAGACAATGACAAACGTCTTAGATGCAAGCATTGACGAATCCAATCACCTAACTTTGATGCGATATCTAGCAAACTAAAAACTTGAGTGTTTATATTCAAAACAAGGTAAAACTAGTTTAAAGAAACAAAAGGCGAACTATCTAGTTCGCCTTTTTTGTCTGCCTATCTGGCCGCTAAGCGGGGTTAAACCATCAGCGAATCATGCACCACCACTTTCTCCCATAGCCCGGAACACTCTTCAACAAACTTCAAATGTAATGGATGGGTTTGGTAGGCGTCTTGATCTTCAGTGCTGTTGAACATCATCAGTTCAGATACATGGAAACTGTTGTCGATGACATCACGCACCATGGTGGATGCGGGTACGCCAACGAACAGTTTCTGCACTTGAGGAATGCCTTCCAGTGTTTTTAACCCCGCAATAAGCTTGTCTCGATCGCTTTGAGATTCAGGATTGGCAAGCCAGAAGTAAACCATATGATGCACTTTCGGCGTATTGTGACCGCCTGGTGAGGCACTGGCTGAGGCGGGTAACGCAGCAGTAACCGCCAGGGCACCGCCCGTTGTCATTAATTTTCGGCGTGTAATATCGGTCATCATTGTTCCTTATTATTGGCTCCTGGCGTTTAAAGGTACTCTGCGATACGGGCTTAAACGCCTAAAATTTCACCTAGCCTGCTTTTTTCGCTACATTTCGCAATACTAACGAGGCAAACTGGTGATTCATCGACATAAATGGTCGTAGGGATAAAATTTTATTATCGTAAAAACAAAGATAAAGCTTTACGACAAATATAAATGCAGTTAAAAAGCCGCGTAAAGAAAAACCATATGGTGCTTTAATGGAAAACCTTGTTTCATCGATTCAAAACTATTATCAGCAGGCGCTGGAGCAAATACTCAGCCCCACGTTTCTGTATCAGGTAGGTGCACTGCTAATCATTTATCTGGTTGGCTGGTTGGCATCACGGAAAGTGCGGGACTTGTTTCCCATGACCCGGAACGAACCTCAATCCGGGGCGCACTCCCTACAAACGTTTGTATACCGGCTGGGGGGAACGCTATTTCCTGTTTTCACCATTACCTTGCTGAAGCTAACGAGTGTGCTGGGTAAACAATATCAGCTTGATGCCTGGTTGCTTGAAATCGCCATGATCATCGCGGTGATGCTGTTCTTAAACTCGGTTATCAGTAACTTTGTGGTTAACAAGGGAATTGCGGCTTTCCTGCGCTGGATTGGCCTGCCTATCGTTTTTCTGCATCTCATTGATGTACTGCCGAAGGTCATTGGCGCACTGGAAACTGTTTCGTTTTCAGTGGGCAACGTTGATATTTCAGCGTATGGCATTCTTCGCGTTCTGGTGTTTGGTATTTTGCTGTTCTGGCTTGGCCGCGCTTCCAACAATATGGGTAAAGACATTATCCGTAATCAGAAGAAGCTGGATGTTTCTACCAAAGAGGTATTTGCCAAGCTTTTCGAAGTGGCGCTGTTCTGCGTTATCTTCCTGCTGTTACTGAATATCATGGGTATTAACCTTACAGCACTGGCGGTATTTGGTGGTGCTGTGGGTGTGGGTCTTGGTCTTGGCTTACAGTCCATCGCGTCGAACTTTATCTCGGGTATCATCATTCTGCTTGATCGCTCACTGACGGTGGGTGATTACGTGGAATTAGACGATGGCAGTAAAGGTTTCGTTCGTGAATTCAAAATGCGCTATGCCGTGCTTGAAACCTATGACGGCAAAGACATTCTGGTTCCGAACGAAAAGTTCATTAATTCGCTATTGGTTAACTGGACCCACAAAGACTCTAAGCAGCGTTATCGTATTGATTTCTCAGTGGCCTACAGAACGGATATTCGCTCAATGGTGGAAATCATTAAAGATGCGGTATCTGAACATCCTCAGGTGATCAGCGGTGATGACGTCGCGGTGGAATATCGCCCCGACTGTGAAATTGACAGCTTCGGAGACTCCGGCGTAAACATGTTCGTCGAGTTCTGGATGGAAGGTGTTGATGATGGTCAAAACCGGGTAGGCGGCGACTTACTGCTGATGGTATTCGAAACCCTGCGTGAACACGATATTGAAATTCCGTTCCCGCAACGGGAAGTACGAGTAATCAACGAAGATGCAATTAAACTGAGTAACACTACGCCGTAGTGATTCAGTGAACTGGTAAAGGGCCTGTGAGTTTCACAGGCCCTTTTTTTACCTTCATGCAATGACTTCTAGTCCTTTTTTCTCCGCAATGGAGAGCATTTTTAAGGCAGGCCCCCTCGGGGTACTATCCCCTTGTTCCCATTTTTTGACTAATTTGTCACTAACATTAAAGTACTGCGCAAATACAGGCTGAGATAGATTGTACTTCAAGCGCAGATTTCTAACTTGCTCCGGTGTAAACGCTTGGACGCTTGTTAAGCATAAAGCGTCGAATTTGCGCATGGTGGTTTTATCTATTACACCAGATTTGCGTAGACCCTTAGCGGTTTTATGCACGGACTTAAGAATTTCACTCATAATCACCTCTCACGATAAATAGTTCACTATCTTCAATCAGCGTATCAATTTCAGCCTGAGTAAAATCTAGAAAAGTCATTGCTAATTCTTTCAGAGCCAACTTTTCAGTGGCGCTTGTTTTATACGATAAAGTGTACTCCAGCGGGGTATAGTTTCAAGGTTTTATATTACAGGGTGAATAGACATCTTTGATGCGCTAATTTCTTAACTGAACTCAAATGAATGCCTAACTCTGCACAAAAGAGAAAGTACTTAGGGGAAAATATTGGCAGCATGCCGAAGGAAGCGAAACTGGACTGAGTAACGGAAGTATTTTAGAAGCAAAAAAGCCTGTAACTAGTACAGGCTTCCTCTATAAAAACATAGTTATTTAGCAGCTACATCTTCCCGTAGCGTTCAAAGTTCTCATGCCAGCTCAGCGCTTCGCCCAGAATATGCGGAGTGTGCATGCCGCGGCCGGTTGCGCAGGCGCGCTCGAAGTAATCATGCAGGCGATCTCTGAAGTCAGGGTGTGCACATTTGTCGATAATGAGTTTGGCACGTTGACGAGGCGACAGGCCACGTAGGTCTGCCAGGCCCTGTTCGGTCACAATCACTTTGGTGTCGTGTTCGGTGTGGTCGACGTGTGAAACCATAGGCACAATCGACGAAATAGCCCCGTTTTTAGCAATGGAAGGCGTCACAAAAATCGACAAATAGCCGTTACGGGCAAAGTCACCAGAACCGCCAATACCGTTCATCATTCGCGTACCCATTACATGAGTGGAATTCACGTTGCCGTAGATGTCCGCCTCAAGCAGACCATTCATGGCAATTACGCCAAGACGACGGGCCACTTCCGGGTGATTACTGATATCCTGTTGACGCAGAATGATTCTCTCACGATAGAAGTCAATATTGTCGTTCAGTTCTTCCAGTGCCACGGGGCTCAATGAGAAGGCCGTTGCAGACGCTGAAGACAGGGTGCCCGACTTCAACATTTTCAGCATGCCGTCCTGAATCACTTCAGTGTAAGCGGTGAGGTTTTTGTAGCCACCGGTATCCAAACCTTCCAATACGGCGTTCGGAATGTTCCCCACGCCGGATTGCAGCGGCAATAGTTCTTTCGGTAAGCGGCCTTTGTTAATTTCGAACTGGAAAAAATCCAGAATATGGTCGGCAATTTGTCGTGATGTTGCATCAGGTGGCGTAAAAGGGCTGTTTCTGTCTGGTGCATCTGTTTCAACAACGGCGAGAATTTTTTCTGGCGGAATACGAAAATAACTGTCGCCAATTCTATCGTCGGTTTTGGTCATCATAATTGGTTTACGGTGGGGCGGTAGTGCGGTGCCGTAATAAATATCGTGCATGCCTTCCAGTTTCAGGTTCTGACCCTTGTTCACTTCAAGAATGATTTTATCAGCCTGTTCAATCCAGGTTTTATTGTTGCCAATGGATGAAGACGGCACCAGTCGGCCATTTTCGTGAATTGCCGTCACTTCAATAACGGCAATATTCAGTTTACCCAAAAAGCCTGACCACGCGTATTGCGACACTTCAGACAGGTGAATGTCGATGTAATGCATCTGACCATTATTGATTTGCTTACGGCAGGTAGGATCAGACTGGAATGGCAGGCGCATATTAATACCCTGGGCTTCAGCGAGTACACCATCTAATTCTGGTGCAGTCGATGCGCCGGTCCAGAGATTAATCTGAAAAGGCCTTCCGGCTTTGTGTTCAGTTCCGGCACGATTTGCCAGCGCGCGGGGTAGAGATTTAGGGTATCCAGCGCCAGTAAAACCACTCATACCGACTGTGTCGCCGTCGTTAATAAATGCCGCAGCCTGTTCAGCGGTCATTATTTTGCTTTTCAATTGCGGACACAAAACCCTGGATTCAGAAAACATGTTCACTCCGATCGTGTTTATAGGGATAAAAAAGTCTATTCGAAGATGTGTGAGAAAACGGAATACAACGAATGAGAACGATATGTCGATAAAGCTTAATATCGATGTAAACTTTACACCGATATTTCGTTAACGGAATAAGACCTCAGTGGTATGTAGAGGATATTTCGCCGCTGATAATCGCTAATTCGCCGTAGTTTGACGATCTTGTGAAGTTTTGGTGAAGTCTTAATTAAGCGCCCCTATAGAGCGGGCGCTAATTCAACTGCTTTCAAAAAAGGGACTTTAAAAGTCGCAAAGTCTTCAATCTGTGGCAGGTGGCCCAACCCCTCTAGTTCAACAATAAAAAGCGTACTGTTTCGTTGTTTCACTTCGGCACCCAACTTGTCATAGCGACCGAGTTCGCGGGTAACCGTTTCACGTTTGCTTGCTCGCCCTGGCGCAGTACGATCCCGGGTACCGAGGATCAACGTAGAGGGGACTTTCAAATATTGAAAATCCTCTATTACGGGTTGGGTAAGAATCATGTCGTAGGTCAGTGCTGCCACTTTCGCTAACTGTGGCCAATCGTCTCCCTTTATCCACCCCTGCAAAAAAGCCGCGTGGCTAGCGTAGTCGTCGTTCCACTTGCCATCGTAATAGTTCTTTTGCTGATAGGTCACGATGTTCTCTGGTTTTTTATTCAACTCTCGTTGAAACGCCGATTCGATATCAGGGTAGCTTTCATAAAGCAGATAATTCTCCAGGCCAATGGAATTCACCAGAACCAGTTTGGCGGTGTGTTCGGGAAACAACAGCGCAAAACGGGTAGCCAGCATACCGCCCATGGAATGGCCCACTATCACACTCTGATCAATATCTAACTTTTCCAGCAGCCCGCGAGTATTGTTGGCCAGCGCAGCAAAGCTATATTGATAGTCAGTGGGTTTAGACGACTTCCCGAAGCCGATCTGATCTGGGATCAGCACGCCGTAGCCGTTGTCCTGCAGAAACTCAGCCGTTTGCTGCCAGTATGCACCATTAAAATTCTTACCATGAAGCAAGGTGACAACAGGCTTATTTTCTTCCGGCGGCAAATACATATAGGCCATGTCTAACGCTTTGCCTTGAGAGTTAAAGTGGTAAGTGTCGACAGCGAAAGGATAATTCAAATTAGACAAGCGCTTGTCCATCGGGGGAATGGTGGCAGCAATTGAATGAAAAGCGCTAAGCCAAAATAGAAGGGCTAGGGAAAACACACGAAACATAAATAGACTCCGAGACACAAATGAACTCATTTTTATACCGTACTCACCTAGAGTTGTTCACTTTATCGATAGATCGTCGTTTTCGGTCGTCGCATCGCAAAGGTTGATCTCAAGACCACTCGGTAAGTAACAAAGAGGTACTTATTTCATTTCGCTGCCTTTCAGGGCGGCAAAGGTCACATCATAGGAGTATGAAAATGGCGAATGTATTTGTTGTTGGCGCTGCGGGCAATGTGGGTACCCGTCTTGTTTCAAAACTGGTTAAAGGGAGTCATCACGTTGTTGCTATGCACAGAAAAGAGCAGCAACAGCAGGATCTGGAAGGGCGGGGTGCGCGCACGTGCTTATTGAGTATCACAGAAACCGATGTACCCACCCTGGCTTCGGCCATCAAAGGTTGTGATACCGTTGTGTTCACCGCGGGTGCGGGCGGCGCCAGTGAAGAGCTTACGAATAAGGTAGATGGCGAGGGCCTGGAAAAAACCGTAGATGCCGCTATTGCCGCTGGGGCTAAGCGGTTTGTGTTGGTTTCTGCTTTTCCTGATGCGGGTCGTGGCAAAAAGATTTCAGACACCTTTGAAAACTATATGCGGGTAAAACGTCTGTCGGATGCGTACCTTGCAGAAAGTGCGCTGGACTGGGTCATTCTCCGTCCAGGCACGTTGACCATCGAAGAAGGCACCGGGAAAGTAAACGCCGGGTACGCAATTAAATATGGCGATGTTTCTCGTGACAATGTTGCCGATACCATTCGGGCCATTATCGATAACAAAGCACTGACGCACAAAATTATCGAACTCACTGATGGTGATGTGCCGGTGGACGAAGCTATTACAAAATTTGTTTAGATAACAGTAAGAAGCCATTGCTGAGTGGATTTCTACTGGCGAGATAGGTCTTTTGTTACATACTTTTTAAGATTTTTTTTTAAATTATTTTAAAAATATTGCATCTAGTTAGCCATCTTCCCCGTATGGCTAGTTGTACATTCACTAAAAAAAGGTATGTCTATGTCCCCGTTCAAACCGCTCAGCCTCGCTGTCTCAGCTGCATTACTTGCAGGTGTTTCTACTTCTGCATTGGCGTCTAGCCACCGTGAAGCACCTGCAATTACGCGTGCTCCAACGGTCGATGCAACCGATTTTTATATGTTTAACAGCTATGAAACCGGTCGCGAAGGTTATGTAACCTTAATAGCTAACTATATTCCGTTGCAGGACGCTTACGGGGGCCCGAATTATTTCGCTATGGATCCCGATGCCGTTTATGCCATCCATATCGATAATGATGGCGACGCCATGGAAGATATCACTTTTGCATTCCAGTTCAGCGCCATGCTGGCGGCTGAAAACGAAGGTGTAGCTTTACCGGTGGGTCCAGAAGGCGACCAGAAAATGATAAAGGTGCCATTGAAAAATGTAGGGCCGGTTAGTGCTGACGACCAAAGCAATGCCAACTTTTCTGAAAGTTACACCATGACGTGGGTTAGCGGTAATGCGCGTACTGGCGAACGTACCATGCTAATGCCGTCCGAAGGTGACATGTTCTCGAAGCCGCTGGATTACATTGGTGATAAAACCTTTACCAGTTCCACAGAGTACGAACGCTATGCAGGGCAGTTTGTATATAGTTTTTCTGTGCCCGGCTGCGACAATAACGGCAAGGTTTTTGTCGGACAACGCAAAGACCCCTTCGTCGTAAATCTGGGGGATACTTTTGACTTGGTTAATTATGTGCCCGTTGAAGGTGATAGCGCACCAGGAGCCGGTGACGGTGATGGTTTTCCGGGAGGCATAACGCAGAGTGCCGATAATGACGATTTAGCTGACAAAAACGTCACTTCCATTGCCGTTGAAATTCCGGCTGCATGTATCACCGGTGACGGTAACGGCACCGTTGGTGCCTGGACAACCGCCAGTTTGCCACAAGCCAGAATTCTAAACCCCAATGCTACCTTCGATAAACCCGCCGTGGCTAGCGGCGCGATGACACAAGTTTCTCGTCTGGGCAGCCCATTGGTCAATGAGTTGGTAATTGGTCTTGCCGACAAAGATAAGTTTAACTCGTCGCATCCATCTGAGGATGGTCAGTTTGCCGACTACGTTACCCATCCCGTGCTGCCTGAACTGCTGAATATTCTGTTTCGTGATGCCGTAAATACAACGCTTGGCACGTCTATCGAAACATTGGCACCCACTAATTTTCCACGTAATGATTTGGTCACCGCGTTTCTTACCGGCTTCCCAGGTGTTAATCAGCAGGCTTCAGTAACTGCATCAGAAATGCTGCGTTTGAACACCGCCATTGCCGCGACACCAGCAGGTGAGCAGTCTGCGTTTGGCGTAGCTGGCGATGATCTGGCGGGTTTCCCAAATGGACGCCGCCCTGGTGATGACGTGGTAGATATCGCTCTTCGCGTGGTGATGGGTGCTTTATGCTATCCGATCCCGGTAAACGGTGAGCCAACGGATTTAGGGCTGTGTGCAGAAGAAGATGCCAGCGTGGGTAACGTGCCGTTTACCGATGGTGCGCCGGTAGACGCATCGATGATGAATAGCAGCTTCCCGTATCTTGCCACGCCTATTTCTGGCTCAGCAGAATAAGGAGCCATGATGAAACATTTATACTTACTCGCAGCCGCGAGCCTGGTGCTTACCGGCTGTGGCAGTGACGATGACGATGAGGTCGTCAATTACGCGCCAGAAGTCGTTTCTGACAACTTCACCACTACAGTGGATACCCCTTTTTCCGACATGCTGACAGCAACTGACGAAAATGGCGACACACTGACGTTCGCGCTCGCTGACGCGCCCTCGAACGGTACGGTTGAAGTTGCCAGCGACGGCAGTTTTACATTCACTCCTGCGAGTGAATTCACCGGCGAAGACATGTTTACTTTCACGGTAACAGATGGTGAAAGTGACCCTGTGAGTGGCACTATTGGCATTACGGTTGAAGCCGAGCAGGTGGAAAGCGCAGCGTACATTCGTGCCGCTTTTAATCAATCTGCAACGGACATGCCTTTGCCTGTTAATGGCAGAGAGTTCTCTGATGATGATGATCCAACAGCCTACGATGATTTGCTGAACGATTATTAATACCACAGTACATTTGGCCAGGGATGGCTTTCTAACAGGGAACTAGCCATGAGAATAGCGAAAGACGTTACAACGCTGCTTACCGGCATAATATGTGCGGGTGCTGTCACTTTGCTCATTACCGTGTTGGTGACACTTGGGACGAGTGTCAATAATCATGCAGAAGCTGCAGTTTACTATCCGGACAACAACACGATTATCGCGAGTTGGGAACGGCCCTCTGATGCATTACCCGATGTGCAGACATTGCAGCAGGAGTTGGAGCAAGCCCGTACGTTAAATGGCTCGGAAAAAGTGCTACGCAAACTCTATAGACAAACTCTACGCGGGTTGAATGCACAACTTACTAATCCCGAATGGCATATTTTTCATGCCAGATTATTGCAACAACAACATCAGTTTGACGAGGCTGCTGAAGTGCTCGACAACACGATCAGACAGCACGGGGCATCAGCTTCTGCCCTCATGTTACTTGCTACAGTGGAAGTGAATCGGGGAAGCCCTGAGCAGGCACGCAAGGCCTGTCAAAAGTTGGCTGGCATCGGCGAGCCCACATTCGCTGCCATTTGTTTGCTGGATATCGATGCTCAGCAGCAGCCAGACGAAGCAGACTATCAAAAATTACAGCAACTACGTAAGTTCTCAGGTCTCGAACGCGCTCCTGCTATCGATAGCTGGGCAGGAGAAATTCTAGCGGCGATGGCATTGGCACTGAATAAACCTGAAGAGGCAGAAGACTATCTCAGTAATATCGATTTGTCGGCTGCGCCGATTAGCCGTGTTGCCCTTTGGGCCGACATTCAGCTTGAATTGGAACGCTCCAGCGCTGTTATTGATAAACTTACACCGCTGATCAAGGCACCTTCTAATGTGGATGATGCCATACTTGTCAGACTCGCTCAGGCGGAAGCTACGTTAGCAGCCAACGACTTCTGGCAACAAATTATGAAGCAACGCGTTACAATGCGGGAATGGCGTGGTGATAATGTGCACGCAGCCCAGTTGGCGCGGTATTACCTCGATGTAAATGCTGACCCGGTGAAGGCAATGCACTTTGCAAAGCTCAATTGGGAGCACGGCAAAACTTGGGACGATAAAATGTTATTGCAACGAGCCAATGCGTTGGAATTAAGGCAGTAAATACAATGGAGTACCCTATGCGCTGGGTGTATTACGCAAAGCTTTCAATAGTACTCATGGTGCTTCAGCTCAGTTTTTTTGTCGCCAGTAAAGGTTTTGCGCACGAGCTGAGTAATGGCTATTTGACCCTGTCTGGTGAAGACACGCGTCAGCTTGAGGGAAGGTTGTCGTTAATGCCTTATGACCTTGAGATTGAGGTGAAGCTCGACGAGAATTTCGACGGCGATCTTACCTGGCAAGAGGTGAAGGCAGCACAGCCCGGATTACATGATTATGCCGCCTCAGTGCTACGCTTTACTCAGCAGGACACGCTATGTCGCCCAGTCTTTAAAGATGTTGCCATGGAGAGCATATCTGGCATCGATCTGATAGCGATTCCATTTACGCTTACTTGTCCTACAGACTCCGCTATAGTTGTTAGTTACCAGGGTGTATTTGACATGGAAGCGAGTCATAAAACCCTGCTAACGGCGACAATTGGTGGTGCCAGTCTTACCGATGTATTCACTGATTCACATAGAGAAAGTGCGTTGGCGACCGACTCAGGTACTACCGCCTGGCAGACAATAACGACCTTTGTTTATCAGGGCATCATTCATATCTGGATTGGTATAGATCACATTCTGTTTTTACTGGCCATGCTGCTCACTGTTAATTTGGTGAGAAAAGACAATCGTTGGCAGGGTGAGGAACGTACTGGCACTATTCTCAAATCTACATTGTGGCTGGTGACGGCTTTTACCGTGGCACATTCAGTCACACTTACCACTACGGCACTAGGTTGGTATCAACCCTCTAGTCGCTGGGTTGAATTCGGTATTGCCATCTCAGTTATGCTCACGGCGCTAAACAATATTTGGCCGGTAATTCACCGTTTGGTGTTTATCACTTTTGCGTTTGGTTTACTGCATGGAATGGGCTTTGCCAGCGTTTTCGGAGAGCTGCAAGCGAATGCTGCCAGTCCGCTTTTGGCCATAGCATCGTTTAATATCGGTGTGGAAATTGGACAGTTAGTCGTGGTGCTATTGTTACTACCGGTGCTGTTAGCGCTTCGGCATGTACGTGCTTATGTTTCGGTAATAATGCCATTGGCGTCGTCGGTCATTGCGCTTATCGCGCTGAATTGGGCTATTCAGCGCTTTTAGTTAGATTTGGTTTGTGATGTCTGATGCAGTATCTTGCTCGGATTAGTGTTTTTCTGCTCTAGGGCCAGCCGTATTCAACACGATTGATGAGATGTGGAATATAGATATTGTCTAAATACCACTCCAGCCGAGTGCCCATTCAAATATACTCTTTTAAAAAACGGCTAAAAAAGCCCCAAATACTACAAATGAAGGGTATTGCTATATTTTCGGTGGCAACGTATTTTGGGTTCAAACTTGCCACATACTGAATAGACCATGAAACTCAATGAATTTGGACAACCGGTTGGAGAAACGTTACCAGAATGGCAGCCAGTTGAACCGCCTACAGTATCGTGTATTGAAGGAAAATACTGCCGATTAGAGCGACTCGACGCTCATCGTCACGCAGAGAGCCTTTACCAAGCTTTTCAGCAAAGTGAAGATGAGCGGAATTGGACCTATTTACCTTACGGCCCTTTTACTTCATTAAAAGACTACCGGGACTTCCTGATTGGAATGGCGAATAAAAGCGATCCATACCAGTTTGCCGTTATCGACAACGCGACTGGAAATGCTCTGGGCACGGTTGCACTCATGAGAATTGATGTTACGAATGGGGTAATTGAAGTGGGTCATCTGGTTTATTCATCCTTGATGCAACGCACTGCAATGTCGACAGAAGTCATGTCGCTTTTACTTGAATATGTTTTTTCCACGCTAGGTTATCGAAGGTTGGAATGGAAATGTGATTTACTTAATGCGCCATCCAGAGCGGCGGCAGTGCGGTTTGGCTTTACCTTTGAAGGTATTTTTCGGCAAATGCTGGTAACACAAGGGCGAAACCGCGACACCGCGTGGTACGCCATTTTGGATAACGAGTACTCAAGACTGCGTGGGGGCTATCAGGCATGGCTTGCGTCTGATAATTTTGATGCCGCAGGAATGCAGAAGCAGAGGCTGACTGATTTTTTTGATGTTGAGTAAGGCGGACTGATTTATTCAGCGTTATAAAATCGGTATTTAACCCACTTTAAACATCACTGAAAGCCTTGCAGCGTGCATTTTTTAAACATGGATAGTTAACCGATATTTAAAGGTTATATTAGCAGAATGAAATGAACGTGAAAATTACGTAAGACGTGGCGTACAGGCGGCATAAAACTGGTGAATACTGCGTGTCATCATGTACAATTTAACTTCTGATATGTGCAAAATTAAGCCAGACAAAGAGGCTGATAATCATGATCCATCCCCGTTTCGCCCCCGTTGTTTTCGCTTTATTCATGGCATTTTTTATGTCAGGTATCATGTCGCTGGTAGTTACAACGATTAACATTGGTTTTGCTGACGACCTCATCAGTCGCTGGCTGACGTCCTGGCCGATGACATTTGCCATTGCCTTTCCCATCATCATGATGGTTTCACCCGTGGTGAAGCGCATCGTGGGTAAGCTGGTGATGCAGGAAGCGGTGGTCAGGCAGCAGTAAGCCTAAATTCTTTAAACGGCAACGGCAGGGAACCTGTTTGTCGATAGCGACTAAAGTAACGCCCAGTAGTCCTTACTGGCGATTATCTGCCTTCTATTTTTTCAATTGTGCCGTGCTTGGCACTATGCTGCCGTACTGGATGTTGTTCATGCAGTCGCTGGACTATTCGCCATGGCAAATCGGTCAGCTTACTTCGCTTCAAATGGTTACCACCATTGTCGCCCCTTATGCATGGGGGGAAATCTGCGATCGGGCGTCCTCTAGGATTCGGGTTATTCAGATGGGTAACCTGTTCGCCGTGGTCAGCTTTGCAGGAGCGTTCTTCTGTTTCAACAGTTACTGGGCGCTGGTGGCAGTTTTGTGTATGAGCGCTTTTTGCTGGCAAGGACTAAATGCCCAGTTTGAACTTATCACCCTTAGTCATCTGGCAAACAAGCCAGAAGGATATGGGCGGATCAGGTTATGGGGTTCCGGCGGCTTTCTGACTGCAGTGTGGGCAGTAGGTCAAATCGTTGAGCAGTATTCTGTGGAATGCCTGCCGTATATCGTCCTAGGTTTGCTATGCGTTTTGTGGCTGGTCACGCTGGTAAATCAGGGGCAGTCGCCACTACAAGTATCATCTATGCCGAAAGGTAATTCAGAAAGCTTGTGGAAACAGCCTGCGCTATGGGGATTGCTTTTAATCTTCTTTTTAGTGAATTTCAGTCACGGCAGCTACTACGGGTTTTACAGTTTATTGCTGAAAGAGCAGGGGATTGGTGCCGCCGTCACCGGTAACTTATGGACTGTGGGTGTAGCGTCAGAAATTGCGGTGTTTGCGCTGATGCCCTGGCTGATGCGTTATGTTTCACTTCGCACACTGCTACTTTTCAGTCTGGCGCTCACCACGCTGCGTTGGCTAGGTATGTCAACGCAAACTGGTAGTGTGGTGGAATTTACCCTTTTACAACTTTTGCACGGTGTCAGTTTCAGTGCGGTACACACCATTGCGGTCCTGCTTTTTAAGCAGGTGGCATCAAGTCGAAACCAAGGCAAAGCGCAGGCGTTATATAGCGCTGTTTGTATCGGCGCGGGGCAAGCAAGCGGCGTGGCACTAGGCGGTTACCTTTGGGCATATTCTTCCAATGTGGCGTTTTATTTCAGCACCGTGGCGGCGCTAGCATCGTTGGTTGTGGGGTTGATTGTGCTTAGGCGAGAACAGAAGTAAGTCGAGTCACTGAATTAGGCCGAGTAACAGAATACCGTATTCATCACTAATTACCCCGGCACCGGCCCGGTACTTTTGCGCACTACCAACTGATGGGGCAGAATATTCACTTCTTGTTGTGGTGGTTTGCCATCAATCAGATCCAGCAGTATGGTAGCGATGGTTTTGCCTATTTGTTCCATAGGCTGAGCAATGGTAGTGAGTGGTGGGGCACAATATTCACCCAGCGCAATACCGTCTACACTTATCACAGACACATCGTCAGGGATACGGTATTCCAGCTCTCTTAATGCGTGGAGCGCGCCGATGGCGGCGAGATCACCAAAACAGAATAGCGCGGTTGGACGGTGGCGTTGCTGCATCAGTTTCTGAGCGCCTTCAACACCAGACTGGCTGGAAAAATCACCGTGAAAAACCAGCTTTTCCTCAACCTTAGCGCCGGCCTTTGCCATCGTATCCCGAAATCCCTGTTCCCGTAAAAGACTACTGTTGATAGTGTCCGGCCCGGCAATAATGCCAATGCGGGTGTGACCGAGGGCAAGCAAATGCTCAGTGGCCTCCACTCCAATTAGGTAGTTGTCGACGCCGACTTTGGGAATACCACTTAGCTCTGCGAACTCCGATGCATTCACCAGCGGCGGAAGCTGTTCTGACACTGGTCTGGCGGGGTCGATATCAAACGGGATGCGACTGGAATTAGTGATTATGCCGTCAACTTGTCGGGTTCTCACCATCCCGGCAAAGGTGCGTTCTAATGCCGGGTCGTCCTGAGTATCGTTAAGCACCACCGAATAGCCCCGCTTGTGTGCCACATTCTCGATACTTCTGATCACTGGGGAAAAGTAAGGGTTGGTAATATCTGGCAACATGATAGCGATATTGCGGGATTTACCCTGACGCAGACCGGCAGCCAGCTTGTTTGGCGTATAGCCCATTTCAGCAACCACTTTAAGCACCTTTTCACGGGTTTTGGCACTTACTCGATCTGGCGTATTTAAAGCCCTTGAAACGGTTGCCTTGCAAACGCCAGCCTTTGTGGCGATGTCACTCATGGCCATTTCTTTATTGGTATTCGCCGTTGTTGTTTTTTTATAGTCCATTCTCTGGATGCCCCGGAAATACGTTTATTTTTATGCAAATAACTGCCATCGCTCAGGTCGATATTCCTATTAGGAGCCCGAATGCGGGTGGTTAAGTCTGGCATCGATTGCAAAGTAAAGCAATTTTGCTTGGAAATCGGTTTCCATTTTGGCGTTTTAATTGTCTATGTATTGAACTTTACAACTGTTTTATATGCCGTTTTTTGTTTCTTTTTCAAAGTTTATACCTCTGGGGAGAAGGTGGAGATACACCACTCACAAATTAATCATTTGAGATTTAATGTTAAGAAATAATCTTATTGGACTCTGGCTGCGTATCAATATTTTAACAATGCGTTTTAGCTTAATTTCAATAAATTCATGCTCTTATATTTGAGTGTTGTTATTTTTCTTGAGAGTTAATGTTAATTTTTTGTATTTGACTTTAGACTTTAGGCTAATGTAAATTCGAAATCAGATCGCTGGAGCAGGGCGTAACCGATCCTGAATCCAGCTTTTTATTGCCTGGGTAATGAAATCGGTTTCCAAAAATAAAGAAGGGCGTTACAGCCTATTTACCAGATCTTTTTGGCGACAGGTTGCGTGTGGAGTATCGCAGGAGCGCACTGGGCCACTTTTATGGAGAGACACATATGAACACCACACCACATTGGATTAAACGCAGTGCCCTTGCCGTTGCCATTGCTTCAGCCGGCGTAACCAGTTTTCCTACACTGGCACAAATTGAAGGAGCAACACTGCGGGGTAAGGTCGTTAGCACCGTTGACAACGCTGCGGGTAAGAAAGTCATGGCCCGTGATACCGAGCGGGGTTATGTGAACGAAACCACCACGCGCGAAGATGGTTCTTATGTGTTTGTCGGCCTGCGTCCCGGCACCTATCAGGTCATAGTTGACGGTGATGTGGAAGAAATCACATTAAGAGTTGGACAGTCTGCGCGATTGAATTTCGATGTGGCAGCCAGCGAAGACGATGTAGAAGTGATCACCGTATCTGGTACCCGTATTGAGGCGTTCTCAGGTGGCGAAATCGGTACCAACATTACGCCCGAAATGATGATGCGTTTGCCACAAAACAACCGTAACTTTCTCGCTTTCGCTGACCTCGCACCAGGCGTTCAGGTGAATACTGGCGCTGACGGAAGCGTTAGCTTACGCGGTGGTGCTCAGCATCAGCGAAGTGTGAATGTATTTCTCGATGGTGTCAGCCAGAAAGATTATGTACTTCAGGGCGGTGTTACCGGTCAGGATTCCAGCCGTGGTAACCCGTTTCCGCAGAGCGCTATCGGCGAATACAAAGTGATTACCCAAAACTACAAAGCCGAGTACGATCAGGTGGGGAGTACAGCGATCACTGCTGTTACCCGTTCCGGTACCAACGAGTTTGAAGGGGACTTTTTTGTCGACTACACCGATGAAGGCTTCCGCGAAGCAGAGCCTAATGAAACGGAAGGCAAAACCCGTTCGTTAATTCGTCACGCCGGTGCAACATTCGCTGGCCCGATCATTAAAGATCAACTGCATTTCCTCGCTTCCTATGAGAAGAAAACCATCGCTCAGCCACAGGATGTGATTGGTGGTTCCGGGATAGACTTTGTCACCTTACCTTCTGAATATGCATCAAGTATTGGTCGTTTCGCGTCTGATTTCGAAGAAGATCTGTTTTTTGGCAAGATTGACTGGATGATTAACGCCGACCAGACCCTGGAAGCGTCGGTTAAACTGCGTGACGAAAGTGATGTTTCTGGTTTCGGTGGCGCCAATGCTTACGAATATGGCGTGGATCGGGAGGTTAAAGACCATCGTTATCACGTGAAATATACCTATACCGCTGACGCATGGCAGAATGAATTCCGTGTGACCTATGAAGACGCTGCTTGGAATCCACGTGCCTTTACTGATGAGATCGGTATGCGACTGGAAACCGCAGAAAATCAATCAATTATTAATGTTGGCGGTGGCCAGGATTACCAGGAAAAGGGCCAGAAGGGCTGGGGGATCCAGAACGATTTCACCTGGCTGGATCTGGAATGGAACGGATACCATGTAATCAAAGCCGGCATCAAATATAAAGACATTGAGCTTCGTACCATCCAGCAGCAGCCAATAAATCCGCAGTATTACTACAACGTTGAATTCAATGGCCAGGGTGAATTTGATGTGGTTCAGCCTTATCGTGTGCAATGGGGGATCCCCGCGAGCGGCTCTGTCGGCGGTGCCGTTGAAGCGAAGAACCGTCAGTTAGGTCTGTACATCCAGGATGATTGGGAGGTCACCGATCGACTCACTCTGAACATCGGTATTCGCTGGGATTACGAAGAAACGCCGAGCTACAAAAATTATCAGACCCCCGACGATTTAGTTGCAGCTCTCCGTGGCTGGGAAAATATTCAGAACGCGAATTACAACATCGACGACTACATTAGCACTGGTACTGAGCGGGAGTACTTCACCGGTGCCTGGCAGCCTCGCTTGGGCTTTAGTTACGTGATGGATGAAGACAGGAATCACATGCTGTTTGGTGGCTATGGCCGGTCTTACGACCGTAACCAATTTGACTTTATGCAGTTGGAAATGAGCACGGGTTCATTCACCACCGCGGAATACTTCTTCCAGGGCGATGCCGCCAATCCTTGTGATGCCTCTGCCACAAACTGTGTACCCTGGGATGCGTCGTACCTCACGCAAAGAGGTCTGGATTCGTTGATTGCCAGCACCGAAGTCCGCGGAACCCGTTACATGCTCCCTAATGATCTTAAAATGCCGTATTCGGATCAGATGAGTTTCGGTGTGCGCAGCGTGTTTGGTGACTGGAATACCGAAGTCAGCTTAGCTCGGGTAGTGAGTAAAAATGGCTTCAACTGGCTGTTGGGTAATCGCTTGCCAAATGGTGAATTCTTTCAGGAAGGCACTAATTGGGGAGCGCCGTGGGGTTACGGTATTCCAGGGTGGGGGAGTTTGATCATCGCCACTAACGATGGCGAAACCCGCGCCAACAACCTTTACTTCAAACTGAACCGCTCTCATAAAGATGGGTGGGGCGTGAACCTTGCCTACACCTTTACCGATGCAGAAGAGAACCGGGTTTACAGCGAAGTGTATGCCTTTGATTATGAAAGTGTAGGCGACTACGGCTGGAATAAATCCGTAGGCGTGCCGGACCATCGTGTGGTGATCACCGGTTCCTACGACCTGCCGTGGAACATTGCGCTCACTGCCAAGTACACCTGGTCGTCAGAGCGTATCTTCCAATACACCCTGTGCGACGATAACAACCAGTGTACCTTCGAGCGGGCTGAACCGTCGAAGAGTGGTTATTCCCGGTTTGATCTGGCTTTGAGCAAAGATTTTCCTACCGACTATCTTATTGCGAACTCTGTTGCATGGATTCGATTCGACGTGCAGAACCTGTTCAACGAGGACAACTACGGCAATTTCTATTTAAATCCGGACTTAGAAACTTTCGGTCAGCCAAACTACAACTCGGCTTCAAATGGCGGTATGCGTCAGTTGAAACTCTCTGCCGGCTGGCGCTTCTAAACATTATCAATCAGATCCTCTGAAGAGGACGATTATCGGGGCAGGCTTGCTGCCCCGTACTTTTACCTGACGACACAACTTAAATACAACGACTTATATCAGAGACCCGACAATGCGTTTATCACATTTTCTTCGCGGTATTTCCGCCGCAGCAATTCTGGCAATGCACCCTCCGGCGATGGCGGCTGACTGGACACTGGAAGGGTACGACAGCCATGTGGAGCTGAACTGGGATGCTCTCTATGAGGAAGGCACCCATTACCGGATTGATGTGTCATCCGACGGTGGTCAGAAATGGCAGACTCGCAAGAAAACCAACAGCAGTTTTGCGCTGGATTTTGTCCGTGATATGGGAGCGAACCTGCATCTTAAATACCGCCTGATGGCAGTGGAAGACGATAAAGCCACTGAAATTGCCAGTGGCACTGCAAGCACCCGGGATTTCACCGATGACGAACTGCTGAACATGGTGCAGAAATACACCTTCCGCTATTTCTGGGAATATGCTGAACCGTCTAGCGGCATGGCCAGAGAACGCATTCCGTTTATGGATGAAGACGGTGATATTGTAACAACTGGCGGTACTGGCTTTGGTATTGCCGCCATCATCACCGCTGCAGAGCGTGGCTGGATAACCCGGGAAGCGGCTGTCGCCCGGTTGAATAAAATGACTGACCATCTGGAGCAATTTGAACGTTTTAAAGGTATGTGGGCGCATTGGTATACCGCTGACGATCTGAACGCCTTTAACTTTAGTAAGTTCGATGACGGCGGCGATATTGTAGAGTCTGCGTTTATGATGCAGGGACTGCTCACCGCCCGTCAGTATTTCGATGGCGATGACAAAGAAGAAAAGCGCCTGCGCCAGCGTATTACTGCATTGTGGGAAGACATGGATTGGCAATGGTACACCCAAGGCCGAGATATTCTGTACTGGCACTGGTCGAAAAATTACGGCTGGAAAATGAACCATCCGATCAAGGGATACAACGAAGCCCTGATCGTTTACGTGCTGGCAGCGTCATCACCCACCAATCCAATTTCCGCAAAGCCCTACCACGATGGCTGGGCAAGCTGGGAAAATGAGACATTCCGCAATTACTCTGAGTATTACGGCATCACATTACCATTGGGTAATAAGGTCAACATGGGCGGCCCGCTGTTCTTTGCCCACTACAGTTTCATGGGGCTGGATCCAAGAGGTCTGCGAGATCGTTACGCCAATTACTGGGAACAAAACCGTCGCCACACGCTGATTAACCGCGCTTACAGCATCGACAACCCATTTGGCTGGGAAGGTTACGGCGAGGATTTCTGGGGTTTGACCGCCGGCGATATGGTGCCCGTTGGCTACACCGCTCACGCGCCTGGCGCGGAGCGGGATCACGGTACAATTGCGCCAACGGCAGCATTGTCGTCGATGCCATATACCCCGGAAGAATCGATGAAGGTGCTAAAAAACCTTTACCGCAACCACGGTAAACATTTGTTCGGCCGTATGGGCTTTTTCGATGGCATCAACCTGAGCGTTTCTGGCGATCCTGAAACTCAGGTACGCAATACCTATCTTGCTATCGATCAGGGACCCATCGTGGGCATGATTGAAAACTACCGGTCCGCACTGTTGTGGAACACTTTCATGAAAGATAAAGACGTGCAGCGCGGGCTAAAAAAGCTCGGTTTCTCGGTTGACCGCAACGTGCGTATCCGCCTCAACGCAAAAAGTAATCAGGAGCCTTCTTCATGACCTTTTCCAAAACCACTCTTGCCATCGCCCTTGGCGCGGCGCTGGCGCTAACAACAGGCAGCCAACTGGTGCCGAATGTACAAGCGCAATCTGCTAAACATTCTCAGGTATCCGAAACTGTTTGGCATGACGATAAACGGGCGATGGATAAAACCGTTGGTGAGCTCATGGCAAAGATGACACTGGAAGAAAAAATTGGTCAGATGAATTTGCTCACCAGCGGTTGGGACGTGACCGGCCCGTCTATGTCTGATGATTATCTGGAGCAGATTGAGGCGGGTAATGTTGGGGGCATTTTTAATGCATTCACCGCAGACTACACCCGTAAACTGCAGAAGGTTGCGGTTGAGCAAACCCGTCTGGGTATTCCGCTGTTATTCGGGTATGACGTTATTCACGGCCACCGCACCATTTTCCCTATTTCACTGGGTGAAGCCGCGTCCTGGGATTTACAGGCGATTGAAAGAGGTTCACAGGTCGCTGCGGCAGAGGCGGCAGCCGACGGTATTCACTGGACCTTTGCGCCGATGGTGGATATCGCCCGGGACCCGCGATGGGGTAGAGTATCAGAAGGTGCCGGAGAAGATGTGTTTCTGGCAACCGAGATTGCCAAAGCCCGGGTTGCCGGATTTCAGGGAAACAGCCTGAGTGACACGGATACCGTGCTGGCCTGTGCGAAACATTATGCGGCTTATGGGCAGGCACAGGCTGGCCGGGATTACAGCACCACGAACATGTCAGAGCGGGAATTGTGGGACACCTATCTGCCACCATTCAAAGCACTCAATGATATGGGGGTTGCCACCTTCATGACATCATTTAACGAACTGAACGGCATACCTGCAACGGGAAATCATTACCTGTTGCAGGATGTTTTAAAAGGGCGCTGGGGTTTTGAAGGTTTCGTGGTGACAGATTACACCTCAATCAATGAAATGATTCCCCACGGTTATGCCGCTGACTTACAACATGCGGCAGAAATTTCGGTTAACGCTGGTGTCGACATGGACATGCAGGGCGAGGCATACGTGAAAACCCTGCAACAGGCGCTGGAAAAGGGCACCGTTACCGAAGCTGAAATTGATGACGCGGTGAAGCGTATTCTGGAAATGAAATACCGGCTTGGATTGTTCGACGACCCTTATCGTTATTCAGACAACGAACGGGAGAAGTCGGTTATCGGCAAACAGGAGTATCTGGATGATGCCCGGGATGTGGCGCGTAAATCGATGGTACTGCTGAAGAATCATAACGACATTCTGCCACTGAAGAAAAAAGGCCAGCGCATTGCCCTGATTGGCCCGCTTGCCGACAGCAAGGAGGACATGATTGGCTCATGGGCCGCCGCTGGAGACCGCTATGATAAGCCGGTGACGCTACTTGAAGGATTACGGGAAAAGCTGGGCAAAAATGCCGACCTGCTTACTGCCAGGGGGGCCAGTTACGATATTGGTTCGAAGGATAATTCTGGGTTTGATGAAGCGATGCTGGTTGCACGGCAGGCCGATGTGATTGTGCTGGCCATGGGCGAGAAATGGGACATGACCGGCGAAGCCGCCAGCCGCGTTTCGCTGGATATGCCCGGTACCCAGCTGGCGCTGATGAAGCAGTTAAAACAGCTTGGCAAACCCATGGTGCTGGTGATGATGAATGGCCGTCCGTTAACCATTAACTGGGAACAGGAAAACATGGATGCCATTGTTGAAGCCTGGTATCCGGGAACGATGGGCGGACACGCTATCGCTGACGTGCTGGTGGGCGATTACAACCCGTCAGGAAAATTACCGATTACTTTTCCCCGTTCTGAAGGCCAGATCCCGATTTTTTATAATATGAAAAATACCGGCCGCCCGTATGATGTGAATGGCGCTGAGCAGAAATACCGGTCCCGGTATCTCGATGAAGCGAACACGCCGCTTTATCCGTTTGGCTTCGGTCTCAGCTACACCTCCTTCAATTACGGGGAAGTCAGCGTTTCCAGCGAGACGCTGGATGCCGGTAGCTCGGTGACAGTCTCTGTCAACCTGACTAATTCAGGAAAACGGGACGGCGAGGAAGTGGTGCAGCTGTACGTTCATGACAAGCTGGGCTCGGTAACCCGTCCGGTTCGTGAATTGAAAGGCTTTCAGAAAGTGAAATTGAAAGCCGGCGAGAGCCGTGAGGTAACCTTTGAGCTGACCGCTGAAGACCTGGCGTATCATCGTGCTGACATGAGTTACGGTTTCGAGAAAGGCCAGTTTGATGTGTATGTGGGTGGTAACTCAGACGCGTCTAAACGGGCGTCATTTACGCTCACTGAATCCGGCCAACTGGCAGTGCCGCCACCTTCTATGCGTGGCACATTGTGAGTGATGAAGGTAGGCCGTAATGCCATTCGCAAATTATGGCCTCGCCTATTTGTGGTAGTTCCGTTATGCTCCTGCCATGCATTTTTAAAGGAACTACCATGAAGTTTTCTCCCGTTGCTCTTTTGCTGACATCAGCCTTTCTGTTCAGTCAGTCTGCCTCTTGTGAAACCAGCCCTGTTGAGCCGTCAGTGCTGTCCTCTGGCCTCAAAACCCTTTCTGCCGACGATATGGAAGGACGTAGAACAGACTCTGAAGGATCTGAAAAAGCCCGTGAGTACATTTTGGATAGGATTCATGCGACAGCCTTTAAAGGCAATGTGGATGTGGAAGTGCTGCCATTTGACGTTCAACCTCGCAAAGAGGGTGAAGGAAAAGTGATTCAAGGCACTAATATTCTGGTGCATCTCGAAGGCACCGGCGATTCTGACAAGAGTCTGATTGTTACTGCCCACTACGACCACGTTGGTATCAACAAGGGCGAGATTTATAACGGTGCCGACGACAATGCGTCCGGCGTGGTGGCGGCACTGGCGGTAATGGAAACCTTCGCCGCGACTCCGCCTGAGCATGATGTGTGGATCATTTTCCCGGATGCTGAGGAAATGGGATTACAGGGCAGCCGCCATATTGCCGCGTCGCTTGATAAGCACGGCATCGACAATCCGGCTCTGGCGATTAACTTCGACATGCTCGCGCAGAACACCAAAGACGAGCTGTATGTTTCCGGCACGTATCATAATCCGGCACTGACACCACTGATTGAAGAACTTGCAGCCCGGGCCAGCATTCATCTGCTGATGGGCCATGATAAGCCGGAAGATGGTCATCAGGACTGGACGATGCAGTCGGATCACGGTTCTTTCTTTAAGCAGGGCATCCCGTTTCTGTATTTCGGTGTGGAAGATCATCCGCACTATCACAAACCCAGCGATACCTATGAAAATATCCCGCTGGATTTCTTCTATCGTTCTGTTGCGACGGTGGTGGATGCGGTGACGTTTATTGAGGAAAAACTGGATGAAATAACCTTAACGTCTGACATCACATCAAGCTGACTACGCTGGCCCGATGCCAGTCATCGGGGCGGTATGCCATTCGCGCGACAGCGCAGAATGGCATATTAAGCGTGACAGATTTACCGGACTGAATGAGGAACTGGGATTAATTTCTGCTCTACCATGGCCTCCAGATGAGCGATAAGGTCATCGTCAGAACGCTTTTGCATTTTAGTAAAGCCATGCTGACGGGCTTTTGTGACATCAAACACGGCATCAGTTTCTACGTTAAAGATGAAATCACCGAATGCACCCTGCGCCAGCGTGGAAATGTCATCTATTTCCAGTTCATATTTTGTCGCAATATCCTGCCATAAATCTGCTGAAGCTTCGTTCAACCTCTGCTGCAAACTGATAGGCTGAGGTTCGCCCACGTCCACGCCAAACCAGTAGGCCAGTTTTGGCCAGACATGCTTCCAGCGGAACTGATCGCCGTTGGTTACATTAAATGCGCCCTGATGATTATTCAGTGCTGCCCACACCACAGCATCACCCAGCACTTCTACACTACAGGTATTTACCAGTACATCGAAAGCCGAACTGGTTCCCGGAAACTGCATGGCAACGCCAAGATGCTTGCAAAGCGTGCCGTACACACCAATCAGGTTACCCATGTTCATGGCAGACCCCAGCGAATGTCCAATCACGATGTCAGGCCGCAGAGCGGTCCAGATAATGCCTTTGGCTGTTAGTGTGCGGGCAAAGTCCTCATGTTCAAAATACAGGTTTGGCGGAAAATGCCGGCTGTCATCTTCCCGGGCCGGTGTTTTATAAACCCCGAGATGGGCGCCATAAACCTTCCCACCCTGTAAAAATATCACCTGCTTGAGATCGGCACCGGAAGCAATAACAGCGTTAATCAGATTGCGAAACATATCGCCGTTTTCGCGGGCTTCTGTTTTTGGATCATCAGAAGGCTTCAGGGCCGCATAAAAAATATGGGTAACCTGCTTAAGAGAGCCGCTCACTGCTTCCAGTGCATCCGGGTCGAGTAAATCAGCTGATAAATGTGGCTCATCTTCCACCCCTGAAGATGAGCGACTAATTGTGGAGAAACGCCAGCCTGACTTTTTCAGGGCGTTAATAGCGCCGCGTCCGGTAACACCAGAACCGCCGGCGATGAGCATGTGGGTCATAAAGTCTCCTGTTAGTTGATGAGGAGCAAAAATGAAATCTGTCGTAATGAAGCGGGGGAGATCAAACTACCCGACCGCCGCCATCCACATTGATTACGGTGCCATCAATAAATCCGTTTTCCAGCACAGTCAGCGCTGCATGGGCGAGATCATCCGGCTTGCCAACCCGTCCTACCGGGAGTTTTTCAGAAATATCATCAAAGAAACCGGCTTTTTCACGCTGATTCATCGATGCCCAGGTTTCACTGTCGACTATGCCAGGGGAAATGACATTAAAGCGTTTTGGCTTCATTTCGATGGCAAGGTTAGCTACCAAACTTTCCAATGCCATGTTTACCGTACCGACCAACGAAGAGCCTTCGCCTTGACGATAGGCGGCAAGACCTGAAAAGAACAATACTGAACCTGTAGGTTTCAGGTGTTTATCTGCCGCCCTGGCCAGATTTACCGGTCCATATAATTTACTGCCAAGCATGTTATCTATATCTTCGTCTGTCAGTTCAAGGAACGGTTTGAATGCCAGGTTGGCCGCGGTAGAGATAATATGGTCGTAAGGGCCTTCTGCTGCCAGTGCGTCGTTAACCTGCGCCCCGTCTGATACGTCCAGTGAATAGGTACCAATAACGTTATCGCCAAGGTCTTTCGCTGCGGCGTCGAGCTTTTCCTTACTGCGACCAGCCAGTGCCACTCGGGCACCTCGGGCAATGGCCATTGCAGCAATCGCTTTGCCCATACCAGATCCACCTCCAACAATAAAAAGTGTTGCGCCAATCAGTGCACCGTTACCGTCGCCGCCTCGTGTTATTTCAGTCGCCATCATAATCTCCTTCGATTGTGTGATGCCGGATAGTCTAAAATCTGAAAAAATAAGAATAAATAAGTCATACAAGAACGCTTTATTCAAAATGAGTGAATAATGGATAGACTGGCATTACTGAAAATATTCGTGGAAATCCATGATGCGGGTTCTCTGGCAGCAGTGGCTCGGCAACGAAATATCGCCCCTTCTGCAGTAACACAGGCGTTGCAACAGCTTGAGCATGAGGTGGCAACCTCGCTGGTTGTGCGGACAACGCGGACAATGCGATTTACGCCGGAAGGAGAACGCTTCGTTGAGGACTGTCGGCGAATTATCAGAGAGTTGGACGACGCCATTGATGCTATGACAGACAACGGACCGCTGCGCGGTAGTATACGCTTTACCACTACAAACGATTTTGGCCGTACTCGGTTGCCATCGCTCATTGATCGGTTTCTGCAACGGCATCCTGAAGTCAGCATAGATATGAACCTGACTGATGGCGTGGTGGATTTAGTGGATGAGGGATTTGATTTTGCTGTTCGCACCGGTCCTCTGGAAGATTCGCGACACAAAGCCCGGCTTCTCGTTAATCAGCGAAGACTGATCTGCGCCTCTCCGCGATACTGGGAAGAGCATGGAATGCCAGAACATCCGGATGATCTCAGTACCCATAATTGTCTGGTATTATCCCGGCCCGGCAAACCGCAAAGCGAGTGGTATTTTAGTCAGGGGAAAAAACGGTTCTCGGTAAAAGTATCCGGTAACCGTACCACAAACGACGGCGGGGCACTGCGAAACTGGGCGATAAGTGGTGCTGGCGTGGTGCTCAAATCCGCCATCGATGTAGCTGAAGATATTAAGGCAGGCAGACTGGTAAGTGCACTGGACGCGTATACCTCTGAGGCCGTCAATTTGTATGCCGTGTATCCCGGCAGCCGTTCACCTTCCCGCAGAGTAGTAGCGTTAATGGATTATTTCTCAGATAAACTGCGGTGAGCCAACCCGGAGGGTAACATGACAACAATAACTGAAAGTCAGAAGTTAACCGCTGAAATTCGCCGGTGTACTCTCTGCGCTGGCGATTTCAGCCATGTTCCGAATCCGGTGTTTCAGTTCAGCGAACATGCCCGCATTCTGATCATCGGACAGGCACCGGGTATCAAGGCGCACGAAAGTAATAAACCCTGGAACGATGCCTCCGGCGACAAACTGCGTAGCTGGTTGGGCGTAGACAGAGAGGAGTTTTATTCCGGCCTGTTCGCCCATATGCCCATGGCATTCTGCTTCCCAGGTTACAAAAATGGTGCGGATGCGCCGCCGCCAAAAATTTGTGCCGAAACCTGGCATGCTAGCGTGATTAAACAGTTAAACCCAGCCCTGACTATCCACATTGGCCGCTATTCCCAGCAGTATTACTTGCCACAATTTAAAACCCTGACCCAAGCCGTAGAAGCGACAACACAATCTCCAGGTAACCGCTATGTATTGCCTCATCCGTCAGGGCGGAATAACCGCTGGCTGGTACGTAATCCATGGTTTGAAGCCCGCAGCCTGGCAGTGCTGCGAGAGTCGGTGGGCGCTTTGTTAAAGGAGTAATATCGTTCAGGCTTTCGGTGGCTCTTCACTTGCCTTCAGTGCCGCTTTCTCTGACTTTTTATTGAAGCTGCGCAAATAGCAATATCGCCACAGTTTCTCAAACGGCCCCTGACCGAACGTGTTCATCACCACATTCGCCAGCAGCATTTGAATAGCAGTAAATACCACAACGATGAAAAGTAAATCGGTTCGTGTCATGGTTTCTTCAAATGCGGGATTAATGTGGGGCATTATCGCCCGGAACAGTATCGCCATGCAGATGGACTGCAACAAATATAAAGAGAACGCCATACGACCACAATTGCTTAACGTACTGTACAGCCAGTTTTCGTTTTGCTGGCATTTTACTAGTAGGTGCGCGTACACCAATGCCACAAATATCGCGGAAATCGATGACAACATCACCGCGAATTCTTCCATATATATCGACTGTAATATCAGCGGTTGCATGGCGAGCAGTGTACTTGCGATACCGGCGATAAGGATTTTTCTGAATAACTGCGGGCTGAAACCATTGACGAAAAATCCGCTTCGGAACAGGTACACGCCCAGCAACATCAGGCCAAGTGTCTGCCATATCATCACAATGCAAGCGAATACCAGAAACGCCAGCGCCACACCGCCTTGCGCCAACATCTGAATGATGTATCCGCCACGCCACACGGACAACTGCTCTTGATAGTTGTTTGAGCCGCGTATCATCAAATGGTCCGGCGAGGAAAAAACAAGCATGGCGACGAACATAACCAGGATGACGACGCCTCCAATAATCAGAAACTTACGTGCCTTCATCATTAATGCTGCATTGTCATTCATCAGATACTTTCTCGCGATCATGCCGCAAATCGCGTAGTACATCAGAATGTCACCCCCGAAAATAAACAGCGCGTGCAATGCGCCGAATAGGAGCAACCAGTTAAGTCGGGTTTTAATAAAAAGCGATGGGTCGTACTTATTTTTCTCACAGCGCCCGTATTGAATGGCTAACCCCGCGCCAAACAAAATACTGAACAAAGTACGAAACCGGCCGTCGGCAAAGATGAGTTGCAGAAAACTCACTATTTGGTCGGCTAACAAGGGCGGCGCAAAATGCGCATAGCCCACTAGCATATTCACATGATACGGAATGTTCATGATGAGAATACCAAGAATGGCAATGCCGCGTATGGCGTCTAGGGAATGTAGTCGCATAGTCAATCCTTTTAGAGGTGCCTTTTTCCTTTTTTACAACCTCTATAGAATAACCTGAATCCGATCAAACTTTGCACCATGAGACTGCAAAGCAGCCAATAACACTGAACTAAAATGGACCAAATGGTCTGATTTTTGTGTTTATTTTAATTTAACTTTATGAATTTAATGGCTTTAAATTCATGGCGCGATTAATGCTCGCTTGTTTTGTGAACGATGATGAAAACTATCAGAAAAATCGTCAGGGATGGCTGCTATATCGGTGGTCACGAAACAACAAGTGAGAGCGAAAATGGATATAGGCGTTTTTATTCCAATCGGGAACAATGGCTGGCTGATTTCAAAAACTTCTCCTCAGTACAAGCCGACATTTGATTTAAACAAAGAAATCGTGATGAAGGCTGAAGAGTACGATCTGGATTTCGCCCTGTCGATGATCAAGCTTCGTGGCTTCGGCGGTGATACCGAGTTCTGGGACTACAATCTCGAATCGTTCACCCTGATGGCCGGCCTTGCTGCCGTGACCAGCAAAATTCAGCTGTATGCCACCGCGGCGACCCTGGTGATGCCACCGGCGATCATGGCGCGCATGGCCACG
The DNA here is from genome assembly GCF_056159945.1 of Alteromonas sp. ABH2_165. Lineage (NCBI taxonomy): Bacteria > Pseudomonadati > Pseudomonadota > Gammaproteobacteria > Alteromonadales > Alteromonadaceae > Alteromonas > Alteromonas sp. ABH2_165. The sequence goes on from NZ_JBSWWF010000004.1 coordinate 83,816, forward strand.
ACTATCGACTCCATTTCCAACGGCCGCTTTGGCGTGAATCTGGTCACCGGCTGGCAGCGTCCTGAATATTCTCAGATGGGCATGTGGCCCGGCGATCAGTTCTTTGGTAACCGCTACGAATATCTCGAAGAATATATCACCGTGGTGAAAGAGCTGTGGGAGACTGGCAAGAGTGATTTCAAAGGCGAGCATTTCCAAATGGATGACTGCCGTATGCTGCCTAAACCGTCCCGCAAAATCCCTATTATCTGTGCCGGACAAAGTGCGTCAGGTATGGCGTTTTCGGCAAAACATGCTGACTACAATTTTTGTTTTGGAAAAGGGGTGAATACACCGACTGCATTTTCACCGACCTCTGAACGTTTAATTGAAGCTGCTGCGAAAGCTGAGAGAAAGGTCGATTCCGCAGTACTGATCATGGTGATTGCCGACGAAACCGATGAAAAGGCCATGGCGAAGTGGGAGTTATACAAAGAAGGTAAAGATCAGTCCGCGCTGGATTGGATGGCAGAGCAGGGCGCCGCAGACAAAACGTCCGGCAAAGATACCAACGTCCGCGACATGACCAACCCCACTTCGGCGGTAAATTTGAATATGGGGACGCTGGTGGGCTCCTACGCCTCGGTTGCTGCCATGCTGGATGAAATTGATACCGTTCCCGGCTGTGGCGGTGTACTGCTGACCTTCGATGATTTCCTCAAAGGCATGGATGATTTCGGCACCAAAATTCAGCCACTGATGAAATCCCGTCAGCATCTTTACGACAAGACAGGAGCCGCATGATGGCAGAGCAGCCTTACTATGAAGTGGCCGGTTATTTTCAGTCTGAGCGGGCAGGGCAGCCTACGCAAAAAGTACTGCCCGCGAGACCCGAGCCTATCGCTTTTAATCCCGCAGAAACCGCAGTCATTGTGGTGGATTTACAGAACGCCTATGCCAGCAAAAACGGCTATCTGGATAAAGCGGGTTTTGATGTGTCTACCACGGCCCCGGTGATTGCTAAAACCATCAAAGTGCTAGAAGTGGCCCGTGCTAACGGCATGCCAGTGGTGTTTTTCCAAAATGGCTGGGACCCAGAATATCACGAGGCTGGTGGGCCGGGCTCACCGAACTGGTACAAATCCAACGCCCTTAAAACCATGCGTAAGCAGCCTGAACTGATGGGCACCATGCTGGCCAAAGGTACCTGGGATTACGACTTAGTCGATGAACTTAAACCGCAGCCCGGCGACATGGTGATCCCGAAAACCCGCTACAGCGGCTTTTTTAACACCAACCTCGACAGCATGCTGCGCAGCCGTGGCATTCGTAATCTTATCTTCACTGGTATCGCCACCAATGTGTGTGTGGAATCGACCTTGCGTGACGGCTTCTTTCTGGAGTATTTCGGCATTATATTGGAAGACGCGACTTATCAGGCGGGGCCCCGCAGTGCCCACGATGCCGCATTGTTTAACATTGAAACCTTTTTCGGCTGGGTCTCCAGCGTGGATGAATTCTGTACCCTGATGGCCTCATAACAAGGAAATGCCCATGAGCAAGAAAGCAATTATTCCCGCAGGCACCGGCGTGCCTATCGCTCCATTTGTACCCGGCACCATGGCCGACAACATCGTATATGTCTCTGGCACACTGCCGTTCGATAAAGATAACAACGTGGTGCATGTGGGGGATGCTGAAGCGCAAACCCGTCACGTACTGGAAACCATTAAAAGCGTGATTGAGGAAGCCGGAGGCACTATGGATGATGTGACCTTCAACACCATTCTGCTCACCGACTGGGCCAATTACGGCGCGATCAATAAGGTGTACGCTGAGTACTTTCCGGGGGAGAAACCGGCCCGCTACTGCATTCAAGTGGGGCTGGTGAAGCCGGAAGCGTTAGTGGAAATAGCCAGTATCGCCCATGTCGGATAAGCCGGTGTTGTACTATGAAATACATGAGCCTGCCGGAGCCAGCGATGCCGGAAATGAAGACGCGCCCACGCTGGTATTAAGTTCAGGACTGGGCGGATCGGCTAACTTCTGGAAACCGCAACTTGAGGCGATGACAAAGAACTTCCGGGTGATCACTTACGATCACCTCGGTACAGGACGCAGTCCGGCGGCACTGCCGGAAAGCTACACGATTGCAGATATGGCGGATGAATTACTGGCGTTGCTTGATAGTCTGGACGTTACCGAATGCCATCTTATTGGCCACGCGCTAGGCGGACTAGTCGGGCTGGAACTGGCGCTCAAACGTCCGTCCATGCTCACAAGCCTCATCCCCATCAATGCCTGGAGCTGTCCGAATATCCATTCAGCCCGCTGTTTTAATATCCGCAAAGCGTTATTGGCAGCAGGAGACAAAGCAGCGTTCTTGCAGATGCAGGCGCTGATCCTGTACCCGCCTGACTGGATTGTGGAACACGCTGAAGCATTGCAGGCTGAAGAAGCGCACATGCTTGCGCATTTTCCTGATGAGGCCAACCTGCTAGCGCGTATTGAGGCGTTAACCACATTCAATATTGATGATCGTCTGTCCGGCATCGAAACCGATACGTTTATTATCGCCAACCGTGATGATTTGCTGGTACCGTGGAAACGCTCACAAATCCTCGCCGCCAGACTGTCCTGTGCGGCTATATCGGTGCTGGATTATGGCGGCCATGCATGTACTGTTACCGTACCCAATATCGTGAATGATCTCATCCTCACTCACCTTTCGGGATATGTGTCAGAGGAGACATCCTGACGATAGTCGCGTAGATGCGGTAAGCTGCCACTTAGATATTTCATCAACATCATTAGGGCCCTGAAGGAATGGAAAAACAACGCAGTTTGCCTGCACACGATGCAGACCTGTGGAACGCGGATTTAGCACCCACTGCATCTGAGGCGCGCACCTGGACCTGGGCGCATTATGCGTCGCTCTGGGTTGCCATGGTGGTATGCGTACCCAGCTATATGATGGCCGCCGGCCTGGTTTCGGAGGGCATGAACTGGTGGCAGGCTGTGACCACCGTATTGCTGGGCAACGCCATTGTGCTGGTGCCCATGCTGCTGATTGGTCACGCGGGGGCGAAGTACGGTGTGCCGTTTCCAGTATTACTGCGTTCTTCCTTCGGCACCCGTGGCGCCCGCATTCCTGCGGTAGCGAGAGGACTTGTGGCCTGTGGCTGGTTTGGTATTCAGACCTGGGTTGGCGGTTCCGCCATTTACGTTATCTTGAATGCCGTCACTGGTGATGCGCTAGTCACCAATCCTTTGCCGTTCCTTGGCATCGATGTGGCACAAACCATCTGTTTTCTATTGTTCTGGGCGCTGCATCTGGTGTTTATTAAATTCGGTACCGATTCCATCCGCTGGCTGGAAACCTACGCAGCACCGTTTTTGATCGCCATGGGGCTGGCGCTGCTGATATGGGCGTATCTCAAAGCCGGCGGTTTTGGTGAAATGTTGTCAGCACCGTCGCAATTTGTGCAAGGCGGGGCAAAGGAGGGGCAGTTTATGTCCACCTTCATTCCTGGTCTTACCGCTATGGTTGGGTTCTGGGCGACCATGGCGCTGAATATTCCCGATTTTACCCGCTTTGCCCGCAGTCAGCGGGATCAAATTATTGGTCAGGCAATTGGCCTGCCGCTGCCTATGGCGTTGTTTGCGTTCATCGGTGTAGCGGTGACATCTGCGACAGTCACCATTTACGGTGAGGCTATCTGGGATCCGGTAGTGCTGGCCGGAAGAATGGGCGGCATGGGCGTGGTAATCGCATTGGCAGCACTGGCGCTGGCAACATTAACCACCAATCTGGCAGCAAATATTGTTGCCCCCGCCTATGGTTTCTCCAACCTGAACCCACAAAAAATCAGCTTTAAGATGGGTGGTTACATCACTGCCGGTATCGGCATTGCCATCTTCCCGTGGAAACTTCTGGAAACCGCCGGTGGCTATCTGTTTACCTGGCTGGTGGGATATTCCGCGCTGCTTGGCCCTATCGCGGGCATTCTGATTGCAGACTATTTTATTCTGCGAAAATGTCAGCTCGATGCGGATGCACTGTTTACACATGACGGTGAATACGGGGCTGACAACGGCTGGAACCGGGCAGGGTTAGTCGCCCTGGTAGTCGGTATTCTGCCGAATCTGCCCGGGTTTCTGCATGCTGCTGGTGTAGTGGAGAGCGTGCCTGTTATCTTCGATAATCTCTATGCGTATGCCTGGTTTGTTGGCGTCGCGGTGGCAGGCGGGCTTTATCTGTTAATGGCAAAACGACCGATGTAATGCTTACCGCCCGCGCTGATATCACAGTGTGCCGGGCAGCAGCGCAACAGCGGCAACCAGGGTCATCACAATCACCAGCCAGCGATAGTGCACCTCACTGATCATCTTCACCAGCCAAATCCCCGTGTATACACCGGCAATAATCAATGGCAGGGCAAGTAAGTCCAGCTGCAGGGTTTCCCACGTAATGGTTTCCCATACAAAAACGTGAAACGGCACTTTGAACAGGTTTATAACCAGGAAGAACCACGCCGCGGTGCCAATAAACACATTCTTCGGCAGACGCATACTCAGCAGATACACCGCCATTACCGAACCAGCTAGATTACCTACCATGGTGGTAAAGCCGCCCATCACACCCGTAACGGCCGCAAAAGCGTGATTATCTGGCACCGCCGTTTTGCGCTTTTCCAGCCACAGCATCAGGCCCACACTTAGAAAAATAATCACCGCCATAATTTGTACGAAGAGTGCATCGTCGATGGATTCCCCCAGCCAGGTACCCAGCAGTACGCCGACAATCGCAGGAGGGAACAGTTTCATCAGAAAGCGCCAGTTTGCGTGACGATGGTAGTGATAGACTGCAAAGATGTCAGCGGCAATCAGCATGGGCAGCATAATGCCCGACGAACCTTTCCCGCCGAACAGCAGCGCCAGCAATGGCACTGAAAGCAGGGTGGTTCCGTGAATACCGGCCTTGGCAAGGCCAACCATAAAGCCGATTGCCAGCACGATACTGACATCCGCAACAGAAAGGGTGTCTAAAAGCAAAAGGGTTCCTTAGCACTGAATGAGGGCAGAAGACGGTTGTCTGTTGTTACGCATTGTGTTCAGGTTATGAAAAGAACAGCCCGCAACAAACCATTATTTTAATTATAAAGCACTTAGAACAGGGAAAACATCAATGAAATCCGCACTTTCTTTTTGTGGTGCCCTTGGACTACTGAGTCTGACGGTGACACAGGCGCTGGCTGCGCCGGGTTATTTCCGCGAGCCAGCCATTCATGATAACCAGCTGGTATTCAATGCCGAAGGGGATCTCTGGTCAGTCACACTGAAAGATAACCAAAAAGGTGACTACGCCGCTACTCGCCTGACCACGCAACTTGCTGATGAAACTCAGCCGGTGATCTCCCCCGATGGGAAACAACTGGCTTTTGTTGCTAATTATGAAGGCGCGCCTGAAGTCTACATCAAACCTATTCGCTGCGGTCTGGCTGAGCGTGTCACATTCGAAAATTCGGGTATGAAGCTGCATCAGTGGACCGCTGACGGAAAAATCCTGTACAGCACCAACAGCCGGGTGGGCCCGACCAACAGCTATGTGCTGAAACTGCTGGATGTGAAAAGCGGTAAAACCACCACTCTGCCGCTGGCTGACGCCGTAGAAGGTGTAATTGATGATAAAGGCGAGTGGCTCTACTTCGTTCGCTTCGGTCTGCAACTTTCCGGCGACAATGCCAATTATTATCAGGGCGGCGCGAAAGGGCGTTTATGGCGCTGGAAACTGGGCTCTACCCAAGAAGCTGAGCTTCTAACGGCAGAGCACGAAGGGTCTATCCGCACACCAATGCTAAATGAAAACCGACTGTTTTTTATCAGCAATCAGGACGGCATCGACAACCTGTGGTCAATGACGCTAGATGGCAAGGCAGCGCGAAAAGAAACGCAATATGATGACTGGACCGTGCGCGGCGCTGCGATAGGGAATGGCAAAGCGGTGTATCAGAACGGTGCTGATCTGGTAGTGCGGGATCTGAAAGCGGGCAGCAATAAAACCCTGCCGATCCAGCTTGTTTCCGATTTTCCATATTTGCGTGAGCATTGGGACAACAGCCCACTGGAATTGCTGAAAAACGTGTCCTTAGCCAACACGGGTGATGCAGTAGTGATTACTGCTCGTGGACGTATTGCGGTTGCCACCACAGATGGCTCCCGATTGGTTGAAATTGCCACACCGGAAGACTCTCGGAGCCGTCAGGCGCTACTGAGCAAAGACCGCAAATGGGTGTATGCGCTTAACGATGCCAGCGGTGAACTGGAGATCTGGCGTTTCGCTGCTGATGGCTCCGCGCAGGCAGAACTGCTTACTCACGGCGCATCAACCTATCGCTGGCAGTTGTCTTTGTCGCCTGATGGCAATTGGCTCGCCTTTGACGACAAAGCTGGTGCAGTTTGGCTAATGAATCTCGAAGATAAGTCGCAGGTGAAAGTGTTCGACGACAGCGATGGTTTGTTTGCTAAGTCTGACATTGTGTGGTCTGGTGACAGCAATATGCTGGCGGTTACCCGCACGAAAACCGGTAACGAACGTAACAGCGTTTTCCTCTACTCTCTGCAAGATAACAAAGGGCAAGATGTCACGTCGGATAAATACCAGTCTTACTCGCCTGCTTTTAGCGCAGATGGCAAATGGCTCTATTTCCTGTCGGAACGCAACTTTGTGGCTACACCATCAAACCCGTGGGGCGACCGCGCCATGGGTACCGAGTTTGATAAGCGCACGCAGATCTTCGCCCTTAATCTAACCGATGACGCGGATTTTAGTTTTTCTGCACCAACGGAACTCACTCGAGTAGAACAAGAAGCTGATAGCAAAGACGACGAAAACACCGAGCAGGACGAGGATGGAAAAGAAGCCAACGATTCCGGCAGAATACAATGGGATGGCCTGAATGCGCGGCTCTGGCAGGTACCTGTTGCACCAGGCAATTATTTTGGACTGAGTGCGAACAAGTCTCTGCTGTTTGTTAGTGACCGAAGTGGGAGAAACGCCACCCTCAAAGCGTTGGAATTTAAACACGACGCTAAATTGAAGACGGTTACCTCCGGTATTGCAGGATACGAACTGTCGGCAGATGGCAAAGCTATGTTTGTGTTCAAAAGAGGTAATGGCAACAAGAACATGTACATTGTGCCGGCAAAAAACAGCTTTCCCAAAGATCTCTCCGACGCGCAGGTAAAAGCGGGTGACTGGCAGATGCGGATTAATCCGCAAAAAGAGTGGGCGCAAATGTTTCACGACGCCTGGCTGATGCACCGTGAATCGTTGTTCGACCCTACTATGCGCGGCGTCGACTGGGAACAGGTTGAAAATAAGTATGCACCGCTGTTAAAACGCGTTACTCATCGTGATGAACTCAATGACGTATTCGCGCAAATGATGGGTGAAATGAATACCTTGCACAGTCAGGTGCGGGGCGGTGATATTCCCATCGATAAAGCGCAGCCTAAAGCTGCCATGCTGGGTGGCGTGTTTAATGACACGGAACAGGGCGTGAAAATCACCCATATCTATCGCTACGATACCGAAGTACCGTCGGATGCGCCGCCGCTGGCACAAGCCGGAGTCGATGCACAGGAAGGTGACATCATCGAGTCTGTTAATGGCCGCGACGTAAAAACAGAGGCACAACTGGTGAGTGCACTGCTGAACAAAGCCGGTAAACAGGTGCTGCTTGGACTGGTGCGAAACGGTGAGAAACTGAAAACCGTTGTTACGCCGGCAACCACAGGTAAAGATTTCGGCTTACGTTATCAAGATTGGGTACTGGCTAACGGCGAGAAGGTGAGTGAAGCCAATGAAGATATTGGCTATTTGCATCTGTACGCAATGGGCGGTGGTGATGTGGCTAACTTTGCCCGAGAGTTTTATGCCCAGTATCGCAAAGACGGACTCATTATTGACGTGCGCCGTAATCGCGGCGGGAACGTCGACAGTATGATTCTGGAGAAGTTGCTGCGTCGTGTGTGGATGTTCTGGCAATATCCTGATGGCAGTACCGGCACGAATATGCAGCAAACTTTCCGTGGTCATCTGGTAGTGTTAGCCGACCAGTTTACCTACTCCGACGGTGAAACCTTTACCGCAGGTGTGCGCGCCATGCGCATTGCGCCGGTGATCGGCAAAACCACGGCGGGTGCCGGTGTGTGGCTAACTGGCCGAAATTCGGTGGCAGATAACGGTATGGCCCGTGTTGCAGAATTCCCGGTATTCGCTGCCGATGGGCGCTGGATCACCGAAGGACGAGGCATCAGCCCAGACATCGAAGTGGATAATTTGCCCTATGCCACATTCAACGGCGAAGATGCCCAGCTTAACGCAGCGATTAAGTATCTCGAGGAGCAGATTAAACTGAACCCCATTAATCCGCTGAAAGGTGAGGCCTTCCCGGATGCAAGAACGCCAGCGAAGGATGTGAATAAATAAGTCTGCGGCGCATTAACTGCGCGGAAGTAGCTGCGTGAAAGTAAAAGACCCGGTATGAAAATATCGGGTCTTTTTCTCGGCAGGTGAAAATGCACTAACGACCACATAACCGATTTCGAAACAGTCGGTCATCTGTCGGTTTGCCGTCGACAGCCCCTTGTTCGTCTATCAAGCAGAATAAACCGCCTCCTCGTACTTCTTTCTAAGCGGTGTCTGCGCTAAACTGCGAACCAGCAACGACCATGTCTTCGTCGGTTCACTCTGGCAGCCTGGTGATCAACGGCTGTCGCCGCCTCCAGCACATTGCTTAAACTGGATCTCCGAATCTGACCCATACTGTCTTTTCGACAATCGTGTCGTCTGCTTTTTCCGAAACAATGAGTGTTTAATTAGTGAGGGTTGAGATGTCTATTGAAGTGTTGCCTCTGGATGCCGACAAACGCGGCGAATGTCCCCAGGAGTTTAGTTTTGGCGCAGTATTTTCTGATCACATGTTCCGCCAGGTCTTCGACAAAGGTGTGGGTTGGCATGATGCGCAAATCGTCCCTTATCAGGCACTTCAATTAGACCCTTCCGCCGCGGTTCTACACTACAGCCAGGAAATCTTTGAGGGCTTAAAAGCGTATCGTCGTGAAGACGGTAAGATTAACCTGTTCCGTCCGGAAGCGAACTGCCGTCGTTTCAACCGTTCAGCAACGCGTATGGTTATGCCTGAGGTGGAAGAAAGCTTACACCTGGAAGCACTGAAAAAGCTGGTTAAGCTCGATGCAGCCTGGGTGCCTTCTAAAGACGGTTCATCGCTGTATATTCGTCCGGCGATGATTGCAACCAGCAGCAAGCTGGGTCTGGGCGCCAGCTCACAATATACCCACTTCATTATCACTGGCCCATCTGGTGCGTACTTCGCTGGCGGTTTTAATCCTATTGCGGTTTATATTACCGATGAATACCGTCGCGCAGTGGCTGGTGGTGTCGGTGAAGCGAAAACCGGTGGTAACTATGCGGCCAGCCTGATGGCGTCTGAGAAAGTGGCCGAACTGGGTTACTCACAGGTATTGTGGCTGGATTCGGTTCATGGACAATATATTGAAGAAGTGGGTGCGATGAACATTTGCTTCGTTTACGAAGGCAAAAAGATTGTTACCCCTGCACTTAGTGGTAGCATCCTGCCAGGCATCACCCGTGATTCTATTCTGAAACTGGCACCAACCCTTGGTTACGAAGTCAGCGAAGAGCGCATGGATGTGAATCAGGTTGTGGCTGATATCGAATCAGGCAAAATCACAGAAGTGTTTGGCTGTGGCACCGCGGCAGTTATCTCTCCAGTAGGTAAACTGTGCTTTATGCAAAAAGATTACGTAGTAAATAACAACGAATCAGGCCCAGTTTCCAAGCATCTATATGACCAGTTAACCGGTATTCAATACGGTAAAATTGAAGACCCTTTCGGCTGGATCACTACCATCGATTAAACGATGGATATGCATTAACAATGGCGCCTGATGGGCGCCATTTTTGTTTTCGCTGAACAAGCGCAATGAAAAACGCGCCGGAACATTGTACGCTGACAAAATAGAAAAAAGAGGATGTTTTATGAGAACCGGATTATGTGTTGCTGCGGCGAGCCTGCTGTTGCTTTCGGGTTGTTCCGACAATGAGGTGGGTGATGTGTCGTTGGGTTTATTTACCACTAAAGACATCAAAATTGATTCGCTGACCGACCCGGGTATTCCCGGCGTGACTTGTCATGTGGCAAGCATCGAAGCGAACTTGAGTCTGGCTGATCCATCGGATAGTTCAATTTCTTGCCGTCAAACCGGTGACATTACGCCCGCCATGCTGACAGAGATTGATAAATCGGACTCTGGTGAAGTGATATTCCGTAAGTCGAAAAGTGTGCTGTTTAAGAATATGAAAATCCGCCGGATCCTCGATAAGAAAAGTCAGACATTGATGTACCTCGCGTATTCCACTAAGGAAACATCAGGAAGCTTCAAGCACAGTTTGTCGACAGTGCCATTGTGGGGAACCAGTGCTTATCAAACGCCGTCGATGAAGGATTAATCTGCGTCTGACTAACGGCATGATAATTGGGGCGTTTTGCCGTTAAGATCCAGGCGAAGCCTGCTATGATGGCGCCCCGATTTATTCTTCCAATTTCTTCAGGCAATTACATGTATCAGAATTTTCAGGCCGAGCTAGACTGGGCAACCCTTCATATGACCCGTACCCGCGACGCGTTGGCGGCACTTCCCGACCTTAGCGGCGTTCGCCTTGCCTGTAACATGCACCTTGATCTGAAAATGGCGCCGCTGGTAGCAGGTCTATTGGATAAAGGCTGCGAAATATTTCTCACAACCTGTAACCCGACAACCGTGCAGGATGACGTAGTTGCTTATTTGGTGGGAAAAGGCGCAGTGGCTCACGCCTGGCGCGATATGAGCGACGCAGACTGGTCTGAATCTTTTGATAAAGCGCTGGCTTGGCAGCCAACACATCTGTGTGAAATGGGCGCAGATTTAACTACCCGTCTGCACGAGAGCGACGCATCAACCACGGTAAAAGCAGGTCTTGAAGCCACCGGTTCCGGTATCACGCGGTTAGGTGGTGTAGCCCCCCGTTACCCGATTTTTAACTGGGACGATTTGCCAGTAAAAGAAGGTCTGCATAATCGTCACATGGTGGGCTTGAGCGCCTGGCAGACGTTCTTCCAGACTACGCACCTCACACTGCATGAAAAGACGGTCGTGGTCATCGGTTATGGGCTGGTAGGACAAGGCGTGGCGGCATCTGCAAAAGCGTTCGGTGCGCAGGTGCAAGTGGCTGAACTTGATCCTGCTCGCGCACTGCAAGCCAAATATGATGGCTGGCCTGTCGTAAGCCTGGATGAAGCCGCGAAAGAGGCAGATGTACTTGCCACCGCCACCGGCGCGGCTGGTGTGGTAAGCGCGCGCCATCTGGATAACTTGAAAGACGGTGCGTTTGTGCTGAATGTGGGTCACGTGGCAAAAGAAATCGATGTGGCTTACCTGAAAGCCAATAGTACTGAATCTCTTCCTATGCCTTATGTGAATGCTTACAACCTTAACGGTAAAACGGTATTTCTTCTTGCCGATGGTTCTATGTTTAACCTGACTGCCGGATATGGCGACAGCATCAACGCATTCGACGTGACACTGGCTGTAATGGCTGCGGGTATCGGTTTTATTATCAATGAAGGTGAGAAATCACCGAACGGTTTGTATCTATTACCTGAAAAGGCGTGGAAGAAGGTGCTTTAGTGAGCATTTTAATTTTATAGACTCAGGAAGGCCCGGTTACTCATCGGGCTTTTGTTTAGTCACTCAATAATCTTCTAGTGGCATCACCAGAAAAAAATTTAAGTTAATTTGTCACAAACTCTTAAGTCTTCGTTTCCTTGTTAAGTACTCACCAATATGTACGCGGAGCTATGTACATTCACTGATAAGGAACAAAAAATGAAACTTCAACAACTTGCGAAAGCGCCACACGGTAAGGTAATAATGAACACTCAGTCTCGTCATTTTATTATGAATGACGACCCAGCCTGGCTGAATGAACAGATTAACCACTTTATCAAGGAATGATCATGAGTGTGCAAATCGCAGAACAAGACGTATTACTTGCCATGAAAGGCGACAACAACGCCTTTACCCGTCTAATCTATGCCACTCGAAATACCATCAGTTGCATCGCCCTGGCGATTGTGAAAGATCTCGATGCCAGTGAGGAAGTGGCGCAGCAGGTTTACATTCAATGCTGGCAAAAACTCAACACGTTGAAAAAACCGGCTAGCTTTTTACCCTGGCTCAGGCAGTCAACCCGCTATGCGGCGTTTAATTATCTTCGGGATAACCGGGTTACCGACAGAGTTGGGGGCGACGAGGCAGACTTACTTTTTTCACAGTTTTGTCTGGACGACGGCAATTCTGAAACGGTATTAAGTCGAAGCCAACAGGCACAAATTCTTGCAAGGGTAATTGACGACTTGCCGGAAGAAACCCGTGAAATTGTTCTGTTGTATTACCGTGAGGAGCAGTCTAGCGCACAGGTCGCGACATTGTTGTCGATTTCCGATGCATCGGTTCGTCAGCAACTAAGCCGAGCGCGTCAGACATTGAAAGGAAAACTGCTGGATAAATCCGGAGCCCTTATTCTGTCGACAGCGCCCACACTGACTATTAGTTCAGTACTTGTCGCTAGTGCGGGCATAAGTTCGCCCGCTCAGGCTGCCACTGTTTCAGGTGCAAGTTCGTCAACAGCTATGAAAGGCGGTTTGATAGGTGCGCTACAATGGATATTCAGCGGCGCCATGTTGGCTACATTTGCCGGTTTAATTGCAGTTTACCTGAGTGCAGAAATTCCGTTGCGTCGCATGCGAAACGAAGGTCGAAAAGTAGCGCTGAGAAAAGAACGTAAGCGCACCATGATTGGCATCGGTATTACTGGCGTTTTGCTGACCGCTGCCTACGAATTCACTTCGGGGTGGGTATTCCCGATTGTGGCCTACGAACTCATGATGGTTGTGATTTTCGTACAAACCCGCAAAACGCAAATCATTATCGCCGCCGATGAAAATACAAGAGGCAAAAGAGCGTTGTCGGTTTTCGGTTCCTGCTCCGGTACTTTCTGGCTTCTTATAGGAATAACTCTAGGTAATTTAGGGATGATCGCGGGGCTGTATACAAGTGGAAGGCCGTTTTGGTAAAGCGTCTGCCCCAAATTAATATTTATCGGTAACTCTTTAGTTATAAGCATCGTATTGCTCGTTTTCTAGCGTTATACGGTGTTTATATTTGTTTTTATATCGCTTTTTTCTTATTGAAAGAGAGTACTGTGAACGCTATGATGAGGTTAATTTTTATACAATTATTCAGTTATAACGTTTAGTGGTTACTGCAGTTCGACTTCGATAGGATGTGACGTTATTAAAGCAAGGATGCTTTATGACACCGCTTAAGCGTAACCTCTCGCGACTATTATTCCTGATCCTCGTTCTTCTCCTTGGCGGCACCCTTTTCGGTATTGTTTATTTTCTGAAAATGGAGAGGAATGAAGATATTCTCAATACGCTTTATTTCCGTGAATTGCAACAGATTGAAGGCACCATTCACCGAACGTTGAAGAAGGTAGAAAAAACCTCCGCTTATTCCTTGCCAGAAAACTTTCAAGCTGATGAAAATCGTCTAGAGAGGGCCAAAAATAATATCCGCTTGCTTAGTATGTCTTCGAACGAACTTCGTGATTTAAAAGTCCTGAATTTTGATGAGAAGAGAAAATTTACAAATGACGTTATAAAAAACAAGCCTGTATTTACATTTTCTTTGCCGGAATACGATACTGTCAGGTTTGAACAGACTGGATACTATGGTACGAATACTGAACTGACACTCACCCTTCAGAGCAGCATAACACATGTGTTAGGCATGAGACTTAATCGTTTCCAGACGGTTGCGTTAGTTGAAGAAGGCGGTGAAGTTAAAAGTGTAGTTAACAACGCTACGAAACTCGTCGATGATCCTGAATTGTTTTTCAGGAATATCAGCAACCTGGCGCCGGTATTTGACTCGGAAGGCGATGAGAGAAGTGCCCACAATACTTCCTCCCAGTTAATACGTCTTTCAGGTACCCGTTACAATGATGTGGAGTTTGATGATACGACGTACCGGGTTTATCTTCACCCTATAACAAGTAAGGGGATGAGTGCGGATGACAAAAATTACTATCTTGTCGGTATCGTAAAGAAGCGGCTGATCATTTCCCAAAAGTTAAAGTTGCCACCAGATATGCTGATGTGGCTGATTTTAGCTCTGATATTACTTATTGCCATTATCCCGCTGCTTAAGCTTCGTTTTATCAGCGCCACCTATCCTATTCAACCGGCAGATAAAAGTCAGATCGTATTAGGCCTCATTGTCGCTGTAGGAATTATTACCATCGGACTTTCACAACAATTATTCCAGGATTACCTCATCGATGTAAAAGATAAGCAACTTAAAAAGTTACATCAGGAAATTAGTCGGGAAGTCACAGATGAATTAAAGACGTTAATGGACATTACGTCTGATTTATTGACTTTTAACGTAAATGAATCTAACGGGATTGCTTCCGGTGATAAAGACGGTTCGCAAGCTTTTTATCAAAATTCGCTTCCGCACCCGTTTCCTAATATCTGTCATTATGGAATTCAGAGGGAACTGTTAGAATCTTGTGTCAATTCGTTGGTTGAATTTTCATTGACTGAAATTCCTTGGAAACCTGGTAGCCTATCGTATGTGCATGGCTTCCTGCTTACTTTTTTAACTCTTCCGAACCCCCTTGATGCTAATTGTTATGAATCATTCTTTGAAATAAGTTCTCCGTGGCAGCCAAGCTACTCAGACATAAAGGGCGCGAAACCTATCTATGATGAAAGCCTGCTGAACCCTAAATTGCTCGGAAGGAAAGTTCTCGGCCGAAATAATTGTTATTTTCTTGAGTCCTTCGCCAGTCTGAATGATAAAGGCTATGTCATTGACGATAAATCTATGCCTGTTTCATATATATCGGCAAATATTGTAAACACTACCAAGCTCGAACTATCAAGCCGGGAATATTTCAAAGCAGGATTAAAGGATGAATATTGGGAAATAAATTTTGATGATGGCTATTCCCAGAAGGTTTTCATGGAGCGAGTATTTAATATTGAAGATGGCCGTAGAAATCTCATGTTTACCGTTCCACCTTTATATGAAGGTAAAGCCTCAGCAGATAAGTCCACGAATAAATTGAAAATGTATTTTGCAGGTACAAGATTGTCTTCTCTTACAGACCGGATCTTACCTGATAGTTTTGGTTTTGCCGTAATTGACGACAAGGGTAAGGTTATTTTTCATAGTGACGATTCATTAAGTCTGATTGAAAACTTTATTATTGAAACCAGCCAACATGCGTTACTGAGAGCAGCTATTAACTCAGGAACAAAGCAGAGCGTTCCCATCCAGTTAGATTATAAAGGGGTACCTCACAGGATGGTCATGGGCTCACTGTTGATCCCTGACATCCCAAACAACATTCCATGGCATCTGGTCGTATTTTTCGACCCTACTGAAGTGAATACCAACAACATGGTAATGGTATTCACCACCGTTTTTCTTTTTTTACTTGTTGTCATTCCAGGGTTCGTCATTTTTCGCTACGTTACTGTACAGTGCTTTTGGGGAGATCTTTGCTATTTCAATAGTAAAAAACGGCATTGCTATTCATGGGGGGCGTTGCTAATTTTTGCAGCTGGACTCTTTGTCACTCTGCAGATGGGGTGGGTTGTTAGCCTTAGCGGTCGACTGTTTCTCTGGGCCCTTACTGCAGGAATGCTGGCATATCTCTTAATATACTGCTGGCAACTACGCTACTCAATGTATTACAGATGGCGACGGCCTCTTTTTGCCTTTGCCGGTCTCTGCATTCCTGTGTTTATTGGCGCGCTTTTTACCTGGAACGATGACCACAAAATAATACTTGAGAATAAGGTCAGCGCTCTTACCGGGTTCGTGCTAATCGTAGCAGCCAGCAGCGCACTGCTAAAGAATAGCCAATGTAAATTATGGCAAAACCCCCTCATTAACAAAGTATGGGCAAAAGGTATTGTATACCCTTGCATTGCGGCGCTTGCGGTGATCGCGCTATATCAGAGTTTTCTCATCATTACCTGCATATTTATGCTAATAGGAATGTGGCAGATTGTGCTGCGTTATTACTGGAAGCCATCAAGCTCTAGGCCTAAAAACGACATAGAGAAAGTTCGCTTTTCAACCGGTCACGTCTGGTTCTTAACAAGTCTTATTTATTTTGCAGCAAGCGTACCTGCGACCATCATTCTTTTCAGTGCTCACGATTATCTGCTCTCCCGCCAGGCACTATTTGAAGAGCAGGCAATCAAACAAGAAATAGAAGAAAAAAATGAGTCATTTAATGAGTATATTCGATTTTTGGCTGGCGATGCCTGTGAAATGAAAAGCGAGCAGGGGCGCGTAGCCTACTCGCCATTTAAGTCTTTATGTAACGTTAAGTTAAGTAATAAATTTGAATTAATAACAGAGCGTTTCTTTAAATTGGAAAGAAACGTTGCTTATAAAACTCATATGCCTGAATGGGTGACGATTCATTCTGAAGTAAATGAAAGCACGACAAATTCTACAGATAAGTTATTTAACTATCTGTTCGGCTCAACCCTTGGTGAAACAGAGTTTATTAGTCAGCTTGCTTTAGCTGCGAAGAACGATTTAATGGAAAATAATCCGGCTGATGTGAGGCAACTGCAGTACCGGGCTGATTTGTTCTTAATGGAACCCTTGAAAACCCCTGGTGGGTTAATGATTGCAATGCTCATGTTTATCGGGATGCCTGCCGCGCTTTATCTGACCGTGAGACAACTGATAGTACGCCGGATGATGGGCGAACACATTCTGGGTCAGTATCAAGTGAATGAAATGGGGAGCGCCGGATATTCATATCAGTCTGATTTCCCTGAGCTGAATTTCCAAAAGCTAAAAATTGACGGTCGTTCGCAGTTGATTCTGAATACAACCAGACTTAAGGGTGAAATAGAATTACTCAAAATTTCTCAACAAAACGGCTCGTTTGTGATTTTTGACGACAGCGTGTTTCGTATTACAGAGTGTCTTGATAAATTTACTTGTATAGATGAACATTCTGATGCCTTCCATTTCGTGAAGAAGGTTGAAAGGTTTGTGAAAAAGCATTCTGGAGAAAATGTAGTGGTGGCGCTTTCTGCGCTTGAACAGTTAAGTCTGAATCCACAATCCAGGAAAGATGCATTGAGTTTACTTTTTGAATTGCATCTACATAAAGACATAGTTCTTGTGATGGTGGCCGAAACCGCTCCGCTCTATCGCCTGCTTAACCCGAACGCATACGAATTAGACGCATCAGTGATTCCGGATGTTGATGAGAAGGCCAGCTGGTCAAAACTGTTCGCAGAGTTTGATAAGTCTTATGCGTGGTCACCGATGCACAAATTTCTGCCAGAAAATCCGTTTAACGTTTGTGAGCTTCTTAGCCATGAATGTGCGGCCTGGCCAGAAATTAACTCCGTATGGCAGCAGCTTGAGATACAGAAAATACGGGAGCCTGAACAAGCGATAGAATTTATGCTGGTACATGCAGGCCCCCTCTATCGACGCAAATGGGAAGAATGCACCATTAATGAGAAAATCATTCTTTGGCGTATGGCCCACGGGGCAACGATTAATCCTCAAAGTGCAGTTACTATCGAACGTTTGGTTCGGCGCTGTTACTTATACAGAGACAAGGGATGGCATCTTATCAATGAAAGCTTCAGGCAGTTTGTACTGACTGCAGAACCCGAATCTGTGATGAAAAGCTGGATGGACAACACCAGCACTGGAGTCTGGAGCATCATACGGATCCCCATTTTTGCCATATTGCTGGTGTTGATGGCCGCCTTTATTTATTCCAGCGGTAGCTCTTTGGACTCTCTATTGGGAATTGCTACCGCGGCGCTTGGTCTCATTCCGTTGATGATAAAAAACCTGAGTTTATTAAAAGGTGGTGGCTCAGATATAGAATAGAGCTAATGAACTTGGCGTTGCTAATAAAAACAGGCCAAATAACGGCCTGTTCGAAGTGTTCCGCGCTAGCTGGCGATATTCACATTAATTTGAAGTTCCAGCGGTAACTTAGCCAAACGCTTCTGAATGGTTTCACGGGTTTTTTCGATATCTTTCACTCTGATGACATCACTGTCGTCTGGATAAATATCTACATCAACCCACAGTTCGCGACCTACTTTTGCCACACCCGCCAATTCAATTTCCTGATCTGAATCTTTACCCGCTTCCAGTACACTTTGATCGATACGTTCACGAATTTCTTCACTCGGCGCCATCAGGAAGATTTCGCGCAATGCCGATGTCAGCATATTCAGCGGTACTTTGATGAAATAAAGTGAGATAAGCAGCATCATCACCGGGTCGGCATAGACCGCATAGGCAGCCAGTGAGCTTTGTGTCATCAACCAAGCCACCACAAAGCCTGCAGTTACCGCCACACTTAACATAGTGTCCATTAGCCACTGGTCAGCTTCGGCATCCAGTAAACCTGAATGCTGACGTTTACTTTGTGCAGCAATTAATGCCCATACAGCAATACAGCCGAGCACGTTTACCACGCCAAACGCTGTGGCTACTGAGGCATCTACTTCACGACCGCCAGTTAGCAAGGCTTCTACCGCGGCGTAAAGTGAGTAACCCACTACGAGCAAGATAACAGCGCCTTTTATCGCAATCACGGCAGGTTCAAATACTGCGCGGCCAAAGGTGAAGCGATCACATGATGGCGCGGCGATGAAGCGGGCTGCAGCTAGCGACAATAAAGTTAACACCAGACTCACCAGAGAATAGGCACCATCGAACACAATAACCAGTGAATCTACAAGCAAACCAATCACCAGTCCGGCAACTGCAAAGAGCAGTGCAGAAAGGGCTGAGAGGGTCAGAGTACGCTTTTCATTGCGGCTTGTTTGGATACACATAAAATAAACACCTGTTGAAAACTGCGCTTATTTTCGTCCAATCGGGCTTTTTTACAACGGCATTCTCGTGTCTTAATCGGCCGGGAAAATCTGGTTTGATATATTTGTCAAAATAATCATAGGGATACGAGTAAAGTGTGGTGTCAATAAAATTGACGCTTAGCGGGGTGTTTATACTCAGAAGTCAAACAGATAGTCGCTTAGCTTATCCGCCAGCCACGCCATTGCAGGGTTATCCGCACTTCCGGTTAAACTAACCATGCAATAATCCTCTTGCGTTAAGCCGTAGGTATGACGGATTACGGCCAGGCGCTCTTCCCTGAGATGGTGGCGAATTAATGGTTCGGGTAATACCCCCCAGGCACTTTCTGTCAAAATAGTATTGAGCATAAATTCGAAGCTGGAAAAACCAATATAGCGGCGAGAGAAGGGTTCCAGACTCGAGTTATTCTGTTCATTCAAATAAACCATCGCGGCCTGCATGGACTTTCGCAAATCTTCGTCGGTGACCCGCTTTAGTTTAGTCAGCGGGTGCGATGCACCGCACACCGACATCATGCGAATTTTTCCCAATGGTTTATAGGTGATACGGGCGTCATCAAAACGTTCGTAATCTACACCAAAGGCATAATCGACTTGTTGAGTTGCGACCAGATTGGCGAGATCGCCGCTTGAGGCCAAAATAAGATTAAAGGACGTATTGGGAAACAGGTTGTTTAGCTGGTGGATAAATCCCTGCCATACCGAGTCGGGGAGGGAGTCGTCTGGCGCAATCCATACCTCGGCGGCAAATTCCTCGGTTACCTGGGCGCACGTACCGCGAATGCGAGTAGCGGTAATAAGCATACTTTCACAGTCTTTATAAATGGCTTTGCCGACTTCCGACAGCGCAATTTGATTGCCGGTACGCACGAATAAGTCTACACCAAGCTCACTTTCCAGCACTTTAATCGCCATGCTAAGTTTACTGCGATTGCATTCCAGTTGACGAGCCGCTTCAGACACTGAACCGGTGTCGGCGATGGCACAAAAGGCTTCTATCTGCGATAGATTCATATTGGTCTCGGTTGAACAGGTCTACCTATCATAATCGATCTTTCAATGAAAACGTGCAGCATCTGTTGAGGATTTCGATAAATTGCGGTCGTTAAGGTTTTGATTTCAGGACAAAGGTCAGTCTACACTGGTTGCCGCTCTGAATTACCCGTACCTCGATTTAATTATGCAAAGGAACATGCCCCGCTTATGAATAAATACCGAATTAAAAGACCTTCGATGAAAAACATCTCGCTTTCTACATTAATGATGTCCTTCTCGATGGCGTTTGCCAGTTTGGCGCCCTCTGCACATGCTACGGAAAAAGACGCACATGCCGCGGAAAATATCACTACCCATCAGCTCGATAAAGGTGTGTCGTTTCAGGCGGTCACCTGGCAAAACGATACGGTGGTTGCCAGCGGCAGTGGCGGCGGCATTTATCTTTCAGAGGATAACGGTTTGCAGTGGCGAAAAATTAATGGGCCTGCACGCTCTGATTTTTTGCAATTCAGAGACAACCAGTATTTGGAAAACGGTCAACTTATTGTGATGAGCGCCGGAGAAGGGAATAAATCGGGTATTTATATTAGTGGTGAAAAGGGAGAGCGTTGGCAGCAAGTATTGCAAGGGGAAGCGTCTTCTACATTTTATGACTGCTTTACAATGACAGATGAAAGCAACGGCTGGCTTTACGGAGATTCCGATGAGAAGGGGCTTTTTGTTCTCTCCACTGAGGATGGCGGAAAACATTGGCAACGTCTGAATTTGAACATCGAGGCGCAACCTTCTGAAGGGGGATTTGCCTCTAGTGGAACTTGCCTGAGCCGTTACAACGACAGCGGTATTATCATTGGTACCGGTAACGGCGAATCGTCGCGGCTACTCATTGAGGAAAACGGGGAATGGCAAAGCCTTGAAACCCCCATACCTGGTGGTGAGGCTGGCGGCGTTTTTTCAGTTCAGGTTGAAGGGAAGGCGATTTTCGTTGCTGGTGGCAGTCTGAAGGCTGCAGGCAAGCAGGCGGAAGCCTGGCTTTATCATTCGGGAAGCGGCAAGTGGGTTGCGTTGCCGCCACTCCCGCTCAGGGGAGCGGTTTACGGCTCGGCGCTGTTACCTACCTCGGAAGGTATTGAATACTGGGTGAGTAATCCAGATGGCGTGGCCGTGCTAAAGCCAGATGTCAGTGAATGGCAGGTGATCAGTAAAAGCAACATCTGGAGCATTGCCTGCCAGCAAAATAAGGGGTGTATCGGGGCCGGAAAAGAAGGGCTTATTGAAGTTTATTAGCCTATGCCTTTTCTGCTGAATGCTGGATAATCACTTCGACTCGATAAACTTCACCCAGTGGGGCAGGGCACCTAAATTAGACAGGATAATTTTAAAGCTCATCAAAATGGGTACAGCCATCAACACGCCGACGATGCCCCACAACCAGCCGGCAATCGATAGCCATAAGATGATAATCAACGGGTTAAGTCGCAAGCTGCGGCCTAGCACCGTGGGCGTGGCAAGTTGTGACTCGAAAATGTTAATACCGAGAAATACAAAAGCGGGTAGCAAAGCAGCAGACACCAGACCAAACTGCACCACGCCTGCAACCAATAGAATACTGCAACTTATCAGACCGCCCAAATAAGGCACGAAATTCAACAGCGCAACTAACGCACCCCACAATATTGCATCCTGTACACCCAGAAAGGTAAATGCGATAGCGGTGGCAATACCAAGCAAGCCATTAATCATACTTATCGTAATAATGTACGCAGAAAGTTCGCGCTGGATATGATTAACCAACACCAGTGCCTTGCGCTTGTTGGTCACAATAGGAAAATCGCGAATGAATACGTTGAATAGGTTAGGGCCGAACACTAATAAAAAGAAGATTAAGATCAGGCAGCCAAATATCTGAGCTAACAGCAAAGGTGCGCTGCTTAATATGGTCAGACCTAATTCAATACCGCTTTGTTTAAGCCTGTCCGTCATTGTGTTGTCATCATCGGGCTTGGGTTTTGGTTCTTCTTCTTCATCATCAAACCAGCTAAAAAATGAGGTGTTTTCTTTCGCTGGCTCAGGCGTTGTGAGTTCTGCGCCTTGCTTTAAAGTGTCACTTATTTCTTCAATTTCCTGTGTGACTTCTGCCGCTATTTTGGGCAAAGACTGCATCCACCGTTGTGCGGGCTCGGCTAATTCCAGCCCCAGTAATGTGAATGGCGTTACTAATAAGAGCATAAGTGCGGCTGCAGATAGCGAAGGAGGAATAAAGAACCTGCGCGCAATTCTAACAAGCGGGCTTAACAGCAGCGCTACCAGTGCAGAGAAAAATAGCGGAATTAACAGCGATTTTGCCAGGTATAAGGTATAGATAATTGCCAAGCCAACGAGCGTCTTGAGCAGACGGATATGGCGACTTTCCTTAACTCCAGGCTGCAAAATACTGTCTTGCTGGTTATTTGTTCCGTTTTCTCTGTCGTCCATTTGCCAGCCTTTTCATGAAACCGAGTGTTCTACGAAGCACACTGCGCATTTTAATTAGTGTTGGTACGTGAAGTGTTGTGTTCGGTTCACTGTGGGTGAAGCACAAAATTAATGTTCCTCAGACTACTAAATTGCTATTTGCTTTTATAAATTTTTCTCTCTCCTGCTTCGATTATTTTTCTCAGATATATCGGTAACATCTTTACCTGACATGGCATAGGTGCGTCATGCGCACCAAATCAGCGCGATGCGTAACACATTTATTGTGCAATGACTGCTTTGAATAAGTGCAGTCATGCGATTGATTTGTGCACAACGCCAAATAATTGCGGCTCCTGTTTTCATAAATTTTACATATCGACGAATTATCGCGATTTTTTGCTGTTTAAACTCAGTGAAGTTAAAGCTGGTACTGACAGTGCAATTGAAGCCCGACCTTGAGTAATTTGATCATCACGAGGAGTATTTTCGATGACCAATCATAGTATGAGCCGCCGGGCGCTATTAGGCTGGATCGGAAAGACGGCGGGAGCCGGGGCCATGTATCAGGCCATGACATCCCTCGGTTTCGCAGCCGAGTCTTCACACCCGGGTTCATTAAATTTAAGTGGCGTTAAAAAAGGCGCGACTGTACTGGTACTGGGCGCGGGCGTCGCTGGAATGACGTCAGCTTATGAACTAAGAAAAGCGGGTTATAAAGTAAAAATTCTCGAATTTAACTCACGTGCTGGTGGACGCTGCTGGACACTACGGGGAGGCGATAGCTATACCGAACTGGGTGGTGCAACACAGCAATGTAAATTCGCTGAAGGCAACTATATAAATCCAGGTCCGTGGCGTGTGCCGTATCACCATCATCACGTGATGTCTTACATTAATGAATTCAACATTGCCATCGAACCTTTCATTCAGGTGAACTACAACGCACTGGTGCATTCCACTAAGGCCTTTGGCGGTAAGCCGCAACGTTATCGTACGGTTCAAGCTGATTATCAAGGCTATGCTGCTGAGCTTTTGGCAAAGACCATCAATCAAAATGCACTGGACGATTCTTTGAGTCTTGAAGATCGTGAAAAGCTGTTCGAATCACTGCGGCACTGGGGGGCGCTGAATGAGAAAGGAAAGTATCAAAAGTCTCATGAAACCAGCCTAAGACGCGGATTTGCCATTCCACCGGGCGGTGGTTTGTCAGGCAACGGCGAGCCAAGTGACCTTATAGATCAAAGTGCCTTGCTACAGTCAGACCTGTGGAAATTCATCGTAAACGGGCAAGACATTGAATTTCAAAGCAGCATCTTCCAACCCGTCGGTGGCATGGACAATATTGCAAAAGCCTTTGAGAAACGCGTTGGTGACTTGATTGAATACAACGCACGCGTTACCAAGATTGATCAAAACGATACGGGCGTGACAGTCGATTATGAACACCAGGGCGTGGCTAAAACAGCGAAAGCCGATTGGTGTGTGTGCACGATTCCGCTTTCCATACTTTCACAGATCCCAGTGAAAGCGAGCAGCGCAATGCAGACTGCTATCCGCTCGGTGCCCTATGCATCATCGGTGAAAGTGGGCCTCGAGTTTAATCGTCGCTTCTGGGAACAGGACGAAGCCATTTTCGGCGGCGTGTCTTATACCGACTTACCCATCACCAACATCAGTTACCCAAGCACGAAGTATTACGATAAAGGTAAGGGCGTACTGCTAGGCGCCTATGTTTGGGGGCCGAATGCTTTTGAATTCACCTCATTAGCGCCGGAAGAACGGGTTAAGAAAGCAGTGGAATATGGAAAGCAAATTCACCCTCAATACACTGAAGAGTTTAACAACGGTATTGCTGTTGGCTGGCACCGTGTGCCATGGACTCAAGGCTGCTTTGGCGCCTGGACAGAAGAGAAGCGCGAGCAGCACTACGATAACTTGTGTCAGGTTGATGGCCGACTGGTGTTGGCCGGTGAGCATGCTTCACATCTTCCTGCCTGGCAGGAAGGGGCGATTTCCTCCGCCCACGATGCCATTAAGCGATTACACAAAAAAGCGGTAGCAACCGCTGCGTAAAATAAAAGGGAACACATAATGAAATCTTCAATTAAAGCATTAGTGGTAACTGGCCTGTTTTCGCTTAGCGCAGCTGCGTTGGCAACCGATGACGCAGGTTTTTCACTGGGGAATAAATTTGAAGAAGCGTCTGGTGACGAGCTCTATCATGCAATTTGCCAGGGGTGCCATATGTCTGAAGCGCAAGGAGCGCAAGGCGCAGGTCGCTATCCTGCATTGGCTAATAATCCAAAACTGAGCGCCGGTGCTTACGTTACCTTTATGGTGAGCAACGGAATGGGCGGTATGCCCGCACTAAAACAATATCTGTCTGATGAGCAAATTGCTGAGGTGGTGAATTACACACGTACCCATTTCGGCAATAACTTTACCGATAAAGTTAGCGCAGACGATGTAAAAATAATTGCCAAACGTTAATATCAGGAAACACATAAAATGAATAAACTATTGATTGCCCCACTGTTACTTACTGCAGCACTTGCTAACACTGGCTGTAGCGAAGCCGAAGCGACGGCTGAACCGAAAGAAACCGTTATCCGTCATGGCTTGATTGGCTCTGACTTCCCCATTTTGCGCGCCTCTGAAGTGCCAGCAACCAGTACAATCGTTTTCTTAAGTGGTTCTGTGCCTGGAGTAAGTTTTCCTGATGCCCCTGCGGGTACGCGTGAAGCTTACGGTGATACCGAAGCGCAGACCGTGAGCGTGATGAAACGCATCGATGAAAACCTGAAAAGCCTTGGCCTGACCATGGGGGATGTGATTAAGATGCAAGCGTTCCTGGTTGGCGATCCGGAAATGGATGGTAAGATGGATTTCGCTGGTTTTATGCGCGGTTACACGCAGTTCTTTGGCACAGACGAGCAGCCTAACCTGCCTTCACGTTCTGCGCTGCAAGTAGCAGGGTTGGCAAACCCTAACTACCTGGTAGAAATTGAAGTGACAGCCGTTCGTCCAGAATAATCATATGTAAAAGCAAAAAGCTCGCTTCACAATGAAGCGAGTTTTTTTCGTTGCTCAACTCGCTAGTTACTCCCTTCCTAACAATCCACTTGTCCGTTATAAAAATCCTCGATTTCAGTCTCTTGAACTTCCCTGTTCATCATCCTCCTTTTCATTAAACAAACCTGCCAGTAAGCCGTACCAGACAATACAGTTTGTTAAACATTACGCGTTATTGTTGGTATAAATTTTTTATTTTATTCTCATGTAAACATTTTGTTTACATATTCTTGACGTTACCTTAGTATACTTTAGTCTAAGGTTTAACGTTTAACCTTGGATTTGCAAGACCAGTGTAGCGGAGTTAACGCCTCTCCAATGGCGGTAACATCCGCTGTGCTCATAACTTATTCTACTGATATATATAAATATTTTGGTTGGGTAACGTCACGGCTAAAATAGCACCACCGTTTTCGAAACAATAAAAACAAGAGAAAACAGGGTTGCAAGGGTAAACGTTTAACTTTGAGTCGTAGTTAAGCATCGTGACGTTTGGTTATGGAAAATTTGCAATTTATTCAACGGCCAAATTAAGGATACGGGGCGCGCGGATGCCCTGAAAGGAGACAGACATGACTGAGAGCAGAAATACCGGTTTCACGAAAAAAAATATTTTTCTTAAAAGTTCACTATGTTTAGCAATCGTTTCGTCACTCAATACATCTATAGCGATGGCACAGAGTACAGAAGCGACAGCCGAAAACACCGAAGTCATTGAAGTACGTGGTTTCAGAAACTCACTTAAAGAATCCATGCTCAACAAGAAGGCGTCGGATGTCGTATCTGATGGTATTTCTGCGGAAGATCTGGGTAAGTTCCCTGATCAGAACGTTGCTGAATCCCTTCAGCGTATCACTGGTGTCGCTATTGACCGAAGTGGTGGTGAAGGTCAGTTCATTACTGTTCGGGGGTTTGGGCCTCAATTTAATACCGTTTTGGTTAACGGCAGACAAATCGCGACAGAGAATCAGGGGCGTGAGTTTAGCTTCGACACTTTACCGGCAGAGCTCATCAGTGGCGCTAATGTTTATAAAAGCCCTATCTCGTCTCTTCAAGCCGGCGGTATCGGCTCTACCGTAAATGTAACAACTGCAAATCCGTTTGATTTTGAAGGGTTCGCAGGCGCTGCGAGTGCCAAGGGCATGTATGAAGAAATCTCAGAAGAGATCACGCCGCAAATTTCTGGCCTGATCACCAATCGGTTTATGGATGATAAATTAGGCGTACTTGTCGCGGGTTCCCTGCAAAAACGGAAGGCGCAAACTAACATCCTTCAGGTGCGAGATTGGCGATCGAATGTCAGCCTGACTAACCGTTCAGAGGTAGACGACCCGCAGTACGCTGAAAATGACCAGTTTAATGGCGTATATGTGCCGCAGAACTTTGATCAGATCGTCGATCTTGGTGACCGTCAGCGCACCAGTGGAAATGTGGTGGTTCAGTATGCCCCTCAAGACGACATGATGCTAAAAGTTGATGCGTTGTATTCCAAATTTGAAGTGGGCTCCCGCAGGAATACGGTAGGGCATTGGCTGTCAGACAGTAACCTGGATAACGTTGTGGTTAACGAGAATGGCTCGGTAACATCTCTCGACAGTACACTGGTAAACGGTGTAGGTGGCGCGACCGACTTCATTCAAAGCAGCGACGCCCGTGATGTGGAGATTCAGGCCTACGGTATCAATTACGAATGGCTGGTAAACGACTACTTTACGGCTAACTTCGATGTATCTACATCAACGGCGAAGAACAACAGCGGTGGTAATAACTATTTCACCGTGGTGGGCTACAACAACGCTTACAGTCTCGATTTTTCTGGTGAAACACCAACCATCAATATCGAAGGTGGCTCTGATGCGTTAACCGATATTCCGGCAGGACGTATGCACGTAACCAACCGCGAAGGTTACGACATCAAAGATACCATCAACGAATATCGTGCTGATTTTACCTGGTTACCTGATTCAAATAACGCATTCTCTAAAATGGAATTTGGTGCGTACTATCAGGATCGCAGCAAAGACAACAACAGCCTGACGTCTAGTTTATGTAATGTGTACTGCGGCTATCAGACAGATATTCCTGATGAGCTTCTGTATATTTACACGCCTCAGAACTACTTCTCAAATGCCAGCCAACAATGGATTGCTTACGATCCGGAAGCCTATTTTGATTACGCAATCTCTGACGATGCGATTCAGCAGGTTGCTGACAATACTGGGCAAACCTTCGATGAAGTTCGTGCAATCGTAGACGCTGAAGGTTTGAATAGTCCCTCACTCGCTGGCAGTTCATTCTCTGTGAAAGAAGAAGTACTCAGCCTATATGCGCAAATGTATTTTAGTTTGCTGATCTCCGACATGCCTGTGGATATTAACTTTGGCTTACGCTACAGCGAGACAGATACCACTACCACCGGTTATGGTCGCGAACTGTTAGACGTGGTTCCGGTGCCAAACGATCCTTCAGACTACAGCGATGTTTATGCTACCAGTGAAGGGGTGCCGATTGCCGAATCAAACAGCTACTCCAACTTGCTGCCAAACATCAACGCGAAAATGGATCTTACCGATGACTTAATGCTGCGTGTTGGCTTCTCTGAAACCCTCACCCGTCCTACCATGAGTGATTTAGTGCCAGTGTTCAATGTGTCTGTTACCCGTCCGAATAACCTACAGGCAGACTCTGGTAACGCCGACTTGAAACCTTTCCTGTCGACTAACTTCGATTTGTCACTGGAATGGTACTACGCCGATACCAGTTACTTGTCTGTGGCCGCGTTCAAAAAAGAAGTTGAAGACTTCATCGTGGCATCGTTTGAAACCCGCACGCTAAACTTGGCCAGTGGTCCGTACGATTTCACCGTACGTTTGCCTGATAACGGCGAAACGGCTGATGTGAATGGTCTTGAGATTGCTTGGTTACATACTTTCGAAAGCGGCTTCGGTATTCAGGCTAACGCCACTATCGTAAACAGTGACGCTTCACTGGACAGTGAAGACAACACGCAGGTTTTTGCACTGGAAGGGTTGGGTGATTCGCAGAATATCATTCTGTTTTACGAGCAAGGCCCGCTGCAAGCACGTGTTGCCTACAACAATCGTGAAGGCTTCATGCAGGATCTGGTGAGTCCTCTTGGCGGAACCGAGCCTCGTTTCACTGAAACCTACGGCCAGTTCGATGTAAGCGCCAGCTACGACATCAATGAGAACCTCACTGTGTTCGTTGAAGGTATCAACGTGACAGGTGAAGAGTTACGTCGTCATGGTCGTTACAGTGAACAGTTCATTCAGATGATCGATAACGGCGCACGCTATACCCTCGGTGTTCGCACCAGTTTCTAAGCATTCTGACTAAAAAGGCAGGCGCAGCAGTGCGCTTGTCTTTGTCATTTTCCCATTCTGCAACTCTGACAGGATAGTTATGTTTAAAAGATTCCTTATACTCTGTACAGTGCTAACGCCTTCGACTGCAGCCCTTGCTCAGACGGGGAGCGGCGAATTGCCTGACTGGCAAAACCCACAAGTTCTACAAAAGAACCGCCTTGAACCCCGCGCCCATTTCTTTGCTTTTACTGATGATCCAGGAAAGTTTGTTAGTGTGCCCTGGGACAGCAGCGACTACTTGTCGTTGAACGGCACCTGGCAGTTTAAATTGGCGGAAAATCCTGATGCTGCTCCTGATGATTTTATGCAGCCGGATTTTGCTGAAAATGGCTGGGGAGAAATCCCGGTACCCGGTAATTGGGAACTGAACGGCTACGGTTACCCAAACTATGTAAATATTCGTCTGGATTACGGCCCCGAAACCCCTTCCGGCGAAATTCCGTCAGAGAACAACTCCACGGGTTTGTATCGTAAACATGTGAACGTGCCGGACGACTGGGCCGGTGATCGTGTTGTTGCTTACTTTGGTGCGGTGAAATCGTCATTCTCTGTCTGGGTGAACGGCAAATACGTGGGGTATTCCCAGGATTCAAAAACCGCCGCTGAATTCGATATTACTGACAAGCTCAAAAGTGGAGATAACCTGATTGCACTAAAGGTACACCGGTGGTCAGACGGCACCTATCTAGAGCTTCAGGATATGTGGCGATTGTCGGGCATTGAACGGGACGTGTATCTTTATCGCACACCTGCTGAACAACATATTCGCGATATTGAAGTGGTTGCCACACTGGATGACAACTACGAACAGGGTGTGTTGTCTCTTAAGACGGACGTACAAACCGGCTCTGACGACGTAATGGATAGCTGCAATGTCAGTTACCAGCTATTTGGCAAAAATGAGAAGCTGGTCTGGCAGGGGCAGGGGGAAGGTGCCGATTGTGCCGCTTCAGCAACCTTACCTGACATTGATAAATGGACGGCAGAAACGCCAAACCTTTACAGCCTACAGGTCGCCGCAGGGAAAGGTGATACCGCACAGTATGCCTGGCAGCGGATTGGCTTCCGTCGCAGTGAGCTGAAAAACGGAAACGTACTGATTAACGGCAAGCCGGTGTTGATTAAAGGTGTAAACCGCCATGAGCATGATCCGCGCACCGGTCATGTGATCTCCCGTGAATCCATGCGCCGCGATATTTTGCTGATGAAACAACACAACATCAACGCAGCAAGAAATTCTCACTATCCAAACAATCCTGCCTGGTATGAACTGGCTGATGAGCTGGGCTTATACCTGGTAGATGAAGCTAATCAGGAAGCCCACGCGTTCGGTGCCACAGACAGCAACTACGATCCCAAAAAGCACATCGTGAATAACCCGTTGTGGAAAGACGCCTTTCTCGATCGCGTTCGCAACATGTATGAAGCGAGCAAAAATCATCCCGCGGTGGTGATCCTGTCTATCGGCAACGAAACCGGCGACGGTCCAAATACCGAGCAGTTATATCACTGGCTGAAAACCCGCACCGACCGTCCGGTCATGTCTGATCAGGCACGCACCAAGTCCCACACCGACATGTTCGCCAAAATGTATGCGTCCATTCCATTGATGGAAAACTATGCGCTCTCTGATCCCACTCGCCCAATGATTTTGTGCGAGTACGAACACGCCATGGGCAACTCAGTGGGTGAACTTTATGACTATTGGCAACTGATCCGTAAATATCCGGCGCTGCAGGGTGGGTTTATCTGGGACTGGGTTGATCAGACCATCGAGACTAAGGACAAGAACGGTAACACTTTCCTTGGTTATGGCGGTGACTTTGAGCCAGAAGGCGTGTATCACGACGAGAATTTCAGTGCGAATGGCGTGATGAACGCATATCGCGAGCCGCACCCTCATGCAGAAGAAGTGAAGTATGTATATCAGGATGTGGAAGTGTCTTTTGCCGGTAAGGGCGAACGTCAGATCCAGGTATTTAACCGCCGGTATTTCACCTCTCTGAACGACCTGACATTGAATTGGGCGCTGGAAGAAAACGGCAACATTATTGCTCAGGGCGATATTCAAAATCTTGATATCGAACCACAGCAGTCCGGCACGTTTACCCTTCCATCCTTTAGCAATAAAACACAGGAAGGCAAGCGTTACTACCTGACATTCCGGTTCTACCCGAAACAGAAAAATGAACTGCAGGCTGCCGATGTCGCAGTAGCATCCGAACAGCTTCCGTTGGCAATCAACGCCATGGCAGCGGCACCGTCTCTCGGTGAAGGTCAGTTGCCTGCCGTGAATACGGCGTCTAGTGCCATTGCTGTGAAAGCCGGCAAGCAAACCTATACGTTCGATAAGCAAAGCGGCTGGCTCAGCCAGTGGACAGCAAATGGTGACAAGCAGCTTGCATCACCCATGGTGCCCTGGTTCTGGCGTGCGCCTACAGATAACGATTTTGGTGAGAAATATCCTGAGAAGGCGAAGGTATACCAGAAGCTGTACGAGTCTGCCAAACTGACGTCTATCTCCAGTTCGACGGAAGGCAACCGGGTTATTATCAACACGGAGCATGCATTACCGACATTGGAAAGTCGCTACTTTACCCGCTATGCCATAGCCGGAGACGGCACCTTGGAAGTGAGTGTGAATTTCTACGCGGCCGCACATAAAAAATTTCCTGAGTTGCCGCGCATTGGTTATCGTATGGAACTGTTGCCAAATTACGATACCGTCAGTTGGTTTGGCCGAGGTCCTCACGAGAACTACCGTGACCGCCATCACTCCGCCATGTTCGGGCGTTATACCCGCAATATTGAGCAACTGGGTCACGAATATGCCCGTCCCCAGGAAAACGGTCATAGATCGTTCGTGTACGAGGCTGATTTTAGCGGTAAAGGCGCAGAAACGTTCCGGGTTTCCGGAGAACCTACAATTGGCTTTAACCTGTCAAAAGATGATCTGTTCGATTATGACCAGTTTAAAAAGCAGGGACTGCACAGCTATCAAATCCCGCAAACCGATAATGCCTTCCTGTACGTTGATTATCGTCAGCGCGGCGTAGGCGGCACCAATTCCTGGGGCGAGTCGCCACTGTATCGTTATACGCTGCCGTGGCGGGATTATCAGTATAGTTTTGTGTTGAAACCAGTGGTCGAGTAATCTGCTAGCAGAAAACGGGTATGGGAAATTGCAGAGTTATCTCGTACCCGTTTTATTCTAGCCTAAGGCTGAGCTATCTGACTTCTCTGCTGGCCTTGCTTGGTCTTTTACGGCAAGTTCGAAAATATTGCTAATGAAGGAAAATACCTTCATGGCAACCTCCTTGTCAGGTATTTACCTGTGGCATTAACTTATTAAACACGGTGTAGTGTTTGCGAATTTTTTCGCCGTAAACGGCTTTTTGTCCTGACCCGTTGTACATGCTGGCAAAGTCGGTGAAATCTTCGTTTCGCAGATAATTGAGCATCGATGAAGAGAAATAATCGAAGAGTCCCCGTATCTGAAATTGTTCGTGGGAAGAAAAAGCGTTAAACATTTCGACGACAGTCTGATAACCGGTACGTTCGAAGTTGAAACCCATGATTTGAGGTGCGCCCATACTAATAGATAACATGGCGGCTTCTTTATTGAGGATGCAGGCGAATTCGAACACCTCCCACTCGGCAATCTGATTGCCATGAAATGTGCGCCAGGTTTCTGTGGGCCCTTTTCGCCACTCGTGACCCAGCCATACCCTGTCATCCCGGTATCGAAAGTGCTGACGAAACTGCTCAGGGTTATACTTCCCCCAGTACCGCCAGAACTTGTGATTCTCGAATCGAATAATCATTCTGTTACTGTTATTCTGCTCAAATCCCTTACCTGAACTTTCCACACAGAGAACCGCTACGGCGGCACCTGTACTGATATTTTTCTGTTCGCATAGCTCTAGGAGCAAAGCCCCAAAGCGATTCCATGTGCTGGCCACCGCACGGGAGGTACCGTCACCCTTAATGGGTAAAATCACCGGCGGTTTCATGAATGCCTGAGGGGCATTGTCGCTCCTTTTGAGGTCGATGTCGGGCGTGACGTCTTCGCGGTCTGTAAGAGGAATTGTGTGAATGCTCTCGCTAACTGATCGATCATCCCGGGTAATATATTCACTGGCAACATAGCCCCGGTTACCGTTGAACCGAATCTGGCTCCATCCCTGAAGGGGGCGTTCAACCCAGATGCGACTGCCGTTAGCCAACTGACCAAGCCGGTTTGCCGTCGCCATTGGCCCCGCTCGAACGTTTAGCAGTGTTGCGCTCACGCAGGCATAGTATCCAGAGGCAGAATAGGTGAGATCAACATAGGGGGCGGCAACATATGCGGTTTGGTGGTTAAATTCGATTTCCAGCCAGCCATCAAGTATTGCCAGTGTTTTAACCGAGGCTCCCTGATGCAGTGTAGCCAGACGTGTGGCACTGAGTGACGGCGCGGCACGTACATTGAGCCTCGGTGTATTCACAGTGCCGGAAACTCGCGAGATGTCATTAACCGGTTTCAGGTGGCTTTCTGATGTGTAATACATGGTTAGTCCACAGTCCTTTATGCTTTTTCCGTAATAAAAAGCCGACTGCTTTCTGGCTGGTTAAAAATGTATCAGCTAAAAGTGTAAAATGCATCTGTTTAATTTTTGTTCAAAAAAGGGCTGTGTTGTGGTATTACTAAAATTCGATGTTCTGAAAAGCGGAAAGCAGTTCGAGATGAACATTCAGCTTTAAACAATCTGATAGCCGCTGTCTGGTTTTAACTGCATCGATTCTCTAAGTTCAAGTCAATTTATTTGACGGAGATTTACTATGCCAAAGTACCGTCGTCCCGATGTCTACGTTGAAGAGATCACGAGCCAAGTCAAGCCTATTAAAGCGATTTCCACTTCTACAGTTGCTTTTGTTGGTGAAGCCTACCGAGGGCCCGAAAATATACCGACACGAATTCACTCGTGGCATGAGTATATTCGCTACTTTGGAGAATACTCCCGGTCTTCAGGCGTTAGCAGTGAGAAAGATGAAATGGCACTGGCGGTTTGGGCGTTTTATCAGAATGGCGGTAAAGCAGCCTATATTTGCCGAGTTATGGAAGATACGGCATTTCATAGTCCGCTGGCTGGAAGCGTCGTATTGCAAAACGGCAATACAGACGTACTGGAAGTCAAAGCTACAAGTAAAGGGTGCTGGAGCAATCTACTGCGAATCGCTGTTGCCCATGACGACGAGCTATTTGAGCTTCATCTCGGTATGGAGAGCTCCGGACATGATTTTATTCCACTTTCCAAAGAGATATTTCGCAAACTTAGTATGAACCCTGCGAAAGAAAATTTTGTGGAAAGGGTGGTTAATGAAAGCTCAGCGCTTGTTGAGGTGAGAGTACTTAATCGGGCGGCGCTCCCCCCAAATCAGGACACAATTGGTACATCAAGATTTTCGACGTTTTCGGCGTTAGCGAACGGAGCACAGAGTGTCCCGTCAGCCAAAGTTTACCGGTCGTTCTATGAACAAGTACTTCACAAATATAGTGATGTTTCTATTATTGTTTTACCGGGACAGCAATGGCCTGCGGATGGCACCCGGAATGAGATTATTGCCTCGACTATCGAGTATTGTGATACCAGGATGGCCAGCATGGTGATAATTGATCCGCCTGCGGACACAGAACTCAATACTCCGGACGAAGTACAGCGGTTAAATCTCCCGGAGTCGGATTATTCGGCTCTTTACTATCCTTGGGTTACTGTGGCTAACCCCTGCTATCATAGTGAGGAAAATCCAGCCGCCAGCAAGAAAGTGGTCATTCCCCCAGCAGCAGTTGCTGCAGCCATATGGGGAAAAGTGGATAGTAGCCAGGGAGTCTGGAAAGCGCCAGCTGGCGTAGAAACCGCTCTTAGAGTAAGTGGATTACAGTACTTAGTTGGAAAACAGGCGCAAAGTGCACTCAATGCGAGGGGTATTAACTGCTTACGAGATCTATCAGGCTATGGGCCTGTTATCTGGGGAAGCCGCACGTTAGCCAGTAGTACTGAAATTGAGTGGCGATATCTTCCAGTGCGACGCACCGCAATATTTATTGAGCAGAGTATTTATTCAGGCACTCAATGGGCTGTATTTGAGCAAAACGATGTTCCACTGTGGCGTTCACTCCGCGAGTGTATCACTTCATTTATGGACGGATTGTTCAGGGCTGGAGCCTTTCAGGGAAGTTCGATTGATGATGTCTATTTTGTAGAGTGTGGGCTGGCTAAGACGATGACACAGACAGATGTAGACCGTGGATTAGTCATCATTCAGGTAGGTTTCGCACCATTGAAACCGGCCGAATTTTTGGTTCTGCGCATAAAATTAAAGCTGAAACGCCAATAGCAAAATCTTGTTGGTACCGGAAACTGTCAGTCGAAATCCTGTCTGAAAGCGATGCCAAGTTTTAGTAAGATGAGGAGGCGTCAGCTCTGCACAGAAAAGTCTGAGATCACCTTTTCCTTTGGCAGTTCCGCTTTTACCCAGTCACAAAATGCAGCAATTCGTTTTTGTTTAGGATTGTTTCTTGAGTAAACAAGATGCGATTTCCACGTAATCGGATGGGGCAGGTTGAGGGGTATAACGAGTTCGCCGCTTCTCACGTATTCACCCACCATGATATCGGAAGCCAGCATCATACCGTGGCCTGCAAGTACTGCACTTAGTGCGAGATCGCTTGAGGTAACTTCGATTTTTTTCAGTTCATTTGCGGCTAGCTCAACGTTTGCATGTTCAAACCAGCTTTCCCAATCTACTTTGTTTTCGTAGGCCAAGCTAAATAACCTTGCGGCTTTAAAATCGCTCGCAGATTTAAAGGCATATTTTTCATAAAACTTTACAGAACAGACTGGGTAAACTGCGTTTTCATCTATTTTTTCTACCACCAGTGATTCGTCTTTGAGCTGCGTACTTGAGGTACTGAAGCGGATTGCTACGTCAATTTGCGATTCGCGTAGATCTTCAATGCGATTCGAGCCCTGAACATTAATATTAATTCCCGGATATTCACTGAAAAATTCGAAGAGGTTAGGGACCAGCCAGAGTGCACAGAATGCCTGTGTGGAGCTTACAGTCAGCTCACCATCAAGGGGCGCTTCTTCAACCTGATTAAGCCCATGGAGCAGTTCAGTAAATCCTCTCTGACAGGCGGAAAACAACGTCTTACCGGCTTCGGTAAGCACCATTTTCTTTGCCTGACGTGCAAAAAGCTTGACGTTCAGATTGCTTTCCAACTGCCGCATTTGCTGGCTTATCGCTGCCTGCGAAATAAAGAGTTCTTCGGCAGCTTTGCTGTAGCTCTGGTGGCGTGCCGCTACTTCAAAGCAGGCAAGATTGTTCAGCCAGCGTAATCGTTTATCCATAGGCTAGTAAAAGTATTCCAGTGATGTGAGTTTATTGATATAAGCTCAGCTTATAATTTAGCTTAGGTTTTATCGTTGGTGATGTACAGCGATAAACGCAACACTGTGGTTAAATTCTACACGGAGAATGACCATGGTTAATGTAGTTGAAAGAGCTGAATGCGAGGCTGAGCCCACACAAGCTGAACTAAAGAATATTAAAGAAGGAAATGCAAGCTCGACAGAATCAAAACAAAGCAAGTTTTCATGCTGGTTACAGTTAATTGGCAATAAGCTGAACTTATCACAGTGGAGTTGCATGAAGTAACCGAGAGCAGACCAACTCTGGTCGACTGAATCAGCTAGTGTAGCGCGAATATCTGGCCTAACAGGCTAGCAAGCCGTATCATAGCTGCCTTATTTATTACCCAGAGTTCATCATGACAGATAAACACGCAGATTCAGCCGATTTTATGACACAGGTTAAGGAAACGCAGGAAGTATGGGCGTTGCAGGACAAGAGCAGCGAAGGCTGGGTAATTGTCGACTCAGTAAACTACGAAAACACTGACGTGATGCCGCTGTGGTCAAGCGCTGAACTGGCCCGTGAACATTGCACCGACGAATGGCAGGACTATGTGCCTAAAGCCATTTCGGTTTCAGACTGGCTGGAGTTTTGGATGGAAGATCTGGCAGAAGACAATGTAGTTATCGGTGTGGAATGGCGCGATGGTGGCGAGTACCTGGAAGTGGAACTTGCCGAGTTCAGTCAGATGGTGGCTGAGATAGAAAAACTATAAACGATGTATTAAACGCAGCTTCGGCTGCGTTTTTTCATTTTAGTCGTTCAGTCGGTCATGAAGTTCAGCTTGCGCTTAAACGCGCAGATGGCATGTCGTTTACCGAAAAACAAAAGCTGACCCAGGCTTTGTCACCAGAGTATCGTTCACGCCTGGTGTCGGCGGAGAAACTGGCCATAGGCTGGTTGGAAACCCGTAGTGCCCTTGAAATGCAAATGTACCCGCAGTTGGCGGCTATTGGTCATCAACTCATTGCCACGGCGTTTTCAAACGAAGTCGTCACGCCGGGAAAAACCACCACTGACGACCTTGTGTGGTGGTTTCGCGATCAAAGTACCAAACTGGGGGTGAGTAATTGGTTCCATCCTTCAGCGTCTATCCAGCGGGCTGACAATGCCGAGTTTGACCAGATAGAAACGTTTAGTGAAGAAGGCAGTGAGTCTGTAATTCAGCCTGGCGACCTACTCCATGTAGATTTCGGCATTACTTATCTACGCCTCAATACCGATCAGCAGCAACATGCCTATGTGCTAAAGCCGGGTGAAACAAAAGCCCCAGAGGGATTACAAAAAGCGCTCGCCAATGCTAATCGTTTGCAAACGCTGCTTATCAACAACTTTATGCTGGGTCGCTCAGGCAATGACATTCTGAAACGCACCCGGCAGCAGGCAATCAGTGAGGGCATCAAACCTTCGGTATACACACATCCTCTTGGCTTTCATGGGCATGCAGCGGGCCCAACGATAGGAATGTGGGATGCGCAAGAAGGTTTGCCGGTAGTGGGAGATTATCCGCTATATCCCAACACAGCATTTTCGATTGAGCTGAATGCAGCTAATTTCGTACCTGAGTGGAATAAAGAAATTAGAATAATGCTGGAGGAAGATGCCTTTTTCGACGGTGATAAAGTGGAATATATCGACGGCAGACAAACCGATTTTCATTTAATTCGTTCAGAATAAAATAAGGTTAGCTTTCTACGTGGAGCACTGCGGGCACTAAGGGCTAGGGCATGCAGTGCCGCGCCCTTTGCGATACGCGAAAACAA
Organism: Alteromonas sp. ABH2_165; assembly: GCF_056159945.1. NCBI lineage: Bacteria > Pseudomonadati > Pseudomonadota > Gammaproteobacteria > Alteromonadales > Alteromonadaceae > Alteromonas > Alteromonas sp. ABH2_165. The sequence goes on from NZ_JBSWWF010000004.1 coordinate 122,036, forward strand.
AATTCAAACTAATGGATGAGGTAAATTGAGGCAGTGTTAGGCTAGTTTTTTGCTTTCTTGTGCTAGCTGTATTTTACGTTTATTCTTCTTCGGCGTATTCGCAAAATAAGTAAACTAATGCCGTGATTAGAAATAAAATCAAAGGCTTACAACAGGGATTAGCATGTTTAAGAAAATTGGAATTATTGTTTTTGTATTATTGTCTTTTAACCTCGCTGGCTGTGCGGGTTTGGGGAATATGAAAGAGGTGGCGTTTCAGAACAAGCCGGAAGAAGATAAAGCAACGGTAAATTTTGTTCGTCGTTCGGTCTTCATGGGCGATGGCGCGAAAAGTGAAGTGTGGGACGGTGAAAGCTTTGTCGGCACCTTAGGTGCTGGAGAGTTACTTCAATATCAGGTTGAGCCTGGCGAGCACCTTTTCATGGTGGAGCTGCAGAATATGTGGGCAGTTGCTCAGGGAAATATTGAAGCGGGCAAAACCTATTATCTCAAATTAAATCTGACAGGCTGGAGTATTATTCTGGGTGCTGCTGATGCATTGGATGACAGAATTGCAGAGTGGAAGACCATGACCACTATTGCAAAAGACGAGTCGAAGCCTAAGCCTGTACCCGAAAAATACATTGTTGAGGCAAGAAAGGTGATTAAACGGGTTGAAGATGGTGACGCGAATGTTATCCGTATAACCGAAGAGCACGCACTATAATAAGTGTGTGCCTAAGCGCGTTTAGCCTGTCGCAAGGCTGGCTAAACGAGCACATACAAGCCTCCTGCTCCTCATCGAAACTTTTATCTTCGCTATCTTTAGCATTGTGCCTCGCACAGACATCAATATTCACAGGGAGTGATTGTGAAATACTTTTTGATACTATTTGTCTTGGTGGTAATGACTGCCTGCACCAGCCAAACGACTACGCATACTGCCGCCGAAACCCAGTCTGGGGCTGAACTGGAGGCGCTGAAATCTACCCGCAATCAGTATCTACCCATTGGCCGATGGGAAGGGATAAAACGCGAATTTGGCGAGTTTCATGTTTTGACAATTAATGAAAATAAAGCCCATAGCTTCACGTCATACAAAATTGCTTCGGCAATGGAAACCCAGGAATCCATATCGTTCTCTGACAAGGATGTTTCGTGCGACGAATTCGGCTGTACAATTCGTACCGATACTGCCAGAGAGAAACTGCCTTTAAAAATAACGTTGGTCCCGTCCACTACCGGTTTCTTCGTAACCGAATCAATAAAAGTTGAAACCGGCACGTTGCTGGCTTCGGCCTATAAACTGGAAAAACTGAACGCAATTCCCACACCTCAACAGTTTATTGCAGCAGAATCCGGCGCGTTAGAGCAAATTATTTCAGAACACAAAACGGATCGGTTTGGGTTTTGGATGGGTATTCTCGAGACTGCCAACGAAGAAAAGCTGAAGTTGGTCACACTGAATTATCAGCCTGATCAAAATGCCGTGCTCACCGTGTATTCTACCGGCAATTCTCATAAAGCAATCATGTACTTTAAACCTGAATGGCTAACGCAAAACAACGGTGAACTTTCCACGAAGCTCGAAGGCAGCTTGTTTGCTTCTAAAATCACCATTCGTTATCCAGTTCGAGATGTCATTGAAGGCGATTTCGAACAACGTTTCGAGCGGTATCCTGAACGTTTAATCGCCCATGGCAACTTCAAACTTTACAGGGTGAAACCCGCTGAAGATCGAAAGTTGCCAGAATGGCTGAAGAAGGCGCTGGAAAATAGTGAGTAGAGGCAGGCCATCAACGCTACATTCGCCCAATATTAGGCACGTTTCCACGGGGCTGACACTGCCTTTTCGGAACATCAGCAATCTATAATTTGTTTTGCTGAATTTGCTTATGCGCATAGTCCACGGCTCGCGCGGTTAATGCCATGTAGGTGATACTTGGATTTTGTGTACCTGAACTGGTCATGCAAGCACCATCGGTTACAAATACATTTGAAACATCATGCATTTGATTCCATTTATTTAACACGCTGGTTTTTGGATCTCGTCCCATTCGCGCAGTCCCCATTTCATGAATACATGCACCAGGAGCAGTTAAACTATTGTAACTCGTAATATCCACACAGCCGGCGGCTTCCAGCATTTCAATCGCGCATTTAACCCCATGCTCACGCAATTTCATTTCGTTATCACGTAATTTGGCATCAAAGGTGACCATGGGTAAACCATGTTTATCCCGCTGGTTGAAGTTCAGATACATTCGATTCTCATGATATGGCAACATTTCGCCAAAACAGGTCACGCCAATACGATAAGGTCCGGGTTTAAAGACTTCTGCTTTTAATTCTTCGCCAACTAAACCGTGCGGATTATTCTGCACGCGCATAGCACCACCCTGATAACCAAAACCACGAATATATTCTTTCTGTTTGCTTTGCTCATCAATATTAGTAAATCGAGGAATATAAAAACCTGTAGGCTTGCGCCCCTGGTAATAATCATCTTCATGGCCCGGTAGTGTGCCAGATGCACCCATACCATAGTGATGATCCATTAAGTTGTGACCCAGCTCTCCACTTGAATTCCCCAAACCATTAGGGAAAGTATCCGAACGACTATTAAGCAAAATAGCGGTTGTGGCTACCGTACTGGCATTGCAGAAAATGACGCGTGCATTGAACACAATAACTTCACCACTTTCAGCATCTTTAACTTTTACCCCACTGGCTTTTTTCGTTTTGGCATCATACACAACTTCCATCACGATACTGTTTGCCCGCACGGTTAAATTGCCGGTTTCGGCGGCGACAGGCAGCGTAGAGGATAAACTACTGAAATAGCCACCGAAAGGGCAGCCACGCCAACAACGGTTGCGGCTTTGGCATTGTCCTCTGGGGCCTTTATGCACTTCAGGGTTGTATTCGGTCAGATGAGCGACACGGCCTGGCGTCACAACTCTATCGGGATAGCGTTTTGCTACCGCTTCACGCATCTTTTGCTCAACGCAATTAAGTTGGAAAGGTTTTAAAAATACACCATCTGGTATTTGTTTAAGACCTTCAGCCTGACCTGCTACGCCAACAAATGTCTCTACGTAGTCATACCAGGGAGCGATATCCGCATAACGAATTGGCCAGTCTACGGCCACACCTTCATTAAGGTTGGCGCTAAAATCAATATCACTCCAGCGATAACATTGTCGTCCCCACATGATGGAACGACCGCCAACATGGTAACCTCTAATCCAGTCAAAACGTTGATCTTCGTTATAGGGATTTTCGTCGTCTTTGTTGATCCAATGCTTATTGTCTTCATTAACCCACCAATTCAGCCTGTCCTGTTTTTGGTAATGTTGCTGTTTTTCTTCGAGAGAGACTTTATTGAGATTAGGCAAATCCCAGGTATCCATATGAGCAGTAGGATACTGCCCATGTTGAACCATGCGCCCACGTTCAAGTACCAGTGTCTTATAACCCTTGTTGCATAATTCCATGGCAGCAAATCCACCACTGATGCCAGAACCAATGACAATCGCATCAAAGTTTTTATTATTTTTCATTTTCATATTGCCCATGCCTTGCCGCCTAATGTCGCTAACGACACACACGGCTTATATTCACCAGGAATTGGCAAATAGTTTAAATAGTGTTCTGCAATCTGTTCCGAGAGCAGGTAATAAGCCACTGTTTGCTGCTTGATATCTGTATATGCCCAATAAGCGTCATTTTGCTTCTCACCTAGCTCTAACTGACGTAAAAGACTGCTTCTCTGGTCTGGTTTTAGTCGTGAGAAGTTATTTGATTCAAGCAATTGGCGCAGAGCTTTGTATTGCCCATTAAACTTATGTTGATACTCAGGTTCGAAAACAACGGCAAACATATGATCAATCATCTTGTTAGCCCCAACATCTGACGCCGACGGGCTATCGGTTTTAGGTAGGATCGTATCCATTATTTGTGTCAGCAGCTGAAAGTCATCAGCGGCAAAAAACGTCAGGTTGGGTGAGGCAGAAGCGTTATCTGAAAGTCTACTTAAATCCGAGAGCATCGATGCTGTCACTGGAGCACACAGTGCTGTGCCAGTGAGCATTGCTGCATATTTTAAAATTTGTCTTCTATCCATGGTGGTTACCTTGTAGATCCGCTACTGCAGGAAACATTCGAGTTACAAAATAACAACAAAACTACCACAATTTTTTCGGACTGGAGCGCTTTACGATAAATCGTAATAAGGTTACTGAAAATAGAAACAATTTACCTTCGGTGCGATGAATCTGGGATTGAACGTTAACGGGACTTGATTATTAACAATCCGTTTGGCTCCTACAGATTTGGATTGACTAGCATTAAAAGTTGCATGTGAATATGAGAATGGAATTATATGTAATGACGATATATCGTGCTTGAGGGAAGAGCATAACATCGTAATTAGATGGTAGGTTTAGCTTATTCCCAGCATTAGAGAAGTTAAAGATAAGTAGAATAAACAAAAAAACCGACTCAAAAGGTCGGTTTATTGTTTTTCCCGCAAAGGGAGATAATGGTACCAGTGGGCGGACTCGAACCGCCACGCCCGAAGGCAACGGATTTTGAATCCGTCATGTCTACCAATTCCATCACACTGGCATTCGACTGAGTCGATGTGTGGTGCATTATAGCGATACGCGGTTGGGTGACAAGCACTTTTTCCGGAATATCTGCCTTATGCAACCTAGATGGATAAATAATGTGCGACTGAAGCCGCACATTATTTATCGCCATCGATTAATTGCCTTTAAAACTTATACGCCACCGACAATTTAATGTTACGTCCAGGTTCGTAATCGCTCAATTCCAGTGCGCCGAACACCGGGTGGGTGGTAGTGCCGGTTCTGGATGCGTGAGAAACGTACAACTTGTCGAGCAGGTTCTCAATGCCCAGCGTCACGTTAAGGTTATCCTGGAAGTATTCAGGGTGCCAAATGGCAGTCACGTTGTGTACCGCAAAACCCGCTTTAGCGCCTTCTGAGAAAGTCTTCTGGGTGTGCCAGCGCAAATCAACGTCGTAATCTGTCAGGTAGTAGTTAAGCGTAAGGCCCATGCTGTCACCCACTTCGCGATCGAGCGGTTGAGTTACGGCTGTGCTGTCTTTCACTTCTGAATCAGATTTTGCGTAGGTTACTAACGCATTAAACACATCCAATGAGTAGAAAACACTGGCTTCGAAACCGTCGATATCTACAGAGCCGATATTGCGGTCCCAGGTTAGGCAGCCACGTCCGGTACAGTCATCTTCAGGGTAATCCACCTCTTCAATATAGGAATCGATTTCGGTTTTAAATGCGGTGAAGCCAACACGAAATTCGTCGGCGCCCAGTACATCTGCGCTGTTGTAGCGGATGCCGATTTCACGGTTCGTGCCAGTTTCTGGTTCCAGATCTGGGTTACGCACTTTTCCTGCCTGGTCGTTCACGAAAATCTCACCAGGTTGAGGGCCTTTAAACAGATCGGTGGTACTTGCATGCACAACGATTTCGCGGGTAATGGCATATTCCGCGGCCAATGCGGTTTGCCAATCGCTCCAGCTATCTACGCCCTCGGTAGCCATAGAAGATTTGTCGTAATGATTATAACGAACACCTGGCGTTACCACTAAGCCGTTACCAAAATCGATGGCATCTTCTACAAAAATACCGGTATCGTCAGCTTGCTCGCGGCCCAGCGTTGTAACGCCATCTGTTACACTTTCACTTTGATTATCGGCTTTAATCCACTTCACGCCGTAGGTGAACTGATGGCGGATATCTGCAGTATTAACCAACGAGTTTGCAATCAATGTTAAGCCAGTGTTTTTAGAGGTTCCCTCGGTGGTGGCGCCATTGTAATTGCGCCATAATTCCTGTTCATTCTGATACAAATCGGCGCGTAAATTGAGCATGGCGCCCAGGTTCAACTCGTAATGACCGCTAAGCGTGTCGCGGTCGTAATGCGTGTCGAACAATGGCACTTCTCCACCGCCAATAGCGGCATTGGTGCGAACGCCCATATCTGGGCGGGCAGAATACCAGCCGCGATTACGATAGGCATCGTACTTAATGGCAACACGAGAAGTTTGGTCGATATTCCAGCCTAGCTTAGCCATGGCGTTTTCAATCTTACCGTCGCTACCTAGTACTTCCACGCCGTCGCCGTCGTCGAAATTATTTCGGTTCATGCTGGTGCCATAAACCAGTATATCGAGGTCGTCAGTGAGCTGGCCAAAGCCGGTAAGCGACAGGTACTGGCTGTCATTGGTGTTATACCCGGCAAGTACACGACCACCGAACTGTTCATTGTCAGTAAGCAAGTCGCTGGCAGACTTGGTGCGAAATTCCAGTGCACCGCCTAAGCCAGAGTGAACTACAGAGTTTGAACCCACTTGAATGTCTACAGATTCAAGAATATCAGGGTTAATGTTCAGGTTACCCATGTGGTGGAACATGTAGTTAGTCTGTGAAGCACCATCAATCAGCACTTCTAGATCGGTATCATCTAAGCCGCGCACGTTGATACGTTGGTTTAGAGAGTGGGTTCCGCCCACGTCTACACCGGGAATATCGCGGAGCAGGTCGCTCAAATGGTCTGCTTGTTTAGACTCGATAGCCTGCTCACCAATAAAAACGGAAGAACTTTTTACCGTAGTGCCCCAAATCTCAACATGTTCGGGCTCGGCTGCTGTATTGGCTGATGCGTGTGCGGAAAGTGCAGAGAGTACTGCGAATGCAAGTGTGTGCTTTTTCATTGAAATGCGTCCTTTAACTTAAAATGAAAAATGTTTGTAATTTTTTGAGGACGGCATTCTAGATTTGAATAAATGATTTCGCAAATAATAATCATTATTAATTGCGAGTAACCATAAGGTTTCCTCGTTTTTATTGATCTCGATCAGAAAAATGATGAGCGCATTTGGTTGCTAGATTTTGTACACTTATCGCGAATTCCGCGGCTATCGATAAAGGACTGAAGTGGGAAAAAAGAACAAATCGCAAAAGCCTAAGCCATCCGCTTCCGGCTCATCACCTACCACTGCGGCAACATCGGCAGAGCAGAAATTGGATAATTCGCCTAAGCGCGCAGGGTTCTTTAGGCGTCTGGTTGCAATGGTTTACGACACGCTAGTGGCCATTGCCGTTGGCATGTGTGCGGCCATGGTGATCATTGTTACCTTTGTTGTCTTGCTTAAAAATGGTGTGATGGATTTACAAGGTTACGCCGAGCCCGCGGATCTTATACAAGCATCCACGCTCTACAAATCGATTATTCAGGTTTGGGTAGGAGGCTGGATAGTCGGCTTTTTTTTATGGTTTTGGAAAAAGGGCGGGCAAACCATCGGCATGCGAGCCTGGCGGCTGCGTATTTACAGTACGGTGGATGAACCGATGACCTGGAGTCGCCTTATTGTGCGTTTGATCACGTCGTTAGGCGGGCTCGGTACCTTGCTGGTATTATTCGATTTAAAAAACAAACAGTCATTGCAGGACAGAATTGCTAAAACGGAAGTGATACATCTTTCCAAAGAAGCCAACGATCATAAGAGCTGGTAACAAACCAGCTCTTTCACATCAGGTTATCTATCGTTGAAGCAGCAGCGCAGCCACACCGGCAAACAGCAAGCTGGGAAGAATAGCGCCGACAAACGGCGGCAGTGAATATACCAGACTTAATGGCCCGAATACTTCGTTAGTAATGAAAAAACCAAAGCCTGTGAGTACGCCCATGATCACCCTGGCGCCCATGGTCACACTTCGTAGCGGGCCAAAAATAAACGACAGCGCCATTAACAGCATTACCGCAATAGATACGGGTTGCAGTAGCTTACGCCAGAACGCCAGTTCATAACGGCTGCTGTCTTGTCCATTGCCTTTACGGTACTGCACATAATCATGAAGCCCCTGAATCGATAGCGCCTCAGGTTTAATCGCAACAATGCCTAGTTTGTCGGGTGTCAGTGAAGAGTTCCAACGCTGTTTGTCACTGTCGGTAATATCGATGGCGCTGTCGGTGAAGGATGTCACCGAGATCTTGCTTAACCACCAATTATTCCCATCGTAATTCCCTTCTTCTGCGTAGGTAAGGGTGTTCAGCGACAAATCTTCATTAAAATCATATATGGTGATATCCCGGAGGGTTTCCCGGGTTACAACCTGACCGATACTCACGAAGTGCTTGCCATCTTTCGCCCAGGTCAGTTCATCTGAAGAAAACAGACTCCCTCCTGATATGGCTTCGGTGCGTATCTCTTTGGCTTTAGACTCGCTGTAAGGAGTAACCCATTCGCCTACTGCCATCACAAACAGAATCATCACGATGGCAGACTTCATGGCGGAATTAATGATGTTCCAGCGGCTCATACCGGCCGCCTGCATGACCACTAATTCACTGTTGCTGGCGAGCAAGCCCATCCCAATCAAGCCACCTAACAAAGTCGCCATGGGAAAGAATTGCTCTAGATCCCGGGGCAAACTGAGCAACACATACAAACTGGCCACGGCGATATCATAATTACCTTCACCCAGCTTGCGTAACTGTTCAACGAACTTAATCAGCGCAGACAGCCCAACCAACACCGAAAGGGTGACCGTAATGGTGCCCAACAACGTACGGGCGATATACATATCGAGGATTTTAAACATCTATTTTCTCCCCAACAGTCGGGCGCGTATCGCCGCACCCGTGCGCCTGTCTTTGATAATCAGCGTCATACCAATCACCAGCATAATGCCATGCACCCACCATAGGCCAAGCCACATGGGAATTTTACCGTCTTCAAGTACTCGGCGACTGGCGAGTAACAGCAAGAAGTAGCCAAGGTAGAGCAGTATAGCCGGGAACATTTTGCCGAATCGGCCCTGACGAGGGTCGACAGAGCTCAATGGAACCGCGATTAGCACCAGAAACGGAATAGAGAGTGGAATAGCCAATCGCCACTGTAATTCGGCTCGGGCTTCCACAGAATCGTCATTCAGCAACTCCATGGTGGGTAACACGCTAACCTTGCGGCGAGGTTCGCTTTCTGACTCATCAGCAATCTGAATTTGGTATTCATCAAACGCCACTTTCCGATAACGTTTTTCAGTTTGCGTGCCTTCGTATTGCACACCTTCTCGAAGCACCAGATTACGGGTGCCGTCAGGATTATTCTGGATTTGACCGGTTTGCGCTTGCACAACACGTACCTGGTTACCTTCTGCATCCTGTTGGGTTTGCGACAGGAAAACCTTTCTTAATGTATCGTTGGATGAGTCTATATCCTGTACAAAGATAACCGCTTTGCCGTTACCGGTTTGTTGGAATCGACCTGGCATAATGGCTGAGAAACCCGCTTCACTTCTGGCTTTCTCGCGAAGTTGATACTCACTTTCAGCGGCTGAAGGCGCCAAATAAAGGGTAATAACGCCGCAAAGCACCATAATGAATACTGACAGCAAAAGCATCACCCGGGTGATATACCACTCGCTCACCCCGCAGGCGCGTAGTACCGTCATTTCTGAATCAACGTACAGTCGGCCATGGGCCAGCATAATGCCAAGATACGCACTGATAGGCAGCACTAAAGACGCAAGAATAGGGGCATAAAGCCCGAGGAAGCCGAGCACAAGGCCGGCGGGGATGTCGCCATCGGACGCATCCCCAAGAACACGAACGAAACGTAAAGTCACAAAAATGGCCATCAGAATAAAAAAGATAGCCATCTGAGATTTCAGCGTTTCCTTTATCAGATAACGGAATATCAGCATTCCGGCACCTCTGGAAAATTTGGAATTATAGTGAAAAAGCGCACGATGTTGAGTAAACTAACTGTTTTTACAAGTTTTGCCTGTGTATCAATAACCCGATTGCATGATGCGACGCTTAAACCGTCTACGTTACATGCGGTATAAAGACCATTGTAGCAGTACGACTATAACGACAGAAAGCGTCTTCAACAGTGTTATCGCTATATGGCTGCGTATTAAAACATATTGCAGCGCAAAACGTTATGCGAAATTAACGTCATGCAAATCACAAGATAAAAAGAGCGAGGTGTTATCGTGGAATTTAGTGTAAAGAGTGGCAGTCCGGAGAAACAGCGCAGCGCATGTATTGTTGTCGGCGTCTTCGAACCTCGTCGCCTGACTGCGGTGGCGGAACAGCTGGATGAAATCAGTGAAGGTTACATCAGCAACCTGCTGCGCCGTGGTGATCTGGAAGGAAAAGCGGGCCAGATGTTGCTGCTGCATCATGTACCTAACGTACTGAGTGAGCGCGTACTACTGGTTGGCTGCGGTAAAGAGCGTGAACTGGACGAGCGCCAGTACAAGCAAATCATTGCTAAAACCATCAAAACCCTGAACGAAACGGGTTCAATGGAAGCGGTGTGTTTCCTTACCGAACTGCACGTGAAAGGCCGCGATACTTACTGGAAAGTCCGCCAGGCAGTAGAAGCCACTCAAGACTCCCTGTATACCTTCTTACAACTGAAAACCAAAAAGGGCGAGCCTCGCCGTCCGTTGCGTAAAATCGTACTTAACGTACCTACCCGTCGTGAACTCACCGTGGGCGAGCGTGCTATCGAGCACGGTCTGGCCATTTCCAAAGGTGCTGCGCTCACCAAAGACGTGGCCAACATGCCGCCGAATATCTGTAATCCTGCTTACTTGTGGGAACAAGCACAGTCGCTGGCTGAAAGCTACGACAGCATTAGTGCCGAAGTGGTTAACGAAGCGGCAATGGCTGAGCTGGGTATGAATTCTTATCTGGCGGTAGGTCGCGGTTCCGACAACGAATCTATGATGAGTATCATCAGCCATAAAGGCGGTCCTGACGATCAGGCGCCAATTGTGCTGGTGGGCAAGGGGCTGACGTTCGACTCTGGCGGTATTTCTATTAAGCCGGGCGAAGCCATGGACGAAATGAAGTACGACATGGGCGGTGCTGCTGGCGTACTGGGTACCATGCAAACCGTGGCCGAACTGAACCTGCCAATTAATATCATTGGTGTACTGGCAGGCTGTGAAAACATGCCTGACGGTAAAGCGTATCGTCCGGGTGATATTCTTACCACCATGTCTGGTCAAACGGTGGAAGTGTTGAATACCGATGCCGAAGGCCGTTTGGTATTGTGTGATGCGTTAACCTACGTGGAACGTTTCGACCCTGAACTGGTTATCGACGTGGCAACATTAACCGGTGCCGTCATCGTCGCGCTGGGTAACCACGCTACCGGCCTGATGAGCACGCACAACCCGTTGGCCCACGAACTGATGAACGCCGGTGAGCAAAGCTCGGACCGCGCATGGCGTTTGCCGGTATGGGATGAGTACCAGGACCAACTGGAAAGTCCGTTTGCAGATTTCACCAACCTAGGTGGTCGCGCAGCGGGCTCTATCACCGCAGCGTGTTTCCTGTCGCGTTTCACCAAGAAATACAACTGGGCACACATGGACATCGCCGGTACTGCGTGGCGCAGTGGCAAGAACAAAGGCGCAACCGGTCGTCCGGTACCTATGCTGTCTCAGTTCCTGATGAACCGCTCCGGCATTAAGCAAGAGGACTGAGCGCAATGCCTCAGGTAACCTTCTGGCAACTCAGCGATGGCAAGGACGCGGGTGAATCCCGCGCTTGCGACCTGATTGCCAGCGCCTATGCACAACGCCAGAAATGCGTGGTGTATTGTGCCAACAAATCGTCTGCCGAAGCTGTTGATGAGCTGCTTTGGCAACTTCCTGCAGACCGCTTCGTACCGCACAATTTGTGTGGGGAAGGGCCGGGCGCCGGTACGCCGGTGGAAATCTGCTGGCAGGAAAGTCAACTTTCCCGTCGCAACCTCATCGTCAATTTAAGCGGAGAGATGTTAACATCGCCCCGTTCTTATCAAACCATTTATGACTTCGTGCCGGTGGCGGATGACGCCAAACAAGCGGCGCGGGTTCGCTATAAACAGTATCAGCAGGCTGGCTGCCAATTACAGTTTAAATCTGCTGACAGTTGAGAGTAAGTAATGGAAAAAACCTTTGAACCGCAATCCATTGAGCAGCAATGCTACGAAAAATGGGAAGCAGCAGGCTATTTCAAGCCAACAGGACACGGTGACCCTTATTGTATTTTACTGCCACCACCAAACGTAACGGGCAGTCTGCACATGGGCCACGGCTTCCAGCAAACTATCATGGATGCGTTAACCCGTTATCACCGCATGAAAGGTGACAACACCTTATGGCAGGTGGGCACTGACCACGCCGGTATCGCCACGCAGATGGTGGTAGAGCGTCGTTTGAATGCAGAAGGCAAAACACGCCACGATTTAGGCCGTGAAGCCTTTATCGACAAAATTTGGGAATGGAAAGAAGAGTCTGGCGGCACGATTACCCGTCAGATGCGCCGTTTGGGCACGTCTACCGATTGGGACCGCGAAGTATTCACCATGGACGATAACTTGTCCAAAGCGGTAACAGAGGTATTCGTTCGCTTGCATGACGAAGGCCTGATTTATCGTGGTAAGCGCTTAGTTAACTGGGACCCCGTTCTGCACACCGCGGTTTCCGACCTTGAAGTACTGAACGAAGAAGAAGCCGGCCACATGTGGCATATGCGCTATCCGCTGGCGGATGGGTCTGGTGAGTTGGTCGTAGCGACTACCCGTCCTGAAACCATGCTGGGCGATACTGCCGTTGCCGTCCATCCTGACGACGAGCGTTATCAAGCCTTCATCGGCAAAGATATTCGTTTGCCAATCACTGGCCGTCTTATCCCTATCATCGCTGATGATTATGTCGATCCTGAATTTGGTACCGGCTGTGTGAAAATCACCCCGGCGCACGATTTTAACGACTACGACATGGGTAAGCGTCACAGCCTGCCAATGATCAACCTGTTCACCGACGATGCGAAAATTAACAACGAAGCACCAGAAGCCTATCGTGGTCTGGACCGTTTCGATGCCCGTAAGCAAATCGTTGCTGATTTGGACGCTGAAGGTCTGCTGGTAAAGGTAGTCGATCATAAACTGAAAGTACCACGTGGCGATCGCACCGGTGCGGTTATCGAACCGTACCTGACCGATCAATGGTATGTGGCAGTAGAATCGCTGGCTAAACCTGCGGTTGAAGCGGTAGAAAGTGGCGAAATCCGCTTTATTCCTGAGAACTGGAACAAAACCTACTATCAATGGATGAACAACATCCAGGACTGGTGTATCTCTCGTCAGTTGTGGTGGGGACACCGTATTCCTGCATGGTACGACAACGAAGGTAACGTATTCGTGGGTCGTGACGAAGCGGAAGTTCGCAGTCGTTACAAGCTCGAAGACGCCGTTGAGCTGAAGCAAGACAACGACGTGCTGGATACCTGGTTCTCATCTGCACTATGGCCGTTCGCGACCATGGGCTGGCCGGAAGAAACGCCAGAGCTGGATACCTTTGTACCGTCGTCTGTGCTGGTAACGGGTTTCGACATTATTTTCTTCTGGGTAGCCAGAATGATCATGATGACGAAGAAATTCACCGGCAAAATTCCGTTCAAAGATATCTACATCACTGGCCTTATCCGTGATGAAAACGGCGATAAGATGTCGAAGTCGAAGGGGAACGTACTGGACCCAATCGATCTGATTGACGGTATCGATCTGGAATCTTTGGTTAGCAAGCGCACATCAGGCATGATGCAGCCGCAACTGGCTAAGAAGATTGAGAAAAATACCCGCAAGCAGTTTGCTGATGGTATTAATGCTTATGGTACCGATGCCCTGCGATTTACTTTCGCAGCGATGGCATCAACCAGTCGCGATATCAACTTCGATATGAGCCGTGTGGAAGGTTACCGTAACTTCTGTAACAAGATTTGGAACGCATCACGCTTTGTGCTGATGAATACCGAAACCGAAGATACAGGTCGTGACGGCGGTGAACTGGTGCTGAGTCTGGCGGATCAGTGGATTTGGGCACAGTTCCAGAAAACCCTGAAAGAGTTTGAATCGGCGCTGGCTGATTACCGTTTCGATATTGCCGCGCAAACCGTGTATGAGTTCACCTGGAACCAGTTCTGTGACTGGTATCTAGAGCTGACCAAGCCGGTACTGAACAGCGATGCGTCTACTGATGCTGAAAAGCGCGGAACACGTCATACGCTAATCAACGTGCTTGAACAGTTACTGCGTCTGCTGCACCCATTAATGCCGTTCATCACCGATACCATCTGGCAGCGTGTTGCACCGTTGAGTGATGCCGGTGTGAAAGAAGGTGAAACCAGCATCATGATCCAGTCTTTCCCTGAAGTGAAAGCGGAGCGTGAGAATGACAAGGTACTGGCCGACATCGAGTGGCTGAAGCGCTTTATCATTGGTATTCGCAATATTCGTGGTGAGATGGACATTTCTCCTAACAAGCCGCTGAACGCTATTCTGCGTAATGTGAGTGAGGAAGATCAGGAACGCCTGGACTTAGCTGCTCCATTTATCGATAAACTGGCGAAACTGGAGTCCATCACCACGCTGAAAGCCAGTGAACAGGCGCCAGCGAGTGCTACCGCGTTAGTGGGTGAGATGGAAATTCTTATCCCTATGGCAGGCTTGATTGATAAAGACGCCGAACTTGCCCGTATTGCCAAGGCAATGGGTAAGGCCGAGCAAGATGTGGCCCGCGCCAACGGTAAACTGTCTAATGAGAAATTCGTTAACAGTGCCCCTGAAGCGGTTATTGCCAAAGAGCGTAGCAAGCTGGAAGAGGCTGAAACAGCATTGGCAAAACTGAAAGAGCAACACGCAACCATTAGCGCGCTGTAATCTCAGTCTGGCGACAAATGAAAAAGGAGCGTATCACAACGCTCCTTTTTTTATGTCTTTACACTAGCTAGGCATAGGCTGCTTACATTACCGGCGGTTTGAACGCCGCATTCGCTCAGTGGATTCGGTGTGCAGGTAACGTTTTAGCATTTCCGATAATTTACCTCGCTTAAGCGGTTTGGTTAAATAGTCGGTCATGCCGTTTTCCAGCGCCTGAGAATGGTCTTCTTTCATCGCATTCGCCGACAAGCCGATAATAGGCAGTTCATTCAGCCCTTTCTCCCGTATTCTTCGGGTTGCTTCATAACCGTCCATAACCGGCATCTGCACGTCCATCAATACAAGATCATATACCGGCGCATTGCTGATTTTGGTTACGGCTTGCAAGCCATCTTCCGCAATGTCAAAGGTGAGGCCTAACGATGACAGCATTTCACCGGTAACAACCTGGTTAATGTTATTGTCTTCAACCAGCAAGATGTGTCCTTCCAGCATGGTCGATTCTTCCGAAACGTCCTTGCTGTACACTTTGCTTTCTACACCTGCCAATGCACAAATAAAAACAATGAATTGTCCTGGCGTAAAGGGGTGCAGAAGAATGGGGCCTTGCCACTGACTTTGTATTTTCTCCTGCAACTGCCCGGTTTGTGTTTCCATAATGATCCCCACAGGGATCCCTTGGCGCTCATAGAGCGTAAGCTGCGGCAGTAACGATTTAAATTCTGCGTAGCTGTCAATTTCAACCAATAACGAGGCTGGAACACCCACGTCACTTTTGAGTGCACGTAGCGGCTGTTTGGCTGTTCTCAGTTTTAACAGCTCGAAATAGCTCTTGGGTAATAGGGGGCGATCGGAATAATAGCTGCTACCTAACGGCAATTCAGGCACATCGGCCAGAATACCTCGTTGTTGATTCTGAATAGACATGGGAATGGTAATAACGAATGTCGACCCTTTGTTAGGCTCTGATGAAACTTTCAGCTTGCCGGCCATCAATTCCGTTAGCTGTTTAACGATGGTGAGTCCTAACCCGGAACCGCCGAATTTGCGGTTTGTCGAATCATCGGCCTGGGTAAACGGCTGAAAAATTCTGTCTACCTGGGCTTGCGACATGCCTATGCCCGTGTCTGTGACTTCGATGCGCAGGACCACTTTATCACCCAACTGATTCACCATGCCTTTAATGAACACGTTAACCGAACCCTGTTGGGTAAATTTCACAGCATTGGTACAGATATTCATTAAGATCTGAGACAGTCTCAGTGGGTCACCTACGATTCTGGTGGGTAAGGAAGGATCTACTTCCAGACGTACGCTGAGATTTTTCTCCTGGGCGCGAAGACTCACCACCGCCAGCAGATTATCGAGAACTGAATGCAGTGAGAAACTGACATTTTCCAGCTCCAGTTTTCCTGCTTCAATTTTCGAGAAATCGAGAATGTCGTTGATCACGCTTACCAGGATTTGACTCGAATAGGAGGCTTTATCAAGATAGTCCTTGAGCATGGCTGACATAGGTTGCTGGTGTGCCAGTTCCAGCAATCCGATTATACCATTTAGTGGAGTACGTATTTCATGGCTCATGTTCGCCAGGAAGATACTCTTCGAGGCCGTTGCCCGTTCTGCTTTACGCTTCGATTCGGCAAGCTCTTTATTCAACGCTTCCTGTTGAACGTTGAGTTCCTGCGCGTTTTTAAGGAGTGAACGGGTCTGCGCGTTCTTATCCTTGAAAACGGAGGCTGCTCGGGTCAATTTGCCAATTTCGTCCCGTCGCTCCAGGTTCGGTAAGGCTTCAATTTCTTTACCGTTAGCCAACTCGTTAAATACACCTGTGATATTTCGGATGGGGGTCAGTACCCGCTTCACGGTAAATATCGCAAATCCAAATGCTAAAACGATGGCAATCACCAGGTAGATTTCGCCGTTCAACCTGGCGCTTATTGCGGCATTCTGCGCATTCCGATTAATAATATTGGTTTGCGCACTTACGTGACTGGCCAGCTCCCGACTCAGATAGAGAAATTCGTTGGCTGAACCCGCCATGACCACATTTACCAGAAACAAATTATTCTGCGTGATCTGAGTCAGTTGCAGGAAGCGTTCTTCAAGCCCTTCAATTTGCGCTTTGATCGCAACGGCGCTTTCGGTGCTTTCGTTTTCCAGTGACGCGTACACAGACGCCAGCGAATCCCGAAAATCCTGAATGGTGTCCATGCTGGGCTCAAGCAGATAACGTAAAATGGTATTTTCCAACGCAATGATTTGTATACGCAGTTGGTTAATTTTACCTGTCGACAGGTGTTGTTTTTCTGCCGCCGTTTGAAGCAGAGCATCGATTTCATTGCCGATGATAAGTGAGCCAGACTCAATTAATTGATCCCGTTGGTGCCTGTCATCAACCACGGTGTGAAAATTTTCCTTGTAGGCGACAAGGTGCTCGCGCATGCGCTGTAAAGTGTCGTCACCGTTGTCATCAAACGTGGCTGCGATGGATGAGCTTTCCAGAACATTCAACTTTTCCGTGATTGAAATCATTAACCGCTCGAATCGCGTTACCGCAGAGGCGCTGGTCATCTCTTTAAAGATAAGTACATTGCGCTGTAAATCGACGACATCTCTTTCAAGTTCGCCAACTATGCCTACATCAATAACCGCCTGGCGCGTATTCGTCATGCCTTCGGTTAACGTTTGCTCGTTGGCACGACTTAAAAAGCCCTGCACTAGAACAAGCGCACTCATGAGGAGCAGGACGGCAATTAATTGAATGCGAATTGAATGAAACATAAAGTGTTATTAACCGCTAAGAAGTAATGAATTCATACCATTTTTGCAGACTGTATTCGTAAGTCGGCATAACGGTATTCCATACAGCAACATGACTAAACCTGTCTTCGTAACTTCCGCCCGAACGTTGCTGCCCCGGTTGAACTGACACTTTGCCATCTGGCCCGCTTAAGGCTTCGGAAGCTGGCTTTCCTTCATACCAATAATCCCATTCAGCTTGAGAGAGTAGTGGTTTAGAGCGCTGCGGGTTAGAAATATAATATCCCTGACGGGCAATAAATGCGCCTGGCCAACCGGAAAGCCACCAGTTCATATATTCGTAGGCCACGTCTTTAACACGGCCATGGGTGGCCGACGACAAACACATTACACCGTGCCAACCACGATAGCCTTCTCGGGGCGCCGCAAATTTAACCGGTATATTCTGACCGTTAAGATCAGACACTGCCGGTGAAAACATGCTTTCAATCAGCACCCGCTTTGAACGCATAAAGTGCACGGACTCTGGTACCGATGTCCAGAAACCACTGAAGTGCTGTAGCTGTTTTAACTCAATGAGCAAGCCGAAGAGCTTATCAAGTTCAGCATGCGTGATGGCGCCGATATTCTCAAAGCGCATAAAGCCCTTAGCCTGCGCTGCCAATGCCAGGTCAAACAGCCCAATTGTCGGATCGTTAACAATGCCCACCTTGCCACTGTATCTGGAATCGAGCAACCACCCCCAGCTCTCGTTATTAACATCGAGATCTGCCGGAACCTCCTTGCTAAGGTAGCCGAAGGAATCCACATTGTGCACGTAGGGTAAAAAGCTGATGTTATTGGTATGTTTGTCAGAAAGCGTTCCGTCTTTCTGCACGTTGATAATTTTGTGTGGCGCATCGCCGGCGCCAATCTCGGCATCTGCAGTGACCTTGCCGGTTTTCGTCAGATTATTGATTTCATCCCAGTAAGTCAGTTTGCGTTTATCGATTGCCTGAATAGCGTTGGCCCGCCACAGCACATTAATACTGTTCGACCACTGTTCATAAAGGTCGAAACCAGAAGGATTCATCGATGCTTTCTGAAGCACAATAGCACTGCCGCCGGGCTCAAACTTAATGCGAATGCCTAAATCTTGTTCCGCTTGTTGTCGGAGGGCTTCTTGTAGGGTGACATGCGTGCCCAGAACGCGTAAAACAGGCTTTTCCCGGCCAATGGCGAAAGGTGTAGAACCCGCGGTAAGCCAGGTGGCTAATGCCCCTTTGAGTATTCTTCTGCGATTCAGTGTTTTCTGTGCATTTTCCATAGCGACAACATTTGTTCCAGTAGTACTTAATTGTGACACCTAAACCCGTATTTCGCCAATGTACAGCAAAAGACCGGACGAAGCCGGTCTTTTATATTTATGGTTTTGGTTAAGGGCGCATTCTGCGCCATAGTGCCAGGCCAAATAAGCCCGCGAGAATAGGCCAATAGAGGGCGCCGCCATACTCCCTAACTTCAACCACGGTTTCTTGTTCCACAATCACCACATCGTAATTTTCACTTTCCAGAGGCACATAGGAAAGGTCTGCATCTGTGGTGTGATCGGCAATGGCCACCAACTCGTTAGTCGTCGCGTCATAAATCTCAATCATGATGTCATAATCAAAAGGCTGGTAGCCAGAAATCAGGTCGGTCTCGATCACGAATTCATCGGTAGTGCTGTCGCCATAAATATAGAAAACCGAAGAGTCATGGACTTCATAAAATTGTTCGGCGTCACCTAAATACAATACCGCGTAAACCGGCGCTTCACCGTATATTGTATCGACATCAATATGTACACTCAGTGTCGATGCATACCCGTCGTAATCCGTATCGTTGTAGGTTTCAATCCAAGCGTCATAAATCCAGAAATCAGAATTAACCACTGAGGTGATGGCGCTGCGCTTCTTACTGCTTTTAGCCACGCTGGCAGTCGAAGATAGAGATTGGTTTTTTATCAGCTTCTTGTCATCAACAGGAACATGGGCTTCGCCAAATTGAAACTCCTTTGCATTGCTGACACGTTCCTGTGACTCGGCAAAGGCGGGCGCGGCGAGTAGGGCACTTAAAGTAACCAAGGTGGCCAAAGGCATTTTTACAATCCGGTTCGTTAGTTTCAGCATCATCTTTCCTCTCATGTGTGCCTGACTATGCTTTACAGTTTGGCGTTCTGAAGCTGAACGAATGCTGAAACAACCCTTAACCGAACCGTTCAGAAAAGCATGGCGGGCTGGGTACAATCACTGGTATAACAGTTGAATAGTTCTCCTTATGATTAAAAGCGAGCGTCCATTGCAACTAGCAAAATATCTGTTTTGTAGTTTTATCTTATGTGCAACTCATCTGCCTGCAGCGGCCAAGGCAACAGGGGAAATGCAGCTCAAGCAGCTGTCTGACAACGTGTGGCTTCATGTTTCCTACAAGGCGGTGGAAGGTTTCGGGTTGGTTGAATCAAACGGTGTGATTGTCTTGTCTGAGCAAGGCAGCAGTATCATTGATACGCCGTGGACGCCGGAAGAAACACGACAACTATTGACGTGGGCGAAAGCGCAGGGAATGCCGGTAACCCAGTCATTCTCAAGTCATTGGCATGAAGACAGAACTGCCGGGATCGGCGTGCTCAACGAAAATGCTGTGGCGACGTATGCATCGGCGATGACGAATGCATTCCTTCAGCGCAATCAGAGACCGTTGGCATCGCACAGTATTACCGAAGAGGTTTTTGAACTGGCTCCTGGCATCGAAGTGTTTTATCCCGGTAAGGGCCATGCAGCAGATAACAGTGTAGTTTGGCTAGAAGAAGCCAATATTCTTGTCGGCGGGTGCCTTATCCGCGGCGCTGAAACGCAAACGCTGGGTTATACCGGCGATGCGGATTTACAGCAGTGGGGACCGTCAGTGCAAAAGGTGCTGTCCCGTTACGGGAACGCTGCAACCCTTGTTTTACCAGGCCATGGTGAGCCCGGTGATGCCGGACTGTTAATTCACACCCTGTCGCTCACCAGACAATAAAAAACCGACTGAATAAGTCGGTTTAAGGCATGTGCAGATTATGCGAAGGATTAATCGTTGAGCTCGTGCTCGCCTTCGCGGGGCATGAAGTAAGTTCCCCAACCGTCGTAGTGCACATTGTGCTTATCGGCAATTTTCAGCAACGTATCAGAGTCGTTGTTCAGGGCATCTTGATCGAGTTTCCGTTCTACAATGGCATCGAAGCAGAAAATGGTGCCACCGTCATCAAGCATCAGTTCTTCCGCATCAGACACTTCAAACCCTGCTTTGAATGCGTCTACCGCCGCTTTTTCCAGAATATCAAAATCACTGGAAGCTAAGTGATGCTCAATGGTGTAAACGGCGTCGGCCTGACTACCATCTTCCAGCAGTGCCTCGATGGTCTCCTGGTTAAACTCGTACCATTCTTCGCGCTCGTCAAACTGATTCATGTTTTCTCTCAACAAGTAAATTAGCGATAGTGTAATTAACCCTGCGTCAGGATGCTATCTCTTTGCAGATTCAATTTGCGCCACTTCCTGATCCAGCGCGATGAGTTTTTCTTTCATCTGCTGCTCGAAATGCTCAGTCCAGCCTTTCGCTGAATGTTCTGGCCCCATCTCAACGGGCGCGTCGATATCCACCAGTACTACACCGTTATTCCAACGATTCCACTTCACTTTATCGTGAGTACTACTGGCGGTAACCATCACAATCGGTACCTTTACGGCTTTAGCCAGCCAGAATGCACCACTTTTAAACGGCAGAATACCACGGCCGTAGCTTCGTGTTCCTTCAGGAAAGACCCACACCGAGGTACCTTTACTGCGAATTTTCTCACCCGCAATTTTCAGTGTATCCCGCGCCTTTCCACTGTTTTTGCGGTCGATCATGATGTTACCAGACAGCCAGTAAATCTGGCCGAACAGAGGGATCCACTTCAGGCTTTTCTTACCAATGGTCACCACCCCAGGCAGTGCGGCTTTACAGATAGTAATGATGTCGTAGCTGTTCTGGTGATTAGCGATGAACACGTAGGGCGTATCAGCTTTCACTTCTTCACTTTTTCTGACAATCACTTTTAGTCCGACAATGCGAGACAGAAGCGCGTAGGCATTACCGCCGAAATGAACGTTGTTTTTATGAAACGGGCGCAGCACACAGACAATAAAGACAACCAGATTAACCAACACAAAGCCGATTAAAAGCGCGATGACGCGAAGAATAGCTAACACGATTTTTCCTATTTTATAATTTTGCGGCGAAGTATACGGGATCGTGCAGGCTTCAGTTATCCGATCAGTGATTTTATCGTTGAGTTTGCTTAATCAAGCGGTCACTTATCCAAAAGTCTAGCGAGCGGAATTAGCGAAACTGCTATTGTGATGATATAAATTAAGTAACGGTTTAATTCTACACAGAGATAAAATGCAGACGTTCACACCGGAAGAGCTAGAGGAAGATATCTTAAGTGATCTCATGGAGGAGATTAACGAGTTATACGAGTCCAGTGAGCAAACGCTTATTGAACTTGAGTTGCGTCCGGAAGACAACGAGTTGCAGAGAAGCCTGTTTCGTTCTATTCATACCATCAAGGGTGATCTTGGGCTGGTAAACTTCGGGCCGATGATTCCGCTGTTACAGCACGTTGAAGATTTGCTCGACTACCTGCGTAAAGGGCAGGTTAACTACACCAGTATTATGAGCGATCTGGTATTGCTTACCATGGACCGGGTGAAAAGCTTCGTCATGGAGGTCATGAGCGATGGCAAAGCCGAATATGATGAACACCTTCATGAGCAACTGGTACTGGCAATCACCCGAATTACGCCAGAGAACCTAGGTGATCACGACAAACTTCTGGCCGATGCGGTATTACTGCTTAATCCTGATCTCGATATTGCTTCTGAACAACCGGAAGAAACTGTGGTTGAGGATAAGCCTAGTGCTGCGAAAGCACCCGCAACAGTAGCGAATACGGGTATTCTGAAAACGGTTAGCAAAGAAAAACGTGAAGACATGCTGTTCTTTCGAGATTTGATGCAAACCATTGAACACCGTTCGAACTATTGGGCAGGGCGGGGCGACCGGATTGCCAAGTTGGCATTGTATGTCAACCACGCCGCGGGTAACCCTATCGACGATGATCAGTTGTCTGTGGCCTGTTACGTACACGATTTCGGCATGGCATTTATGCCACTTCATTTGCTCAACAAGACCGAGCCCTACAGCGATTCAGAATTTAATTTAATGCGCTCGCATGTGTACAAAAGTTCGCGATTGCTGGAGCATTTAGATCAATGGGATCATGCCCGTAAAATTGTAATGCAGCATCATGAGCGCGTAGACGGCAGTGGTTATCCGTTAGGATTAAAAGAAGACGATATTTGTGATGGGGCCAAGTTGCTGGCAATTCTGGATACCTACGATGCAATGACGCATGCGCGGTCGCATAATCAGGAAAACAGAATGCCGAAGAAAGACGCGGTTATCGAGATTAATCGCATGGCGAAAGGGCAGTTCAGTGCGAAATGGGTGCGGCATTTCAACCAGGTGATGACTAGCCTATTAACCAAATAATTCTGCCGAAGACTGCACCAGAAAAACACGGCATCAAAAAGTGACTATACAAAAAAGCCCGCAGCATGTATTTGCTGCGGGCTTTTCTTTTCGTCCCTGGTCTCTGGATTAGCCGTTTACGTCCAGTTCTTTCAGCTTGCGGGTGAGGGTGTTTCGCCCCCAACCTAAACGCTTGGCTGCATCTTGCTTGTGACCGTGGGTATAACTCAGCGCACGCTCAAGCATGATTTTCTCAAATGTAAGCATGGCATCGTTCAGAATGTTGAAATGCCCGTCACGCAATTGCGCATCAGTCCATTTAGCTAATAATTCCGGCCATTCGCCAATCGCTGCTGCGGTGCCTTTCTCAGCGGTGCCCTCAGAGTGAATTTCTGGTGGCAGATCATTGGGTAGCACTTCCTGGCCGCTTGCCATTACGGTTAGCCAACGACAGACGTTTTCCAATTGGCGGACGTTACCTGGCCAGGCAAGCTGAGTCATCACTTTCTCGGCTTCTTTGCTTAATATTTTGGCTTCGACATCAAGCTCTTTCGCTGCGCGGCGAAGAAAGTGGCGAGCCAATAGCGGAATGTCTTCACGTCTTTCATTGAGTGAGGGAATATGAATACGAATGACATTCAAGCGGTGGAATAAATCTTCACGGAATTTTCCCTCAGCCACGCGCTTTTCTAAGTTTTGGTGAGTCGCGGCAATGATGCGAACGTCAACCGATACCGATTGGTGTCCGCCTACGCGATAAAACTGACCATCTGCCAATACCCGGAGCAAACGGGTTTGCACGTCTAACGGCATATCACCAATTTCATCAAGAAACAGCGTACCGCCGTCGGCTTGTTCGAATCGTCCCTGACGTGCCGCCTGGGCACCGGTAAATGCACCTTTCTCGTGACCGAACAATTCGGATTCTACCAGGTCTGCAGGAATCGCCGCCATGTTTAAGGCGATAAATGGATTGGCTGCGCGAGGGCTATGGCGGTGCAATGCATGGGCAACCAGTTCTTTACCCGTACCAGATTGGCCATTAATTAACACGCTGATGGATGAACGAGATAAACGGCCTATTGCACGGAAAACTTCCTGCATCGCCGGTGCTTCGCCAATGATTTCAGTGACTACCTCGTCCTGAGGAGCCTGATTTTGGCGGCTTTGCTCGCGAGCATGGGCAATGGCACGCTGAGTCAGCGTAACGGCTTCATCGATATCAAAAGGCTTGGGTAAATATTCGAATGCACCACTCTGATAAGCATTAACTGCGCTATCCAGGTCGGAGTGGGCCGTCATGATGATAACCGGGATGAGTGGGTCAACGTCGTGCACTTCACGAAGCAGCGTCATACCATCCATCTGTGGCATGCGGATGTCAGATACGATGACCTCTGGACTTTGGCCGCTCTGCAATTGCAGCAGCAAATCTTCAGGATTTTCAAAACTCAGACAAGCGATATTTGCAGCTTGCAAGGCTTTCTGCAAAACCCATCGAATGGAGCTATCGTCGTCTACTATCCAAACGGACTCGTTATTCATGTTCCGACTCCTTTTTGGGAACGGGGAGATATAGCGTGAATTCGGTGTGACCAGGATGACTGTCCACTTCGATTTTTCCGCCATGATGGTTAATTAAAGTTTGTGCGATTGACAAGCCAAGACCACTGCCATTCTGTTTACTGCTTACCATGGGATAAAACAGCGTGTCTTTGATGTCTGGGGGAATGCCTGGACCGTTATCGATAATCTGAATTTTCGCAACGAGAGAATGGCGTTTTCCTAAGATGGTCATTTGCCGGTCGATCCGGGTAACCAGGCGAATCTGCGGATGCGGTGTTTTCGCCTCTGTAAGCGCCTGAACGCTGTTCCGCAAAATATTTAGTACCGACTGCTGCACCATATCTTGGTCGACCTTCAGGTCGGGAATGCTTGGGTCGTAATCACGAATAATGGTGATAGGGTTATCGGAATCCACCTTCATCAGGCTCCGCACTTTTTCAAGTGCCTGGTGCAAGTTGCTCCATTCCAATCTAGGCAAAGAATTAGGGCCAAGCAAGCGGTCGACCAGGTTACGTAACCGGTCTGATTGCTCAACGATCATTTGCGTGAATTCGGTGTGATCGGGGTTTGTTAGTTCTTTTTCTAATAACTGCGCTGCACCGCGAATGCCCCCTAAGGGGTTTTTAATTTCATGGGCGAGGCCTCGAATAAGTTCTCGCGCGGCGTCGTGTTGGGCATTTTGCTGATTTTCACGGGAGATACGACGCTGCTGGTCAATCCGGCGCACTTCAAACATCAGCGCCGGACCGTGCTCAGTATTCAAATTCGTAACGGTGAGGTCAGACAGTACGTTTCGACCATCTTTAAAGCATAAGCGAAAATCATTTTCTGTGAAGTCTTCCCCTTTGCGAATGGCTGCACGTAATCGCGCATCATTAATGGCATTAGGTGCGAAGAAATCAGAGAGCTGGTGACCACACAACTGCTTAAAACCGGTTTCAAATAGGGCTTCACCGGCGTGATTCGTATAAACGATTTGCAGCTTTTCATTCACCATCACCAGCGCAGTGTTGAGGGTGTTTAATAAATGGCTAGTTTCATATTCGGTGGCTAACATGGCCGACCAATCCTTTCATTGCACCTTTGTGGTGCATTATAGTTTATCGTTATCAAAAGGTGCAGGCACGGTTAAAAAAATAATCCCGTTGAACCCGCATGGTGCGCTGGCTGCGCCAGCATAGAACGCTAGTTAGTATTTATCAGCACCGATGCCTGGTGTAGATAAAGCGTCTGTTGAGGGGAAGATGCAAGAGTCTTGCCTGTATTATCGATAATATCGATATGATAGGTGTGGGCGCCTCGATTAATGCCGGTGAGTCTGAATTGACCACTGCTGTTCATACGCAGTGCCTGGCCGTCGAAGGTCAGACGATAGCGACCGTTAAAGGTAGGCGTGGTGGAAGCTGAAATGGAAAAGTTGCCTTGGTTGTCACGAATGGTGGCTTCAGGTTGTGGCGATGTGATGGTGACCTGATAGTTGGGTTTAGGTGCCTCCTTTGAGGGAACTTGCACATCAGGTACGGGTAAGCTGGTTGCCACATTGTCGGTGTTTCCCGCCAGCTCCAATGCTTCTGCGCCGTCTTGAGGCACATCAGTGTAAAGTACGGTGCCATCTTTTTTGACTATTTTATAAATGGTCTGCGCGCTGACAGTCTGCGCCGACAGCAATAACAGCATTACAAAATATTTCATGGCGAATACGTCCTGGTAAAGTCTTGGTTCAGTCTAGCCAAAGCTGTGAACAAAAAAAAGCCCGCTGATGCGGGCCTCTTCTAATTCTGTAACTTCAGGTGTGTAATTACACGCTGTAGTACATATCGAACTCAACAGGGTGAGTAGACATGTTCAGGGTAGTTACTTCTTCTGACTTCAGGCCGATGTATGCATCGATCATGTCGTCAGTCATAACGCCACCCGCTTTCAGGAATTCACGGTCGTTGTCCAGTGCTTCCAGAGCCATCTCCAGTGAGCTAGCAACAGTTGGGATTTCTGCAGCTTCTTCAGGAGGCAGATCGTACAGATCTTTGTCCATTGAATCGCCAGGGTGGATCTTGTTGATGATACCATCAAGACCAGCCATCAGCATTGCAGTGAAGCCCAGGTAAGGGTTACCCGTTGGGTCAGGGAAACGTACTTCGATACGACGCGCTTTATCGCTAGTTACGTAAGGAATACGGATTGAAGCTGAACGGTTACGTGCAGAGTATGCCAGCATTACCGGTGCTTCGAAGCCTGGTACCAGACGCTTGTAAGAGTTAGTAGAAGCGTTAGTGAAAGCATTGATCGCGCGAGCGTGCTTAATGATACCACCGATGTAGTACAGTGCTTCTTCAGACATACCAGCGTACTTGTCACCTGCGAAGATGTTTTTGCCATCTTTAGCGATTGATTGGTGAACGTGCATACCAGAACCGTTGTCGCCAACCAGAGGCTTAGGCATGAAGGTCGCAGATTGACCGTATGCATTTGCCACGTTGTGAACAACATACTTATAGATTTGAACTTCGTCAGCTTTCTTAACCAGGGTGTTGAAAGCACAAGCGATTTCGTTCTGACCAGCAGTTGCAACTTCGTGGTGGTGAGCTTCAACTACCAGACCCATTTCTTCCATTACCAGACACATTGCGCCACGGATATCGTGTGCAGAATCTACTGGAGGAACTGGGAAGTAACCGCCTTTCACGCCTGGACGGTGAGCAAGGTTACCGCCTTCAAAGTCTGCGCCTGAATTCCATTTTGCTTCAGCAGAATCGATCTTGAAGAAGGAACCCGCCATATCAGTGTGGAATTTAACGTCGTCGAACAGGAAGAATTCTGGCTCAGGACCGAAGAATGCAGTGTCACCGATACCGGTAGACTTCAGGAATTCTTCAGCGCGGCGTGCTACAGAGCGAGGGTCACGGTCGTAACCTTCCAATGTAGATGGCTCTACGATGTCACAACGGATGTTAACCTGCGTTTCTTCTGCAAACGGGTCAACAACAACAGATTCTGCATCTGGCATCAGGATCATGTCTGATTCATTGATGTGTTTCCAACCAGAAATTGAAGAACCATCAAACATTTTACCTTCTTCGAAGAACTCATCGTCGACTAACCCTGCAGGGATCGAAACGTGTTGCTCTTTACCTTTAGTGTCGGTAAAGCGTAAATCTACGAATTTTGCTTCGCTTTCTTTGATGAGCTCTAATGCCTTTTCTACTGACATCGTGTCCTCCGGATTATTATACTAAAAAGTGGAATGAACAATTTCACTCCAAAATAATTGGGAATTTCTGAAGCTATTTTCATGCCAGCTGTAGTTAAGCACCAGAATGCGGCTTAGCAGGGCGTAGCAGATAAATTCACAAATGCAAATGCACGATTTTGGTGCATGAGATGTCTGTTTTGGTGCAAATGTAACGCTTCAGACCTTCAACTGTTTCAAAACACCCTTCCGTCATCAGCGTGAACTTTAACCGTCAACCTATACCACGGGATGAAATATACGAAGGCAGGAAAAGAATACTGAAAGAACAGTTAGTAGCTGGTGAATGAAACTGCGTCTAGACTAGAACAAAGCAAACTCGGATACTAGTACCGGTATCGATAAATCGTTGGAATAATTTAGAACGTAATGGTTGTGATGACTTATTGTGCAGCGTTCAGTACGTTTACTGATTGACCGCGAGCGAGAAGTCCGAACAGTGAAAAAGTTCAGGTTTACCGTCGTTCAGGGTAGAACCCGATTGTTTGTGCTACAGTTCTTAATGCATTACTTAAGGCATTGCCGGGGTTTTACGGGCGCTTAATGCAGAGTGAGCCTGCGAGTTGAGCGTAAAATAATCAGTTATCTGACAAAATAAATCATCGTCTTAGCCACGCCGCCCTATTATTAACCAGTAATCCCCTATATAATCGCGCCCAAAATTACCCCGCCTACGCAAGATCAGGTACACCAAACACTCCGAATTGGCCCCCCGATTAGGCACCCGAAACGAGACTAAAAACATGACAGAAGCAAATAACGCTACTGATATCAATAATTTAAGAAATATTGCGATTATCGCGCACGTTGACCACGGTAAGACTACGCTGGTTGATAAACTGCTTCAGCAGTCCGGTACGCTGGAAAGCCGCGGCGAAGCCCAGGAACGGGTGATGGACTCTAACGATATCGAAAAAGAGCGTGGTATTACCATTCTGGCGAAAAACACCGCCATTAACTGGAATGAATACCGCATCAATATCGTAGATACTCCCGGACACGCCGATTTCGGTGGTGAGGTAGAGCGTGTTATGTCTATGGCTGACTCTGTACTGCTTCTGGTTGACGCGCAGGAAGGTCCGATGCCACAGACACGCTTTGTAACCCAGAAAGCATTTGCTCAGGGCCTGAAGCCAATCGTGGTTATCAACAAAATCGATAAGCCAGGTGCGCGCCCTGATTGGGTAATGGATCAGGTATTCGACCTGTTCGATAACTTAGGTGCGACTGACGAACAGTTAGACTTCCAGGTTATTTATGCATCAGCTCTAAACGGTTGGGCATCAATGGATGCAGATACCAAAGGCGAAGACATGACGCCACTGTTCCAGTTAATCGTGGATCAGGTTGAAGCGCCAAATGCAGACCCTGACGGTGCATTCCAGATGCAGATTTCTCAGCTGGACTATAACTCTTATGTAGGTGTTATCGGTGTTGGCCGTGTTAAGCGCGGTAGTGTGAAGATGAACCAACAGGTGACAGTTGTTGGTGCCGACGGTAAGAAGCGTAACGGTAAAGTCGGTCAGGTGCTAGGTTACTTAGGCCTTGAGCGTCATGAAGTTGATTCTGCAAGTGCGGGCGACATCATCGCAGTCACCGGTCTGGGCGAACTGAAAATCTCTGACACCGTGTGTGATGTAAACACGGTTGAAGCGTTACCAGCGCTGACTGTTGATGAACCAACAGTTACCATGACGTTCCAGGTAAACACGTCTCCGTTTGCTGGTAAAGAAGGTAAGTACGTGACTTCACGTAACATCCTTGAGCGTCTGCAAGACGAGCTGGTACACAACGTGGCACTGCGTGTAGAAGAAACAGCTGACCCGGATAAATTCCGCGTATCAGGCCGTGGTGAACTGCACTTAGGTATCCTTATTGAAAACATGCGTCGTGAAGGTTACGAGCTGGCGGTATCACGTCCGGAAGTAATCCTGAAAGACGTTGACGGCGAGCTGCAAGAGCCGTTCGAAACGCTGACTATCGACTGTGAAGACGAGCACCAGGGTTCTATCATGGAGCAACTGGGTCTGCGTAAAGCAGAAATGCGCGACATGAACCCAGATGGTAAAGGCCGTATTCGTATGGACTTCATCATTCCAAGCCGTGGTCTGATTGGTTTCCAAACTGAGTTCATGACCCTGACTTCTGGTTCTGGTCTGCTGTACCATACATTCGACCACTACGGTCCGCACAAAGGCGGTACTATCGGTAAGCGTAAGAACGGCGTACTGATTGCCAATGCAATGGGTAAAGCACTGACTAACGCCCTGTTTAACCTGCAGGAACGCGGTCGTCTGTTCATCGGTCACGGTGTTGAAGTTTATGAAGGTATGATCATCGGTATTCACAGCCGTGACAACGACCTGACAGTAAACGCCCTGAAAGGTAAGCAACTGACAAACGTTCGTGCGTCAGGTACTGATGAAGCGCAAACACTGGTTCCACCTGTGAAGATGTCTCTTGAGCAGGCACTGGAATTTATCGATGACGATGAACTGGTAGAAGTTACCCCGGTAAGCATCCGTATTCGTAAGAAATTGCTGACTGAGAACGACCGTAAACGTGCAGGTCGTGCAAAGTAAGTGCAAGTTGATGTATTATAAAAAAGCGCCTTTATGGCGCTTTTTTTTCGTCCAAAGCATAGTTTTCTTCCGCTACTGAAAGAATTATCCTCAACAAAAAACAAACGGAGTTTAGTTTGGCGAAGTACACCATTGTGGTAGTCGATGACGACACTATCACACTCGACATCATTACCTTTGCCCTGGAAGACGGGCTTCAAGCCAACGTGATAGCATTTAGCCGCAGTGAAATGGCTTATGATTTTCTGATTAACCAATCACCGGATAATCTATCGCTTATCATTAGTGACCAAAATATGCCGCAGTATAATGGCCTGGAACTGTTAAAAGCCTGTCGTGAAAAGGGGCTGCAAACCCCGTTTGTGCTGTTAACCGGAGAAGCGACCCGCGATACAGTCATGGCCGCGAAAAAGGGCGGCGCAACCACCTTTTTAGCCAAACCTTTCGAAACAGAACATCTTATTCAGAAAGTGAAGCAACTGGTGGATTGAAGACCAGTCCTAATCGTTGTAGTGTTACCTTACTTCAGGGTTTACGCGCATTAGCGCGCTTATCTTTAATCTGCTTTACAGGAATTTTTACGTGCCTTTCAATTTTGACGATACGCCTTCCCGTCAGGAAACCTATTCATACAAGTGGCAAAAATATAAAGGGCGGGACATCATTCCTGCCTGGATTGCAGATACCGAATTTCGATGTGCGCCCGCTATTCTAGATGCTCTGGCCGCCAAGGTTGAACACGGCATTATGGGCTATGAATTGCCTGCTGGATATACAACTGCTATTGAAGCCGTGGTGCGTTGGCTAAAGGACAAGCATGACTGGGAAATCGATGCCGACTGGCTGGTGTGGACACCAGGTGTAGTGCCTGCTTTTAACATTGCGATTAAGGCCAATTGTAAGCCGGGTGACAAGGTGATGGTACAGACACCTAATTACCCTCCACTGTTAGCCGCCCCCAAAATCAACGGTATGGAGCGTGTCGATATTGGCACTGTGGTAGTCGATGGCAGACCGACCATCGATTTTGCGGAACTGGAAACCCAGGCCGCCGATCCGAAATGTAAGCTGCTTATTCTATGCAATCCGATGAATCCGGTGGGCAGTGTGCTCAGTCAGGCCGAGATTGATAAGGTTGCTGAAATCTGTCTGCAAAACGATGTGAAACTGTGCAGTGATGAAATTCACTGCGATCTCATTCTGGATGAGTCTGCTAAGCACATTCCAGCAGGCCGTGAAGAGGCCTTAAAAGATATCAGTATTACATTGATGGCGGCCAGTAAAACCTTCAATGTGGCTGGTTTAGGAACGTCCTTTGCGATTATTCCTGACCGAAAACTTCGTCAGCAGTTTGTTCAATCTGCAGCCGGTCATATGCCATGGGTCACTCTGATGGGGCTGGCGGCTACAGAGGCGGCCTTTACCCATTGTGATGCCTGGCATGCAGAATTATTGGAATATCTGCGCGGCAACCAGGCTTTGCTGGTGGAAAAGATCAATGCTATCCCTGGCCTGAAAGTACATAAGTCACAAGCCACATTCCTGGCATGGATTGATGCCAGTGGCCTAAATGTGCCAAACGTACAGCAATGGGCTGAAAGCCGGGGCGTTGGTCCGTCGCCTGGTGCTGATTTCCACGCTGCAGATCACTTCCGCATTAACTTTGCTTGTAGCCGCAGTATGCTGGAAGATATTCTTGCACGATTGGCTGGCGATTCAGTTCCTGCGGAAGAATAGCCAGCTCCGCACTTACCAACTTTACTACAAGCCTGTCTAAACAAAAAGTTTCGCTAGTTTGTAGAGGCCAAGGCAAACAACAAACAGTACGATTGCAGCACCAATAAGGTTGCTCATCGTGCTGTTTCTGTATGCGGCGGGCAGGGCGCTTTTATTCATAACTACCAGTAAGAATACGGCAATGATAGGTAGCAGGAGCCCGTTGGTAGCCTGAGCAAACAGAATGGCCAACAGCGGTTTTACACCGATACTGGCAATTACAACACCGCAGATAATCACCGTTAGCCAGACTAAACGGAATACTCCGCCTTTCATGTCGGCATCTTTACCTAATGCACCACAAACCGCATAAGCGGCCGCTAGGGGAGCGGTAATCGCACTGGTGAGCCCGGCTGCAAATAATCCGGCTGCAAAAAACCATTGCGCATACTCGCCAAGTACTGGCGCTAGCTGCGTTCCCATGTTACCTGCATTCAGTGCTTCAGGCTTGCCGTAAAACGCGGTCATGGCGGTGGCAACTATCACCAGTGTAATCAGACCGCCTGCACCAATGGCTGTAACGGATTGCCGGCGACAAGCCTGCAAGGCATCACTGTCTTCGGTTGTTTTGTGTTGGTTAGCTACCAGGCTGGCATGCAGAAACAGGTTGTAGGGAACAATCGTGGTGCCAATCAGCGCGAGCACCATGGTAATGGTATCGCTATCAAGGCGTGGCGACACAAGTTGTTTACCCATCGCCGACCAGTCTGGTGAAGCAAAAATCAGAGTGATTATGAATACCAGTGCCATTAGTGCGACAAGGCCAACCAATACTGATTCAATCAACTTATATTTACCGGTAACAAGCAACAGTGCGGCGAGTACACCTAGCGTCATGGCCCAGGAGGGTGTGCCTATGTCCACAATCGCATTTAATCCAATGGCGGCACCGGTAAGATTCCCAGATTCGTATGCGGCGTTGCCAATACCAATGGCAGAAATGATCAGTGCCGAAGCAATAAAGCGTAGTGGTCTGCTTTGGGTGAGAGTGAGTAAGGCATCAGAAAGTCCACGGCCGGTACCCAGCCCGAGCCGTGCTGCCATATCCTGTAGCACCATAGTGGCGACGACAGAAAAAAGTAGTGCCCAAACCAAGTGAAAGCCAAAGTCTGCCCCCGCTATGCTGGCAGTGGTCACCGTTCCTGGTCCGATAAAAGCCGCGGCGACAATGTATCCTGATTTATCTGCAGCCATACTGCATCCCCTATTTACATGTTATTGTTATAATATTGATAGTCAGCATAACCATTCTTGCCTCCCAATCATAGGTTTGCCATCTAATGCCAACGCGCTCCACAAGCTTTCAGCAATTATTCATCCAGCCTGAATTCAGTTGTTTGTTACCCAGCCAGATGTATTGTCGCGGATTTATTTTTGCTGTTGCAGCTTGCCCGGAAATTCCTATGCCGGAAAGCTGGATGCCCTGGTTAATAAAACAGGATAGTCGGCCAGCAGACAATACGTCGTTCGACCATCTTGCCGAAGGGCTAATGGATGGGTTACGGCAGGAACTGCAGGTTATGCGGGAAGGCGGAAAGTTAGTGCCGAATGACTGTGTATGGAATGTCGATGCTGCAGAGCGACAAGCCCTGTCTGAATGGCTTACTGGATTACTCAGTGCGCACAGCCAGATGGAGCCGGTTTGGCAAGATGCCTGGTTGTTGGCTCAGCAGCATCCCGAGCAGGACAAAGGTGTTCAGAAAAGTGAAGATCCGGCCCGGCGTTTAACCCGGTGCCTTAAGCTCTTTTCAACATTGGCGAATGTAGAGTTGGCATTGCAGAAACGGTCTGTGGAACAACGGGAGCAGCTTACAGAAAATTTGCCTAAACTGGCGGAACAACTGCCGTCTCTGGCGAAAGAATATGTGATTGTGGCTGGAGAGCTCTCGGCAGTGCTGCCGAATCAATTTGAATCATTTACACAACCTGTTGGTGCTGCTAATGATCCGGCTGAAGGGGAATAATATTATCGCTGCCGCTGAGACATATTATGTCGCACAGAACTGACATAATTGTTCAGTTCGCCCCGGGCTAATTCGTAGGCATCACTGAGTTCATCAGAATCAGGTTCTTTTAGCAGGGCTTGAAAGGCCTGATCCGTTCTCTCTATCAACAATTTCAGGTGTTCGTTGCTCACATCCATGTCATTTCCCCGTGGACAAAATAATTTACGTCAGCTCACTACTTCCTTTAATCAGCTGAACGTGTTGTCTGAAGCTTAAAACGGCTTTACCACCGCAAGGATCACAATACTTAATAAAACGAGTACGGGGGCTTCGTTCAAAAAACGGTAAAACTTCGGTGAACGGGTGTTTTCATCCCGTGCGAATTGCTTTACCAGTTTATATAGATAGAAGTGATATCCGTAAATGGCAAGTACCAAGAGTAGTTTTAGGTGCAGCCATCCAGAAGCTTTAAACCAGGCCATACCGTAAACGTGGATGAGTGCGAGACCAAATACCAGCGTTAGTACTGCAAAAGGTGTGACAAAGAACCAGAGTCTTCGTTCCATAATTTTAAACTGATCACGAACATTTTGTTCCGTCGTCTCTGCGTGATATACGAATAGGCGAGGCAGATAGAATATACCGGCGAACCAGGCCACCATAAAAAAGATGTGAAGGGCTTTTAACCACAAAATCATTTTGATCTCTGTATTTAGTATTGAGCGCGAAGCAGGAAGGTCTGAAGGATGTTCCAGGTAATTACGCCCTTAATTTCCTTTTCAGACTGGTCATAAATGTATACCGCACCATTACGGCCATTTTTCAATTTTTCATAGACTTCATGCAATGTAGCCTGGCTACTAACGCCCTCAAGGGCAAAGTAGCTTAATGGATGCGCATTGTGGTCTAAGCTTACGTCGTATTGTACCAGCTTGTAGCTTACATCCAATTCCGTGCGGATCTTTTGTACCACAATGTAGGTCGGGTTTTCGGACAGGTAATTCTCAATAACCTGTTCCGGCGCATCCAGAAATAATTTGTATTCGGTGGTCATGGCGGCCAGCACACCGGTTTTTTCCAGTGCTTCACGAATGGAGGTCACTGCGTAGGGCAGATTCTGGTAATCGAGCTGTCGAATAAAAATAGAACGGTTACCGAGAAACTGGGTAGCCGTAACGTAAGCGGGTACTATTACCAGCATGGCGGGGAGAATAATTTCCGGGCTATATGATAACTCCATCACCGCTGACAAGGCCGCTAGCGGAGCGTGTAATACGGCTGTGAGCATACCCGCCACACCGAGCAAGGCGAAGCTACTGGTGTATTCGTCGACATCGACTAACGACTGCAGCGGCATAAGCAATACCGCGCCCGCCAGCATACCAATTACCATCACCGGGCCGATAATACCGCCAGGCACACCAAGACCAATGGCGAAAATAGCCAGAACCAGCTTGGCCGCAAGGATCGACAGCAACAACAGCGTGCCCGGGTGGGTGTGAAACAGGTGGTCCACGTTCGCAAAACTGGAGCCAAGACTCTCAGGTAGAAAGGTGCCCACTGCACCGGTGATTACCGCTGCAAGCAAGAGCCGTAGCCCCATATTCACAGGCCGGAAAAACTGCATCACCCGCATAAGTTGCGTATTGAATAAGGTGGCCAGGCCGCCCAATGCAATACCGAACAGTATGAAATAGAAATACATCCATTCATCAAAGGCGGCGATGGCCAGAAAGGAGAGTTCATTGATTTCGCCAAAAACCATTCGGGTAAGTACCGAGCCGATAGCGGCAGCCAGCATCACCGGCACGAAGATATGAATTTTGTATTCTCTGAGCACCACTTCCATAACAAAAATAACGGCCGCAAAGGGGGTATTAAAGGATGCAGATATGCCCGCCGCAATACCACAGCCAGCCAGTATACGAATACTGTTGTAGGGGAGGTTAAGTTGTTGCCCAACAAAACTACTACCAAATGCGCCTAAATGCACGGATGGCCCTTCTCGGCCCACGACAAAACCGCCTGCCAACGCCAGCATACCGCCAAAAAATTGATTTACCGTAGTTCGAAAAGGAATGAGGCCATAGTGATGCTTAACCCGGTGTATAACGAACGGTATACCCAGGCGATAATGACGGAATCCGGTAATATAAGCGATGGCGAGAATACAGAGCACTGCACCCACGGGCATAACAAACCAAATGAGCCACGGGTGCGGCAGAACTTGAGTGAGCCAGCCCAGCGCACTTTCCTGCACCCACTCAACACAAAGCCGGAAGAGAATGATAAGGCCTGCTGCGATAAGTCCGCCAACGATACCCAGTAAACAAACCTGAACTGATGTTCTGGGGTGGGCTAATTCCTGTCTAAGGGCTGAAAGTTGCATTTATGTGGCTTATCCTTTTGCAATAGCGTTATCCTACCATAAGTCACTGCTTTTCCTAACAGCATATGTGGCTGGAAATTGACTGAAACTAACAAGAGAAAGTATGAAAATTCCGTTAAATAGAGCTGAATTGGTTGATAAATGGGGGCATTTTCGATTTATCTTGATCTGCGTTGCCATGTTGATACTCATGCTGGTGTTTGGCTATCAGATTGCCCGTTTTGAAATGGATGAGGGGGCAAAGGCGTCGGCCAGCGAGTCGGAATCGGTTGCGTTTCTAGCACAGCAAAATAAAACACTAAAGAATCGAGTAAGCGAGTTACAGGTTGAGGCTATACTCGCGGATAATTCGGTGGCTGCGATGAAGAAAAGCCTGGAAGAACAACTCCAGCAAAACCGAGCACTGGAAGACAGATTAAGCTTTTATCAACGGGTGGTGGCCCCGGAAGTCACTCAGGACGGCTTTTTCATCGACGGTGTGCAGGTTGCCGCCAGCGCCAGCGATAACCGTTACCGGCTT
The DNA here is from genome assembly GCF_056159945.1 of Alteromonas sp. ABH2_165. Taxonomy (NCBI): domain Bacteria; kingdom Pseudomonadati; phylum Pseudomonadota; class Gammaproteobacteria; order Alteromonadales; family Alteromonadaceae; genus Alteromonas; species Alteromonas sp. ABH2_165. Next base: position 159,160 of record NZ_JBSWWF010000004.1, read on the forward strand.
ACTGCGGTGCTACTGCAACAAAATGACAATAAAACAATTTTGAAAGGTGAATTAGGTATAACCGTTCGCGGCGCATTGGACGGTGTTCCCCATGAAGTTTCCACCTCCAATAGCGAAACATTTCCTTCAGGCCCGGTGAAATGGGGATTCAAGTATTTTCAAACGGTTGATCTGGAATTTACGCTGCCGGCGGGGTTTGTTCCTGAGCAAATTATTTTCACTACCGATGTCATTCAGTGGAAAACTAAGCGAGGCGAATACTTCAATAGTTTGGATTGGTCTGACGTATTCGACTCGCCGATAAATGCCGGAAGTCAGGATGCCTAATTTTGATTTTTCTGCCTTGCGGTAACTTGCGCCGCAATCCGGACATGGGCGTTGGCCTCACCGTAATTACCATATTGATGGCGCTGAACAATTTCAAAAAATAAGCCATTAACATCGATGGTGTAGCAGTGAATAAAGTATCCCGTGGGGCTCTCGTCATACAACAAGTTATATTTGCGCATTTTTGCTGACAGTTCGGGGATTAAGTCAAAACGCGCCTCGAGGTCATCGTAATAGTTTTCTGGGATCTGCAGAATGTATTTCTGGTCCACATTTTCGATGTACGTAAGGATATCGTCGCAGTGAATAGCAATATGCTGCACACCTGAACCACCATGGCGACGGCGAAATTGCTCTGTAGAAGAGTTGCCGCTGCGCGACATATTAAAAGGAAGACGTATTTTCTTATTCTGACTGGTGGCCGTTCGGCTAACAATCAAGCCATAAGGGTCGATAAGATCTTGTGGTTGATCCACATTCAGACCAAACAGTACGCGGTAAAACAGCGACGTAGACAAGAATTCCGATTCAGAAATACCACTTGTGATGTGATCAACACGCATCGCCGCTTTACTGACCGGGGCGCTGGTTTCTAATGGAATAAAATCAACGTCATAAAATCGGCGCTGATCGCTTCCAGATTCCACGAAATAAACCAATTCCCCGTTCATGCCCCGAATACCTGGGATCTGCATTTCTTGCGGGCGGGCCTCGGTTTCAAAACGGGAATATTTGAAATAGCTGGCGCGGGACACCATATTTTCTGCATTGTCAGTGCGATATCCAACGGCGCATACCGAAGTGCCGTGAACCAGAAAGTGATTTTGAGCGAAACTGTCTGGTTCCTGATTCAATATAAAGTTCACGTTCTGGCAGCGGAACAGGGCTACATCCTTGCTCTTATGCTGATGAGTTTGCTGAAAGCCAAGGGCGCTGATCAGTTCTAAAAAAGTATCCCGCGCACTGCCCGCAGTCGCAAATTCAATGAATTCCACATCAGTCACGGAAGCCTGCGGTGGCGCAATGGCTTTGTCGGCAATTTCTGGCGCCACGATGTCCGGTGCCCGCCCTGCCATTTCATTTTCCAGCCAGAGTAGTGAGCGCTTGCCGTCCAGTGCTGTATCTTGGGTGGGGGTAGAGCGGAACTCGTCGTTAAAAATTTCGTGAGAAACGTAGCCGTCATAACCGGTCTTTGCGACTTCCTGCATAAACTCCACTACCGGAAACTGGCCTTGGCCGGGGAAGCAGCGGAAATGTCTACTCCATTGCAGCACGTCCAGTTTCAGCCAGGGCGCGTCGGCAATTTGCACAAGCGTGATTTTATCTCCGGGGATTTCTGCGATGGCAGACAGGTCTCGCCCCCGGGCGAAAATATGGAAACTGTCAAGAATAATACCTAAATTCGGATGGTCGGCTTGCTTCACAATATCCCACGCCGCTGTAAAATCAGCAGTGTAACGCCCCCAGGCCAGGGCTTCGTAGCCTAGCTTGATGCCACGGGAGGCGGCGCTGTCGGCCAAGCGATTAAATTGTTCTGCAGCCAATGCCGGATTGTCCACACAGGCCGGCGACACGTTGGAGCAAATAAGTAGTGTGTCAGTGTTCAGCTCCGCCATCGTATCAAATTTTCTCTCCGCCCGGTCGTAGTTCTTTTTCATGTTCTGACGTGGCATGCACTCGAAGTCTCTGAAAGGCTGCAGCGCAATAATCTCGATATTGTTATCTTCTGCAATTTGCCGCACAACGGCGGGAGAGGCATCGTACAGCAGCAAATCATTTTCAAATATTTCGATGCCGCGGAATCCGGCAGCGGCAGCAGCTTCGATTTTCTGTTTCAGGTTACCCGACAGGCATACTGAGGCGATAGAGTGTTTCATAAATATTCCAGCACTTCTTAGACAGAGACAATTCTTCAATATTCATGTTAAAAATGGTTTTCTCGCTTGTAAAAGATCTGCTTGTCCGTATTGTATAACTTCATGTTAATCTGTGTCGCTTAAGTAACCTGTAAGGAGTGACGAAGTGAATTTGAATTTTCGTCAGTTAGAAGTATTCAGAGCCGTGATGATTGCAAAAACTATTAGCGGGGCTGCGGAAATATTGAATGTGTCTCAACCCGGTATAAGCCGGTTGCTTAAGTACATGGAATACAAGATGGGGATCGCCCTGTTCGAGCGCAGTAAAGGGCGCTTGATACCCACGCCGGAAGGGCTGGAATTGTTTCGTGAAGTTGAGCCGATCTACCAGCGTATTGAAGGGCTGGAGGATACCATCGGACGCATTATTCGCGGCGATAATCAGCAATTTCACATAGGCTGCACGCCCAGCCTGTCTAATGTGGTCGCTCCCTGGCTTTTTGCCGAAATTAAAAAAGTGATGCCGGACGTCATGCTTAAACTGGAAACGCTACCGAATGAAGCCATGGCGGAATATGTAAGCCAGCGGCGCATTGACTTTGCTATCGCTTTAGGGGAAGTCAGTCATCCGTTGGTTCAGGCTGATCCTTCCACTCATCTGCGTCTGCAAGTGGTTCTACCGGAAGACCACCCGCTGGCGTCTCAAGAACAACTTTCTTTTGATGATATCGCCGGTCATCCCATCGTCAATTATTTCCCTGAAACCTTGTTGGGTCAGGCGATCCGCGATGGCTATGAAGAAATCGGCAAAGAGCCGCAAACCGCTGTGATGGTGCGTTACGCAGACGACGCGTGCGCTATGGCTGAGCAGCGATTGGGATTAACCATTGCTTTGGAATACACCGCTATACCCGGACGTTATCCGGGCCTGGTTTCTGTGCCCCTCGGCGATGTGAGGCAATCCATATACTTTGTGCGCCACAACGAAGTGTCTATGTCTAATCACTTACGTAACTGTTTCGAGACAGCCCAAAGTAAACTCGCAGAGATTCATACCAGTCTATTAACTTAAAGTTATAGTGTACCGACGTCAGAGTAATTGTAACTCCGAGCCGAATACTTAGGATAATCACAAGGTTTAACGAAATATTAATCAAAAATATACATTTGGGAATCTGTCCTTATGTCTGTAGTTACTAACGATTATGAGCAAAGTGTGACGCACCTCCGTGGCGTACTCGAAAATAACAACATGGCACCGCTTCAAATTCTTGTTGTCATGATTTGCTTTACCCTGAATATGATTGATGGCATGGATGTGGTGTTGATGTCTTATACTGCACCAGTGCTGGCACAAGAGTGGAATATTGAGCCTGCAGTGCTCGGGGCTGTGTTCAGTGCAGCTCTGATTGGAATGACTCTCGGATGTTTGTTTATCGCTCCCTATGCGGATGTGATTGGTCGGCGCAAAATGATTCTTTTTGCGGTAACCACCATCGGTGCAGGTATGCTGTTCTCCGGTTGGTCGCAATCGTTAACTCAACTGGTAATCGCAAGGGTAGTAACCGGTCTTGGCGTAGGCGCAATATTGGCAAGTATGGCAACCATGACCAGTGAATTTGCTACCCGGGAACGACGCAATCTTTGTGTTTCGTTTCTTCAAGCTGGATATCCAATTGGTGCGGTGGCAACCGGGTTTGCTTCTGCTTGGCTTATTCCCGAATTTGGTTGGCGCGTTATGTTTGAAATCTCAGGCATTGTGACTTTGCTGATGGTGCCGGTAGTGTTTTTCTTCATGCCTGAGTCGCCGGAATTTCTGCTCAAGCGTCAGCCGGGCAATGCGCTTGATAACATCAACCGTATTCTGGTGAAACTGAAGGCGGCGCCTCTTGCCACTCTGCCGGCTGCGCCGGCAGACAGTGCACGCACATCGGTGAAAAAGCTGTTTACTGACGGGCGTGCCAGACCCACGTTATTGCTCTGGAGCGGCGTATTCTTCGGTTTCTTCACACTGTATTTCATTATCAGCTGGATCCCTAAGATTGCCGTGGATGCCGGTTTACCGCTGGAACAGGGCATTTTTGCCGGCGCCGCTTATAATCTGGGATCCTTCACCGGTAGTATTTTGCTTGGCTGGATTTCCGTGCGGTTCGGTTTACAGAAAATGATTTTTACATTCTTCGTGCTGGCTGCTGTCACCCTGATGGTATTCGGCAATGTCTCTATGGGCGTATCAATGATTCTGCTTACCGCGTATATCCTCGGGGTGACTCTGAATGGCGGCTTCAACGGCTTCTGGCCAACGTCGGCCAGACTTTATCCCACTGAGATCCGCGCCACCGGTGTGGGCTGGGCCGTCGGAGCAGGGCGTGCCGGTGCGGTAATCGGGCCCTTTGCCGGTGGTTACTTATTGCAATCCGGTGCCGGACTTTCTACCACCTTTATTGTGTTCACTATTCCTGTTGTGCTGGCCGGGTTGCTGACACTGCTGATCAAAGACAGCGATTTCGCAAACTAATCTCGTCTATTTTTTGCGCCGGAACGACCCGTTCCGGCATTTCGCATTGCAGGAGAAAACCATGAAACTATTGCTACTGAACGGTCCTAACCTGAATATGTTAGGTATGCGGGAGCCGGAAAAATATGGCAATGCAACATTGCAGGATATTGTGTCTAAGTTGACTGCTTGTGCAGAACAGAAAGGCGTTGCTCTGACGCATTTTCAGTCAAACTGTGAAGGTAAGCTAATAGACACTATTCACGCTGCCAGACAACAATATCAGCATATTATTATTAATCCCGGTGCACTGGGGCATACCAGCATAGCCTTGCGTGATGCGCTGTTAAGTTGTGAAGTGCCCTTTACTGAAGTACACCTTACTAATATTCACGCTCGTGAGCCTTTTCGTCACCACACGTATTTGTCTGATGTGGCGACCGGGGTGATTGCCGGTTTCGGTGCTATTGGATATCGTCTCGCATTAGATGCAGTCATAACACAAGCCTCCTAAGCCGGGCACATTTCGCACAATTGACAATTAAAAAAGCCGGCGCAAAGGCCGGCTAATGCAGGAGAGGCAATCTTAATCAAGCCAGCTCAATGCTTCATTAATGAGAGCCGGCGTGGCGACGACGCTGGCACCGAAGAACAAATTGTACGCATCAATTCCTTGAAATATCCATAAATCGAATCCCGTTACACATTGCAAACCTTCGGTTTCACACGCCTTAATAAAATCTGTTTTCAATGGGACATATACGGCATCAAAGGCCCATTCGGGATGAGAAAGGCAGTTTAAATCAAACGGTGTACCAGGCTTACCGTACATACCCAGCGCCGTGCAGTTCACCAGGCCGTCTACCTTATTCTGCAACACCTTAACTTCATCCGGCGATACCGCACTGGCGGAATGTCCATGCTTAACCAACAAATCAGCCATAGCTTGAGCGGCGGTGGTATTAATATCACTGATATAAAGATGAGCTGCGCCCAATTCTGCCAGCGCAAACATAATGGCTCTGCCCACGCCGCCTGCACCGCAAACCAGTACTTTGCCCGGAGATTTGTCGCCACGGCGGTACAGATAGCCTTGCTTAAATCCGCTGTAGTCGGTGTTGGCCCCCAGGATGCCATCTTCTGTGAACCGCAGGGTATTGTAAGAGCCAATTTTTTCATGACCCTCTGCCAGCGGGCTTTTCACCAGCGGATACACTGATTGCTTATAGGGATGGGTCACATTGATGCCGTGATAGCCTTCGGTGATCAGACGTTTTACGCAGCTTTCGGGCTTAAAGTCCGACAGTATTTCGCCATCAATTAAACCGTAATCAATATTGAGGCCATTTTGCTGCGCAAGATACGTCTGCAATTTTCCCATTTTCGAGCGGCTGATGTGCGCGCCCATTAGTGCCAACTTAGATGTCATTGCTTCACCAATCCTATAACACTGGTTACAAACTAAACTTGTTATGATTTTGTTATTAAATTACGTTTCGTGGGCTTCTGTAAATTATCTAAAGTTGTGATGACTATAACAAAGGGTTAATGGCCAGTATTCGTATCTTTTATCAACCATTAGTCATAAGTCTAAGTCTTGCATTTTTAAGGTTCTTTTTGTTATTGATTTATAATTATATTTTTCTTGATTTTGGCCTTCCTGGTTTTCATTGTCACTGAGTTTGAGCTGCTTTTCCACTATCCCCAACGTTTTGAATTAACTGAAAGTTCTTTACATGGTTAACAAAATGTTATGCCTTGGTTATCTATTGGTAATTTAAAATTTGTAACAGCACCTGAATAATTACTCCGTCGTCGTCAACAGGTCGTTGAACACGCATTACTGTTAACACTCAATCTCTTAACAGGAGAGAGACCCGTGAAAAAAACAAATAACACAAAACAGCCTGTCACCCGGTTCAACCGCAAAATTATAGCTTCCGCAGTGGTATTAGCCTTATGCCCTACCGTTGCTACTGCACAGGACAATGAGGCAGAAAATGCTGCCGATGTAGAACAAATTGTTGTAACCGGCTCCCGCATTGCCCGCCGGGATGAAAGTGCATCTAGCCCGATCATGACGGTGGGTGAGCAATTTATTGAAGATACCGGTCAGGTGAATGTTGAAGCCACCATGAATGAAATGCCTCAGTTCACCCGTGATTCGTCGGGTGGTCAGGGCACAGGCGGCCGTGCACTACTGGACTTACGTGGTCTGGGCGCAACCCGCAACCTGATTCTTCTGGATGGTCGCCGTTTGCCAATTTCAAGCTCGTCCGGTGTGGTAGATACCAATGTGTTACCTACCTCTGTTGTACGCGATGTGGAAGTCATTACCGGTGGTGCTTCGGCCGTGTACGGTTCTGACGCGGTTTCAGGTGTTGTGAATTTTGTCACGCAACGGGGGGTTGAAGGCGTGAACGTGGATGTGCAGTACGGCAACTCCATGGAAAATGACTATGCCAGTTACAATGCCTCGGTAACGGCCGGTGCAGTAACCGAAAAAAGTAGCATGTTTATCTCCGTCAGCTCCGCCCGTCAAGATGCACTTTACGGCAAAGATCGCTTTGATTTCTTCCAGCTGGGGATCCCTTCCTCATATATCGGCACAGGTACCTTTGTCCCTTCTGCCACCAATCTGCCTGACCAGGCCGTGGTGGATGCCATGTTTGCCGGGTATGGTTATGGCTCTGTGCCTAATAACAATAACCTGGGGTTCAATGATGACGGGTCGCTGTTCAGTCAGACCGGCGCCGTGAATTATATGGGCAGCGATGAGAGCGACTATCGCATTGTTAATGGCAACGTGCGTATGCCGGTACAAATACAGGGCATGTTGCGCCCGCAAACCGATCGTAAAAACTTGTTTGCCCGCTTCGATTACGAGTTTTCTCCTGCCGTTACCGGTTATGCGCAGGCGTTGTTTACTGACCATACGGCAGTGACCAACTCAGGTGGCACACTGACCCAGTTCGGTACGCCAACGATTCCGGTCACTAACCCGTTTATTCCTGACGATTTATCCACATTACTGGCATCCCGGGCCGACCCGACGGCACCGTTTTCTTACAATGCCCGTTACGTGATGACGCCGGCAAAAAGCTGGGATGAAAACTACGTGACTCAACAATACATTGTGGGCCTTGAAGGCGATACTGGATTCCGCGACTGGACTTTTGATGCCTGGGTGTCATGGGATAACTCCCGTCACAACCAGGTACAGCACAATGCCGTGTTTCTTTCCCGTGTACAAACCCTGTTTAACGCTGCTGACGGTGGCGACAGTATTTGTGCCGGTGGGTATAACCCCTTCGGCCTGGCAAATGTGCTGAGTATGTCGGACGCTTGTCAGTCATACATTAGTGGTGATACTCACAGCACTGAAGAATTACAGCGTACCGCCTTTGACGTTGTGATACAGGGTAGCTTATTTGAACTGCCTGCCGGCGACGTGATGTTCTCGGCATCGGCGAACTACCGTAACGATGAGTATTATTTCAGCCCTGATAAAGCGCTGGCTGAACAGGATGTGCAGGCAGTCATCGCGGCGCAGCCATCTGCCGGTTCTTCCGATGTAACTGAGCTGGCGGCGGAGTTCATTATTCCGGTAACAGACTCGTTTGAAATCGGTACGGCCTACCGTATGTCTGACTACGAGTACTCAGGTACCGTAAATGCCTACAAGCTGGATGGTCTGTGGCATGCCACGGATGAAATTATGGTACGTGGTGGTTATCAGCGTGCTATCCGCGCGCCGAATATCAACGAACTGTTCAGTGCCGCCACCGGCAGTCAGGTCACTTTTGGTAATCCGCCTTCCGGTGGTGAGCCTTGCGATGTGCGCACCGCAGCGCGCGCAGCAGACAGTAGTGGCGAGCTTCGCGGACTGTGTGTTGCCATGGGGATCCCGGTTGAAACCGTAGACAACTATCTGTTTCCGACTACAGCAACGGCCACATTGAGCTCGGGCAACATTGAACTGCAACCGGAAACCGCAGATACCTACACGCTGGGTCTCGTGTGGAATACGGAGTTTGGTGCAGATCAAACATTAATGATGTCAGCAGACTATTACTCGATAGAAATTGAAGATGTTATTTCTGCTGTTCCAGGTTTAACAGCCATTAATAAGTGCCACAACCTGGATGGCTCAAACCCCACGTATTCCACAGATAATGCCTATTGTCAGCTGTTGTCGCGAGATCAGGACGGCTATCTGGAACTGGTACGTACGCCTTACTTCAACCTTGGTCAATTGGCGACTGACGGTATGGATTTCCAGGTGAACTATAAGTTGTCTACCGGTGCTGGTGACTTCTCTGTGCACTCGGTTATCACCTATGTGAATTCCTATGAAGTGGTGACATTGCCGGGCGATGAAGGTGTGGATGAAGCGGGAACCATCGGTTTTATGACAACACCTCGGCCTAAACTGCGGGCGCAGACCAGCTTCGGTTATGAAAAAGATGCCATGAGCCTTACCCTGCGCTGGCGCTTCACCGACAGCATGGATGACCGCAGCACGCTGACGAATACCGCCAGTACGGTACCGGGTGTACCAAGCTACAACAAGTTTGATTTGGTGGGGCGCTATCGTCTCACCGAAAGTATCAATCTTCGTGGCGGTATCAGCAATCTGTTCGATAAAGATCCGCTGGTGGTGGCCGGAACGCCGGGCATCACTGACAACGAAAGCTACGACATCGTTGGCCGTTCTTACTTTGTCGGTGCCACCATGTCTTTCTAACCCTGAAAAAGGCAGCGTTTAATCAGCGCAGCCTTTTTGCTTTTCAGGTTTTGTTTTATGCGAGGTTGGGATTGTTGTTCTCGCAGATGTGCCACTACCGGCAGAAGCGGTGTCTTCTCCGGTAGTGTTTTTTCATAACAAGGAGAACGAAATGAAAGTTTCTGTTATTCGTCATTTAGCTGTATTGCTTGCTCTGTCTGCTGTGACATCAACCCGGGCCGCAGAGATGACAACGCAATTAGATACATCAGGCGCTATTACTATTCGTAACGCTTCTGTCCCGCTACCTGATGCCTTAAGTGAAGGTGGCCAGGCGGTACTGAAACGCAGCGGCGCAACCGAAGGGCCGGGGGCTCCCATGCCGCTGCCGTCAGATATCACCGATATCAAAGAAATCCGGAAAGTGTACAACAACAATCTGCAACCCTATGTGGATCATATGAAGTCGGTGTTTCCCGTAGACATCGAGGAAACCACCATTAACGGTATTTCTGCTGCCATTATTACACCTAAAGGGGGCGTTCCTGAGAAAAATGCAAACCGGCTTATTCTGAACGGCCCGGGCGGTGGCTTTCGCACCGGTGTGAGAGCGAACGGATTGTTGATCAGTATTCCTGTTGCAGCACAAATGAAAGTGAAGGTGATATCCATTCTGTACCGGCAGGGGCCGGAACACCGTTTCCCGGCAGCCAGTGAAGACTTACTGAAGGTCTGGGATGTGGTGTCAAAAGAGGTGCCGCCCGAGAATATTGGTATGGTGGGATGTTCTGCCGGCGGCATGCTGGTATCACAAACCACGGCCATGTTAATTGAAGCCGGACGGCCTGTACCCGGCGCATTGGGCGTATATTGCGCGGGATTAGGCATGACGCCGTCAGGCGATTCGGTTTTTACCGGTAAGCTGAGCATTACCAATATCGAAGCGGATATGAAGCCGGTTACTGCACCTGCACCACGGGGCGGAATGTCTTACTTTGACGGTGTGGATACCTCGCAATTTATTGCCGCCCCGCTGAACGACGCAACTAAGCTGGCACAATTTCCGCCGGTTCTGTTTTTTACCGGTACCCGGGATTTTCTGATGAGTGGCGCGGCGTACAGTCACCGTAAGTTACTGGCCGCCGGTGTGGAAAGCGATTTGCTCATTTATGATGGCCTGTATCACGGCTTTATGACCAACCCTGATTTTCCTGAATCGCAGGAAGGATATAGCATTGCTGCAGACTTCTTCGATAAGCATCTGGGGCAGTAGGGTATGTTTTCAATTCTCCCGCTAACACAGATCACCAGCCGGGCTCTCTCCCGGCTGGCGCTGACCGCTGTCATGGTAAGCGGTGTTGCGCTGGCAAGCAGCACGGTGCTGGCAGAAGCGCTGGCTCAGCTACCCGTGGTACACAAAGCCACAGACATCATTACAACGCAAAGCGGAAAACTGCAGGGTAAAGTGCTGCCCTCAGGCGTACAGGCCTGGTTTGGTGTGCCTTACGCGCAGGCACCGCTCAGAGAACTGCGCTGGAAAGCACCGCAGCCGGTCAACTGGCAGGGATTGTTTCATGCCGACCGTATGGCGCCCCAGTGCATCCAGCCGTTGCGTAACAGCAATATTAATCACTACTTCAGCCACGAAGCCACCAGTGAAGATTGTTTGTACATGAATATCTGGGCACCCGACGCCGCGAAAGCTGGTGACGGTTTGCCTGTGGTGGTATGGATCCACGGCGGTGGCTTCACCATCGGTTCGCCTTCCATGGCCATTTATGGCGGCGAGCCGCTGGCAGAAAAAGGCGTGATCACCATCAGCATTGCCTATCGACTGGGGATCTTAGGATTTATGGCTCACCCTGAGTTAACCGCACAGTCGCCTGACGGCGCATCGGGCAATTACGGATTGATGGATCAGCTTGCTGCACTGCGCTGGGTAAAACAGAATATCCGACAGTTTGGTGGTGATCCGGAGAACGTGACTATTGCCGGTCAGTCTGCCGGTTCAGCGTCTGTGTCTTATCTGCAGGTGAGCCCTTTTGGCAAAGGTTTAATCAGCAAAGTAGTGGGGATGAGCGGTTCGGCGTTTATGTTTCCCATGACGTCCCGCCGGGACGCGGAGCAAACCGGGGTGGCCATTCAGTCATATTTCAAAGCCGAAAACATCAATGCACTGAGGCACATCTCTGCGGATCAGATATTAAAAGCACAGCGGGATTGTCAGTTGGGATGTTCCGGCAGCTTCAAGGCCGGGCCGGTTGTCGACGGCTATGTGCTACCTGCCCAGCCTGCTATGTTATTTGCAGATAAAGCAGGCAGCGATATACCCGCAATGATTGGATTTACCCGCGATGAAGGTTTCAGTCCGCTTGGCGGAGTGAAATCGAAAGCTGAATTAACCGCACTGGTGAATCAGCTTTACCCCGGCAAAGCAGATGAACTGCTTAGCCGCTTTGCAATCAACACTGATGCAGAAGCCATGCGTGCCGGTAAAGATATGGCCAGAGACAGCACGTTGGGGCTGAGTATGTGGCGTTGGTCACAGGCACAAACTGAAAACCTGACATCGCCGGTATTCCCCTACGTGTTCGCCCGGGTGCATCCGTATACCGCAGGCATCACCTTTGCCGATCACGATCCGAAGACGGCCGGTGTGTATCACACTGCTGATGTGCCTTACTGGCTGGGTACGCTGGATGCCCTGAACATTTACCGTGAAACCCGCACTTATACGGCCTTTGACCGTGCGCTCAGCGACGCCATGCAACAGGCTATTGTGTCATTTGCGCGCACAGGCAAGCCAGCCTTGCCGGATGGCAAAAGCTGGACACCTTTCACTCCGGATTCGCCGGACGTGGTGATGTGGGGCAGTGGGGATAGCATTTCCCAAACCGTGCCCTGGCCGAATGCTGAAGACATGACGTTCTATGCAGACAACCCGGTATTGATGACGCCGCCGGCGCCGTCAAAAGAAGGGGCGAGAGCGAGGGATTAATTGAAATTGAAAAACAGCGGCGGGTGCCGCTGTTTTTTTATTTATCAGGCTAATCATAAAATCAATTCCAACATTCAATTTCAAAAACATGCCAAAAATCCCCCTTTGTCGTAATCGGCAAAGTTTTTAGTCGTAATATGCCATTCACGCGAGTGAAACAAAAAAATAACATTTGCTTGTTATTTGGTTTTTGACGGTTGTCTGTTTCCTGTTGACAGATCCCATCTTAAATAAGGCAAAAGGACTAAAAGCATGTACCTTCTGAACACTACAAAAATAAAATCGACCCGTAATCTGCTTAATCTCGCTGTTGTGGCGGGGCTGGCAGGTTTTACCAGCATTTCATTCGCTCAGGAAACAGATACCGCTTCAGACGCAGATGACGTGGAAGTCATCACAGTAAAATCTGAACGCAGAATTAAACGAGTGCAGGATATTCCTACCTCGATGACGGTGCTGTCAGCAAAACAACTGGAGAAAAAGGCGGTGTCGCGGCTGGACGATCTGCCTTTCGCATCACCGGGATTAACCATCACTGATGCTGGCTTAACCCAGTCGGTGAATATCCGCGGTATTGGCCTGGCAAGTGGTGATCCCGACGTGACTAACGGTGTGGGCACCTACATTGACGGTTTGTTTCAACCGCCTATCGTGAGCACGCTGAATTTCTACGATGTGGCGAATATTCAGGTGCTGCGTGGTCCGCAGGGTACGTTTGCCGGTTCAAATTCAACGGGCGGTGCCATTATGGTGACTTCCCGCAGACCGGAAATCGGCGGTGATTTCGACGGCAATGTGATGCTGGGGATCGGTAATTATGCATCGCGCAATGCCCGTGCAGCGGTGAACCTGCCGGTTTCTGACACTTTTGCCGCGCGGGTTGCAGTGAACTACAAAAACCGCGACAGTTTTTATAACAGTACGGGCAGCGTCGACACCGATGCGGGTAGTCTGGATGAAACCAGTGCGCGACTCGGCCTGGCGTGGTCACCCCTCGACAGCACCGACATTTACGTAAAATACGAAACCTCAGATAAATCTGCCGGCGGCTTTGCATACCGCCCCATTGAAGGCACGGCGTATTCTGAGGGTCGTACTGGCTCAATCCGGGATTTAGCCTATAACACCCCGTCGCAAAACGAGGAGTCGGCCGACAGCCTGTTACTGGATATTTCCCACCGGTTTGAAAACGGACTGTCTGTGAAATGGTTAAGCGGCACGCAGGAAAAAGAGATTGATAATATCTATGACTACGATGCCACAGAGCTTGATGTGAGTACGCGCAGCCAGTTTGTCAAAGAAGATCAAGTGAGTCATGAACTGAACCTGATTTCACCTGACGGCAAGGATTTTACCTGGGTTGCCGGTGCTTACTATCAGAAGAATGAAGTGCTGGTGGATATTGACAACGGCCCGTTTCCGGTAGAAATCGACATTCAGAATCAGAAAGTCATAAAAGGGGTATTCGGGCAGGTGAGTTACCGCTTCTCAGACCAATGGCAAACCGAATTCGGATTACGTAAAGCCTGGTTTGAAGGCTCAGCCGACCCGCAAAGTGGCGTGGTAGTGGGCAGAGGTATCATCGCTCCGGATGGCGTCAAGGTCGCCACCATCTCCGGAAACTACGAAGATGATGATATTCTGGGCAAAGTATCGGTGAACTATACGCCTTCAAAAAATCACAGTTTCTATGGCTATATCGCCAGAGGATACAAACCCGGCGGGATAAATTCAGAAACCTCGGTGTTCGACAAAGAAACCGTGATATCCATTGAAGGTGGCTGGAAAGGACGCCTGTTTGACGATACGGTGAGTGCTTCGGTGGCAGTATTCAATAATGATTACAAGAACTTCCAGAACACGAATATTGATGTGACCACCGGCCGTTCAGACGTGTACAACATTGCCGATGCCAGCATCGCCGGGCTGGAGTTTGCGCTGGATATCTATCTTGATAACCTCACCATTGATTTCGCGGGCTCGTTTATCGACTCAGAAATGGAGCCTACCCAGCCTATCGTTAACACCCGTGAATCCGGTTCACCGTCGTTGCCTCAGTGCAGCGCAGGACAGGATGCCAGCAGTGGAACATGCTTCGATTACACGCCGTTTCTGGTGGCTGCGGGCTCAGGTCCAAACCTGTATGCGCCGGAAAAAAGCTTCACTGTGGGTATTGAATATGCCATTGAATTATCTGATGGTGCATTGCTGACACCCAGATTAAATTACGCGTGGATAGATGAACAATGGACGAATCTGATTTACGACCCGGAAACTGATTTACTGGCCGACCGGGGACTGCTTTCGGCCATGGTTACCTACGAAACAGGAAACTGGCGTGTGAATGCTTGGGGACGTAACTTAACCGACGAAGAGTATGTGTCCGGGCAGCAGCTCAGCAACAATACTGAATTTTATGGCGCGCCCCGTACCTTTGGGATAGACGTCAATTATACATTTTAACTGTGTGCGGCAGCCATGCAGTGCTGCCGCTGCTTTTTGCGGAGGGATCGCATGAAATTTATGGGTAACTTGGCGGTTGGTGCCGCCTTACTTTGCACCGTGCCTACAGCGATGGCGGACAATGGTGTTGCCGAGCAATTAAATGCCGGAACATGTGCTGCTTTGAAAGCGTCGTTGATGTTGCCTGAAGGCGTATCATTAACGTCAGTTAAAGCAGTAACGTCGGTTTCGGCCCTTGAATCACAATTAAAACCGGCGCAGGCGAAGGCTTTTATGCCTTATTGTCAGATCACCGGTGAGTTTGAAAAACGTAAAGGCGTAAAAGGGAAGGACTACGCTATTGGTTTTGGCCTGAATTTGCCCTTTGACTGGAATGGCCGGTTTCTGTTTCAGGGCGGAGGCGGCTTAAACGGCCTGATCCGCGAGCCGTTAGGTGCGCTGGCTGCCGGTGATACGCCCGCGCTGTTCCGGGGCTTTGCCGTCGCCAGTACAGACAGCGGGCACCAGTCTGATACGGTGTTCGATCCTTCATTTTTTGAAGATCAGCAGGCGTTACTCAACTTTTACTCCGGGGCTGTGTCGAAAACCGCAAAGCTGGTTTCACAGTTGATCACCGGAGTGTATTCGCAGCCGGCGCAGAACAATTATTTTGTCGGGTGTTCAACAGGCGGGCGTGAAGCCATGACCATGTCGCAACGCTTCCCCGATTTATTTGATGGCATTATTGCAGGCGCACCGGCCAGACAAACGAATTACTCAGAAATTGCAGATTTGTATGTGGCGAAAACATTGCGGGCGCTGAGCGGAAACAATCAGCCTCCTTTCAGTGACAAGAAACAAAAAGCCGTTGAGCAAGCACTGCTGGCGCAATGTGATGGTCTGGACGGCCGTGAAGACGGACTGATTTTTGCGGTGGAACAGTGCGAATTTGACCCCGGTGAAATGATTTGCGACGGGCAACAGCACCGTGATTCATGTTTAACAACGGAAGAAGCCAAAGGGCTGGTAACCGCATTTAACGGTCCGGCTGACAGAAACGGAAATAACGTGTATCCGGGATTTTTCTTTGATACCGGTATCGACGATAAACCGGCCCGCTCTGCACCGGGCTTACTGTCTGCTCAGCCTGGTCCACTGGGACGGGCCCGCATTGATGAGCCCTTTGACATTAACCGGGAACTGGCTATCGCGGACGGGTTTCCTCTGGAGCCCGGTAACGCCACGCTGACCAATTTGTCGACCTTTGTTGTTGAAGAGAACAAACTAATGTTCTTCCATGGTGTCAGCGACCCCTGGTTTTCGGCTAAAGATACCTTAGCCTATTTCAATGACATGGTGGCGCAAAACGGTGGCTACGAACAGGTCAGCCAGTGGTCACAGTTTTACTTTGTGCCGGGAATGGGTCATTGTCGTGGCGGTGAACAGGCGCTGGATCAGTTCGATATGCTCTCTTCACTGGTAGACTGGGTTGAAAAGGGTGACAAGCCTGTCTCCGTTGTTGCCTACGGGGAAAGCATGCCAGAAGAAACCCGTCCTCTTTGTCCGTATCCGTCGGTGACCACTTATAAAGGGGAAGGCAACGGGAATGATGCTGGCAGTTATGTGTGTAAAACACCTGAAAGTCACTAAAGCTGAAGGCCACTAGAGAAGGTTTTGCCGGTGAGAAGACATTTTGAGTATGGCAGTGCATCGAACCACTACATTACTGCGCTCTACCATGCAGCCAAAGAGCGTGGCGTAGACAGTGCGCGCCTGCTCGAATCAGCCGGCTTAAATGAATCTGTGGTTGATAAACCGGACCAGCGGGTGCCGGCTGAAAAGCTGGCGCTCTTTCAGAAGCTTATCTGGGACGACCTCGGTGATGAAAGTATGGGGATGTCCGGCTACCGGCTGAAATCAGGCTCTTATTACATGATGGGGCAGCTGACTGTTCAAAAGTCGTCGCTGGGGCAGGCGCTGGCCTTAGGTGCACGCTTTTATAATCTGCTCACAGATGATGATTTTATCACCCTTCACAAAGATAAAGACGTTGTCCGCCTGGTCATCAGGCCCACGGAAATGCACCTTGATCCGGACCACCTTTTTGCTGAAATTTGTTTGCTGGCCTGGCACCGCTATGCGTCCTGGCTGATTTCAGACATTCTTCCTCTTAATGAAACCCGCTTTCCCTATCCGCCGCCTAATCATATTGGCGAGTATCATTATTTATTTCCCGGCGTTCACCGGTTTAACCATACTGAACTTGCTTTAGTTTTTCCTGTCCATTATCTGGAGCGGCCGGTAAAGCAAAACGCAGCGTCGTTAAAGGCGTTCATGTCCCGCTGTCCTCTTGAGTTATTTCGTCAATATAAAGCTGATTACAGCCTGGCGACGGAACTCAAGCTGATTTTGAGTAAAGCCATGTCAAACGGCACCGGCACGATAGAACATTGTGCTGGTAAGTTGCACATGACAACGCGCACTCTGATGCGCAAGCTGAAAGATGAAGGCACCTCATTTCAGCAACTGAAAGATGTGGTGAGACGGGATAAAGCCATATTTTTCCTTGGCCAGCAGGGATTACGCATCAATGAAGTGGCAGAAAAAGTCGGTTATTCCGACCCTGCCGTTTTCACCAGAGCATTCCGGAACTGGACCGGGCAGTCGCCCCGGGACTTCAGACAACAGCTTCTGACTGACAGCGAAGCTTAATATTCTTTGCATAAAATATAGAGTGTCACTTTTTGCAAAGTAATTAGTCACTTTATGCCATTCTCAGAATGTGTTTAATTGTTAATATCGTGTTTAACGATTACACAAGTTATTTACGTCTAACGCCTTAATTTCTTTTTGCGTAAGTGACTTAGAGGATGGCCACTATGTCTTTAACCGCAATTCTTGATGATTCCAAATTAAGCCCTGTGCAGTGGGTGGCAATTGTCATTTGTATCTCTCTTAATGCGCTGGATGGCTTTGATGTTTTGGCTATTAGCTTTGCTTCGCCGGGTATTGCCGCTGAGTGGGGGATTAACCGTGCCGAACTCGGTGTGGTGCTGGCTATGGAGCTGGTGGGGATGGCCTTCGGTTCTATTTTTCTGGGCGGTATCGCCGATAAATTTGGCCGCAAACCCACAATTCAGTTTTGTCTGGTACTGATGACAGCTGGCATGTTTGGTGCGGCGTTCGTCGATAGCGTGATGACACTGTTGATCATCCGCTTCATTACCGGTTTGGGAATTGGCGGTATGCTGGCTTCTACGAACGCCATGGTATCGGAATTTGCTAATAAGAAAAGCCGCAACCTTTGCGTCATTATCATGGCCACCGGCTATCCCATCGGCGCAGTGCTTGGCGGCAGTATTGCCTCTATGTTACTGGAAACCCACACCTGGCGTGCGGTATTTATTTTCGGCGGCAGCATTACCGGTTTGTTTATGCTGGTGGTGGCGTTCTGGCTGCCTGAATCTCTGCTGTATATGGTTAACCATCCGAAAGAAAACACGCTGGACAAGGTCAATCATCTGCTTACGCGTATGAAAAAGCCTCTGCTGGATGTATTGCCTGCGCCGGCAGTATCAGCCCAAAAATCCAGTTACAGCACCCTGTTTTCGCCTGAAATGCGCAAGCTCACGCTGCTGTTAATGGTGGCGTACTTTGCACAAATCATGACGTTCTATTTCATTCTCAAGTGGATCCCCAAAATTGTGGTGGACATGGGCTTTGGTGCTGCACAGGCCGGTCAGGTGCTGGTGTGGGCAAACCTGGGCGGTGCGGTAGGTGCCATCTTACTGGGGCTGCTTACCAGCAAGCTGAATTTACGACTCACCATGATACCGGTACTTATTCTGGCTTTCGTGATGGTGTCGGTATTCGGCATTGGCTACAGCGACTTAGGTACGCTGGCGCTGGTCTCCGCAGCCACAGGTTTTTTCACTAATGCCGGTGTTGTAGGGCTTTATGGACTGATGGCACAGGCGTTCCCGGCGAACGTGCGGGCTAGCGGTACAGGTGTGGTCATAGGTATCGGTCGCGGTGGTGCAGCGTTGAGCCCGGTGGTTGCCGGACTACTTTTCACAAATGGCGTCAGCTTGCAGGGTGTGGCCATTGCCATGGGCACCGGCGCGCTGGTAGCCACACTGGCGATTTATTTCTTAAATAACAAACAGGGCGGACGGGGAACAGCAACGCATTCTCCTTTGTCAGCCGTCACAAAATAACTAATCCACCGGAAAACGGAGTGATGATGAACTTTACCCGCTTAAACCCGCTCACCGGCGAAGTTGCCAGTGAGGCACCGGCAATGAAAGGTGCGCAAATGCAGGCTGTTGCAGAAAAAGCACAGCAAGGCTTTGAAATCTGGTCTGGTTTTGGCCCCAACCAGCGCCGTGCCATCCTGTCTCAGGCTGCCATTGCCCTTGAAGGTAAGAAAGACGATTTCGTCAAAGCCATGATGGAAGAAACCGGCGCCACTGCAGGCTGGGCCATGTTTAACCTGATGCTGGCAACTTCCATGCTGCGTGAAGCCGCCTCACTCACTACACAAATCAGCGGTGAAATTATCCCGTCTGACAAACCGGGCTGTGTTGCCATGGCTCAGCGTGTGCCGGTAGGTGTCATTCTGGGAATTGCTCCCTGGAATGCGCCAATTATTCTGGGCGTTCGCGCCATTTCCACTGCACTTGCCTGCGGCAATGCGGTGATCTTAAAAGCATCGGA
Source organism: Alteromonas sp. ABH2_165 (assembly GCF_056159945.1). Classification (NCBI taxonomy): domain Bacteria; kingdom Pseudomonadati; phylum Pseudomonadota; class Gammaproteobacteria; order Alteromonadales; family Alteromonadaceae; genus Alteromonas; species Alteromonas sp. ABH2_165. The sequence continues at coordinate 178,722 of NZ_JBSWWF010000004.1, forward strand.
AGTGTGTCCACGCACTCACTCGCTGATCATCGAAGCGCTGGCAGAAGCCGGATTCCCTGAAAATACAGTGAATATCGTCACCAATGCGCCGGAAGATGCCGCTGATGTTGTGGGTGCGTTGATTGATGCCAAACCGGTAAAACGCATTAATTTCACCGGCTCAACCGCCGTGGGCCGCATTATCGCAAAACGGGCAGCAGAACATCTGAAGCCCTGCTTACTGGAGTTGGGCGGTAAAGCTCCAATGCTGGTGCTGGACGATGCTGATCTTGATGAAGCGGTGAAAGCGGCCTCCTTCGGCGCGTTCATGAATCAGGGCCAGATCTGTATGTCTACCGAGCGTCTGGTTGTGGTGGATGCGGTGGCTGATGCCTTTGCGGACAAGCTGGCTGCTAAGGTATCCACCATGAAAACCGGCGATCCCCGCGAAGGGAACACTCCGTTGGGTGCGGTGATTGATCAGAAAACCGTAGAAAAGGTCAACGGGCTGATTGACGACGCGGTCAGCAAAGGTGCCGTGATCCTTACCGGTGGTAAAGCCACATCGGTACTGATGCCGGCTACGGTGCTGGATAAAGTCACCGCTGACATGGCGATTTACAGTGAGGAAAGCTTCGGCCCGGTGGTGGCGATGATCCGTGCAAAAGACGAAGCGGATGCGGTGCGCATTGCCAACGATTCCGAGTACGGACTCAGTGCGGCGGTATTCACCCGTGATACAGCACGGGGCATGAAAATCGCCGGAAAAATTCAGTCCGGTATTTGTCACGTAAATGGCCCTACCGTGCATGACGAAGCGCAAATGCCCTTCGGCGGTGTGGGAGCCTCCGGTTACGGACGCTTTGGCGGCAAAGCCGGTATCGACCAGTTTACTGAGCTGCGCTGGATCACGGTGGAAACTGAACCCGGCCACTATCCCATTTAATTTTTTAAAGCATTGAATTTTATCGTTTTGAGTAAGGAATGATTGTGAGTACAGAAAATCAGGAAGCAAACACCGTAGCGGTGACAATCGAAAACGGGGTGGCGTGGGTTGCCCTGAACCGTCCGGAAAAACGCAATTGCATGAATCCGGCGCTGAACCGCCAGATGATGCGGGTGCTGGATGAGCTGGAGTACAGCGACGATGTAGCCGTGCTGGTGCTGACAGGGGAAGGCACTTCCTGGAGTGCGGGCATGGATTTAAAAGAATATTTCCGAGAAAACGAAGCGAAAGGCCTGGGCGCAACACGCAGGGCGCAGTCAGAAGCTTACGGCTGGTGGCGCCGTCTGCGCTGGTACCACAAGCCAACGGTTGCCATGATCAATGGCTGGTGTTTTGGCGGTGCGTACGGCCCGTTATTCGGCTGTGATCTCGCATTTGCGGCCGAAGAAGCCACATTCGGTTTGAGTGAAATTAACTGGGGTATTTTGCCGGGCGGCGGTGCCAGTAAGGTCGTGGCTGATTTGCTGCCACTGCGTAAAGCCATGTACCACGCCATGATGGGTGAGAACATTGACGGTAAAACTGCGGCTGAGTGGGGACTGGTTAACGAAGCGGTACCGCTGAGTGAGCTGAAAGCCCGTGTACAGGCAGTTTGTGATGTGCTGAAAGGCAAAAATCCGGTCGCCCTGAAAGCCACAAAAGATGCTATCCGCCGCGTGAAAGAAATGACTTACGACAATGCGGAAGACTATCTGGTACGTGCTCAGGAAGCAGCAAACAGCTTCGATAACGATGGCCGCAAAGAAGGCATCAAGCAGTTTATTGATGACAAGACCTATAAGCCGGGTCTGGGTGCATACGATAAGAGTCAGCAGAAGTAAGCGGAGTGAGCAGCATGGATTTTCTCTCTTTTCAGGCCCGTCTGCGTCCCGTAGACGAAGCGGTGTACGACATTACCTCGCAGCGTCGCTGGACATATGAGGCGTGGGACGGTTTCGTTTCCCGCCTGGTGACCTGGTTGTCACAACAAGGTGTGCATAAGGGTGACAGGCTGGTTTGTCTGGCGAGAAATTCTGCTGAAACCGTGGCGCTGCATCTGGCTTGCGGACGGGCAGGGGTACTGTTTGTTCCTCTGAACTGGCGGTTGTCTCAGGAAGAATTAATGCAATTACTGGATGATTGCGAGCCTTCGCTGGTATGTGGTGATAAAGAGGCTGATCGTGCCGGTTTGCCCTATGTAGCGCTTTCCGCACTGCCTGATCTGGTCAGCGAACTGACACCATCTGCTACCGGTAACGAGAACGCAGCAGCGCCTTCGCTTATCCTTTACACATCGGGTACGACAGGGTTACCAAAAGGTATTGTACATACCGAACAAACCATTATGGAAACCACGCAGAATATGGCTTTGCTGGGGCATGTGGACGAACACAGTACCTTTTTGTGCGAGACCCCCATGTTCCATGTCATCGGCCTGATTTCCTGTGTGCGTCCTGCGCTTTACTTCGGTGGGCGATTAATCATTTCTGACGGATTCGAGCCGGCCCGCACCTTTGACCGGTTGTGTGATCCTGAGCTGGCGGTCAGTCATTATTTCTGTGTACCCCAAATGGCCAATGCCCTTCGTCAACTGGCACATTTTGATGCGTCAAAAATGACGGGATTAAAAGCGCTGCTGACGGGCGGTGCGCCGCATCCTGAAGTACAAATCAAAGCATGGTTGAATGACGGCATCCCCATTGTGGACGGCTATGGCATGAGTGAAGCCGGCACCGTGCTCGGGATGAGCTTTGATATGCGTATTATCGATCAGAAAGCCGGTTACGTGGGTTTGCCTACACACCGTATCGATGTGCGGCTGACCGGACCGGGTAATCAACCGGTGGCATTTGGTGAAGCCGGTGAAATACAGATCAAAGGGGCGAACCTGTTTGTGGATATATGGAAGAACCGACGTGCTTACGAACGCAGCTTCACACCTGACGGCTGGTTTCAGACCGGTGATATTGGCGTGAGCGACGAGGACGGTTATATCCGGATTGTGGATCGCATCAAAGATATGTTCATCTCCGGTGGAGAGAATGTGTATCCCGCTGAAGTTGAGGCTGTGGCACTGCGTTTCCCGCAAATACTCGAATGTGCGCTGATAGGTGTACCGGACGAAAAGTGGGGAGAATCCGGTTGTCTGTTTGTGGTGCCCTCTGTGAGTCATGAATCTTTCGACAAGGAAGGCTTATTACGGGAAATGGAAAAAGGGCTGGCCCGCTATAAACTGCCTAAAGTGATACATCTCATCGAAGCGCTGCCTCGTAATGGTACGGGGAAGCTCCGGCGAAATATTCTGCGGGAATGCGATATAAATAGCCTCGTAGGAAACCTGCAAGCGTAAGATAAAACGATTTCACTGCTGACAGTTATTCCGCTCATTCGCGCTAATAGTTGAATGCTCTACTCAGGTATTAGATAATTAGCAGATTGATGAGCATTCTGCTCAGCGTTTTTGTGAGGTAACTATGTCTGTAGAAATGGCACTGCCAATCGACTTTTCTGATTCTGCTGCGAAAAAAGTCAAAGAGCTGGTGACAGAGGAAGAAAATCCGAATCTTAAACTGCGGGTGTACGTAACCGGTGGTGGCTGTTCAGGCTTCCAGTACGGTTTTACTTTCGATGAGAAAGTGAACGAGGGCGACATGACCATTGAGAAAGACAGCGTTACGCTGGTGGTAGACCCAATGAGTCTGCAATATCTGGTTGGCGGCACCGTCGATTATGTGGATGGCCTGGAAGGTTCACGTTTTCTGGTGAATAATCCGAATGCCACTACCACTTGTGGCTGTGGTTCCAGCTTTAGTATCTAATCCGGTTATTCATCACTTTACAGGGTTCACCGGTCGGATTTTACCGCTGTACCCTGTACCAATTTATACTAATCCCCGTTACTGTTTAGCCGTACTAATCGAGAATTCCCCAATACAGGAATCATAAGATGAAATTATACGGTTCAACCACATCACCGTTTGTCAGACGCATTCGTATTGTACTGGCAAATACCGAGCATGAATTCATTAACTTGAACATCTTTGAGGGTGAAGGCAGAGACATACTTGCCTCTAAAAATCCCACATTGAAAGTGCCTTGCCTGGAAGACGATGGTCAAATGATTTTCGACTCCAGAGTCATTCACAGCTATTTACTGGCGAAACTGGATCTACCCCCTTTAACCTGGGATCAAGAAAATCAGCTTACCCTTATTGATGCGGCGAACGATTCTTTTGTGCAACTCTTCATGCTTAAACGTTCTGGCATTGAAGCCACTAATGATCAGCTGTTTGTGCGTTTGCAGAAGGAACGCATCGCGTCAACGCTGAGTTTGTTGAATGAAATGGCTGACGCTGGCGAGTTTGATGGTTGGGGTTACCCGTCAATCGCTCTTTTCACGCTCATTGATTGGGTAGAGTTTCGTGAACTGCATCCGCTTACCGGCCTAGATGCGCTGAAAGCTTTCCACCACAGCAATAGCGACAGAATAGAAGTGACAGCAACAGATCCGCGAGGTTAGGTGTATTGCCATTAAACGAAAAAGCGCCTTCATCGGCGCTTTTCTTGCTAATACCCCTTGGAAAAATCGAACTGGTGGGGAAGCGGTTTGCCTTCCAGTAATAGTTCGAGATTATCCACAAATAACGCCGCGATATCCTCAGGGCGGGACTCTGCTGCGGTATGTTGGGTAATGCGGATTTTCGGGTGCGCCCAGAACGGGTGTGATGCTGGTAAGGGCTCTTCACGAAACACATCCAGTACCGCCGCCTGCAGCTGATTAGCGTCCAGAGCGGCAATCAGATCTTCATCAACGATAGCCGTGCCTCGGCCTGCGTTAATCAGCACGCAGTGGTCTGGCAGTCGGGCAAAGAAGTCTTTGTTGAGCAGGTTTGCCGACTGGGGTGTGTCTGGCATCAGATTCAACACATAGTCGCAGCGGGACGCGAAATCATCCATGGTATCCCACGTATAAATTTGCTCGTAGCCGTCTTGATGCTCGCCGGAACGGCTAACGCCGATGACCTTCAGGCCCAAACTAGCCGCTACCGGCAGCAGCGCTTTGGCGATACTGCCCGCGCCGGTAATGCCGAGGGTTTTTCCGCACAGACGGCCAAAGGTTGGCTGGAACCATTCTTTTTGCTGTTGGGCCTCGCGGTAGCCATCAACATTGCGGCAGTAATGTAGCAAGTAAGTAAATACAAACTCACGCATTTGCACATCAAACACGCCTTTTGCCGGGGTAAGAATATAGTCTTTTCTGTCCAGCGCCAAAAGAGGGCGATTACCCGCCCAAATCGATTGGCACCACACCAGTTTTGGCATGTGAGGAATAACCTGCGTGGCTAAATCCGGATCGGCCAGCAAAATGGTGGTATTTTCTAAATCGACTTTTGTCGGATCATCGGTGACACAGTCGAGAACAACATGTTCAGGCAATGAACCGGGAACAAGTGCAGCGTAATCAGACGCTTCTGCGGTTAATACGGTAACCTGATGTGTTGTCATAGCGCTTTTGCTTTTCTTTTTCGGGGGAAACAAAAATGCCCGACACGTCGGGCATTTTCAATGGGGAAAACAACTTATTTCATTGCCAGCATGATGCGCTTGTTATTATCTAACTCGTGCAAACGGGTTTCCGCTATTTGCATAAATGCATCACGCTCTTTCGGATCGATAGGTTCCGCTTTGGGTAACTCAACAGTACGTGGGTTACGATGAACACCATTCACCAGGAATTCATAGTGCAAGTGCGCACCGGTGACCATACCGGTTGAACCTAGATAGCCCACAGTCTGACCTTGCTTCACCGTTTCGCCACGCTTTACACCGCGCTTTTTCAGGTGAAGATACTTGGTCACGTATTTTTCACCGTGCTGAATGAATACGTAGTTACCATTGTACTTATTGTACGAGGCTTCTATTACCTTACCGTTACCGGCAGCCATAACAGGGGTGCCAACCGCTGCCACGTAATCTGTGCCGTTATGCGCTTTCCAGCGCTTTTGCACAGGGTGGAAACGGGCTTTGGTAAAGTTAGAACTCACGTACTTGAAGTTGATAGGCGCACGCAGGAATGACTTGCGCATGCTGCGGCCTTCCGGCGTGTAGTAGTTACCATCTTCGTACTGAATCGCAACGAAACGGTCACCCTGATTCACAAACTCTGCGGCAACAATATCGCCAAAACCAACAAACTCGCCATCAATGTACTTTTCTTCGTACACGATATTGAACATGTCGCCTTTACGAATACCCATGGCGAAGTCGATGTCCCAACCAAAAATGCCAGCCAGGTGCATGATCTGGTTATCTGTCAGGCCTGCTTCTACACCGGCATTCCAGAAACTGGAGTCAATTTCACCCTGAGCAAAGTTGTAGCGGGTTTCAATGTCTTTCGCTTCAATATCGGCAACGAGTTTATCGTTTTCTTTGTCGCGCTGAATAAGCAGCGTTTCATTAACCGATACGCGATAGCGCAAGCCGTTAAAACTGCCATCCTCATTTGCACGCAGCGATAACTCATCGCCAGGGATCAAGGTCACCAGCGTTTTCGCCAGTTCGCCAGCTTGCGTCACCTCGTAGGTATCGCGAGGTGAGAATCCAGCACGTTTAAAAATTTTAGCCAGCGTGTCGCCACGCCCCACTTTATAGGTTTCCCACCTGCCTTCATCTTCAGCAACGTACACTTCCGGCGTGTCGGCTACTGCGATATCAAGGGGATAACGAACACCTGCGTCCAGGACCAATGACTCCTGATGACGACTTGCCTCAACCGGTTCGGAAGGAAGAAGAATAAGACCACCCAGTAAAAAACTGGCGATCACCAACCCGGTTCGGTGTGGTTTGGGAAGATTTTTGAATGTTTTCAGAACCACGGTAATTTCAATCTCATATTACTGCCCAGCCTGAGAATATCGTGTTACAGCACGACTTTCCACCAAAGCACCTGTAAATTCACAATTAGATCGTGCAGGAAGCCGATTTTTGACGGTCAAGTCTTTCAAAGGTTCACTGGGATGCGTAAAATGCTCCGATTATTTTTCCCAGTAATTCTAATAAGTGTGGTACGAGCATGACCGATTGGCAAACCGCTTTAGCTGAAATTAAACGAGGTACGGATGAAATCCTGCCAGAAGAAGAGTTAATTGAAAAACTCAAATCAGGCAAGACTCTGACCATTAAAGCGGGTTTTGATCCAACTGCGCCGGATCTGCACCTCGGTCATACTGTCCTCATCAACAAACTTCGCACCTTTCAGCAGTTAGGCCACAATGTCGTTTTCCTGATCGGTGATTTTACCGGTCTTATTGGTGATCCTACTGGTAAAAACGTGACACGCAAGCCTTTAACCAAAGAACAGGTATTGGAAAACGCGCAAACGTATCAAGAACAGGTGTTCAAAATTCTCGATAAAGAGAAAACCCAAATCCGTTTTAACTCTGAGTGGATGGATGCACTAGGTGCGGCGGGTATGATCAAACTGGCTGCCAGTCAAACCGTTGCCCGTATGCTTGAGCGTGACGACTTCAAAAAGCGCTATGCGAATGGTCAGCCTATTGCGATTCACGAATTCCTTTACCCGCTGGTACAGGGCTGGGATTCCGTGGCCCTGAAAGCCGATGTGGAATTAGGCGGTACTGATCAGCGTTTTAACCTGCTGATGGGTCGTGAACTGCAGAAAGATGAAGGTTTAAGCCAGCAGGCCCTGGTAATGGTGCCGCTGTTAGAAGGCTTAGACGGCGTGCAGAAGATGTCAAAATCGCTGGGTAACTACATTGGTATTACTGATGCACCTAACGACATGTTCGGTAAAGTGATGTCGATTTCTGACGACCTGATGTGGCGCTACTACGATCTGCTGAGCTTCCGTCCGCTGGAAGACATCGCAGAGCTGAAAGCGAAAGTCGAAGCCGGTACTAACCCTCGCGACATCAAAATTGAACTGGCGAAAGAAATTATCGCACGGTTCCACGACGAAGCCGCTGCCGAAGGTGCACACCAGGACTTCATTCAGCGTTTCCAGAAGAACGCCATTCCTGATGACATGCCAGAAGTCTCTGTGGCCATAGAAGCTGATGGTATTGCCATCGGCAATCTGCTGAAAGAAGCCGGTCTGGTAGGTTCAACCTCGGACGCCATGCGCATGATTAAACAAGGCGCAGTAAAGATTGATGGTGAGAAAGTGAAAGACACCCGCCTGGTGCTGACCGAAGCCGGCGAAGCGGTTTATCAGGTGGGTAAACGTAAGTTTGCCCGTGTGACGCTGACCGCCTGATTCAGCCAAAGTAAGAATATCGAAACCCGCCGGATGGCGGGTTTTTTATTGAGCTGATTTCTGTCCTTCTGAGCAGAGCCGCGATGTTACTGTTTGCTTATCGCCGCCCAGGTATAAAGCCCCCGCAGCGCCAGTCGGCGAAACTGTGGCAGAGAGAAGCGGGGCAGATCGTCAGCGTAAACGGGTAGTGACGTATCGATTTTTTCTCCCAGTAGCTGCTGAGCCAGTCGTTTACCGGCGAGCGCCGCAAAAGACACGCCGGAACCGCAGTAGCCCATGGCGTAACCGATTTTATTCGTTGCATCATAGCGAATACGGGGTAAATCATCGTAAGACACACTTACCCAGCCACTCCAGAAGTGAGCGATGCCAAGCCCTGCCAGCGCCGGAAAACTGCGCTGTAGCGCTTTGTACAACCGCCTTTTCGCCTGAAAGCTGTCGTGACCTTTTCCTGCTACTTCACCACGTCCACCAAACAGCAGACGACCATCTGGTAGCACCCCGTAGTATTTCATCAGGCGAGAGGGGCTGATATGAGTTAGTTTGCTGGCATTTCTGTTGAAAGGTTTAGTTGGGTTCAGTATTCAACAACGAATGACCGTCTATATATCGATCTTCATAGTTGTGAGAAATACAAAGAGTTACTCTATTTATCAATTGCATCAAAACCCCATAACCCCTACTCAGAATCGAAACAAACTTAGAATTGGACATTGAATTACTTGTAAAGATATTCCAAACACGCACATCTCTTACAGAGACAAGAAAACCGGGTGCTTGAGCGAGGAAGCAATGAAAATACGAACGGTTTAATCAGACAATATATCCTAAAATGAACGTCTATGAGGGAGCCCCGAATTCAGGAAGGTTGTGTTGCAATAGAAAGGCGACATAACAGTCGCCAATAAAACGATATGGCTTTAAATCACCGTGGGATATGAAGAATGAGCATGTATGATCAGTGTTGCACTCGGAAGTTGAATTCGCGGGTATAAAACTACTTAAGATAACCTGTCGTGGAATTAACAGGATATGCTCATATTTAATTCGTTAAATTCGCAGTAAATCATTTCTAATAAAAACTCTTGTAGCGAGATTTTTACTGTGATATTAATAAAAATCGATTTATAAAGTAAGGTAATGTTGGAAAGATCAACTTCTGATAAACAAGGATAGTTATTAAAATGAAATTTTCTATTTTCTATTTTCTATTTTCTACTTGTAGTGCTCGGCTCTATAACTTATACCAAAAAAGTGCTTGCAACAGACTATGTTTTCGAATGCGATGGATGTTCATCTTCACAAATGCTATCAAAAGCTAAAAGTAAGCGTCCGAAAGCCAGACCACATTATTTTTTAGTAGTTAATTCTGACGAGAGTATTATCAAGTACTATAAAATATCTAAAGTAATTATAGATGATTTTATAGAGCATATCGAAGCTATTGAGTTGAATGTGCCAACCGAACTAGATGCATCATTCTACGATTTTTCAATCGTTTATCGAGATGTCAAAAATAGACTTGTTAGTCAATCATTCTGCAAATGATTTTATAACCTCGCAACGAAAATTGTCGGCATTTAATCTGACTCTGAAAGAAATTGGAGTTCAAGAACAAGCTTGTAACGTTGGAGAGTATTATGCCGCTGTCAACATCATCACTCCAACAAATGCATTTGAAGTGAAGAACGCAAACCAGGAATTGCAGAATGTAATGCTCGAACTACATAACAGAGCTGATGTGAGCGCACTTGAGTTAGGCATTGCGAATGATTTTGCAGCATCAGTTTCTAGGTATCTTAACGTCAATAGTTTCTTACCTATTATTCCAGTTAGATTAAAATTTAACGATAATAGTTCAGTGCTTGTAAAGTATGGATTTATGTCTGGGCAAGTTGAATTTGTTCCCAAAGAATCTTTTGATAGTAATTGTAATATGATACCAGACAAAAATTCGGAGATATCTAGGGAGTATAGGTTAAAAACTGCAGAACAGTTTTTTGATATGGAACTATGGTTGCGTTACTATCACGTCCAATGGGGGAATGATCCAAAAGATGTTGGTGAAGTTTGCTCATATATAAAAGCATCTTGTATACCGACGGAAAATAGGCATACCTGCACTTGGAAAAAAGTATGTGGTTAAAATTCTATTTTGAGTGCTAATTTTTCACCGACTATGAATAGGCTCTAGGGGACGTAAACCTTAGTTCCTATTCGTATCCAAAGTTATTATGAGGTGGTTCAGCAAACGAGCAGGTGTTAATCTGATATCAACTGGAGGTTAAGTGATTCCATACAGAAATATACATACTAAAAACCTGGGTGTCCTATTAGTTTTAGCTAAGGTAACTTTTTATTTGGCTATCCTTGTGTTTTTATTTTCTTTCCCGTTAACTTTTATAGGTTTTATGCGAAAAGAATTTTGGTTCTTAGCAAGTATGCCTATCGCTATTTGCTTGTTTTTTATTTCCGGTATGTGGGCCGCAATTGTTGCGCTTGAGGATAATTTTAGAAAGCAAACAGAATATATGATGGATTCTTATGAAGAAAATTGAGCTCATAAAAGTTATTGAAAGAAATCAGCGGATCGTAACTCATGAAAAAACCAGCATCATTTCTGCGCCTTCACACTCGCAGAAGCCTGGACAAACCGGGCAATCGTAGCCTTCATGGATAGACGCGTAACGCCACTTTCCGGGATGGCGTGCAATTAACTCACCACCATTCTTGCTGAAATAGCGAAAGGCGCTGTTGCCAGGACTGCCCAACCAAATGTGAGCCAGGCCAGCGAGGGCACCTTGCTGCTTCGCTTTCTCTGTGGCGAGGGCAAGCAGGGTGCTGCCAATGCCACAACCTTGAAGATGGTCGTCCACGGTATTGCATTTAAAGTAACAAACGCGGGTAGGGTCGACAGGCCACTTCTTCACTGAACACCATTCATCGGGCTGCCATTGAGAATGGGCATAAGTAAGACGGAAGCCGACGATTTCACCTCTATACATCGCTACATAACTGGCATTAATGCCGTTATGAAAGCCCTGGTGATACATTTCTTCCAATGTGAAATGAGTCAGGTATCCGTCACCCTGAATGCGGTTACCCAACGATAACACGCCATTGAAATGTTCGGGGGCCAGTGGTGAATATTCGATATCTTTTGCGGAAGGGGCGCTGACGCTATTTTGATGATTTTTTGTCATCTTTAATCCCGTCCAGGTGGAAATCGAGGGCTTCAACGGAAATCAGAATTTCACGCACAGACATCCATAACGAATACATCAGGCACACCAAGCTAAGGGCAAAAATCCAATTGCCCACATTCTGATAAGTCAGGTAAATCGCTAACATGGAGAGTACGCAAAGAAAGAAACTCACCACACCGGCAATCTGCATGCGCTTGATAAACAAAATGCGCTGACGGAGGTTTCTGATCTGAGCCTGGGTATTTTCATCTCGGTTTTCTCTGGCAAAATTACGAATGATCGTTGCCAGCGTCAAAAAACGATTGGTGTAGGCTAAGAGAAGAAGTGAGATTGCCGGAAACAACATAGCCGGCGTGGCGATATCTATCTGCATTCAGGTGGATCTGCTTAAAATCAAAGCGCGGAATATTACCAGCTTACTGGCTCTGCTACCATACGAGCAAGGGTTACATGGCTAATTTATTAACCGGGAGCCCCGCTTCTGTCCAGCCCAGCATATCGCCTTCAAGATGATTCACATCGGTGAATGCCTGCTGTTCAAGGATCTGCATTGCCATAATCGCCCGTCTGCCTGAGCGACAATATATGATAATCGGTTTGTCGCGGGCATCATTAAGCTGTTCAACATATTCATCTATTTGCTCGTGAGGCATATTGATCGCCCCTGGAATATGGCCGTCAGCGTATTCCTGCGGACTGCGTACATCAATAAGCAGCCATTCATCGGCTTTTACTTTGTCTAGCAAATAGGGCGTTGCTGTTATTTTCCCGATGCCGTCAGCTTCAGCGTCATCGGAACAGTAAATCGCCGAAATTAAAATGGTTGCGAAAAGCAGTGTGGTAACAATAAGTAGTTTGCGCATAGTCGTATCCATCGTCATTGCAACTCGTAGACCGGTCCTAATACAGTTTACCTCATCTATTACGGCAGGAGCACTACGAATAGTTCAGTATTTATTGAAAGAAATTAAAGCAACGCGTGAATAAGGGTGAGTACCACTATCAACAGGCTTAGCAGCAGCAAAATTGTGCGGATAATGGCACGACGGCAATACACCATATCAGAGAATCGGACTTCACGTTTGCCACCTACTCGGGCATAACGAATCATGTTGCCGGCGTAAAGCGAGGGGCCGCCCAGGCGAATGCCCAGACTACCGCCAGAAAGCGCCAACAAAAGTGAAGTGCTGTCTTTTGCTGGGCTAGCGAATAGGGCTTTGAAGCCGCTAATAGGATTGGTTGCGAGTGATAGCAAGCCCGCACCGATGAAAGCGGGTACAAGACTTAGCAAGCGGGTAATGGTGCGCACGGGCAGTGCAAACCAGTAAAATCCGGGTTTCCGCCAGTGCCACTGCCAGCTAAAAAGCAATAACAGTCTGAACAGTAGCGCCGCTACCGGTCCACCAATCAAAAACCAAAACACGACGCCACAGAATTGATAGTAGAAACGCAGCAGCAGGCTTTCCATTGCTGCTTTCGCAATACCAATGTCAGACAGCCTGTCGGTATCGCGCGCTACCATGTAACCGGCCATTTCACGGGCCAGTACTTTTTTCTCTTTGCTTAACGCGGTAACCACAGCGTTATAGTGAAAACGGATTTGAGCGAAATCCATTACGCTTAGTAAAATTACTGCCTCAAAAAATAGCGGATATTCCGCCATAGAAACCAGAATCCCCACAAGCACAGTAAACGGCACGATGAGCACAATGGCACCCAATGCGCCCGAAATTCGGTGCTGTGTCGGGTTTTCTGACGTGGTAGGTTTAACTTTCTTGGCCATGCCGTCGGCAAGTAAGCGAAACAGTGTGAGGGGATGATATTTCTGCGGCCAGCGCCAGAGGCTGTCGATGGCCACTACCACCAACAGCAATAATAGGTTTTGTAATACCGGGCTCTGGTAAAGTGCTTCCATGCGGTGTTATTTATGCCAGTCGGGCAATCATTCCCATTACCAGTTGCGCAGAGTGTTTCGCGGCGGTTTCCAAATATTCCTGGAACGACACCGAAGACGTTTTACCAGCAATGTCTGACAACGAACGGATAACCAGGAACGGGGTTTCCAACATGAAACAGGTTTGGCCGATGGCCGCACCTTCCATCTCTACGGCTTTCATCGCAGGGAAGGTTTCTTTAATTTCTTGCGCGGCCTCATCAGAACCTACGAAAGAATCGCCAGTACAAATCATACCGGTGGTGTTTTGCACGTGAGACAATTCCTGCGCTGCCGCGGTTGCCGCATCAATGAGCTTCTGATCACACTCGTAGTGCGCTGGCATACCTGCACACTGCCCGAGTTCGTAACCAAAGTGGGTAATGTTCACATCGTGATATTTAACGGCACTGCCTACTACCACATCGCCTACATTCAGAGCCGGGTCGAAACCACCGGCCGAGCCAGTATTCACCACATAATCCGGGGCGTAAAGTTCGATAAGTGCAGTAGTTGCTAGTGCTGATGCCACTTTACCAATACCGCATTTCGCCAGCACAACCTCTGCACCATGCAATGTGCCAGTGTAGAAGGTCAGGTGTTTCCACTGACGGGTTTCGCAATTTTCCAGCGACGATTGAAGTAGCGCTATTTCTTCATCCATAGCACCAAGAATACCGATTTTCATAGTTGAGTTCCGTAGCTGAGCTGCACGATAGCCAGAGTTGGCATAGATTGCAGATTAGTGGGTATTGACTAATGGTAATATGAAAGTAGCAAAACTGACAGAAATTAGCAGAAAATGGGTCGGAATCCTTGGGGGAAATTCCGACCCGGAGAGTAACTGTTTAATTAAGCAGCGGCAGCCCGGCTAGACCGTACAGGACGGGTAGGGCGCTTAGTTGGTGCAGGGTTCAGCGTAGGTGCTTGCGCTATTTTCTGTTGTCTGCGGCGGTATGCTACCAACTTACTTTCAATACACTCGCGAATTTCTTCCACCGAGTAGCCGGTTTTCACTTTAATCCGAGCATGGGGAAGGCCTGCTGCGTCGAGCGCACCATTGACGAAAAAGTCGCGCTGAGATTTATATTTATTCTTGCCATCGTTGTGCACCAAGTCGATTGCCATAATCGGCGTCATGTCTTCACGGTCGCACAATACAAAATCGAGTTGCTTAGAAGATGCACGAGACATGGCACTGGAGCCTTGCTTCTTACTCGCCTTAGCGCGTACTGCAAGTACATCGCTCAAACGCACGCGGCACACAATCCGAAACTCTCGGCCTACTGCTTGCTCGATGAGTTTGAGGAAATTGTGCTCCACAGGAGTAAAAAGTTGCGGTTTACTGCGAAAGGGAAAACTTACCCCGCTATCCGACAGTTTCATGGCACCGAGTGCCACCACAATCAGTAACATCATTAAAATTATTGCCAGTTCCATAATGTGCCTCGCGAATACAAAATCAAAGCGTCAAATTTGTGACGTCTTTCGGTGAGAAATAAATCTGCTATCCGGATTTTGCAAAGCGAATGCCAGCATGGAGCGGCAAGTTAAAATTAGCCTAAGAGACTGGCAGCGCCGGCCCTTTTCCGTTGAATATCTGTAACTACTCTTGTTCTCCCAATACCATCATATCCACCTGTGAGCCTTTATTATCGGGAGAGATAATCACCCGTACATTGTCATTGTTGGCGGTGAGTAAGGTACGGCCTTGCACAGAGGCAACCACTGCCATTCCTGGATACGAAGCCTGGAAATGGTCAATCAGCGATTGTTGTGGGGTGGACGAATAGAACACCAGTGTCGCAGGCAATGTGGCGTCGAATTGCTGACACTGTTTGGCATCTGATGGCACCGTCAGTTTATGAAAATCAGACGGGCATGCCACCGTCACTGGTGCTGCAGCCACCGAGAGTGACGCCGCACTGAGTAGGGTCGCTGCAATCAGACTGTAGGTTTTCGTTCTCATTTTCGGTTCTCCTGACACAAGACCGTCTGGCCTCTCAATGTAGAAAAACTATAGGAGAGATCGGTGAATACAACAATGAAATGTGGGTATCTGTGAAGACACGTGAGTATTGCGCAGCAGGTATTCTCTACACAAACAAAAAAGCCACTGTACAAGACAGTGGCTCTTAATCATCACGGTGACCGGATTACACGTTAAGGAAATCCAGAATACCGTCAGCGGCTTTACGGCCTTCATCAATGGCAGTAACCACCAAATCACTGCCGCGCACCATATCGCCACCGGCGAAGATTTTCGGGTTAGCAGTCTGATAAGCGTATTTACCACCGGCAGGGGCGATAACACGGCCTTTCTCGTCAAGAATGATGCCGTAGTCAGCAAACCAGCTAGCAGGACTCGGTTGGAAACCGAATGCAATGATAACCGCGTCAGCTTCAAGCACGTGTTCTGAGCCTTCCACTTCAACCGGACGGCGACGGCCATTCACGTCTGGTGGACCCATTTCGGTTTTTACCAGACTCACACCAGCTGCAGTACCTTTATCGGTTAACGCGATATCAAGCGGCTGCACGTTGAATACGAATTCCACACCTTCTTCTTTCGCATTTTGAACTTCTTTGCGAGAACCTGGCATGCTGGCCTCGTCACGACGGTAAGCACAGATAACGCGCTTGGCACCCTGACGGATAGACGTACGTACGCAGTCCATGGTGGTATCACCACCGCCGAGTACCACAACAGTTTTGCCTTTCATATCGACAAAGTCTGCCGGATCTTTTTCCAGACCCATTACCCGGTTGGTATTGGCAATCAGAAACGGCAGCGCATCATAAACACCTTCAACGTGCTCGTTGTCAAAACCGCCTTGCATAGACTTATACGTACCCATGCCGAGGAAGACTGAATCGTACTCGTCGAGTAACTTCTGGAAGTCGATGTCTTTACCGATTTCGGTGTTAAGTCTGAACTCAATACCCATTTCAGTGAAGATTTCACGACGACGCTTAATCACGTCTTTTTCCAGTTTGAACGAAGGAATACCGAAAGTGAGCAGGCCGCCAATTTCTTCGTACTTGTCGAAGACAACCGGTTTAACACCGTTACGAACCAAAATATCCGCACATGCCAGACCTGCAGGGCCTGCACCGACGATTGCTACTTTCTTGTCAGTCCACACTACGTCAGACATGTCCGGACGCCAGCCCATTTTGAACGCGGTATCGGTGATGTATTTTTCAATACTGCCGATGGTCACCGCGCCGAACTCGTCGTTCAGGGTACAGGCACCTTCACACAGGCGGTCCTGCGGACATACACGGCCGCATACCTCTGGCAGGCTGTTTGTCTTATGAGACAGTTCAGCCGCTTCCATGATGCGACCCTGATTAGCCAGGTCCAGCCACTGCGGGATGTAGTTATGCACCGGGCATTTCCATTCGCAGTACGGGTTACCGCAGTCCAGGCAGCGATCTGCCTGGCCTTCGGTTTGTGACTGTGTCAGCGGTTGATAAATCTCAGCGAACTCAGCCTTGCGCACCATGATAGGTTTTTTCGGCGGGTCAATCCGTTCAACATCAACAAACTGGTAAACATTTTTAGCCATTACTTCACCTACCTCTCTTATTGCGCCTGGATCCGCAGCTCGTCGCTAGAACGGCTGATGTGGCCCAACAGGTTTTTAACGTCACTGGTTTTCGGCTTGATTAACTTAAAGCGCTTCACAGATTCAGCGAAGTTAGTCAGCAGGGACAGGGAGTGCTCACTGCCGGTTTCTTCGTAATGCTGATTAATCAGACCACGTAAGTGCTCAGACAGAATCGCCTTATCACCGATATCCATGATTTCAACCAACTCAGGGTTAACACGGGCATCAAGGTCGCCGTTCTCGTCATACAGATAAGCAAAGCCACCTGTCATACCAGCACCGAAGTTCACGCCTACCGGGCCAAGTACTGCAACGATACCACCAGTCATGTATTCACAACCGTTGTCGCCGATACCTTCAACTACGGCTGTTACGCCAGAGTTACGGACACCAAAGCGTTCACCGGCACGGCCTGCTGCAAACAACTTACCGCCGGTCGCACCGTACAGGCAGGTGTTACCCATAATGGCACTGCTGTGAGCGTCGAAGCTGATGTTCTTAGGTGGATAGATCACCAGCTTACCGCCGGTCATACCTTTACCCACATAATCGTTGGCATCACCCTCAATACGCATGTGCAAACCACCCGCGTTCCACACACCGAAACTCTGACCGGCTGTACCGGTGAACTGAATTTCTACCGGCACATCTTCCATATCATGGTTGCCGTGATGCTTGGCGATTTCGCCGGACAGCATGGCACCTACGGAGCGGTCAGTATTGCGGATAGGATAGCTCAGACGAATGCCGGTGCCGTTATGAATCGCTTCACGGGCATCATCGAGCATCTTCGCATTCAGCACGCCTTTATCCAGCGGCTGGTTGGTGGTTTCTGAACAGAACAGACGAGTGTGTTCACCCTCTACCGGCGTAGCCAATAGTGGAGACAGATCCAGTTTGTTCTGTTTTGCTGAAATACCGTCAACCATTTTCAGTAAATCAGTACGGCCTACCAGTTCTTCGAACTTGCGTACGCCTAACGTTGCCATAATTTCACGGACTTCCTGAGCAATGAACTTAAAGTAGTTCATCACCATCTCCGGTAAACCGATGAAGTGCTCATCACGCAGCTTCTGATCCTGAGTTGCAACACCTGTCGCACAGTTGTTCAGGTGACAAATTCGCAGGTATTTACAGCCCAGCGCAACCATTGGTCCTGTACCGAAACCGAAGCTCTCTGCACCCATACAGGCCGCCTTGATCACATCCAGACCGGTTTTCAAGCCACCGTCAGTCTGTACGCGTACTTTGTGACGCAGACCGTTTTCAATCAGCGCCTGCTGTGTTTCAGCAAGGCCCAGTTCGAATGGGCTACCTGCGTATTTCACCGAAGTCAGCGGGCTGGCACCGGTACCACCGTCATAACCAGAAATGGTAATGAGGTCAGCATAGGCTTTTGCCACACCGGTCGCGATAGTCCCTACGCCCGGCTCTGATACCAGTTTAACTGAAATCAGCGCGGTCGGATTAACCTGCTTGAGGTCAAAAATAAGCTGTGCCAAATCCTCGATAGAATAAATATCGTGGTGTGGCGGTGGTGAAATCAGGGTTACGCCCGGTACAGAGAAACGCAGTTGCGCGATGTACTTGTTAACCTTGTCACCCGGCAGCTGACCACCTTCGCCCGGTTTCGCACCCTGCGCCACTTTGATTTGGATAACGTTGGCGTTAACCAGGTAGTGCGGGGTTACACCAAAGCGACCAGAGGCCACCTGTTTAATTTTAGAGTTCTTTTCTGTACCGAAACGGGAAGGGTGTTCACCACCTTCACCGGAGTTCGACTGACCGCCTAAGCGGTTCATCGCAATCGCCAGCGCTTCGTGAGCTTCAGGGCTTAGCGCACCGATAGACATGGCTGCGGTGTCGAAACGGGGGAACAGATTCTCCGCCGGTTCAACTTCGCTGATATCAATCGCTTCGTTCGGTGAGTTCAGTTTCAACAGGTCACGGAAGTGCGAAGGCGCACGCTCGTTAACATGTTTCGCATAAACCTGATAGTCGCTGTATTCACCGGATACCACCGCCGTTTGCAGTGTTTTCACCACATCCGGGTTATAAGCGTGATATTCACCATCGTGAACATACTTCAGCAGACCACCGTGGGACATAGGCTTACGTTTCAGCCATGCGACACGGGCAAGGTTGATCGCATCCTGTTCGAAGTCGTCGAAACCGGCGCCCTGAATGCGTGATGGCACGCCGTTAAAGCACAGATTAACCACTTCCTGGTTAATACCAATGGCTTCAAACAGTTTCGCACTGCGGTAACTCGCCACGGTGCTGATGCCCATTTTAGACATGATTTTGTACAGACCTTTGTTGATACCCTTACGGTAGTTCAACACAGCATCTTTAACGCTGCAGGTCAGCTCGCCTTTTTCGCACAGTTGTTCAATGGTCTCGTAGGCCAGGAACGGATAAACCGCGGTGGCGCCAAGACCGATAAGCACAGCAAAGTGATGGGGGTCGCGGGCAGAAGCGGTTTCTACCACCACGTTAGCATCACAGCGCAGCGCTTTTTCTACCAGACGACGGTGAACCGCACCGGTAGCCATGGCCGCTGGAATAGTCAGGCGATCTTTCTTGATGTTGCGATCAGACAGAATAACGAAAGCGGCGCGTTTCTGTTTAACCAGGTACTCCACTTCGTTACAGATGCGCTCGATAGCCTTACGCAGACCTTCTTCCTGCTTATATTGCAGGTCGACTTTCTCTGAATAGTAGTTATCCGGATTAAACTCGCGCAGCTGTTTCAGGTCTGTGTAAACCAGCACCGGCGATGAGAACAATACGCGGTCGGCGTAACCCGAGGTCTCGCTGAATACGTTCTGCTCACGACCGATACAGGTGGCCAGCGACATAACGTGGTTCTCACGCAGCGGATCGATGGGCGGGTTAGTAACTTGGGCGAACTGCTGACGGAAGTAGTCATAAACGGTACGGGATTTAGAAGACAGGACGGCCATCGGGGTATCGTCACCCATAGAGCCTACTGCTTCCTGACCGTCTTTCGCCAGAACCTTAACAACCTGCTGGATTTCTTCATAGCTGTAGTTAAACAGCTTGTGATACACCGCCAGGGTGTCGTCATCAAACACCCGCTTACCCAGCAGGGATGAGTCCATCTGGTCGATAGGCGTTAAATGACGGATATGCTTGTCTAGCCACTCACGGTACGGGTGACGATCTTTTAAGTCATCGTCGATTTCGTTAGAGCGCCAGATTTTACCGTTGTAGGTGTCCACCGCAAGCATTTCGCCCGGGCCTACACGGCCTTTTTCTACCACATCAGCTTCACTGTAATCCCAGATACCCACTTCGGATGCCAGGGTAATGAAGCCATTTTTGGTGATCACATAACGCGCCGGACGCAGACCATTACGGTCGAGGTTACAGGCAACGTGACGACCATTGGTGAGTACGATACCGGCAGGGCCATCCCACGGCTCCATGTGCATGGAGTTGAATTCGTAGAATGCACGCAGGTTCTCATCCATGGTCTGGTTGTTCTGATACGCAGGCGGAACCAGCAGGCGCATAGCACGGAATAAATCCATACCACCGGCCAGGAACAGTTCCAGCATGTTATCCAGTGAAGACGAGTCAGAACCTTCTGTATTAACATAAGGCGCGGCGTCTTTCAGATCAGGAATTAACGGCGTAGAAAATTTACCGGTACGGGCCATCGCCCAGTCGCGGTTACCTTTAATGGTATTAATTTCACCGTTATGTGCCAGGAAGCGGAAAGGCTGAGCCAGAGGCCACTTAGGCAGCGTATTGGTAGAAAAGCGCTGGTGGAAAACACAGATAGCACTTTTTAAGCGCTCATCGGCGAGATCTGCATAGAAGGCAGGCAGATCTTTAGGCATAACCAGGCCTTTATAAATCGTTACCAATCCTGACAGACAGGCAACATAGAAATCTTTGTCTTCTTCAAGACGTTTTTCGGCACGGCGGCGAACCATAAACAGACGACGCTCTACGTCGCGTTTACGCCATCCCGCAGGGGCGTTCACGAAAACCTGTTCGATTTGTGGTACACCGGTTAATGCCAGTTCACCCAGAATATCGTGATTTACCGGCACTTTACGCCAGCCAACAACGGTCAGGGTTTCTTTTTCCAGTTCCTCGTTGAGTACTTCTCTGGCAGCTTGTGCCAGCTCGTCATCCTGACTCAGAAAGATCATGCCTACTGCATATTTCTTACTCAGCTTCCAGCCGTTCTCATCGGCAATGGCCTTAAAAAAGGCATCTGGCTTTTGTAGCAGCAATCCACAGCCGTCACCGGTAACACCATCAGCGGCAATACCACCACGGTGCTGCATTCTGTCCAGGCCCTGGATAGCAGTCGTCACCAGTTCATGGCTGGCTTCCCCGTGAGTGTGGGCAATAAGACCAAAGCCACAGTTATCCCGGGAATCATTGGGATTATATAAACTCATCTTAAAACTCCTTCAACCTTCGACTGGACAAGGCATGTGTCGGATCGTCACCCGAGAAGGGCACGCATCTCAACAATATCGTGTAGACGTTAAATCAGAGCAGGAATAAACCATACTCCAAGCGTCTGTTTATGTCGTTAATTATTATTAGTAGGACGCCAGTCGTTATCCGCATTTTTATGCACTATTGCTTAGCGGGCCGTACAAAATACATACATTAGAATATAAAATCAAATGATAAAAATGACATGACGGCATCAATTTTACTTTTATTTAATAAAGCTGTTTTTTATCAGTTGCTTACGGTTTTAATTGGCCTGTTTGAATTTTGAGCTCGGCGCTCAAAAATCTACCGCTTTAGTACGTTTATACTAAAGTTTAACCCTGTCTACAGCTTTAAAATTGAATATTCATTCAGTTAATGTGGTTAATTATATGATTTTATCCGGTGTGGCTGAATGAATATCGTTTTGACGGATTTCTGAGGCTTCCGCACAAAAGTTGTATTTGTTTATTTAATATACGCGCCTGACGAGCGTTACGCAAAGTCAGCCGACGAATGTCCTCAAGTTGCTTCCTTTATATAGATGTGTCCTTCGATGATTATTTATTGGCTAACAGAAAGTGCAACGCACAATTATGCACTCATAATTATGACACCTGTGGGTTTTACCTGCTGAAAGTGATATAAGTGCTTCAGGTTATAGTTTTAGTTATTTGTAGTACGGTTGCTATGCATCAAGACTCACCAAATGATTCCTGGGCGATAAAGTTCGCTCAATTCATCAAACGTTTTGGCACGCTGAAGCTCAGCATGCTTTTTGTTGTGGTTACGCTGGTATTCACGTTGGGCGGTTCATACGTGATCCGTGTGGCGATGGGGAACGAGGTTCAGCCTGACGATTTTATTATCGCAGTAGTGCTGACCATGATGTCCGCCCCTTGGGTGCTTTACTTTCTTAGTGAGCTGGTAAAACAGTTAGAAACGTCTCGGGTTAATCTGAAAGAAGTGGTTAGCCAACTTGAGCGTCTACGCGAAGAAGATGTGTTTCTGAATCGAGAGTTGCAAAGCAACATTCGACAGCTCAATCATGAAATGGAACAGCGACGTAAAGCCCAGGATGATCGCGAAGCGGTATTCAAAGATCTCGAACGGGAAATTGAAGAAAAGTCGCATTCTGAGCAGCAAGCCAGGCATTTATCTACCTTATTACGCTCCATCATCGATGCGTCGCCAGACCTTATTTACTACCGTAATGAAGAAGGGCGCTTCGCTGGCTGTAACCGGATTGCAGAAATGCTTACCGGGAAAACGGAAGCGCAGTTAGTTGGCCTTACTCTGCACGATGTATTTGAAGAAGAACTGGCCTTACAGATTGTTGCTTCAGACCAAGAAGTACTCGAAACTAACGAAAGCATGACGGAAGAATTATGGTTACGCTTTGCCGATGGCCGTCGTCGTTACTTCGAAATGAAACGGGTACCGTTCTTCGATAATGAAGGCAAACGTTTAGGTTTGCTGGCTTTCGGTCGTGATATGACCGAGCGCAAGCAGGCTGAAAATGCCGCAGCCAAGGCCAGTACTGATAAAACCCGATTTATCGCTACGATTTCTCATGAGCTACGTACGCCGCTAAACGGGATTGTTGGCTTAAGCCGCATGTTGCGTGATACCGATTTAAGCGATGAACAATTTAGCTGGGTGAGTACCATTTACGCCAGTGCTATCACGTTGGGTAATATCTTTAATGACATTATCGACCTTGATAAGCTCGACCGCGACAAACTGGAACTCAGCCTTAAAACGGTTTCTTTGCGAGATTTCACCCAGGAACTGGCGAGTATCATTCGTCTGCTGGCCGCAGATAAGTCGCTGGAACTGATTACCGAGATTCAAGAGCCTCTACCACAATTAGTGGAAGTGGATGGAACCCGGTTACGCCAAATTCTGTGGAACATTTTGTTTAATGCCGTGAAGTTTACGCAGAAGGGCAATGTGCGCTTAAGTGTGTCTGCTACGGAAGCTAAAGACGACATGACCATGGTCACTTACGTGGTGGAAGATTCCGGTGTGGGTATTCCTGAGTCGGAAATCGACAAGATTTTCGCCATGTATTATCAGGTCGATCACCCTGACCACCAGTCGGCAACCGGTACCGGTATCGGTTTGGCCATCTGTAAGCAAATGGTTGATTTAATGGATGGCGATATCAGTGTAACCAGTCAAGTGGGTAAAGGCACCCGGTTTGAAATTACACTGCCATTACATATCTCCAAAGCGCCGATGCAGGTATCAAAACTGCTGGTAACAGATTTAAATATTCTGTTAGTGGAAGATATCGAACTGAACGTAATGGTAGCCAAAGCGCTGCTTGAAAAGCTCGGTCAAACTGTCGATGTGGCGATGACCGGCCAGGAAGCAATTGATAAAGCTCGTAACAACCATTACGACCTTATCCTGCTGGATATTCAGCTGCCTGATATGACTGGCTTTGATGTTGCCAATACCCTGCGCGACGAAGACTTAGTCATGGGGACTGCCATGGTGGCGCTCACCGCTAACGTGATTAAGAAGCGTGAAGAATATCTGCAGAACGGCATGGATGATGTTATTGCCAAGCCGATTAAGAAAAGTCGCGTGATTGAGGTATTCAATGCCCTGTTTACCGAACCGGCGGCACCACTGCATACCGAGGTGGAGAACAAGCCTAAAACGGACAACAGCAAAGCCTTATCGAACATTCTCGATATTGAGTTATTGCAAATGCTGGTGGATACCATTGGTGAAGACATGGTTCGTGCTAGCGTGAAAGTGTTCCAGGATAAAATGCCCGAGTACATGGAAATTCTGCAACTGAGTCTGAGTGCCGATGAAAAGTCTGAAGTCTGCTCACAGGCGCATAAGATTAAAGGCGCTGCGGGCTCGGTGGGGCTGTCCCGGGTGCAGCGAATTGCGAACCAGATCCAACAGGGCGACCATCCTGCGTGGTGGCAGAACGTGCATGACTGGGTGGAAGAACTACAAATGGCAGTGGCGCACGATATGAAAGCGCTGCACGAATGGCTTAATACACAGATGATTGAGGACTAGTTGTCATGACAACCATGGATGGTAGTGCTTTTTGTAATGGGCAGCTAGACACGGCCGCCTTACCATCGCTCGATAACCTTAACTACGAGCCGGTTTCTCCGGCTTACCGCAAAATGAATCTGATCATCACCACATTGATTTTCAGTATTCTACTTTTTATTGTCAGTGCTATCAGGTTTCAGCCTTTTGCTGAATTGCCTGAGGGCTTACAACAAGCCTATCCATTTATTTGCGCCGGACTTCTCTTTTTTTTGACCTGGATCTTCTTTTACCACTGGTTCGCAGATCGACGAATAAAGTTCGCTTTACGGGAGCAAGACATCTCGCTCAGCGAAGGGCTGATTTTTCGTTCTGTGACGTGTCAGCCTGTGCTGCGCGTACAGCATATTGAGATAAAACGTGGCCCGGTAGACAGAATGGCCGGGCTGGCAAAATTGCAGGTCTTTTCCGCTGGTGGCGTAGCGCATACATTTGAAATTCCCGGCCTTCCCGTAGAGCAAGCCCAAAAAATTCGTCGATTCATTCTCGAGCACAAAGACGTCGGAGCACGTTAATGGATGCAGAACTGACTTCTCTGGCTACGGGAAAAAGCTGGCGACGTCTGGCACCTGTTGCGATCATCTATTTCATTGCTTCGAATATCGTTCAGTTTGTTCGCCAGTTCATCGTGCTTATTTCGGTAGCAGCCTATTCCGCAAATCAATTTGATATTGTCGACTCTCCGTATTTCATCCCTGGCGCGGTGCTCGTCGCGGTCATTATTGTGGTGAGTGGCGTGGTCAATTATTGGTTTTATCAATACCGCATTTTGGACCAGCACATAGAAATTCGCAGCGGTATGTTAAAACGCAGAAACCTCAACCTGCCATTCTGGCGCATTCAAAATGTCAAAATTGAGCAGCCTTTTTACTATCGCCTCACCAACTATACCGTGGTGATTTTGGATACCGCGGGTTCAGGAAAAGAAGAAGCTAAAATCGTCGCCGTAGACCGGAATGATGCCAAAATTCTGCGTCAGGAGATCTTGGCAAGTGCGACTGCAAATAAAGCGGCTTCTGCGTCTGAACAGCCAACAGAGGCATCAGGTTCAGCGCAGGCTAGCGACGGAATGCAAAGCGATGACGAGCGGGTGATCAATCGTCGCAGTTTGTTTGATCTGGTATTGCATGGGCTAACAAACAATCGAGTATGGATTTTTCTCGGTGCAGCAGCACCGTTTTATCAGGAAATTTCAGGATTTATTTTTGATTGGGTTGATTCACTCGGGCTTTCTGTTGATGCACTCTTCGCCGACCAGCAGGTAGCATGGTGGCAGATGGGCTTGTACGTCATTTCAACCATGATGGTTGTTTTTGGGGTCATGGCATTAATCTCTGTTGGCGGCTCGGTAATGGTGTATTACAACTATACGCTTACCCGTACAGCCGACCGTTACATTCGCCGTTCCGGGTTGTTTAGCTTGCAGGAAGTGAGTATGCGGGAAACCCGTGTGCAGATGATTTCGGTAAAGCAAGACTGGCTCGATTATCTGCTTAAGCGAGCGAACTTCTTTTTCGAACAGAATAAGACCGGTGCTAATCCCGAGCAAGAGTTACACGCTACGAACAAACTAGTGGTACCGTCGGTGACTACGCCAGAAGCGCAAGCGCTCGCTGCCGATGCTATGCCAGGCAATTGCCTGTACGACGCGCCTTATCAACCAATCAGTCAACGTTTTATCGGGCGCTGGATAGCACTCACCGCCGTGCCGCTGTTTCTCTTCTTGACGGCGTTGAGCCTTGCTAATGATGATTTAAAACTTTTCTTCATTGCCATACCGGTACTGGCTATTCACTGTTTACTTATCTATTTACGCTGGCGGGCGTGGGGAATTTGGCAAGACGAAACCCATTGTTATGTACGCAAAGGCATCATTGGTATTGATAGATATTGTTTCGCGCTACATAAGGTACAGCAGGTTGGCGTTTCTCAAAGCGTGCTGATGCAACGACGTGGATTGGCGAACATTCGCTATGTGTTGGCCAGTGGTGATGTGGTGGTTCCCTATCTTCAATATGGATTCTGTGTAAACGTTGCCGATAAAGCATTGTGGGAAGTCGAAACCAAGCGCCAGTCATGGATGTAAACTGACGCTCAACTTACTAAGTTCATAAGGCGGGCTCAGCCCGCGTCCTCTAGTACAAACTCCTGTTGTTCTGTTTCAAGCAGCCAGGCACTGACTTTTTCAATTAATCGGGTATTTGCCTGATTAAATGTATGAATGTGTAGTCTCAACCATTTTGCAAACGGTGCCAACATTTCAGGGCTGTATTCAGCCGTTGTGTTTGCGAGTACAAAAAGATGTGCCAATGCCATGGTTTGCAACACGGGGCCGGCATTTCGGATAGCGGCAAATTCGACTTTAGCCATTGCCGGCAAGGAACAACTATCTGGTAGATTAAAAGCGGCGAGTTTCGAGGCCAGTTCTGCGGTTTTAGTGCCGAAACAATCCTCAATTTCTTCTACGTCTGCATAGGCTTCCTGCAGTGGTCGGGAAAGCCAGGCAGCGGCCAACACATCGCGGTTATGGGGGAAGCCACTCAGAAGTTTAGCCAACTCGCGGGGATGATGAATAAAGGATTCGCCATTATGACGGCGCAGATGTCCCGCCAATGCATATCTTCGTGCTGTGAAGAGTGCTGCCGAAGAAACAAAATCATCTTCAATCAATAGTGCCTGCATGTGTAACCCCTTAAACCTGCTAACGTGTTGAGTGTCGACGCTAGTTGTTACGTCGTTGTAAACAGGGATATCAAATTGCGTGCCTATTTTTTCGTCAATTCTCTGACAGCAGTTGGAGGAGAGCAGTGAATAAATAAAAAAGAGCCTGTGCGAAGCGCAGGCTCAAAGGTCCTTGGGAGGATAAATCTTACAGTTTTTCAATTTGGTAGCCGCGGGCCTCGAGTAATTCCAACACGTTGTCGTCGCCCACCAGGTGGCCTGCACCGACCAGTACCAGTTCCTGATCTTCATCGCCGAACATGGCTTCGATTTGACTGATCCAGCGTTTGTTGCGCTGTACCATCATTTCATCGAAAGATGCCGGAGACTCACGCTTCATTTTATCTACGGTCATTTCTTGTAAGCTTTCATAAACTGAGATGGCAGCGGGAACTCGGTAATGGGCAAAATGTGAATAGTGCCACCTACGTAAACCTTGTCTTCGCCTTTAGTGACTTTCCAGACCGATGAATGGTCCTTGTCGCTCTCACCCGCGAAAGCGGAATTAGCGAAAAGGCCCAGTGCGTAGATTGCAGTACGTAATTTTAAGTTTTTCATGAGTAGTTTTCCCTAACCGGTTTTAGTATTTGAATGATTGAGTAATGGTATCGATAACGGCGTGTTCAATTTCAGCCAGACGCTGCTGAAGTGTTTCGTTGACCTTTTCTTCGATTACATCAGTAAAGGAGCCAAACAGCGACTGTTCGGAAGACGGGTTTTGAGTTTGTAGTGCTACGTTGAGCGCAGTTTCACTATGCTGTTTCACTGCGCTGTTTTGATGATAAAAATCACCGGTAAACTGACCCGGTAGATTTCTGTCAAAAATTGCTGACCCGAAAAACTACTGCGATACCAGCGTCATCTCTTCAATTTTCGCTGCCTCAATTTCATCATCTGTAAATGCCACTGGCCGCAGGGCGGGTTGGGCGGAGTACCAGCGGGTCTGATCAAAGAAGTGATCGCTGCCATAAACCCGTGACTGGGAATACGTTAGCAGAGCGCGAGCAGCAGGGCCGGTATCGGTAAAATTCACCACCATCATCCAGCTGCTGCCGTAATTAATGCGGTAGCCTCCGGCTTCCGCGCTGATTTCAGACACATCATTGAGTGGCGCATAGCTGATTTGCGGCAGCAGGGTAGCGTTCTGCGGCAGCAGGCCACTGGTGTTTGGCACCGGGCGGAACACGTTGAAGCCGCCTTCCACGTTATTGGCACCGCCCCATGGAAGGCGCTCGGGATCGGCCGTGCCGTCAGGACGGGCACGCTGCACAAATTGCACCTCGCCCAGTGTCGCATCAGGTGCTACGCCAGCGGCTTCAAGCACGGTGACCGCGCGGGCAAACTGTTCAAGGGTGGTGGCATTAGTAACGAGACCAGAAGGTGTGGTCAGAGGCTGAGTGGCATCGAAAGCGACTTCCCACTGGGGATTTGTCTGGAACTGGTAGGCAAACTCCCGGAAGACCTGACCACCAACGCTGTCGGTATTCATGGTGCTGTCCCACAGCGCTAATGCATTACAGGCCGCCTCAATAACCACGCTTTCACCATCCACATTTACCGGTGTTGAGCCCTGCGCGGTGCACATGGCGAGCACGTCGGCGAGGATTTCTTCTGCCAAATAACTGCGGTTACTCATCAGCAGGCTTTCCACTTCGTCAGAAGTGAACAGGCCATCACTGCCGCTACCTTCCTCAAGTAACTTCTGGCCCATTCGGGAACGTAGTGTCTGCTGATCGTTTTCGCCACCGTAAAGCGGCGAGATGCCGGTGATGGGCGAATCCACATTGGTCAGCCAGTAGCTGTTATTGGAGTTTTGCACCGAATCATTGCCTTCGTATTTCGGTGCCGCCTCATAAGGCACCGGGCCGTCAAAATCAAATACTGATTGGTTTCCCGGCAACACGGTGAAGCCAGCCGCAGCTTTTGTCTGCACCAGTTCGGGCACGGTGGTGAGGGCACCGATTGCCGTAGCTGATAAGTTCGGCACAGTAGAATCATCGATATAAAACACCTGACCATCGGCGGACGCGGCCATGGTGTTGTTAAAGATCACGCCGTCGTAATTGATAAAAGCCTGTTTGAATTCGTCCATGCTGGTGGCCAGGTTCATCGCCATCCAGTGGTCGAGAATATCCAGGTTGGGCAGGTTGGCATCTTTAATGGCGAATGCCTGAGTTGCAGTCCAGTCGAAGCTGCCGGGTATTTCAATCATCGGTCCGTAGTTAGTGTAATACGCAGTCTTACGTACATTCACGGTCTGTCCGCCACCCACAGCGACCTCTATCACCATGTCTTTCTCTTCAATCGCCACGGCTTCGCCGTCAATTAGCTGGGTCTGGGCGTCGGTATCCGTTTCATCCAGTGAAAGCTGATAAACCACAAAATGTTCTGCCGAGGAGAAGGTATGGGTCCAGGCCACGTTGTCGTTGAAGCCGATATTCACTGCGCCAGGCAAACCAATGAGCGAAGCACCGGTTACGTTCAGAAAACCTGGCACGGTGGTATGGAACTGCCAGAATCGCAGACTGCCGGTATGGGGAAAGTGCGGATTAGCCAGTACCATGCCCATACCATTTTCCGTTTTATCCGCTCCCAGCCCCCAGCCGTTAGAGCCGAGCTCTGACGGATTGGTATCAGGAATCGCTGAGGTGTGATTAATGTTTAACGTGAGATTCGCGCTTTCTGGCACGGGCGTAAAGTCTTTGCCGGGAGGAGCGGCTACAAACATGGCGCTCAAGAAGTTCGTCGCACCGGGAAGTACAGCAACCCCAAGAGAATAGGTGAGCAAATCGGTGGCGTCGATGGGGGTTACCCAAGGCTGTCCCGCACAGGCGGGATCTTGTTCCGCTACCGGCGTATCTTCAAGGTAGCGATTGTAACCCGCAGTATAACCCTGATACATGGCCCGGCTGGTTTCGCTCATGGAGGACAGCGAATCCTCTGCAATTTCGCGGATGCCTATCGTGAGGAAACCAAAGTCGCTGATCAGGTGGCTGCTGTCGCCGCTGCCGGGCACAAGGTCGGGACCATAATATCGGCTGCGCTGAGAGTTATAGCGCACAATCTGGTCGGCCAGAATACACAGGTTATCTCTGGCAAACGCATAACCCACCCCGTAAGACAGACTCTCCAGGTTGTCAGCAGTGATATGCGGCACGCCGTAGGTTGTCCAACGGATATTGGCTTCCAGTACGCCGTCGTCGTCAAAGGCGTCAAGAGATTGTGGCGGTTCAGGAAGTGGCTCGTCGTCATCGTCGCAAGCGCTGAGTAGCGTGAGGCTGAGTGCTGAAACTGTCAGCAGGGAAAGCAATCGAAAGGGGCGGTTCTGATGTCGTCCATAATATGACATGGGGTTGTCTCCGTTCTATGCCGGTTTTATAGAACAACAACCACACCGGTTAACTTAATGTTTACAAGCTTCCGAAGCAGTATACACAGATATAAATGCTGATGAATACCATTCTAAGTCCCGCCACTCTGCATATTTCCTTCGCTTCACGCCAAGCCATTGAAAACCCAATTTTTAAAAGGCACAAAAAAACGCGCCGGGTCGCGTTTTCGCACATAGCAATTCTGAAGTTTGCTCAGACGTCGAGTACATCTCCAGGCACGCGCACATTGCCTTCCATCAGCACACGGGCGCTGCGGCTCATAACGACTTTATTTACCTGCCATTCGTCTTGATATAATTGTGCTTCCGCGCCCACTTTCAGCGTGCCGGAAGGATGGCCAAACACCACGTAGCTGCGCTCACCGCCACCGGCCGCTTCATTCACCAGCGTACCGGGTATGGTCGCCGCGGTGCCAATGGCGACGGCAGCGGTGCCCATCATCGCATGATGGAGTTTACCCATGGACAGAGCGCGTACATTGAGATCGATGTCCTGACGGGCAATCGCTTTACCGCTGGAGGACACGTACTCAGCCGGACCGCTGACAAATGCGACTTTCGGCGTGTGCTGGCGGGCAGCTGCTTCTTCGATGTTGTTAATCAGGCCCATTTTCACCGCGCCATGGGCACGGATGGTTTCAAACATGGCCAGTGCTTTGCTGTCGCTGTTAATGGCGTCCTGCAGCTCAGTGCCTTGATAGCCGATAGCGTCAGCATTGATAAAAATGGTCGGGATCCCGGCATTGATCATGGTGGCTTTAAGCATGCCCACACCGGGCACCTCGAGATCGTCCACCAGATTACCGGTGGGGAACATGCTGCCTTCACCATCCGCCGGATCGATAAACGCAATCTGAACTTCAGCGGCAGGGAAGGTCACGCCGTCGAGTTCGAAGTCGCCGGTTTCCTGCACTTCGCCATTGTTCATGGGGACTTTAGCAATGATCGCCTTGCCGATATTTACCTGCCAGATTTTTACCGTGGCAATGCCGTTTTCCGGCACGCTTTCGGGGTTTACCAGACCATTGCTGATGGCGAAAGCGCCGACAGCCGCGGTCAGGTTGCCGCAGTTACCGGACCAGTCCACGAATGGCTTGTCGATGGCGACCTGGCCAAACAGGTAGTCCACGTCATAACCTTCCTGTTCGCTTTTC
Source organism: Alteromonas sp. ABH2_165 (assembly GCF_056159945.1). NCBI lineage: Bacteria > Pseudomonadati > Pseudomonadota > Gammaproteobacteria > Alteromonadales > Alteromonadaceae > Alteromonas > Alteromonas sp. ABH2_165. Next base: position 210,553 of record NZ_JBSWWF010000004.1, read on the forward strand.
GACAGGATCACGGTTTTGCTGGTACTGGAGGTCGCGCCGCCCATACCGTCGGTTTGTTTGCCGTAAGGGTCGGGGCTGCCAATAACACGCAATAATAGCGCATCACGCACCGGCCCCGGCTGCTGTGCTGCTTCCGGTAAATCGGTTAATTTGAAAAACACACCTTTGCTAGTTCCACCACGAATATAAGTAGCTGGAATTTTAATTTGAGGGGCGAATTTCATAATGTGCTCTCACCTTTGTATAAGAAGGGAAAAATCAGACCGGAGCAGAATTACTGTCCGGTCTGTGACGGGGCTATCAGGCGTTTTCAGACTCAAGAAAATCCTGAGCAAAGCGCTGCAGTACGCCGCCCGCTGAGTAGATAGATACTTCTTCGGCTGTATCCAAACGACACTTTACGTCTACTTTTTCGGCTTCGCCGTTAGTGCGGTGGATGACGACCGTCAGGGTTGCGCCTGGCGAGACTTCACCTTCCACATCATAGGTTTCGGTGCCATCCAGTCCTAGGGTTTTGCGGGTGGTGCCTTCGTGGAATTCCAGCGGTAACACACCCATACCAATCAGGTTAGTGCGGTGAATACGCTCAAAACCTTCGGCCACAATCACTTCCACACCGGCCAGACGTACGCCTTTGGCGGCCCAGTCACGGGATGAACCCTGACCGTAGTCCGCACCGGCCACGATGATCAGTGGCTGCTTGCGATTCATGTAGTTTTCAATGGCTTCCCACATGCGCACCACCTTGCCCTGCGGCTCGATGCGAGCCAGCGAGCCCTGTACCACTTTGCCGTCTTCCAGCACCATTTCGTTAAACAGTTTCGGGTTAGCCAGAGTCGCGCGTTGAGCGGTAAGGTGATCACCACGGTGTGTCGCATAGGAGTTGTAATCCTCCTCCGGTACGCCCATTTTCGACAGGTATTCACCGGCCGCGCTGGACGCCATGATGGCATTCGACGGCGACAGGTGATCGGTGGTGATGTTGTCACCCAGGATAGCCAGCGGACGCATACCTTTCATCGTACGTTCAGCGGCCAGTGCGCCTTCCCAGTAAGGCGGGCGACGAATATACGTGCTCTTCGGACGCCAGTTATACAGCGGATTCAGATCCTTGCCGTAATCGACTTTGAGGTCGAACATGGGCTCATACACCTGACGGAACTGCTCGGGTTTCACCGCGCTTTTCACGATAGCATCGATTTCCTCATCGGATGGCCAGATATCTTTCAGTGTCACCGGGTTACCGTCTGCATCGGTACCCAGCACATCTTTTTCGATATCGAAGCGAATCGTACCGGCAATGGCATAAGCCACAACCAGCGGTGGTGACGCCAGGAATGCCTGTTTTGCATAAGGGTGAATACGGCCGTCGAAGTTTCGGTTACCGGACAATACCGCCGTGGCGTACAAGTCACGCTTAACAATTTCTTCCTGAATTTTCGGGTCCAGAGCGCCGCTCATACCGTTACAGGTGGTACAGGCGAAGGCCACGATACCAAAACCCAGCTTTTCCAGCTCAGTTAGCAGCCCGGCTTCTTCCAGATACAGTTTCACGGCTTTGGAGCCTGGTGCCAGTGAAGTTTTCACCCATGGTTGTCTGAGCAGGCCTTTGGCATTGGCGTTGCGGGCCAGTAAGCCGGCGGCAATCACGTTACGCGGGTTACTGGTATTGGTGCAGGAGGTAATGGCGGCGATGATCACCGCACCATCCGGCATTTGTCCGTTTTCGTGCTCCACACTGCCGGTGATGCAACGAACTGCGAGATCGCTGGTGGCAAGACGGGCATGGGGATTCGACGGGCCAGCCATATTGCGGCCAACAGTAGACAGATCGAATTTCAGCATCCGCTCATATTCAGCGGTTTCAAGATCGTCTGCCCACAGGCCGGTAAGTTTGGCGTATTGCTCTACCAGCTCAACCTGCTTGTCTTCACGGCCAGTGAGTTTCAGGTAGTCGATAGTCTGTTCATCGATGTAGAACATGGCCGCGGTGGCACCGTATTCCGGTGTCATGTTGGAAATGGTGGCGCGGTCACCGATGGTCAGCGCAGAGGCGCCTTCACCGAAGAACTCCAGATAGGACGAAACCACTTTTTCCTTACGCAGGAATTCGGTCAGCGCCAGTACGATGTCTGTGGCGGTAATACCTGGCTGTGGTTTACCGGTAAGTTCCACGCCAATGATATCAGGCAATCGCATGTAGGAGGCACGGCCAAGCATCACGCTTTCCGCTTCCAGGCCGCCGACGCCTACGGCAATCACGCCCAGTGCATCAACGTGTGGAGTGTGGCTGTCGGTACCAACCAGGGTGTCCGGGAACGCCACGCCGTCGCGGGCGTGAATCACCGGTGACATTTTTTCTAGATTGATCTGATGCATAATGCCGTTGCCCGGGCCAATCACGTCTACATTTTTAAACGCGGTTTTGGTCCAGTTAATAAAGTGGAAACGATCGTCGTTGCGGCGGTCCTCAATTGTGCGGTTCTTATCAAACGCGTCTTCTTCAAAGCCAGCATGTTCCACTGCAAGTGAGTGGTCGACGATGAGCTGAGTCGGTACCACCGGATTCACTTTCGACGGATCACCGCCTTTTTCCGCGATGGCATCACGCAGTCCAGCAAGGTCCACAAGTGCTGTCTGGCCAAGGATATCGTGGCAGACTACCCGAGACGGGAACCACGGAAAGTCGAGCTCCCGTTTACGGTAAATCAGCTGTTTCAGGGAATCGCTAAGCATAGTTGGGTCGCATTTGCGCACCAGGTTCTCAGCCAGTACCCGGGAAGTGTAAGGCAGTTTTTCATAAGCACCGGCTTCGATGCTGTTCACGGCTTCACGGGTGTCATAGTAATCCAAACCGGCATTTGGCAACGGTTTGCGATAATCAGTATTCATAATTGGTCTTCTCCGGCAACATCAGGGCAGGCAATGTGGTGGCCCGCCAAAGCACCTAGTCTCGCTGGTCGATAGGTGTAACAGTGCGCAGCTCTTCGCCGGTGTACTCTGCAGACGGACGGATAATGCGGTTATCCGCGCGCTGCTCCATAACGTGAGCGGCCCAGCCGGTAAGGCGTGACATCACAAAAATCGGTGTAAACAGCTTGGTAGGAATACCCATGAAGTTGTAGGCAGACGCATGGAAGAAGTCAGCGTTACAGAACAGTTTTTTCTCACGCCACATCACGGCTTCACAGCGCACAGAAATCGGGTAAAGCACCTCGTCGCCCACATCGGCGGCAAGTTTTTCAGACCAGCCTTTAATGATTTCGTTACGCGGATCAGACTCGCGGTAAATGGCATGACCGAAGCCCATGATTTTCTCTTTGCGTTCCAGCATGCCCATCATTTTTTCTTCGGCATCGTCGGCAGAAGTGAAGCCTTCGATCATTTCCATCGCAGCTTCGTTAGCACCACCGTGCAGCGGGCCACGCAGGGTGCCGATGGCGCCGGTAATGCACGAATGCATATCAGACAGGGTGGAAGCACACACGCGGGCGGTAAAGGTAGACGCGTTGAACTCATGCTCGGCGTACAGGATCAGCGATACGTGCATGACCTGTTCGTGCAGTTCGCGAGGCTTCTCGCCGTGCAGCATGTGCAGGAAATGGGCGCCGATAGAGTCATCATCGGTAGTGGTGTCGATACGCATGCCGTCATGGCTGAAACGATACCAGTAACAGATAATGCTTGGGAAACAAGCCAGCATGCGATCGGTAACAGCTTCCTGTTCAGAGAAGTCGTTTTCCATTTCAAGGTTACCTAGCATGGAGCAACCGGTACGGATCACGTCCATGGGATGAGCATCTTTTGGAATGCGCTCCAGCACTTCTTTTAATGCAGCTGGCAAGTCACGCATGCTTTTCAGTTTGGCTTTGTATTCAGCAAGCTCGCCTTTATTCGGTAGTTTGCCTTTGAGGATCAGATAGGCCACTTCCTCAAACTCACAATGATTGGCCAGATCTTTTACATCATAGCCGCGATAAGTGAGTCCCGAACCTGATTTCCCTACGGTAGAAAGCGCTGTTTTACCTGCTACCTGGCCCCGTAAACCGGCACCGCTTAGTTCTTTAGCCATTATCTTGTCTCCGATTTTATAATCGTGTGTAAGGTACAATTAGTGATTTAAGATTTCGATTTAGAAAATAATTCGTCGAGCTTCTGCTCGTAGTCGTGATAGCCGAGATAGTCGTAAAGCTCCATGCGGGTCTGCATGGTATCAACCACCGCTTTCTGATCGCCGTTAGTAAGAATCGACTGATACACCAGCTCGGCTGCTTTATTCATGGCGCGGAACGCGCTCAGCGGATACAGCACCATGTCGGCACCCCATTCACCCAACTCTTTTTTGTTCCACAACTCGGTCTGACCGAATTCAGTAATGTTGGCCAGAATCGGTACATCCAGCGCGTCGGCAAAGGCTCGATAATGTTCTTCAGTTTTAATCGCTTCGGCGAAAATGCCGTCTGCACCGGCGGCAACATACGCTTTTGCGCGCTCAACCGCTTTTTCAAGACCTTCCTGGGCAAACGCATCAGTACGGGCCATAATAAAAAAGTCCGGATCGGTACGGGCATCAACGGCGGCCTTAATGCGGTCTACCATTTCTTCAGTGGACACAATTTCTTTATTCGGACGGTGGCCACAGCGTTTCTGCGCCACCTGATCTTCCATATGCACCGCTGCTGCGCCGGCTTTTTCCATATCACGAATGGTTTTGGCAATATTAAATGCGCCGCCCCAGCCTGTATCGATATCAACCATCAGTGGCAAATCGCAGGCAGAGGTAATGCGCTGCACATCAACCAGCACATCGTTCAGTGAGGTCATACCCAGATCCGGCAAACCATACGACGCATTTGCCACGCCACCACCCGACAGATAAATGGCCTGATGACCAATTTGCTTCGCCATCATGGCAGAGTAGGCGTTAATGGTGCCTACAATCTGAAGCGGTTTGTTGTCGGCTAAAGCCTGACGAAATTTCTTGCCTGCACTGTGCATGGAATAATCTCCGTTTAATGCGGTGAAGTGTGAAGAAGTTTGCGTTCGATATTGTTTTTCGAATACAAAATGTGTCGGCGCATCAGCATTTCTGCTAATTCATCATCACGGTTGGCGATGGCCTGTACGACGTGACGATGTTCGTCGAAGGCGGTGGTGACGCGGGGACCGGCCATGCCAAACTGCACACGGTACATACGCACTAGGTGATAAATGCCATCGATAAGCACGGAAATGAGGTGCTGGTTTTTACTTCCCAGAACAATGCGATAATGGAAGTCCACATCACCGGCTTCCTGGTAATAACGCTGGCCGTCTTTCACCTCATCGAAGTGGTCGTTCAGCAAACCTTGTAAATCATCAATTTCCTGCTGATTCATGTTCTGGGCGGCAAGGCGAGCAGCCATACCTTCTAAGGCTTCGCGAACCTGATAAAGTTGAATCAGCCCTTGTGGAGACAGGCTCACTACGCGAGCACCCACATTAGCACGGCGTTCAACCAAGTGACTGGCGGTAAGACGATTAATTGCTTCACGAATTACAGCGCGGCTAACATCGTATTTTGTCGACAATTCGGTTTCGCTGAGTTTCGAACCGGCCTCAATGACACCTTCAACAATGTCCTTACGAAGCCGGAAAAATGTTTTATCAGCGTGGGTTACGGCGCTTTCTGCGGCTATTTCCATACTTAAAAGATCAACAGCTTGTTAACTAAACTGTCGACAATGTAGGCGTGATCATGATGTTAGTCAACCTTTTTACTCGAATTTTGTCGACAATCTTCGACAATTTAAAGGTATTTCAATGTGGTAGGTGTCTCTGTCAAACATTGCACAATACGGTATGCCACTACAAAGAGAGAAAGGAAGCCGTGGCGCAGCAGACTACGCCAGGCTCATCAATGCATTTAGGCTTTTGCTCGTTTATTTAAAATGGCTTCGCCGGCATTAGCAGGTAGTCGGGAACTGTCTATCAGTGCGAGTAAGGTGACCGCGGCTAACATATAAAATGCCAGTGAAAAATCAAAAATAGACGGGTCTTCTGTAGAGGTGCCGGTGATAAACGTGGCCAAAGCAAGGGTGAGTGCGCCAAAAGTAATACCCAATCCTCGGGTCATTTGCATCACCACGGCACTGAGTGTATTGGCATCACGCATTTCGTGTTGTGGAATGTCGGCGAAGTTGATGGTGTTCAGTACCGTAAGGTGCATTGAGCGCGTCATTCCGCTGAAAAACAACACCAGCACCATAATCAGGTAAGGGGTTTGTGCAGTAAACTGTGCAATCAGAACAAAGCTCAGCGCAATGAGCACGGTATTGGCAAGCAGCACAGTGCGGAAGCCAAACGTATTCATGATCCAGGTTGTGGCGGGCTTCATTGCCAGATTACCGGCGAAGAGCCATATAAATAATGAGCCTGCTTGAACAGCTGTGTAACCAAAGCCAAGTTGTAACATTAACGGAATGAGGAAGGGGGCACTGGCTAAACCCATGCGAATTGCCGAACCGCCCATTACCGTCACTCTGAAGGTTTGAACCGAAATGGCTTTTAGTGAAAACAGCGGGTTTTCTGCATGGTGCATATGCCAGAAAGTAAGAACTAGAAGTAATATACCAGCACCAGTGAGTAGAGAGGGAAAAAGTAAGCTTTCAGGTCGACTGCTAAATGACTCAAGCCCGGCCATAAACAATCCGAAGCCAATACCGCTAAGCAAGAAACCTTTAATATCAAATGGCTGGGGCTCACCTTTATTGTTATTTATCAGGTAAAAGCCGGCGATGAGGGCCAGCATTCCCAGCGGTACATTCATCAGAAATATCCAGTGCCAACTGAAGGTTTCAGCTATCCAACCACCCAACACTGGGCCAATCAAAGGCGCGGCCAGGGCAGGCCAGGTAAGGATTGCCATGCCACGCACAAAATCTTTTTTGGGTAAGGTTCGGATAACGACCAGACGACCTACCGGCACCATCATGGCGCCACCTACGCCCTGAAGTACTCTGGCGGCGGTAAACGTGTAGAGGTCGGTACTGATTGCACATAACAAAGACGCCAGCACAAAGACACAAATTGCCGCGCTGAAAATTACCTTGGGGCCGATGCGATCTGCCAACCAGCCGGAAATGGGCACAAACACGGTTACGGCCACCAGGTAAGCGGAGATCCCCACTGAGAGATGCGCAGCGGCAACCCCAAAGTCTTTGGCGATGATTGGCAAGGCAGTGGTGATGATGGTGGAGTCCAGCACCTCCATAAATAAGGTTGCAGCAACCAGTAGTGCAGTGGCAGTCTGGCGGTCAAGTCTTTGCATAAATTCCTGTATTAAAGAGTCCTGTATTAAAAGAGTCCAGTACTAGAGTGTATCCAGAGTTCATCGAACTAGATTCAGGTTGATTCAGATAGACGCTGTCGATAAGCGTCTTTATATATGTTTCTTGCCGCCTCTTTTACGAGTTCAGCTACCGCAGGAATGGCTGATTTAGTGAAGCTCACCGCGGGCGCCGTTATGCCAATGGAGGCAACAACCACACCCTGATTATTCCTGATAGGCGCAGCCAGGCAGCGCACCTCTGGGTTGAGTTCTCGTTCGTCCACCGCATAACCACTCGCAATGACCCGATTGAGTTCTTTTATTAACCCGGCTTTGTCGGTGATGGTAAATTCTGTGTGTTTTTCCAGTGGATTCTGTTCGATGATCTCGTCGAGCTGATCAAAGAACAGGTTTGCCAGAAAAACCTTTCCCGTGGCGGTACAGTGCATTTGCGCCGTTCCCCCTGGGCGTTTAGACACCATGAGTGGATTCGGGCTATCTACCACTTCTACAATGAGAATTTTACCATTATTAGGTACCGCAAGGTGCGCCGTGTGTCCGCTTTTTAATGCCAGTCGCTGAATATGTGGCACCGCCACCTGATGTAAATGGTCAGCATTAATCATATGCAGACCCAGTCGGGTTAGTTCATTTCCGCACAGGTATTTTTTACCTTTTTTTTCCAGCATTTGCTCGTGGCACAGGGTTCTGAGTAACCGGAACAATGTTGTGCGGGGGAGGTCCATGGCTAGCTCTAGTTCATGCATGCTTAGGCCAGCAGGCACGGATGCCAGCAGTCTGAAGATTTCACAGGCGTGAGTAACACTGGGGATCAGGTATTTGTCCATAAAATTCCTTTTTTACAATCACGACACGAGAAACGCTGAAAAAGAGAAAAAATCGTGCCGGTTGTTATGATAGCTGTTTCCTGAGCCTGCATTGTACACCCGCCTTCCTGCTAACCGAGAAGTTTTTAATTGCATACCTATTCGCCAATTTTTTCATATATGAAACGAAATCCCGAAACCAGATGTGTATCGTTTACTTTGTAACTGATAGTCGCCAACATTTCTGCCATAACCTGAAATGGAGATGAACACCCCATGCGCATTGCATTAATGAACGAATTTAGCCAGGCATCGAAAAATGCTGTGGTACTTGAGCAACTTGAAGCCGTTGGTCAACAACAGGGTCACGAGATTTTTAACGTAGGTATGAAAAATGATGATGACCATCGTCTTACTTACATTCATCTGGGCATTATTTCTGCGTTGCTGCTAAACAGTAAAGCAGTAGATTTTGTTGTGTCGGGTTGCGGTACAGGTCAGGGCGCGCTGATGTCCCTGAATGCCTACCCTGGTGTGGTCTGTGGTTACTGCATCGACCCTGCAGATGCGTATCTGTTTGCCCAAATTAACGACGGTAATGCGCTGGCGCTGCCGTTTGCCAAAGGGTTTGGCTGGGGCGCGGAACTGAACGTACGCTATATTTTTGAAAAGGCCTTCACCGGCGAAACCGGTCTGGGTTACCCGCCAGAGCGCCGCGAATCGCAAAATGCCAATGCGGTTATTCTTAACGATGTAAAAGCTGCAACGAACAAACCTATTGTGGAAGCGCTGAAGGCACTCCCTGAAGATTTGGTTAAGCAAGCAGTTGGCGGAGCGCAATTCCAGGAATGTTTCTTTTCGAATAGCCAGTCTGAAGAGTTAAGTGCACTGGTAAAAAGCTGGATAAGCTAACGCATTAAGCGCAAATGAAACCATTAAAAATGCCGACCGCGATGTCGGCATTTTTTTGTGCGATAGAACGCAATTGGTGCGAAATAAAGCGGGCGACAGGCCCCTTAATTACATAATTTCAAACGCACGAATGACCCGCTGAACACCACTGACGTTACGGGCAATCTCTACCGCATACGTGCCTTCCTGGTTAGTTACACGACCCATTAAAAACACTTCGCTATTTTGTACAATAACCCGAACCTGTAGCGAAGGGACGCGTTCGTCAGCCAGTAATTTGGTTTTGACCTTTGATGCCAGCCAAATATCGTTGGCCTGGGTTGAGGCTTCAATAGGCATTTGCAGGCGGATCTGGTTGTGGATCTTCTGCACGTACTCAATTTGTTCCACGCCGGCAATCGCTTCATCGATAAGACTTTGGCTTGGCGCCTGGCCTGTTACCAGCGCAACACCGTTGTAGATATCAATCTGCAGGTTTGTACTCTTTTTCAGCGCATCGCTTTTCGACCACTGATAAGACACTTGGCCTTCGGCTGTCTGATCATCAAGCTGGGTGCCTACCGTGCGTCGGTCGTTGGCAACCTTGGCCGTTAATGCACCGGCAGCACCGACGGCCACTACGGCACAGCCTTGTGTGCCTGATAACAGAGTAAGTGCGGTTACCGCACAGAGTGCTTTCCTTGTACTACACCACATTAATGTTCGTCTCCATGGTCTGCAGGGAATAACATATCATCAATGCATTCACATAAATTGTGAATGGCAAGTAGATGAACTTCCTGAATTCGCGCCGTGCGGTTAGACGGTACACGAATTTCTACATCGTGCTCACTCAAGAAACCCGCAATTTCTCCGCCATCCCGGCCGGTAAGCACGACTATCGTCATATCTCTTGAAAGCGCTGCCTCCACTGCTGCAATCACATTTCTGGCATTGCCGCTGCTGGAAATAGCCAGCAAGATATCCCCAGGTTGACCCAGTGCCCGTACCTGTTTGGCAAACACTTCGTCGAAGGCGGTGTCGTTGGCAATGGCAGTCAATGTTGAGGTGTCGGTACTAAGTGCAATAGCCGGCAAACTTGGACGGTCACGCTCAAAGCGATTGAGCATTTCTGAAGAGAAGCGCTGGGCGTCGCTGGCTGAGCCACCGTTGCCGCAAGTAAGAATTTTATTGCCACGAATAAGCGCTTCCACCATCATGTACGCTGCTTTTTCTATGGCTTCAGGCAGGATCTCGATGGCAGAAATCTTCGTTTGAATACTTTCGGTAAAATTCGCTTTTATTTTTTCTATCATATTATTTTACTTAGGTTACGTCTCTGCTTGCCTGATGGGCGGCTAGCGCCTTACACATTTTTCAGCCAGTTCAGCTTGTTACCATCTAATGCTACCACATCCACTCGCATGAGTGTGTGAATTGGGTTAAGACCCCGAGACAGTAAATAATGTTCAAAGGTGCGTTTTACTTTTCGTAATTTAGATGGGGTAACGAAGTCGACGGCGCTGCCATAAGCATCATCATCGCGGTACTTCACCTCGATACAAACAATAGTTTCATTGTCTTGCATTACAAGGTCAAGTTCACCGGTTTTTGCGGAATAGTTTGCGCAGATAAACGAAAGGCCCTGATCTTCAAGATATTGTCGGGCCTTTTGTTCACCTAGCTGACCAATTTGGGTGGTTGCCGCCATAGGTTAGCGTCCGGCAGAAATTGATCCGTCTTCAGAGAGTAATTTCACTGCCTGATTATCGATAATGGCCTGGGGCAGCGTGCGAATAACTTCACCTTTTGCGTTAATTCGCATGGTACCACTAAGGCCATCAACTTTAGTTTGCGGCAATGTCATCATACTTGGCACGTGGGGGAGGAGGTTGTAGGCATCAACACCAAATGCAAACAGTCGCGACATATTAGTACTACGTTGAGGCCATAATGCCTGAGATTGTGATCGTAAATCCTGCCACTGACTTTGCGGCATCATCCAGGGCATATCGAGGAAGCGTACGTTTTGTAGATCGCGCCATTGGTTTTTGCTGTCATCGTATTCGATAGAGCGTGACGTGGCGAACACGGGAACCGTTTGGCCATTGAACGGGCTCAGGCTGGCTTCCACCATGGGGTTAAGCAACTCGGTTTGCTCTGGCGAAGCAAAAACGATGATGGCATCAACGTCCCGGCGATTCCGGGGCACGTTATACAATTTCTCGTTCACCATGTATTCGATTTGCTTGATGCGGTCGCGACTTTGCGCCACATCCAACGAGGCAGTAATGCCTTCCCGTAGACTGTTACTATCGGTGAAATCAACCGTGGTTAACTTCACTTTTTTATTGCGGGCGACATTGTCATTCAGCATTTGCCAACGGGCGGTAAACGCGCTTTTCATTCGTTGGTTTACACTATTTTGTGCCGACACCACGATTGGCGTTTTATAGCCATTTTGATAAATGTAATCCGCCAGTTGTCCGGCTTCGTCTTCTGGCGCGAGGGCGAAAAAGGCATGTTTTGCTTTAGCCTGTGCCAGCGTATTCAAGCTTTGTTCTGCTTGCAGAGTAATATCTGCCAATACAGGAACATTGCTGCTCTCCAGCACAGAATTGGTGGCTGGTGGCGTTACTGAGTCGGTAGGGAATTCTGCGCGGTTCAATGCCAGCATGTAGGTTTCAGGTGAGACTCGGTTAATGATGGCATCCACGTTTTCTTTTAGCAGGGGGCCAATTACCCAGCGATAACCTGCTACAGCAGCTAAGAGGTCGTCAGCGGATTTGTTTACGGTATCAACGAAATGCAATTTTACCGGCGCGCGACGGGATTCGTTGTCGTTGCTTTGCTGATAATAGGCCGACAGTAAGCCCTCTTTTACGGTGGTGCCAGTGGCAGCAAGTTTGCCGCTAAGGGGGAGCAGAACCACAACTTCTTGTGGTGCTGTGACAGTTGCCTGGGTGGCAGCCAAAATTTCTGCTGGCAGGAACTGAACCAGGGGATGTCCCCGAAATACCCGGCTGAATTGCGCTAAGGAACGGTTAAGAGCGGCAGCATTCAGGCCTTCCTGTTCAGCTAAATCATACAGTGCTAAATATGGTCGGAGGCTGGAAAATCGGGCTTCTGCAGCGGCACGTTCTTTGTCTGAAGCTGCATTTACCCACTGCCACACCTGAGACACCAACTCTTCGTCGGCTTCGCGACTGTCGATGAGGGCATCAGCCGCAGCCAGCCATTGATGCTGTTGCGCATACAACTGCGATTTCAACTCTTGCTGTTGCTGACGCACAGCTTGATCGCCAGACAGCGGTTGGAGCAGTGCTAGCAGTTCAGATTCTGTCACGCTAGGCTGCGCCATGTAAGCCTTGGCGGTATACAAGTTAGTGAGAATGCTGTGTTCTTCAGATAAAGGACTTTGCTTAAGAGAAAGCAGGATTTGTTGCGCTTTATTAAACTGCCCTTCATCGAGATAAAGCCCAACTGCGGCTAGCAATAGCGCATTGCGCTGTTCAGTATCGCGCTCGTTTAACCACACACTTTGCGCATCGGTAAGTAATTGCGCCGGTGTGACCTCTACGTCAACGGCGGGTTTATCGATAACACTTTTCACCGGCGCCCGGGTTTGTTTCGGGCCTGGAGCACTTCCACAGCCTGCAAAGAACAGTGCGCTGGCAATGAGAGAAAGTTGGGGGATACGAAGACAGCTTGCGGACAAATTCACCGAGAATTCCTTCTACCTGGATACCGGGTCAGTTTAACGGAAACAGGCAGAAAATCTACGTTTGCATGAATAAACTGGCCTTATGACATGGTACAATCATCCCCCTAATCTCTGGTGGCCCCGCTGTTTAAACACAACCTAAGTGTTTGTTCACTGTATCGATGTCTTAGCTTCGAAACAGGGCAGCCAATCTAATGTTTATTCTGTGAGCTCGCGCTATGATCGAATCTGCAACGCTTTATATTGTGCCTACCCCAATTGGTAATCTTGATGACATTTCGCCCCGTGCGCTGGAAACACTGAAATCAGTGAATTGGATTGCGGCAGAAGATACCCGTCATACGCACAAATTACTGCAGCATTTCACTATTTCTACCCGCACCCTGTCATTGCACGAGCACAATGAAGACAAGCGCACAGCCATGCTATGTCAGCGTTTGAAAGAAGGGGAATCGGTTGCACTGGTTAGTGATGCCGGCACGCCGCTTATTAGCGACCCGGGCTTCGTACTGGTGCGTCGTTGTCGGGAGGAGGGGATCAATGTGATTGCACTTCCTGGCCCCTGTGCGGCCATTACAGCGCTCAGTGCATCGGGTTTGCCCACCGACCGCTTTATGTTTGAAGGCTTTCTGCCGCCGAAAACCGGGCCTCGTTCACAGGTGCTGGAAACTTTGAAAGAACGTACATTTACCACCGTTTACTATGAAGCGCCGCGCCGGGTGCTCGATACTATCAACGATGTGAAGAAAACGTTGGGGAACGAGCGTCATATTGTTCTGGCCAAAGAGCTGACGAAAACCTTTGAAACTTACGTAGATGGCTCGGCTGCATCGGTGGCAGAATGGCTCGAAGCTGACCCCGTGCGTCAAAAAGGCGAGTTTGTGTTGATGATCAGTGGCGTTGAAGACGTGCCTCGGGAGTTACCGCCGGAAGCTCTGGCATTGCTCAGTTCACTGAAGCCTGTATTGCCGCTGAAGAAGGCTGCTGCGATTGTAGCAGAACACTATAATCTTAAGAAAAATGCGTTGTATCAGGCTGGTCTTGATATGGATGACAGCCAACATTGAAAACATCAGGCGTAGAATAGTCGCACGGGCAGACATTGCCGCAATTCGGTAAGGCCGCCGTCATTTTAACCAGGCGGCAGCGAAGATAAGGAACGACCATGATCGAAAGGGTGTTATCAATCGAAATCGCAAAAGGTACCTGGATGTTGGATGTGGTTGCTGAGCGCAACGACAACGGTATTTACGACCTTGTTTACCCTAAAAAGGAAGCCACGGTGCATGTGCACGAAGAGCACATGTATGCATTGGAATACAGTATCAGTGCCCCTGAAGGCACAGAATTCAAAATCTATCTCGACGGCGAATTGTTGCTAGATGACACGGTAGGGGATACCGGTATTTGTCGTGGCAGTACAGTCATTTAGTTGGCGAATTATTCCGCCGAACTGCCCTGACAGGCCAATAAATATCGACGGGAGAGTTTTGGTTTTCCTGTCGCTATGACTCAGGGAGCTTTGCGCTCTACCAATGCGTCGCGAATTTCCTGAAGTAGTTTTATATCCTGAGGGGTTTTGATACTGGTATCTTTTGGGTCTTCGGCTTTTTCTTTCAGCCTGTTAAGCGTTCTCACCATCATAAAAACCACCGCCGCCACAATAAGAAAGTTGATCACGGCATTAATGAACAAACCATAATTTACGGTTACTGCCCCGGCGGCTTTCGCGGCTTCTAACGTGGCATATTCGCCACCGGATAAATTCAGGTAAAGATCTGAAAAATTCACATTTTTGGTGAACAGGCCGATGATCGGCATCAAAATATCGTCTACCAGCGACTTAACGATGGTTGTAAAGGCGGCACCAATGATAATACCCACAGCCAAGTCCAGCACATTGCCTCTGGCAATGAAGCTTTTAAAGTCTTTCCACATTACTGCTCCGAAAATCCAAAAAGTTGTTTAGATGCGTTGCGGTTTATACATTGCCAGAAATAGAGAAGTTCAACGTGCCGTTAAGATAAAGGTTGAGCGTTGGAAATTCGGCGGTTCACAGAATGATGTATAGGCGTTGGTATGAAAGATGTTAGAGTTGGATAAAAGAAAAGCGCCAAGGAGGCGCTTTTGCAGAGTTTCCTGACAGCCTGTTTTAAGACAGACGACCTTTAAAGTCTTCGTAGGTAAACTGACGAATCACGTCCAGCTTATCGTCTTTCCGCAGAATGCAAATTGATGGATGCTCCACACCATTGAAAAACGTGGTTTTTACCATGGTGTAGTGAATCATATCTTCAAACTGCAGACGGTCGCCGATTTCTAGAGGCTTATCGAAAGAATAGGTATCGATAACATCACCTGCCAAGCAGGAATTGCCACCTAAGCGATAGTCATACGTCTTCTCGCCAGGCATTGCTGCACCGCGAATTGCCGGACGGTAAGGCATTTCCAGTACGTCAGGCATATGCGCTGTAGCGGAAATATCAAGAATGGCAATCTTGCCTTCGTTCTCAACAATATCTACCACTTCCGCGATTAACGGACCAGTCTGCCATGCCACCGCTGAGCCCGGCTCAAGAATGACATCTAGATTCGGATGACGAGCTTTGAAGTCTTTCAGTGTTTTGATCAGATGATCCACATCGTAACCTTCCCGCGTCATCAGGTGACCACCACCTAAGTTCAGCCATTTCAGCGTAGGCAGCCATTTGGCAAAACGCTTTTCGATAGCCAGCAGGGTGCGCTCGGTAGCGAAAGAATCACACTCACACAGGTTGTGACAGTGGAAGCCTTCAATACCAGTTAAATCCACACCTTCAAGCTCTGAAACGCGAATACCTAGACGGGAACCTGGCGCCGCCGGATCGTACAGCGGGGTTTCCGCTTCCTGGTGTTCAGGATTAATACGAATGCCTTTGGACACATTGAACAAGTCATCTTTGTAGGTTTGCCACTGATTCAAGCTGTTAAACGAGATATGGTTGACCAGCTTTTTCAGCTCAGCCATGTCCGCTTTTTTATAAGCAGGCGAGAACGCATGCACCTCTTTACCCATTTCAGCGGCAAGCTTGGCTTCCCAGACAGAGCTGGCTGTGGCACCGTGAAGATAAGGTTTGATGATGTCGAAACTCGACCACATAGAGAAGCCTTTAAGGGCAAGAATAATTCTTGCCCCAGACTCGTCTTGCACGCGTTTCATCAGCTCAAGATTGCGGATGAGCTTCGCTTCTTCCAGCACATATGCGGGAGAAGGCACATCAGATCGCTGAGTTAAATCAGTCAACGCAAATACTCCGAATTACTTTTTGAACGGGCTTTCGTCACATTCAATCACGTGCCAAGGCAGGCCGTGCTTGTTCAGCTCGTCCATGAACGGATCCGGATCGAACTGTTCCATGTTCCATACGCCAGGCTTATGCCATTTACCCTGAAGCATCATCATGGCACCAATCATGGCGGGTACACCGGTGGTGTAAGACACGGCTTGTGCGCCCACTTCTTCATTACATACTGCGTGGTCACAGTTGTTGTAGATGAAGATAGTCTTTTCTTTGCCGTCTTTAATACCGGTAATGTAGGTACCGATACAGGTCATGCCGGTGTAGCCTTCAGCCAGTGAGCCCGGGTTAGGCAGAACCGCTTTTAAGAACTCAAGAGGCACTATTTTCTGGCCCTGGAATTCAACCGGTTCGATGCTGGTCATACCGATACCTTCCAGCACACGCAGGTGGTTCAGGTAGGCATCGCCAAAAGTCATCCAGAAACGGGCACGCTTCAGGGTAGGGAAGTGTTTAACGATAGATTCCAGCTCTTCGTGGAACATCAGGTAAGAAGCACGTACACCAATGTTCTGGTAGTCCAGATCTTCACGTACGCTCAGTGGATCAGTTTCTTTCCACTCGCCGCCTTCGAAGAACTTACCGCGCTGGGTGATTTCACGGATATTGATTTCAGGGTTGAAGTTCGTCGCGAACGCCTGACCGTGATCACCGCCGTTACAGTCAACGATATCCAGATAGTGGATTTCGTCGAAGTGGTGCTTAGCCGCATATGCCGTGTAAACGTTAGTTACACCCGGATCAAAACCGGAACCCAGCAGTGCCATGATGCCAGCATCTTTAAACTTGTCCTGATACGCCCACTGCCAGCTGTACTCAAACTTAGCCACATCTTTTGGCTCGTAGTTGGCGGTATCCAAATAATCAGTTTTAGTTGCCAGACAGGCGTCCATGATAGGCAGATCCTGGTAAGGCAGTGCCAGGTTTACCACCAAATCAGGCTTAACTTCATTGATCAGCTTTTCTACTTCAGCTGCATCGTCAGCGTCTACTGCAAAGACACCCTTAACACGATCAGCGCCAACTTCGTTTTGCAGCGCTTCGCATTTCGAAACGGTACGGCTGGCCAGATAAATTTCGTCAAAATATTCAGGCAGACGGGCACATTTTTTAACGGTTACAGCAGCGACGCCGCCAGCACCAATAATTAAAACGCGAGACATATTCTTGTTTCCGTGACGTTAGGTAAATTTGCGCTGAATGCTAGCAGACATCAACTTTTTGGCAAGCAAAGTTAGCCTGCTGGCAGCATTTTTTCAGCCTGGAATTGGAGGGGAGACAACGATTTTTTTCCCCACACGAAAGTAGGGGTAGAGTAGCATGGTTTCATCGCCATTTGGATGCCCTGCATTGATGGCAATCGCATTCAACTGCTTATGTCTGTCGGTTGTCACCGTGGCTGCGTACACCAGCACACTGTAACTTTCCGTATCGGTAGTGGTGTCGATAATACGCCACTGTAATTGCTCGATGAGATAACTTTCATTTTCGCCGTGGCATCGATCATCGGCAAACAAGCAACCCACGCGTCCGTCTTCATAAATAGCAGCAAACGGATAAAGGGCACTGCAGTGCGGCAACATCAGTTCACATAACTGGAGGGAACGGTTTACCAGCAATTGCAGAGGTTCAGGCAGCTGCTGCGGATTATTTATCAATGTGGCTCTCCTTTATAGCGTGTGGAACGCGCGAGTGGCTGTTCCTGAAAAAGGCAACCTGGTGCAGTGAAAAACTGTAAGGTTTACATGGCTTAGAACGTAATTCTTACACCGACAGATCAAATTATCTTGCTCCTTGAAGACCACCAGTATGCACGATTCTCAGCCTTGTGCCATCGGGGAAAAATCGCTTTTCGAGCAAATCTTTGATCGCGAACAATAATTTACCAGAATAAACAGGCTCAACCGGCACATTGTACTGCTGTGTCACATCATCACAAAAGCTTGTCAGTGCAGCGTTTCGCTTACCGTAACCACCCTGATGATAGTCATGCAGAATTTGCCATGGGTGTTGTTGCCCCGTTGCTGGTAGTAACGCTTGCACCAGCGACTCAAGATAGCCTTCGCCTTTTAAAACGGCAATGCCGGTGACTGAAACCGGAGGACTTTTTGCGCCAATCAAACCGGCCAGGGTGGCGCCACTGCCAACAGGGACCACAATATGGTCACACGCGCTGTTGTCTTCTTCTAACAGCTCTGCCACCCCTTTAAGCGCATGAGCCTGACTGCCGCCTTCAGGAATAAGTACAGACTCAGGATACTGTTTTTGCAAGTTTTCCAGCCAAATAGGGTCGGTTCGTTTGGAATACGTGGCCTTATCCAAGTACTGAATGTCGGCTTGCCACGAGGCTAAGTCGCGTAACATCGGCGTGGGATTGGCTGTGTAATCGCCGCGAACCAGTGCCGTGAAGTGAATACCCAATTTCATGCATAAATAACCGCAGGCATGAAGATGATTAGAAAAGCCGCCACCAAAACTGATGATGTGTCGACAACTGCCGGGTAGGGCATTCAGGGTATGTTTTAGTTTGCGCCACTTATTTCCAGAAATAATCGGGTGTATAAGATCATCCCGTTTTATTTGCATGCTGACAAATTCAGCGCCTGGCCAGTCTGGTTTGAAGTCGGTAAGTGGGCTTGGCGTGGTCAGCGCCAACATTTTTTCGGCAACTTCTGAAAGCTGAGTGTCTGAAACGACGACTTTGTCTTGCATAACGCTCCTGATTCATTGGCCGCACTAAATAGGATTGCGGCCGCCAACCACCGACCGTGGCAGATATCGGTAAGCAGACTACATTAACAGATGTTAATGAATGATCACGCCCTTCGTAAAGCCTGTAAACATTAAATAAGAAAGGAGTACGCCATGCCTAAGCTCAATGTTGTCGCGCATCTACTGTTAAGCCTTACTTATGCTGCGCCTGTTTTAGCAGATGCTGAACGACTCTCCACCGAGAGCAACAGGGTGGGGAAAGCCAGGCTGACTTACCTCTTTTGGGATGTGTACGATGCCGTGCTCTACGCGCCAAACGGTAAATGGGCCGAGGACAAACCCTTCGCGCTAAAGCTGACATATCTGCGCGACTTGGGTGGGCGTGACATTGCTGAACGATCGGCAAAAGAGATGCGCAAGCAGGGATTGAAAGACGAAGACAAGTTGGCTGAATGGCAGTCTACGATGACCGCCATCTTCCCGGATGTATCAGACGGCGACACACTCATGGGTGAAGTCAATGAGGATAGACATACCCGCTTCTTCTTTAATGGCGAGGCTATAGGCAACGTAGACGATCCTGCATTTACCCGCGCCTTTTTTGGTATCTGGCTGTCTGAAAGTACCTCTGAACCGGAAATGCGAGAACAATTACTGGGAGAAAAAGAATGAAAAATTTTGCGATGTTAGCTGCAGCAGCCTTGTTGGTGGGAAGTCTGACGGGTTGTGCGGGCTCAGTGCAAAGTGATGCGTACACCAATCAGCAGCCAAAATTTGATCTGTATGATTTTTTCGACGGCAAAGTGAAAGCTTGGGGCATTGTGCAGAACCGTTCTGGTGAGGTGGTGCAACGATTTATTGTTGATATTGATGCCCGTCAGGATGGTGAAACGCTGATATTGGACGAGTCTTTTAACTATCAGTTAGGCGACGGTGTGAAAAACCGAACCTGGCGCATTACCCCTACCGGAAATAATACATTTGCTGGTGAAGCGGGCGATATTCTGGGAACTGCAGAAGGCACCAGTTACGGCAATGCTTTTAACTTCGCTTATTCCATGGATTTACCCGTTGATGATACCACTTATGAAGTCGCCTTTGACGACTGGTTTTTTGGCATATCTGAAGACACCATGATGAACCGTTCTTACATAAAGAAGTTTGGTATAACCATGGCGGAAGTGACCATATTTATGCAGAAGCAATGATTTGATTCCCCTGAAATATGGGTCTGTAAATAAATTGTGCGTCTGCAGTTTCAATATGTAACCTTAACTAGTTAAATGAAAATAAGTGTTATGTTATAACGTTTGTTTTATGTAGAATGCTCTGTATGGCTTTCCTTCATTGGAGGAAGGCATTTTTTATATCTATAGATGATTGAATTTGATTGATATTGGTTTTTTGTTTCAGTTTTATTCAATTGATATCAATTACAGGAGCGTTCAGATGATTTATAAGCCAGAAGAATTCATGCATGTCGATTATCTTTGGAATGACGAAGAAGTGAATAATTTAGATGCGGTGGAGAACTTAATTTACCGCTCTAATATTTTGGGTTCTGATCTTCGTATAACCAATACGGGTGGGGGGAACACATCGGCAAAAATCATGGATAAAGACCCGCTAACTGGTACCGAAGTTGAAGTACTATGGGTGAAAGGTTCCGGCGGTGACTTGCGAACTTCGGTGAAAGAAAACTTCGCGACCCTTTATCAGGAGAAGCTCAATTCGCTGAATAATGTCTATCAATCTTTCGAAGACAAAGGCTACAAAGAGAAAGGCGAAGACCGCATGGTTGGCATGTTCCCACACTGTGTTTTCAATTTAAATCCAAGGGCCTCGTCTATTGATACGCCTCTCCATTTTATGATTGATGAAAAGCATGTCGATCATATGCATTCAAATGCGGTTATCGCTGTAGCCACCTGTAAAGACCAGGTTGCACTCACTGAAACGATATGGGGAGGCAAACTTGCTTACATGCCGTGGATCCGTCCGGGATGGGAAGCGGCTCTGCTATTGAAAAAGACTTACGAGGCAAATCCGGGAATTGACGGTGTTTTGATGGGTCAGCACGGGCACATAAACTGGGCAAACGAAAGTAAAGCCTGTTACGACCTTTCTCTGAGTATCGCGGAACGGGCAGCCCGGTTTATTGAAGAGCATGATAAGGGTGAATTAACGTTCGGCGGCGAAAAATACCAGTCTCTCTCCGAACAGGAACGTGCAGATTTACTCTCTGACTTTTTACCCGTAGCCCGTGGGCTTATCTCAAAAGAGAAGAAATTTATCGCTACCGTGCAGGCTGACAGTACGATTTTACGGTTTGTGAATAGTCACGATGCATCACGTTTAGCGAGTATGGGCACTTCTTGTCCTGATCATTTTCTGCGAACCAAAATTAAACCCTTGTTTGTTGATTTCGATCCGCAGACAGAGAACGTTGACAGTTTAATAGAGAAATTCAAAGCGGGACTCAAGGCGTATCAGCAGGATTACGCTGACTACTACAATGCCTGTAAGCGCGAAGGCTCTCCCGCTATGCGTGATCCAAGTCCAACGGTGGTGCTTATTCCGGGCGTTGGTATGATTGCATGGGGTAAGAATAAAAGTGAATCCCGCGTAACCGCTGAGTTTTATAACTGCGCAGTAGAAGTCATGCGAGGTGCTGAAGCGATTTCTGAATACCAGGGGCTCCCTCCCCAGGAAGCATTCGACATTGAGTATTGGGCGTTAGAAGAAGCGAAGCTTCAGCGCATGCCCAAAGAGAAGCCTTTAGCAAGAGATATCGTGGTGGTGATTGGTGCCGGTGACGGCATTGGTAAAGCGACAGCCCATCGCGTAGCAGCCGAAGGCGCGCACGTGGTTTGTGCCGACCTTCGTGCAGAAAATGCTAAGCAGACAGCAAATGAACTGACCGCTAAGCTTGGACAGGGCATTGGTGTTGCGGGAACAGGGATTTCAGGCTGCGGGCCCGCTATTGCACTTGAAGTAGACATTACCAACAGAGAGTCAGTTAAAGCAATGCTTTCAAACGTGATAATGGCGTATGGCGGTATTGATAAAATCATCGTAACTGCGGGCGTATTTAAAGCCGAAGGCGCTGATTTACTGGCTAACGACCAGATTTTCGACCTCAGCTTCAACGTAAATGTGAAAGGCGGTTATATCGTTGGTTCAGAGGCTCAGAATGTGTGGGCTAAACAGGGGCTGAAGGGCGCGTTAGTGCTGACAACCAGTGTTAATGCTGCAGTATCGAAAAAAGGTTCCATCGCTTATGACACCAGCAAGGCGGCGGCTAATCATCTGGTCAGGGAATTAGCGGTAACACTTTCTCCGCTGGTGAACGTGAATGCCCTTGCGCCGGCTACCGTGGTGCAGGGAAGCAGTATGTTTCCAAGGGAGCGGGTGATCTCTTCGCTGAGCAAATATGATATCGGGTTTGATGAGACAGAAAGCACAGAGTCGCTGCGCAATAAACTCGCTGATTTTTATGCACAGCGGACGCTGACTAAATTACCCATTACACCTGATGATCAGGCTGAGGCGGCTTACCTGCTTATTTCCGGCCAGTTAAGTAAAACAACCGGGCAAGTTATCAGCGTGGACGGCGGATTACACGAGGCGTTTTTAAGGTAATCTGTAGATAAAGAGAGGAGATGCATGGCCTTAAACTGTACCGGTTTGGCCATGCATTATTTTTTAGCTCAGGTGGTGCAGCAGAACCTGAACAGGATGGCGAGGCTTGAAACCTTCCAATTGCTTTACCTGGCTTTTATAGGCGTATTCCAAATATACTGACAACTATAAACTCATAGATATGCAACGGTCTTGCCTGTCTTCGCTGGCCACTAAATAAGGGTTATTGACATGAATGCATCGAATGAGAAGCGTAAAGCTGGAATAAAATCTGTGACCGGGCTGGCAGAGATTGTCGACTACAGTTTCATCGAAGCGCTCACCCGCGATCCGCAGTCCACCGAATCTGGCGATGACTATCATCCCCGTCAGGTATTTTCAGGGCATTACGTACCCGTGAAACCGACGTCTATTGCAGAGCCGATTTGTATTGCACACAGTAAAGTACTTTTCGAAGAACTCGGGTTTGATGATGAGCTGGCAAAAGATATCGATTTTATCCGCTTATTTTCCGGCGATCTAAGCAACCAGCCTGCACCCATTCGTTTTACCGGATGGGCCACCGGCTATGCGCTGTCTATTTACGGCACCGAATATATTCAGCAGTGTCCGTTTCAAACCGGCAATGGTTATGGTGATGGCCGGGCAATTTCTGTGTTTGAGGTTAATGGTGAAAGCTCCCGGTTTGAAATGCAGCTGAAAGGCGCCGGGCCAACCCCTTATTGCCGGGGAGCCGATGGCAGGGCGGTGTTGCGCTCTAGCGTGCGTGAGTTTCTTGCTCAGGAATATATGCATGCCCTGGGTGTTCCCACGTCTCGTTCATTATGTTTGATAGCCTCGGCTACAGACACTGTATACAGACCCTGGTATGAAGACAATTCCCGGAGCGCCGACCCCACCATGATGGTTGAAAACCCGGTAGCCATTTCTACCCGCGTTGCGCCCTCGTTCATTCGGGTGGGGCAACTTGAATTGTTTGCCCGTCGTGCCCGCAGCAATCAGCACCCTGAGGCGCTGGCAGAATTGCGTGCTTTGGTTGAGCACCTTATTGTTAGGGAATACAGCGAAGATATTTCCGCAGACCAGCCTCTCGAAGCGAAAGTCACTCATCTGGCGGTAGCGTTTCGACACCGGCTGACTGACCTTATCGCAAACTGGATTAGAGTTGGCTACTGTCAGGGGAACTTTAATAGCGACAACTGTGCAGCTGGTGGCTTTACGCTGGACTATGGCCCCTTTGGATTCTGTGAGCCTTTCGACCCTTTTTTTCAACCCTGGACCGGAGGCGGTAGGCACTTTTCATTTCTTAATCAGCCTGTGGCTGCGCAAAAGAACTTTTCCATGTTTTGTCAGTCGCTTGCCCCGTTATTATCAGGCAGTAAAGAGCTGGAGCAACTTGACGAGATCAATAAAAGTTTTGAGGCTGTCATGCAGGAAAAGCTGGACGCTATGTGGGCATCTAAACTGGGGTTAAATACAGTCGCTCCGGAGTTTGTCATTGAACTATTGAAACTGATGATGCAGACACCGGTAGACTACACACTGTTTTTCCGTGGGCTGTCATCATTACCCGTTGAATTCAGCGCGCTGAAAGAGAGCTTTTACAAGCCGTTATCCGAATCCCTGGAAGTAAAATGGGAGCAATGGTTCGAGAGTTGGAAAGCACAAGTCACACGATGCGAGGATGCAAGCACAGTATCTGAGCGAATGATGCAGGTTAATCCTAAGTTCGCCTGGCGGGAATGGTTGGTTGTGCCGGCCTACGAACAAGCAGCAGCCGGGGACTATTCCCTGATTAACGAATTACAAAACGTTTTTACTCACCCCTACAGTGAGCAAACCAGCGAGTTGGAAAGCAAATATTGTAAAAAACGACCTGAAGAATATTTATATGCAGGTGGCGTTTCCCACTATAGCTGTTCTTCATAGCATGCCAGAAAAATTTAGTAAAAAGCCGTGCGCACCAGGGTACGCACAGCTTGGTAATCTCTTACTACCTTGCAGTTGCCAGGGCTATTTAAGCAGACTGATAGGGCAGCGATGATTGATGAAGAATAATACGCACTTTGCCGTCTTCGCATTGTTTAAACACGAAACTTTTGTTCACAAAAATGTGACTGTCATCAGCACCGATAAAATGCACATTACATTGAACAATGGCCAGGTCGCCATGAAGAATAAAGTCTTCTTTGCTATACCAAACCTTAACCCACGGCTTTAACTTGAACCCGCCATCATTAGGATAGTCACTGTTACCACCTACAAAGTAAGATAAAGCACCTTCTTTGGTGGGTCGGAAGGTTTGCTCTCCGAAAGTCAGGGTGGGTTTAAACAACACGTGCCCATTGTCATAATCGTAATTATCAGTAAGCACCTGGTTTGAAAACGCTGCCGCGTCACCACCTTCAGCATGGACTTTGCCTACTTTTACAACGTTATCACACCAGGTTTGTAGCGCTGTATGAACCATTTCTTGGTTAAACATGTTTGATAGTTCTCCGGTTTTAGACTTTGAAATGATGTATCTGCTCTGCATTAAATAAGGCAGTACACTAATTTCTGTCTTCTTTATTAAAGTTTAACATTCCATCTCTCCGGCGTTTTGCCACTTAAACTTCAGCAGGTATCAGTAAAAAGTAACAATTCTTTATGCCAGTATTGTTATAATATAACATTACGTTAGATAGATATTTATGGTAACTCGTAATAGTTTTTCTCAATGAGGGGATGCGTTATGAGTTGCATTCACTTTAAGTCGATTACTATAAATCCGGTAATAAATTCAAATGACTAAAGACTATTTCCGCAGCATAGAGTCATTATCTGACCAAACTGCGTTTCCACTTAGCGATGTTATCAGCGAGCTGGCATTTAACCAGGATGGGCTTATCCCGGTTATTACTCAGGATAGTGAAACGGATACAGTGCTCATGTTTGCCTGGATGAACAAAGAGGCCCTGATTCACACATTGGAAACCGGCAACGTCACCTACTGGTCCCGTTCACGTAAGCAGTTGTGGCTTAAAGGTGAAACAAGCGGACATACCCAATCGTTGGTCGGGCTATCCTTCGACTGCGACGGAGATTGCATTTTGTGTCGGGTTAAACAATCAGGTCCGGCCTGCCACACTGGCCGGCCGAATTGCTTTTACTTAGCTGTAAACAGAAACAAACACGAAGTGGTTATTCACGGAGATCCTGCCTGATTCCGGCCACTATAGCGTGCATCTTTTGTAATTTTATATATCTTTTGGAGTTCAGTTTGTCTTCTCGTGTTATTCCCGATATTACTTCGGACACTTCATCTTCTTTGCATTCAACAATTCGCTGGGTTGGTATGGACGGTATTGCCATACCGCTAAATATTGCTTTAGCTAATGCAACGCAAACCGTTGCAGCTTCTTCTGATATCTATGTCAGTCTTGATGACCGCTCAGCAAAAGGCATACATATGTCCCGTTTGTATTCATGCATCAACGATTTTGCTGTTAAGGAGTATTCAAAAGAATCAATAGAAAGCTTGCTGGAAGATATGATTTCCAGCCAGCAGGGCCTTAGCAAAAGTGCCCGAATCAGTATCGACTTTTCTCTTACGCTAGAGAAACCCGCTCTGTTAAGTGGAAGGTCGGGATTTCAGGCTTACAGCATCTCACTCATTTCTGAGAAAAATGAGCAAGACTTTACGCATCAAATGCAATTAGCAATACCGTATTCCAGCACTTGCCCTTGCTCTACGTCGCTTTCTCAGCAATTGACAGCGGAGGCCGTGGATAGTGTTTTCTCTGAACCCTTGATAGAAAAAGCGCGACTTCTGACGTGGCTACAGGGGCCGGATGGTGCAATAGCAACACCCCACAGTCAGCGCTCCTTTGCGTATATTCATTTAACACTAAATGAACAAGCATGGCCGTGCCCGGATACGCTTATCTGGGCGCTCGAAGATGTGCTTGCCACCCCGGTGCAGACGGCAGTAAAGCGGATAGATGAACAGGAGTTTGCCCGTTTAAATGCGGCTAATCAGATGTTCTGTGAAGATGCAGCAAGAAAATTACAGATGTCTCTTAGCGCGATGGATTATGTGAATAAATTCTGGTGCAAAGTGGAGCATCAGGAAAGCTTGCATGCTCATAACGCTGTTGCCGTGGTTACCAGCGACTAAATACTCAATTTGTCCTAAGGCAAATGACAAGTAGAGCGGTGTGATTTAAAGCCCTTCCCGAAAAGGGAAGGGCGTAACCTCGCAAAAAACCTAGTTCTAGTTAATTAATTCGCGTTTTTAACCCTCTGCGAATAAGCAACGCTTCGGTTGTCGGTTCCTGACCACGGAATGCTTTGTAAGATTCCATAGGAGGGCGAGAATTTCCTGTGGCCAAAATATGTTTTCTGTACTGCATGCCGTTTTCCAGCTTCAAACCACCTTTTGTTTGCATGTAGGCAAATGCGTCGGCGGCCAGAATTTCACTCCACATGTAGGCGTAGTAGCCGGCAGAATAGCCTCCGCCCATAGAGTGAGAGAAGAATGCTGATTTGTAACGGGGTGGCACGTAATCAATATCTACACCGTGTTTGGTCAGAGCAGCTTGTTCAAATTTGTTGATGTTTGCAGGGATATTATCCGGCGTGATTGAGTGCCATTCCATATCGAGCAGGGCGGCAGACATGTATTCAAGCGTGTCGAAGCCCATGTTGAAGGTTCTGGAGCTGATCACTTTGTCTAATAAGTCTTTCGGGATAGGCTCGCCGGTTTGATAATGTTTTGCATAGTTTGCAATGACTTCCGGATACGCTGCCCAGTCTTCCTCAAAGGTTGAAGGGAATTCAACAAAATCTCTGGAAACATTTGTACCAGACAAGGACGGATATTTCACATCTGAGAGCATGCCGTGAACACCGTGGCCCATCTCATGAAACATGGTGGTGACGTTATCATAGCTAACCAGCGTAGGCTCGCCGTCCGGGGCCTTTTCAATATTCATAACATTCACTACAACCGGCTTTTTATTCAATAAATGCGATTGTCCGACAAATGAACTCATCCAGGCACCGCCCCGTTTTCCGTCGCGGGCAAAGTAATCAGCATAAAAAATGGCCAGGCTTTTACCGTCGATATCGAAGAGTTCGTATGCTTTCACATCAGGGTGATAGACCGGAAGATCCGGACGTGGCTCGAAGCGGATACCAAACAATTTATTCATTGTGAAGAAAACGCCGTCTTCGAGCACCCGATCAAAATCGAAATATTGCTTTACCTGTTCTTCATCCAGATCATAACGGGCTTGCCGGACTTTCTCTGCATAATACGCCCAGTCCCAGGGTTCAAGGATAAAGTCGCTGCCTTCTGCATCAATCAGCTTTTGTATATCTGCCGCTTCTGCTTCAACATTTTTAACTACCGCAGGTACCATGCTGCCGAGCATGTCGTAAACTGCCTCAGGTGTCCCTGCCATCTGTTGTTCCAGGCTATAGCTCGCCCAATCTTTATATCCGAGGAGGTTAGCTTTTTGCGCGCGTAGTTCTGCTAGTCTGACAATTATTTGACTGTTGTCATTACTGCCAGATTGGGCACGAAATGCAGAGGTCTCCCAAATTTTTTGTCTTAATTCACGATTTTCAAGAGAGGCCAGAATGGGCTGTCGGGTCGTATTGGTGATTTTTATTTGATACTGGCCTTCATGGCCGTCTGCCGTCGCTGCATCCGCAGCAGCTTTCACTTGTCGCTCTGAAAGCCCTGCCAGCTTATTTTTATCATCAACGAGCACGGCAATCGCTTTCGTCTCTGCCAGCAGGTTCTGTGAAAATTGAGTTGTCAGGGTAGAAAGTTCTTCGTTTATGTCTTTGATTTTATTCTTTTCCACTTCATTGAGTTTCGCACCGGCATGCACGAAACTCCCGTAGGTTTCTTCAAGAAGTCTCAGCGATTCTGCATCGAGTTTAAGTTCATCACGACGGTTGTAGAGAGTTTCAATCCGGCTGAACAATTGATGGTTCAGTGAGATACTGTCGCGATGTGCAGCCAGCCTTGGCGCCAGTGTTTTCTGCAGTTCACGACGCTCTGCAGAACTATCCGTGCCCGCTAAATTGAAAAATATCCGGCTGGTGCGGGTAAGCAGAGCCCCGCTCTTTTCCATAGCAACAAGGGTATTGTCAAAACTCGCAGGCTGCGGATTTTTTGCAATCTCTTCAATTTCTTCGCTGTGCTGTTTCATGCCCTCTTCAAAGGCCGGGAGAAAATGGGCGTTGTCGATTTTATCAAAAACCGGTGCCTCGTAAATTAACGGGCTAGCCTTGAATAAAGGGTTGTCCTGATTGTCTTTTTGAGTGCTTTCAACTGAAACGCCATGTTGGTTGCCGTTCTCAGAAGAGGGGGCTGGCGAACATGCCTGTAAGCCCAGGATTGAAGCCGTCATGGCAACGGCGATTAGTGTTTTTTTCATTTGTTTTCCTGTCGTTTGGGTTTGTTATTTATTGAATAGGGTTTTATCGAAGTGCAGGCGTGCAGCTGTTGCAGGCTTTACGCTTTGCCCGTCATAAACTTGCTGACCATTTACCCATGTGGCAGCTATTTTTGTGTTGAAGATGTGTCCGTCAAAAGGTGTCCAGCCGCATTTATACAGGGCGTTACTATGACTGACGGGCGTAGAGTCATTCGAGTCAATGAGAACTAGGTCGGCGAAATAGCCTTCGCGGATAAATCCCCGGTCAATGATGCCATAACGTTTAGCTGGATTATGTGCGGTTTTTTCCGCCACTTTCGTTATTGTCATACGTTCCGCCATAACATGGTCGAGAAGGGTAAGTAACGCATGCTGCACCAACGGTAGGCCTGCAGGGGCGCTCATAAAGGGTGCTTGCTTCTCGGTCAGGGTGTGAGGCGCATGATCGGTGGCAATAATATCAATTCGGTCGTCATTAACGGCAGAAATGAGTGCGTCTCTGTCGACAGCCGCTTTTATGGAAGGGTTACACTTTATCAGGTTGCCCTTTGCGGCATAGTCTTCTTCACTGAACCACAAGTGATGAACACAAGCCTCCGCGGTAATACGTTTATTTTCTATCGGGCCAGGCTTAAAAAGCGACAGCTCTTTAGCTGTTGTTAAGTGCAATACGTGAAGATGGCTTTGATATTTCTCAGCCAGACTCACCGCATAAGACGATGATGCGTAACAGGCTTCAACATCACGAATGACGGGGTGATGAATAATGGAAATGTCTGTTTGCTCAGCTTGCAGACGTTTGAGGTTACTTTCTATAACCGAGCCACTTTCACAATGCGTGACAATGATCCCGGGCGCTTCACGAAATATGGCTTCTAAAGCCTGTGGGTTCTCGACAAGCAGGTTACCGGTAGATGCCCCCATAAATACTTTCACACCGCAGTGCTTTGCGGGGTCGAGTTGTTTGATTTGCTCAATGTTGTTTTCTGTTGCACCTAAATAGAAGGAATAATTTGCCAACGACTTTTCTCTGGCAATAGCGAATTTCTTCTCCAATGCATCAATTGTGGTGGTTGCCGGATTCACATTCGGCATTTCCATAAAGCTGGTAATTCCGCCCGCAACAGCCGCGGCTGACTCGGTGGCGATGGTGCCTTTTTCCGTTAGTCCCGGTTCACGGAAGTGCACCTGATCATCAATCATACCGGGAAGCAAATAGCCTCCTTGTCCATCTATTACAGCCTCCGGACCAGAGGGCGTAATGGTGTGGGCTATTTTTTCTATTCTGTCATTTTTAATAAGTACATCAGACGGATACTTACATCCCTCATTCACAATAGTGACATTTTTTATTAATGTAGAACTCAACACTCTCTCCACTTTCTTTGCATGCGTCGCGATGTGGTTATATTGATTGATATGTTATAATGTAACATTATTGCAGGTGATTGTTTATGCTTATTCGCAAGAGCTTTTCTCAATGAGCAGAGTATTGCTCACATTCCCATAAAGCGCCGAACATAAAATAAATGCGGCTGAATTATCACTTTGTGAAAGGTTGTAAATTTAATATCACTCTGTCCGGGGCAATGATAGTTGTTGCCATTCAGGCAGCCTGATTGAGCTTTTCCAAAACTGTATCGTTATAAATTAGTCAGGACTGCGTTGGTACTACGCTATGCGATACAGCGCTATTCCTGACAATCCATTAACTTGTGAGAAAACCTGATGAAAAAACGATTTTTACTACCCGCGTTATTGTCAATATTCTCTGTAGACGCAGCGCCTCAAAAACTTGACTCTCTCACTGAGCTCAGATGGAAAAACAGGATAATTCTCATTTTCAGTGAAAATCGTGAGAGTGATTTGGCCATGCTACATGATGCCAAAGAGGATATTTCAGACCGCGACACGCTCTGGTTTATTGTAAATGGCAATGAAACGCTAACGAATTATTCTGGAACTCTGACCGACTCCTTCAGCCAGAATACCCGGGAGCGATACCTGAATGCAGATGGAAACGTGTTGTTGATAGGCAAGGACGGTGGGGTAAAAGCGAGAGGTAATGAGTTATCGCTAAACGGCTTGTTTCAGCGTATCGATGGCATGCCCATGCGCAGGAATGAGATGCGGCAAAAGCAAAAATAAAAAAAACGCCAGCGAACTGGCGTTTTTTATGTTCTGGCAATGAATTTATCGACTACCAGCGGCACTCGTCACTGAGTCTGGTAACGTATAAGCAATAACATAGTCACCAACCGGGGTTTCCATAAAGTGATGACCACCGGCCATGATAACCAGGTATTCCTTACCATCCTGCTCATACACCATCGGATTCGCTTGGGCGCTAGTAGGTAGTTCGTCCTGCCATACCGTATCTCCAGTGTTGATATCAATGGCACGGATAAGGCCGTCAGTGGCTGCAGCAATAAAGATAAGATTACCGGCAGTCACTACAGAGCCACCGTTATTCGGTGTGCCAATGTTGATTGGCAGGTGGGATGCAATACCAAACGGACCATTATTGCGTGCGGTACCCAGCGGTCTGTCCCACAGAGTTTTACCCGAGGCAAGCTCGATAGCTCGGATACCGCCGTAAGGAGGTTCTTTGCACAGTAAACCAGTGAACGGTAAGCGCCAGCCCGCATTGACATCAATGCCGTACGGTGTGCCTACCTGGGGATCGCCCGCGCCTTCAGCACCACCAGTGGGGCCGCCAAATTTTTCATTTTCTTGCGCCCGGGTTAGCCAACCTTCTTCATTCACTTCTTCCCGATGTACCAGCTTGTTGTACATGGGCATGTCGTTGTAATTGGCAATCATAACGCCACGTACAGGATCGATAGCCACACTGCCCCAGTCTGATCCGCCATTATAGCTCGGATACTGTATCCAGCGCTGGTCGACGGTGGGCGCGGTGTACATGCCATCATAAGCGGCTTCCTGATACTGAATTCGGCAGGCAAGCTGATCGAACGGGGTGACGCCCCACATATCCTGCGGTGTCAGATCGGGTTTGCGCAAAGCGTGATAGCCACTGAAAGGTTGCGTAGGGCTACGCTCTTCAGGCTCTACGCCACCCACAGGCACCGGTTTTTCAGTGACTTCGGTGAGTGGTTTACCGGTGCGGCGATCAAGCACATACAAGTCGCCTTGTTTTGATGGCAGCATGAGTGCCGGCACAGTGCCATTTTCGGTGGGGAAGTCCAGCAACGTCACCTGTGAACCTAAATCGTAGTCCCACACATCTGCATGTACGGTTTGGAAATGCCAAACTGGTTTACCGGTATTAACGTCAATGGCCACCAGTGAGCTGGAATATTCATGTTCTTCTTTGCGGCGCATGGAGCTGTAATAATCTGCAGTGGAATTACCCATAGGCAGGTAAATTAAACCAAGCTCGTTGTCACCGGTACCTGTGGTCCACATGTTCGGTGTACCACGGGTGTAGGTTTCGCCTTCCGGTGGAACAGTGTCGATATCAGGGCGCACCATGTCCCAAGCCCACTTCAATTCGCCGGTTACTGCATCAAAACCCTTAATGACACCTGAAGGTTCGTAGCGTGCCTGACCATCGATTACCTGATGACCGGTTACAATCACGCCTTGTACCACATTAGGTACACCTGTAATGGCCACATAGCCGTTCGGGGTTTCGCCCATGTGCTCTTTAATATTGACCTGACCGTTATTGCCAAAGTCTTCGCAGGGTTTGCCGGTTTCAGCATCCACCTCAATAATGCGTCCATCCAGCGTGCCTTCAATAATTCGCGCCTTGCAGGTTGTCTGACCGTCGGCCATTGCCGATGCGGGCGTTTCATAGTACGCCACACCACGACATGCGGCTGTGTATGGAATGTCTATCTGATCGAGTCCCGCATTGTATTGCCAGATTTTTTCGCCGGTGCGGCTATCCAGCGCAAACATGTTGTTCAAACCTGAACAAAGATAAAGTCGGTCATCCACTTTAATAGGCGTGGTTTCTGCACCCCAACTCTTCACATCCATTTCACCGGTACGAAACTCCCAGGCGCGTTCGAGTTGATCCACGTTTTTAAGGTTAATTTGTGTCAGTGGAGAATAACGGGTGGCCGCGTTATCGCGTCCATAAGACGGCCAGTCACCGTCGGCAGGGGCGTCGGAAATATCACTACTGCCGGTAAACGTTTTATAAGAGGTTTTTGCGGTGACAGGAACATCGTCGTACTGATTAAATCCATAAGGCACAAACGCCAGCGCGAAGGCTACTGCGAATACCACCACAGAGGCTCCCGCATAGCCGTAAGCGGTTTTCTTGCTAAATGGTTGGCGAAGGCGTGGCATCGTTAGCGCTACAAACAGTGCAAGCACCATGACAACATCGAGTCGGGGCACCCAGCGCCAATAATCCAGCCCTGATTCCCAGGCCGCCCAAAGCACGGTTCCCAGCACCACTAAGCCATAAACCCATACCCCCGCGCGCTGGTTTTTCGCCAGCAGGAAAGCGGAAACAAGCATGCCAATACCGGCAAGAAGATAATAAAAACTGCCACCAACGGCAGCAAGCCAACCACCACCAATAAGCAGGGGAAGACCACAGATAAGCAGCAATAACGCCACGAATAGTGTGAATTTGCTGGTTTTTTTCTGACTGGATGAAGTCACATTACCATCCTTCTGTGTAAGTTACAGACCAGGCTTCCGAACAGGAAGTCAGAGATTCGCGTATGCGTTTGACATCGCGTATGGGCATACTGCTGAACTGCCCGGAAGAGGGTTGGTTTCATGCGCTATGGCGAAACTAACCATATGGGTCGATACGGCAAACAAGGTGAATAGTTCAAGCTTCTGACACGATTGCGATAAGGTGTTGCCGATTGCCGACAAATAACTTAGCAAGAGAATTTTGAGGAATTTCATTGCGGTTGATCATGAATATACGACTAATAGCGTAGGTACTTATGTTGCTAAAATGTTAATAGCAAGTGGGGCAGTGAATTCACTATTTTTATGCAGGATAACGGTATTTCAGCACCCATTAGATAAAGGGAATATTGATAATTAATACATGGTTGTTTTCTTTGTGTTAATTTAGGCTAAATAAATTAACATTTTTGCGTGTTTTCTTCACATAGGATGGGCTTTCTTTTCTAGTCAACCGGAGAAAGTATGGGAACACGTACTGAGTTTGATCTGCCGTCCTCTGACGCTGAGCCGAATAAATCAGGGCAATACGCCGACTTACACAAGCGGTCTTCATCGTTTAGCAGTCGCGATGACTATTTAGAGCACGAGTTGCAAATCATGGCGCCAAAGCGCTGGCGTCCAAATTTACCGTTTAAAGATTATCGTTTTGAATGGGAAGACACCATTCCCGCGCTCGCGGCTACTATCGGTAAAGTCGTCATGGTGGGGGCAATCGCAGCAACGTTCGCCAGTCAGCTGGGGTTAGGCGATGGATTCATTCTTGAAAACGTGCGCTACGAGTTAATTATCGTATCGGTGTTTATTTTGCTGTTTTCTGGCTTCTTCCTGCCCACCGCCAACCTGGCAGGTACGCACGGACCGCTTATTCCGCTTATTCCTATCGTGGTGGCGGCTGGTGGTCATCCCATGGCATTTGGTTTGTTGATTGGTATCTTTGGCTTACTGCTCGCTGTGTTCAAAGGGGGAAGTTTGCTTGCCAGCCTTACCAGTCGCGGTGTGTGCGGTGGTTTGTTGCTATACCTGGGGTTCATTGGCACAACATCACAGGTGAAAAAGCTCATCGCCTGGGCGGAAGGCATTGGAATGGCGCATATTGCGTTCATCGTCATTATCTCCACCATCGTTTTATACGCGCTGCTTGAACACTGGAAAAAGCGTTGGCTGGCAGTGCCGCTTAGCTGTCTCATTGGGGGCGGGGTCGCATTTTTACTCGGGGCGCCGTTTGAATTTTCCACGGGTCCTGGTTTACCCAACTTCAATCCCATGTACTGGTGGGGCGATGACACTGGCTGGATGCTAGGGTTACCCACGGTAGAAAACTTTGTTGTGGTACTGCCTTTCGCAGTGTTAGCTGTAGCCATGTGGTCTCCGGATTTCCTCGGGCACCAGGTGTTTCAGAAGATCAGTTATCCGGCCAGAACCGAGCGGGTGCACATGAATATCGACGATACTATGGTATCTGCGGCTACCCGTCAGGTTGCCGGCTCTTTAATGGGCGGTGCGAATTTTACTTCTTCCTGGGGGACCTACATGGTGCCTGCGGCCATTGCCAAGCGTCCCATTCCAGCAGGGGCAATCTTAACGGCGCTATTTTGTGTGTTGGCGGCGGTGATGGGCTATCCCATGGATTTAGCAATTTGGGAACCGGTACTCTGTGTCGCGTTGATTGTGGGCGTATTTGTTCCATTGCTGGAAGCCGGTATGGAAATGACCCGTGAAGGGAAAACCACCCAGTCTGCGGCAATAGTAGTATTTGCCAGCTCATTGGTGAATCCGGCATTTGGCTGGTCTCTCACCATGCTGTTAGATAATCTGGGCCTGATTGGGAGTAAGGAACGGAGTGCCGAATTGTCTCATATGAGTCGCTGGATCATTCCAGGCGTCATGTTTGTGATCCTAACAACAGTGATGGCGCTGGTAGGCTTACTGCCGGGCATTCCGGCATTGATGTAAGATAACTTAGATGGCTAGTGCGACAGGCTCTTGCTTGATCGCACTGGCAGACTCATTACCACTCCAAACCCGCTTGTCTCACACAGTGGGTTATCTACAAACCACAGCTTACCGTAGTGCAAAGATGTCACCGCACTCACCATCGACAAGCCCAATCCGTTACCAGGGGTGGTGCGACTTTGCTCGGCTCGATAAAACCGTCGGTCCAGGTTTTCAAATTCAGCCGTGGGCAGGCCTCTGCCGCTGTCGAATATGGCAATGATGTTTCGGTTCCCGTATTGCTTCAGCAGCACCTCAATGCGCCCACTGCTTTTAGCATGCTTAAGACTGTTGTCGACCAAGTTACTGAGCGCCTGAAACAGCAAGTGCGGATCGCCTTCAATCTCAACGGCATCGATATTTGTGGTTAATCTGACTTGCTGATCTTCTAACAGCGGTTCGTACAAATCGATAACGTCATTCACCACAGTATGCAGGGCAACGCGCTCAAATCCGGCGCGCTGTCGCTCACTTTCCACGTCAGCAATGCGCAGTAGACTGTTAAATATACCCAGTAAGTTGTCGGTTTCAGCCATGGCATCGTCGCGAAGTTCGCTGTCAGGCATGCGCTCAAGCTTACCACGAAGGCGGGTCAGCGGTGTGCGCAGATCGTGAGCAATGTTATCTGAAACCTGCTTGATGTTTTTCACTGAATTTTCGATTTTATCCAGGGTTTTGTTAAACACGATTGCCAGTCGGCTTAAGTCATCCCAGTTACTGTCTATCTCCATACGCGCAGCCAAATTTCCCGTGTCCATAATGTCACTGGCGGTACGCGACATGCGGTTAATGCGATTTACCACATAGATGGCGACCCCAAAACTCAATGCCGCAATCATTACCAACATAACAATAAACAGCCAGCCAAGGGCGCGACCAATTTTCTGCGTGCTATAGAGTGCTTCCACGCTTCGCGCCACCATGATGCGGTATTCCCCTAAAGGAATGTCATCTATTAAGAAGTAATCGCTGGTGGCGAGGTAGCTGTCATTCGCTACGGCCTTGCTTAGGTATTCGGTGATGGGTAACGAGAGAATAACGGGAACGTTTGTTGCGTCGTAGTCTGGTAAGCGTTGTAGATTGCCGGCAAGAATTTTCTGATTGCTGTCGTACAATGCTACGAGTGTGTCGTTATTCGGCAAACTCACTCGCCGGTTCACACTGGATATCGTTTGCTCAATATCACCACTGCGAAATAACTCGGAGAAAAGGAATTTTTCCGCTGCAATGGCAGAGTGGGCTTCAGCCAGCAGCTTGTCGTCGTCGGCCAACGACCAGAAGTAGAAGATAAACAAGATCCCGGCGGAAGATAAAGCGGTAAAGAGCGCGCCTACCCGGAAGCTTGAGCTGCGGGTAAACGCACCAATTGCAATCAACTGAGGCCCTCAGAAATGCGATACCCCGTGCCACGTACCGTTTCAATAAGCGGTATGTTGAAGGTCTTATCTACCTTTTGGCGAAGACGGCTAATATGCACATCAATAAGATTAGTCTGTGGGTCGAAGTGATAATTCCAAACCCGCTCCAACAGCATACTGCGGGTAACCACTTTGCCGCGGTTTCGCAATAAACATTCTAGCAGTTGGAACTCTTTCGCCTGCAAGTCGATTTCTGTTTCACCCCGGGTCACTTTGCGGCGAAGCAGATCTAATGTTAAATCGCCTACCGAAAGCTCTGTTTCCTTGCTGGCAGCACCAGGGCGACCTGCAAGACCCTCAGCGCGGGCAAGCAATTCTTCAATGGCAAAAGGTTTGGTGAGATAGTCGTTGGCACCGGAACGCAGCCCGCGAACCTTATCGTCTACCTGACTTTTAGCACTCAATAATAATACCGGTAATGCGGGGTGTACGGCTCTGATTTCTTCCAACACCGTAAATCCATCCATTTCCGGTAACATGATGTCCAGAATCACCAGATCAAAATGTTCATCAAGGGCCCGGTTTAATCCATTTTTACCGTCGCTCTGATGAAAGCATTCGTGTCCGGCTGATTCCAATCCGCTGCGAATATGTTCTGCAACAGTGGGATCGTCTTCAATGATTAACGCTTTCATACATCCGGCTCTGCTAGTTAATGTTAACAGGACTTCTTACGCCAAAACGACGTGACATTGATCACAATAATAAGCGATTTCACGACTAAAACGTCAAATGTGACATTCTTTTAATATTGCAATGCTACCGAAAAATCGGTTTATCAACACTATAGCTGAAGTTTGTTGTTCAGGTTTCCCGAAGTTGAAAACGCATGGCTGGGTTATACGGGGTAAAGTTTTGAACATCGCCACGGGCAGTAATGCGCTGCACCTCTCGCCAATATTCAGGCGTCATTAAATCACCATGGAGCGACTTGAGAATATCTTTGAATTTCTTTTTACCCACAATAAAGTGTTCGAACTGTTCTGGGAATACATCGTTGGGAGCAACTGATAAGGTGTCCAGTGCGTAGGGATCATCGGATTTGGGCAGTTCGCGGAAATTACGATCTTTCATCAGGCAGATCTCATCGTAATCATAGAATATTACCCGACCGCCTTTGGTAATGCCGAAGTTCTTATGCAGCATGTCGCCGGGGAAAATATTGGCAAGGGCAATTTGTTTTATGCATAAACCGAGTTCGTTTATCGCATTGTGCAGTTTATCTTCATCGGTTTCCTGTAACAGAAACAGGTTCAGCGGCGTCATTTTGCGCTCGATGTAGAGGTGCTTGATGATTAATTCATCGTCAGTAAATTCCAAGCTAGAGGCACAGGTCGATTTCAGTTCGTCGATCAGTTCAGGCGCCATGCGATTAAGCGGGAAGCGGAAGTTCACGTATTCGTGGGTATCTGCCATACGGCCTACGCGGTCCGAGTTTTTCACCAGCTTGTAACACTCTTTTACGTGCTCGCGGGTGATTTTCTTACTCTCAGCAAACTCGTCTTTAATAATTTTAAACACCACGCCGTAGGTGGGCAGATGAAATACCATCATGACCAGGCCGCGAGTGCCCGGCGCCCGTTCAAAAATATCGTCGGTGTTATCGAGGTGCTGAAGATAGTTGCGGAAAAATACTGTTTTACCGTGCTTGTGATGGCCTAGCGACATATACAGTTCAAAATGCTTTTTGTTGGGCATAAGTTCCTGCAGAAACGCCGCCACTTCAGCCGGGTACTGGGTATCCACCATGAAATAACTGCGGGCAAAGCCAAAAATCACGCTAAGATCCTGCCGGTCGGTAAGCAGGGCATCCACATAAATTTCCTGGCTATTGTTGGTGTGCATGGAAATCACAAAAGGCAGGGTTTCACCGGGCATACAAATGCGCCCGATCAGATAGGCCGATTTGCCGCGATAGAATACGGGTTTTAAGATTTCGACTAATTCCACACTGGCGAGTTGCGCTTTGTTCAAACGCTTACGCAGGGCATTTTCAAGGCTGTCCATGTCGCGCTGACGATCTTCAAAAGCCAGATTAAAGCGGTATAACTTGTAAATCGACTCATACATTTCAGCTACCGTGGTGGTGGTATCTAAACTGTTGATCACCTGTGCCCGATCACGTCCTGGCAGATAGCAGCGGCTTGGCAGCACAAACATCACATCATTTTCGAATGACTGGTGACGAAACAGACGACCGATAATGGAATTGTAGAAGGTTTCTGCCAGCTCAAACTGTGGGTGAGTTTCCAGGTGACGGGTATAGGTTTCTTTCATTTGTTGCCAGAAGCTGCGATCCCGCTGATGCACCTCAACCTGATGATAAATATCGGCAACCGCATCAGACACGCTTTTCTCGTAGATGTTGAGGCGCTCGCGGGAAGCAATTTGTGTTGCTTGCCATTCGCCGTTTTCGAAGCGCTCTTTGGCTCCCCGGGTGATGCGGGTAAACCAGCGATAACTTTTATCGAAGTGGGTGAGAATTTGAAAGGCGATTTTGTTCGCCAGGCGCGTGTCTGTCATTGCCGGTGCTCAATCTGGTTTCACAGGCTAACACTAGCACAGCGATTTTACCGGTCACAACACTCTGGTGAATGCTGACTATCACCAGGATAAGAATGGGTAATGGTTGGCCATAAAATAGCAGCAAGGCGAGACCTTGCTGCCGTGTCAGCCCTGGAGTGTTCGGCTAGGCAGATCTAGTTAGCCGGCATCAGATAGATTTCACGCACGCTATTACGAGCGTTAGTGCCAATAGCATAGGCCACCGCATCCGCCACGTCTTCTGGCTGCAGTTTATCGTCTTTGGGTTCGTCGAAAAAGGGCGTATTGACCATGCCAGGACAAATAGTGGTACAGCGACCTTGCCACTCTTTCATCTCTTCAGCCAGATTCATTCCGAATCCGTAAGCGAACCATTTACTGGCACCGTAAACGGAGCCCTTAATCGGGATTTTGCCAGCGGCTGAGCTGGTCAGCAGAAAATGTCCGGTGGTTTTCTTCAGATGGGGCAGGGTGAGTTTAGCCGTCCATAGCAGAGCTTTGACATTTAGGTCGATTAGGGTATCCCATTCATCAGGATCACCCGCTTCAGTACCTGCCGTGTTCACACCTTTGCCCGCATTGGCAAACACCGCATCCAGACGACCAAAATGATTCACGCCAGCTTCT
Organism: Alteromonas sp. ABH2_165; assembly: GCF_056159945.1. Lineage (NCBI taxonomy): Bacteria > Pseudomonadati > Pseudomonadota > Gammaproteobacteria > Alteromonadales > Alteromonadaceae > Alteromonas > Alteromonas sp. ABH2_165. The sequence continues at coordinate 250,697 of NZ_JBSWWF010000004.1, forward strand.
ACAACGGATGCCAGCTCGTTAAACTGGGTGGCATCGGCAGCCATTGCCAGTACGTTTTCTTCCCCCAGCGCGCTGGCAATGGTGTCGAGTTTATCTTTACTTCTCGCGGTAATGATAAGCTTATGACCTTCTTGTACCAGTTTTTTGGCCGTAGCTTCGCCAATGCCGCTGGACGCGCCGGTGATCAGTACAACTTTACTCATAGTCATCTCCTTAAAGCGGTTGCTCATTATGAAGGTTTCTACTTATAACAGTACCGGTTAAGATCAGCCTTGGCGCGATGGCGATTCATCCCTGGATGAACCTAAATAAGTCCTTTCATCCGGGCTAGGCCTAATGCATTGCAGGTGGTCGCATCGAGAATTTCGCCGTTTTTGATTTTCTCATCAAGTTCACTAAGGCGAATTTTATGGCAGGTGAGCCCTTCTTCTTCCGGGTCGAGGTTCTGCTCGGTCATGGTGAAATCTGTGGCAATCCAGATGTGATAACCCTGGTTACAAAAACCGTAGGCTAAATACTGATAACCCACATGGGTCCAACTTTTTGCCAGCAAGCCCGTTTCTTCCTGCAGTTCGCCAGCGGCGAGTTCTGCCGGATCGGCCTGGCCATTCTCTTCCCAGGTGCCCTGGGGGAATTCTAATTGTCGCTTCTCTACCGGATATCGGTATTGCTCCACCATGTACACATAATCATCCTGGATCGGAATGACTACAGTGAAATCGGGTTTTTCCATCACGCTGTAAATGCCTTGCTGGCCGCTAGGACGTTCGATGGCATCTTCCCGCACTCGCATCCATTTATTCTCGTACACCACTTTACTCGACAGTGTCTTTATTTCTGAAGACATTCAACAGACTCCTTTTAATCCTTTTTCATATTCCGGTCGTAAACCGGACCGTTATTTTATGAAAGAAAAATGACAGTTCGTCTACGAAAAGAAGACGGTTAACGGATCTTGTTCGTTTAGTCTTGGAGTTGCGTCGGCAGTTGTGATTAACTCCGGTGCGCAACGTAGCTGGCTAGTTGCCTAAAAACTCAGTCCGCTTTAACCACACGTTGTCCTTTTCAAATAATAAAAAGTCATCATTACTAGATGCCTAAGTCTCACCCTGACGCCAGAAAAAACAGTAGGCGCAACGACGCCATCATTGCAGAGCATGCAATGGGTTGAATTCACATATAAATTCGGGAACACACTATGCAACAGGAAAGATGCATTTCCTCTAAATTCAGATACTCTCTTCTCTCTGCAGCCATTATCGGCTTGCCGCTTTCTTTTTCAACACAGGTGCAGGCGCAAACTGACACCGTCGCTGATGCCGATCTGGAAAAAATTCAGGTTGTTGGTTCGCGCCGTGTGGGCCGCACCGTTAATGACTCACCTGTACCCATTGATATCATCGATGCGTCTTCTATCGAAGCGACGGGTTTGACAGAAACTAACATGATTCTGAACCAGTTACTGCCTAGCTTTAACTTTCCGCAGCCTTCCATTACCGACGGTACTGACCACGTGCGTCCTGCGCAGCTGCGTGGTCTGGCACCGGATCACACGCTGGTACTGGTAAACGGTAAGCGTCGTCATACCAGCGCACTGCTTAACCTGAACGGTTCAGTGGGCCGTGGCTCATCGGCAGTAGACTTAAATGCCATTCCAGCCAATGCCATTAAGCGTATTGAAGTACTGCGTGATGGTGCGGCAGCCCAGTATGGCTCTGACGCCATTGCCGGTGTTATCAACATCGTGTTGAAAGACGCTTCCGAAGGCGGTGAGTTTTCTGCCACCTACGGTGCAAACGTGACCACCATGGACGGCGTGCCAGATTTAAACGGTGTGTACATTAATGACGAAGGTAACTTAGGTTTTGATACTGGTTCAGACCGCAGCCTGACCGACGGACAAACTGCCACCTTGCGCGGCAACATGGGCTTTGAATGGGGCGATGATGGCTTCATCAATGTGTCTGCCGAATATCGCGATCGTGGTCAGGCTAATCGTGCCGATTTCGACCCTCGCGAAAACTACGCCCGCGATGCTGATGGCAACCTCGACCCACGCGAGTTGACAGCTAACCGTTACAATCACGTTTATGGTAACGGTGAAGTAGAAGACTACGCGCTGTTCGTGAATGCAGGTAAAGCGCTGACCGATGAGGTTGAGTTCTACGCAACAGCCGGTGCCAGTACCCGTGATTCAATCAGCGGTGGTTTTTATCGTCGGGCTCAGGATGGCCGTAACATTGTGACTATTTATCCTGATGGTTTCCTGCCGCAAATTACCACTGATATCACTGATACGTCATTACTTGCTGGTATAAAAGGCTACGGCAATGTGTGGAATTACGACCTGTCTGTTACCCATGGAGGTAACAAACTGGAATACGGCGTGGTAAATACGCTGAACACCTCTGTGGGCCCAACCAGCCAGACTAGCTTCGACGCCGGTACTCTGGAATATAACACCACCGTAGTGAATGCGGATGCCTCTCGTCTGGTAGAAACCGGTGTGTTCTACAGTGAAATGAACTTCGCCATGGGCGCAGAATATCGTCACGAGAGCTATGAGATCTCTGCCGGTGAAGAAGCGTCCTACTTGCAAGGTCCATACGCGGCAGGCGGTCTTGAAATTGCCGGTGAAGGCGATACCCTGGCTGCGGCCGGTTCTCAGGTATTCCCTGGCTTCACCCCTGCATCTGCTGGCGAAAACAGCCGTCATAACTACAGTTTCTATGTGGATTTAGAAGCTGACGTGCTGGAAAACTGGAATGTTGCGGTAGCTGGTCGTTACGAAGACTACTCTGACTTCGGTAGCACCTTTAACTGGAAACTGTCTAACCGAGTGACTATCACTGATGAGTTTGCGTTGCGCGCATCGGTTTCTACGGGTTTCCGTGCACCTTCCCTGCAACAGCAGTACTTTACTTCTATCTCTACAGTATTCATTGACGATGTACCTACCGAAACCGGTACCTTCGCGCCTTCCAGTGAAGTAGCGCAGGCATTAGGTAGCCCGGGTCTGGATGCCGAGGAATCGACGAACTACAGTGCAGGTTTTACCTATTCGCCAACGGCTGATTTTAACCTGACTGTAGATTTCTATCGCATCGATATTGATGATCGCATCGTGTTATCGAACAACTTGTCTGGTGAAGCCATTACTGCGCTGCTGGCGGGTACCGGTGCCACACAGGGGCGTTTCTTCCTGAATGCCATTGACTCACGCACGCAGGGTGTCGATATCGTGTCTACTTACACGCTGCAAACGGCAGAGTGGGGCGCATTCAACTTCAATCTGGGCGCGAACTTCAACGACAACGAAGTTACCGATGTGATTGATGCACCAGAAGTGCTGCAGAATGCTGGGTTTGACCAGGACAACCTGTTCTCGGGTGTTGAACTGCGTCGCTTCGAGTCTAGCTCACCGGATAATAAATTTAATCTGGGTGTGACCTGGAACTACGATCGCTATACCACCACCCTGCGCACTACCCGTTACGGTGAGGTGGAAGATCCAGCTTCTACTGCGGCAACCAATGAAATTATTCCTGCTGAGTGGATCACGGATCTAGACGTAAATGTGGCACTAACGGAAGGCTTGTCGGTATCGGTAGGTGCTAACAACCTGTTTGATGTGTACCCGGAAGCAAGTCGCTACCTGGTTGAGTCGCCGTCTACATTTACTAACCTGTTCCCGTATTCTGGCTTCTCGCCTTACGGTTTCACCGGTCGTTATGTTTACGGTAAAGTGGCTTATCGCTTCTAAGCGTTAAACTTACAAAAAAAGCCAGCGGTTCAGTGAAGTGTCCGCCGGCTTTTTTTGCCTTGCGTTATAGCTGACTAACGATGATTATTAATTAAGAATTTTTGACGTAAATTTTCAGTAAAGCTTAACTCTGTAACGCATTCCCGTTGCAGAATAAATGCTGACTCGACGTACTTTTATTTCGTAGAAAAGCATTTATGAATCAAATATCGACCCCCTCCACGCAAAAAATCATCTCGATCACCAGTCAGTCTCATTCGGGTTCAACTGTGCTTTCAATGGCGCTGGCCTGTCACTGGCAACTGGTTTCTTTAGGAGAAATCTATCAGGTACTGCGTGAACAGCCTGATTTCTGGCTGGACGATCCCGCACAACGTTGCAGCTGTGGAGCGCATGCTTCTGAATGCAGCTTCTGGCGTGTTGCACTTAGCCGGGTGAAGCAACAACAGAAACATACTGGTAAGCCGGATAAAGCCGATATTCGTGCAGGATATCAAATTGTTCTTGATACCTTCCGCGAGCAGTTTGCAGACTTGGGAATCGTTGATACCTCGAAGGGGGAAGATCATATTTCTTTGCTGAGCGAACTTAAAAATGCCGATCCACAGGTGATTTTTCTGCTCAGGGATGTGCGCTCATTTGCTGTTTCGCAAACCCGACTCGCTCGCCTTGAGAACCGTAAAGGATTTAAAAAAGCAAAAGGGCATTACTGGTACCAGATGGTTCGCTGGTATACTCGAAATAGAAAGCGGGAAGCAAATCTGATTCGATCTGGCCTTTCCTATCAGCAAATCGGGTATGAAGCGTTTTGCTTTGATGTGCGAAATACGCTGGCCCGCACCTTCGAAAAATGCGGCTTAGAACCCGCTGATCAAGAACGTGATATACATCACTCAGAACACCATGTTTTATTTGGCAATCCTATGCGCCTCAACGCCAGTGCTCATCAGCAGATTAATTATGATGACAGGTGGTTTAAGGAAACGGGATATCAGCTACCCCTGACTCTGATGCCATTTGTGATGCGGTACAATCGTGAAAAGGTGTATGCAGTCGGGAAGTGATCTTAAGGAAGTTTGTTTAGCTCGAATAACAAGTTAACAGATGGCGGTGCACGCACCGCCAATATTCAGATAAATGCTCAGAAACTGAAAGTTCTGCTCACTGACGCCACAATGCGGGCATCTGCTCTGTCGAGATCCATGGTGGTATCTTCTGCCGCCAAGGAAAAATCAAACCCCTGATAAGAAGTCAGGTAAGCCAGTCGCCAGTGATAATAGTCGTTATCGCCGTCCCAGCTCCATGCTTGTTCATCATGGCTGTTTGAGCGGTCTCCACTAATGCGAATGGTGTGACCTGGTGCCACTTCAAAAGAATGGGCCAGCATAATAATTGAGTGTCCACCACCCAATCCGAAATAATCCCAGCTATACCAGAAGTTGAGCTCTGTGTTACCCAGTTTATTGCCGTGATTAAAGCTGGCGTAGACTTCCGGATAATTGTAGTCGCTGCTGTAGTCGGCGCCGTGGTAAGTGTAATAAGCAATACCGGTATCCAGACTCAGGCTGTCAGTCAGCGCCTGGTAATAACCTGTGTAGCCGTCCCACTCCAGTTTGGTTTCGTCACCGGCATAGTCAATGTTAGAAGCCCAGGTGCCCGCATACCAGCCATTGTCGGCGCTGTAGTCTATGCTGCCCTGCAGAGCTGGGTTGTTCTGTGTTTGGCTCACACCATTGAAGGTGTAGTCTGAATTTAGCGAAACGGTGCCAGACCAATCGGCCTGGGCATCAGCGGCTACCAATAGACTGGTCGCTGCCAACGGTAATAGTGATTTAATTAATACTGCTTTTTTCATTTAATTAAGAGTCTCTATTTTAGTGAAATCAATTTTGTTTTCTTTTGGTGAAGCTTCGATATTGCTGACTTTTCTTGCTTTAGTGACAGCCATGTAACCGGCACAAATGAAGAACAAGCCAATCACTAACGCGCCCACCCACTGGATTTTCAGGAAATCCAGCTGGAACAGCATGGTAAGTAAACTCAATACCACCACGTTGCCGATGATGTATTTGGCTTTGCCAAAACGGGCCACAGTGATATTCAGGTTGTCGGTGTACAGACGCACCAGTGAATCCAATGAATTCAACACAAATGTGATGCCCACAAATGCCATGGCCAGGTTATATAAGCCGCCAGTGTTCAACCCGTTATCGTGATAGAAGTATAGTACGGAGAACCATGTCGCGATGGGGATTGACGGAAATATCAACATTGCCGCCAGAACCTGATAGGTACGTAAACCACCCACGAAACGGGAGGTAAACTGACCAATCATGATGCTCCAGGCAAACCACCAAAACAGGTAAAATTCGTGATAATCGTTCAGCGGCAACAGAAACTGTTCGATGTTGCCAAAGTAGTCACCCATCATGGCAGTGGTATTAATAAACGCACCTACAGAGCCGTTGTCACCTAAGAAGGCGCCTGCCCACATCAGCGCGATAAGGCCGATGAATAACCAGGTGGTCGACAAACTTAAAATACGAACGTATTTCAAGCTGGTACTGGAATATACCGCCCCGCTAATTACAGCCAGAACAATAAGATAAAAAATACCCGTTCCCACGCTGGTGTCTTCCAGTGAAGGCAAATACCAGGGCAAATTTGCCAGTAATAAATAAGCAGTGAAGGCACAGGTACCAATGATCACTACATTATTTATGAACTTTACCCAGGAAATTTCGAAAAACTTCACCCGCGGTTCAATCACGCAAAAATAGAAACAGGTAAGGAAGTAGAAACTCCAAATCAGGAAACCCCAGAACCCGAACTCAATGGCTAACGGGTTGGCAAAACTGTATTCCGGGCTCACAGCCGTATCGGCGTAACCGGCAAATTCAGTCAGCGGGAACATGATCAGGCCCACATCGAGCCCAGAGGTAAACAAAATAGCGATAAACGTTAATGTGCGAACTGGGGTAACACCGACACAGCGGATGCGGCCCCATTTCAACAGGATAAAGGCGATAGACGCGTACGTGAATATCAGCCCGGCGGATAACCAGGTGGTCATAATTTCTCCCAAGTTAAATGCTGTTCGAGCGTAAACTGGCGAGTAACCCTTACGAGTTAGCTCGCTGCTTAGTCTGCCAGTCCTGTTCCATCAGAACGGGTGTATCGGTCGCCGGTGGTAATGCAGATTTGCCCAGAATTAAATCTGCGGCTCGCTCTGCAACCATAATTGTCGGCGAATTGAGGTTGCCGTTGGGAATGGTGGGGAAGATGGAGGAATCCACTACCCGCAAGCCTTTCACGCCGTGTACCCGCGTTTGCGGATCCACTACGGCCATATCGTCTGTGCCCATTTTGCATGAGCACGAAGGGTGATAAGCACTTTCAACGTTCTGACGCACAAAGGCATCAATTTCTTCGTCGGTTTGTACGTGTTTACCCGGTTGGATCTCTTCACCGCGATACGCAGATAACGCATCCTGGCCAATGATTTCCCGTGTTAGTTTTACGCAATCACGGAAGCCTTCGCGGTCTTCCTCTTCAGCTAAGTAGTTGAACAGGATCTCTGGTGGCACGGTTGGATCGGCCGATGTCACCTTAATATGGCCGCGACTTTTTGGCTTGTTATGGCCAATGTGAACCTGGAAACCATGTCCTTTCACTGCACTCTTACCGTCGTAACGCATGGCTGCAGGCAGGAAGTGATACTGCAAATCAGGCCATTCAACGCCGGCTTTAGAGCGAATAAAGCCGCAGGATTCAAAGTGATTGGTTGCACCCAGCCCCTTCTTTGTGAGGATCCAGCGAACACCAATTTTTAACTTGCTCCACCAGTCCAGCTTGCCGTTCAGCGTAATGGGCTTGTTGCAGCGGAACTGGAAGTAAAACTCTAGGTGATCCTGCAGGTTCTGGCCCACGCCCGGAAGCGCATGTTTAACCTCAATGCCTGCCGCCTTAAGGGTGTTAGCGTCGCCCACACCCGATAGTTGCAGCAGGTGAGGGGAGCCTACTGAACCCGCCGATAAAATCACTTCATTAGCAAAGTACTCTTCCGTGTTGCCCTTACGGGTTAACCGAACCCCTTTTGCGACTTTATCGTCGATAAGGACTTTCTCAACCAGGGCATGAGTAATAACAGTAAGATTACTGCGTCCCATGGCAGGACGAAGATACGCATTCGATGCCGACCAGCGTACGCCGTCTTTTACCGTCATATGCATGGGGCCGAAGCCTTCCTGCAAAGCGCCGTTATAATCTTTGGTTTGGAAATATCCCGCTTCAACGCCCGCTTCGATAAAAGCAGAATAAAGCGGATTCTCCATGTTATTGCCGTTATTAGTGGCTAAGGGGCCTTTGCCGCCACGATACTCGTCGCCACCAAACGCCCAACTTTCCGCTTTTTTGAAATATGGCAAACAGTGCGCATAGCTCCAGTCGGTGGCACCGTGTCGTTCCCATTCATCGAAATCTTTGGCATGACCACGCACATACACCATGCCATTAATCGACGAAGAGCCGCCGAGCACACGACCACGGGGGCAGTGCATTTTGCGATTGTCCAAATGAGGCTCTGGCTCGGTTTCAAACTGCCAGGCGTACTTTGTCGTGTTCATTGGAATAGACAGGGCAGTAGGCATCTGAATAAAGATGCTTTTATCACTCCCCCCATTCTCAATGAGCAATACGTTGTGGTCGCCGCTTTCAGTAAGACGGTTGGCTAATACGCAACCTGCTGAACCGGCACCGACAATAATATAATCAAACTTCTGCATCAGACCTCCTAGATTAAAACGGGCTTTCTACATCAGACATGCCGATGTAAACCGCTTTGGTCTGGGTGTAGTGATACAGGGTTTTCAAACCATTTTCGCGACCGATACCCGACTGCTTATAGCCGCCAACCGGCATTTCAGCGGGTGATGCACCGTAGCTGTTAATCCAGCAAATACCGGCTTCCATCTGATGAATAACGCGGTGTGCACGGGTAATGTCTTTGGTGAAAACACCTGCTGCGAGACCAAGGTGTGTGTCATTCGCCCGGGCGATTACTTCGTCTTCGTCGTCGAAGGTTAATACCGACATCACCGGACCGAAAATCTCTTCCTTCACGATGGTCATATCGTCGGTGCAGTCAGTGAAAATGGTTGGTGCAACAAAATAACCGTTTGGCGCAGATGCCGGTTTAAGTGCGTGACCACCGGTTACCAGCGTCGCGCCTTCATCTTTACCTCTCTGGATATAATCCATCACCAGGTTACGGTGCTTCTCAGAGATCAATGCTCCCAGATTCGTCGCAGGGTCCATCGGATCGCCGGCAACGATGTTCTGTTCAGTGCGTTGCTTGAGTTTTTCCATGAACTCGGCATAAACACGCTTATGAACGAAAACCCGGGTACCGTTGGTACACACTTCGCCTTGGGTGTAAAAGTTCGCGAGCATGGCGGCAGAAACCGCATTGTCTACATCCACATCATCAAAAATGATGAGTGGCGATTTGCCGCCCAACTCCATGGTGACGTCTTTCAGTGAAGAAGCAGAGCTCGCCATGACTTTTTTACCTGTACCCACTTCGCCAGTGAACGATACTTTGGCAATTTCAGGGTGCGCGGTTAGCCAGGCTCCCACTTCACCGTCGCCCTGAACTACGTTGAACACACCTGCGGGTACACCCGCTTCAATGAAGATCTCTGCCAGCTTGAGTGCGCCCAGCGGAGTTTCTTCAGAAGGTTTAAAAATCATCGCATTTCCGCAGGCTAATGCTGGTGCAGATTTCCAGCAGGCAATTTGAAGGGGATAGTTCCAGGCACCGATACCGGCACAAATCCCAAGGGGTTCCTGACGGGTGTAGTAGAAGTCGCCGCCTAAATCTTGTTGATTACCTTCGATGGAAGGTGCAAGGCCAGCAAAGAACTCGATGCTATCTGCACCGGTTACCACATCAACTACCGACGCTTCCTGCCAGGCTTTACCGGTATCCAGAACTTCAATTTTTGCCAGCTCGTCATTGCGTTCACGCAACAAGGCAACCGCTTTCAACAAAATGCGGCTGCGCTCCATTCCTGACATTTTTTTCCAAACAGCAAAGCCTTCCTGGGCGCTTTCCATTGCCGCTTGTCTGACATCATCACAAGCTTTTTCCATTTGATAGGCCACTTCACCGGTGGCGGGGTTAATGACATCAAAGGTTTCACCTGTGCTATTAGCCAGGTATTTACCATGTACGAAATTCTGGTAGCGGGGTAACGACATTAAATGCTCCGAAATTAAGAAATTAGTTTTGCAATAAATTGCTTACAAAGGCGCTCACTTGCCTCAAAGTCAGGATTCGATTCCTGACTCAAGGCACTGCGCAGCCAAAAGCCGTCAATCATTGCAGCGGTTGCCTGAGCCGCTTCGATAGCCTCATCTTTTGGCATGAGCTGTCGGAAGGAGAACCGTAAGTTGCTCAACAAACGTTGGTTGTTGATGTGCTGTAGTCGCGCCAGTTCAGGCACGTGCAGCGACTGTTCCCAAAAACTTAACCAGGCTTTAGTAGCAGGCTCTGAGCGTTGAAACACACTGAAGTTACTTTCAACAATCAGATTAAGGCGCTCAACCGGAGACAAGGTTTGCCCAGCCGTTTTTTCGACCAGAACATGATTTAGCTTGTCCAGTAAATGACGCACAGTGGCTTCGATTAACTGCTGCTTACCACCAAAATAGTGATTAATGATCCCAGACGATAAGCCCGCTTTTTTACTGATAGTAGTAATGGTTGTGTGGTACAGACCAAACTCATCAATTGAAGCCAACGTGGCTTCAATAAGCTGCTGCTTTCGTATGGGTTTCATTCCGACTTTAGGCATAATTTTTTGTTGATTGACCGTTCAATTAAAATAAAGCTTAATGATTTGAGTTGAATCTATCAAGTGTCTTTTTGTTGCTGATCTCAGGGTGCTGCAGCAAATCTCTTGGATTATTCTGATTTCAAATAATTGAAGTTTAATGGTATTTTTTTAATTGTGACTGTTTTAAATCGTGTCTTAAATAATTTGAATTTATATCTTTAGTTGCTGACGTTGGTTGTTTTTTGTACTGATTGATGATGGGGTTAGGCTATTTTTTTTAGTGAATCAGTTTCAAATGTGTCGTCCAGGCAGAGGAATATTAATAGTCGACAGGAGTTGAAAAAGACCAGTTGCTAAATTTATTTTTCATTTTATTTTAAATTGAAATGCATTTTTCGTTACTGTATTGTTAATGCTCAATTTACTGGCCACGCTTTAAGGAATTTATGCGCATAGGATTAGTAGGCTACGGTACTGGCGGACAACATTTTCATGCACCGTTTATCGAAGCAGCGAAAGGGGTAACGCTGGCTGCAGTAGTGGCCAGAGCACCGGAAACTATTGCTAAAGTTAAGGCGGATTTTCCTGAATTGCCTGTTTATAGCAGCCTTACGGACATGATTGCCTCTGGTTCAGTGGATGCAGTAACAATTACCACACCGCCAGCTACGCGTCAGTCGCTGGTACTCGAAGCGCTCGATGCGGGGCTGCATGTAATAGCGGACAAGCCATTTGCGCCTGATGTAAAGCACGCCAGGATTCTAGAGGAAAAGGCGCAGGAAAAAGGCGTCGTACTGGGCGTTTTTCATAACAGACGGTTTGATACAGATGTGCTCACTCTGAAAAAAACGCTGGATAGCGGTGTTTTAGGCGAACTATCCCGGCTTCATACCCGCTTTGATCTGGATGATCAGGGGACTCTGGAGAAAGGCCCTGAGGGCGGGCTGTTGCGTGATCTTGGTTCTCATCAAATCGATCAGATATTGCATTTACTTGGCCCGGTAGAATCTGTTTATGCCAGTCTTGATAATCAGATGTATCCGGAGGGGCTTACCAACGTAAGTTACTGTCTTACACTCAAACACACGAGCGGGATTACTTCCCATGTCTCAGCGTCTAAACTGAATTATCAGGTAGCCAAAGAGTTTATTGTTTATGGAGAGTCCGGCAGTTATTACTCTAATTCTACCGACGTTCAGGCGGCAGCAATTTTTGCCGGAGACCGGCCGAAAGATAATCCCGAAAAGTGGGGCATAGAAGAGAAATCGCGTTGGCCGGTTTTAGCTACTGCTGAAGGTAAAACCCACATTCGCTGCGAGCAGGGGAATTACCACGACTACTATTCTCAGTTTGCCCTGGCAGTAAAAAATGGTGATAAACCACCGGTTACACCAGCAGATGCTATTGCTGCCATTGAGGTAATGGAAGCCGCTTATGAAAGCGCCGGAACGAATCAGGCAGTGAAGTTATAACTTCACTACCTGTACCACCTTAGTGGCCGGAAAATATAAAAGCCGAGTAAGGCGTCATGTGAATAAGGTTGTCGTTAACTGAAAACGAGTCAGTGGTGATCCCGTCCTGCCAGCTGAACAAACATTTGGCATCTGAAGGTAAGCCGTTGAGCCGGTATTCATCGACATCAGCCCCGGAAAGGTTAATAAACACATAAATTGACTTGTCATCAAGTCCGTTCGTACGCTTATACCCCAGCACTTTCTGCCCGTCATCTTTGTGAATGACTTCCGCGGAACCGCCGGTCAGGGCGGCGCTTTTACCGTCACTATTGGTGCGCAGTGCCACCAGTGCAGCGAAGGCTTCAGCAAACTCTTTAAAGCGCTCTTTGCGGTCCCATTCAATATCGTGGTTATCGTCGAACCAGCCGGATTCTTTGAAATCCTGCCCCTGGAACAACATGGGCACGCCGACGGACGTCAGTACCAGTACGCCAGCCAGAATACCTTTTTGACGAGCGAAGTAATTATCGTCTACATTGCCGGGCGCAACTTCTTCAACCAGCCGCGACTGTCCGTTTGCCACTTCATCGTGGGATTCGGTGTAAACCACCCGGGCGAACGGGTTGTTGCTGATCACATTTGTCACCGAAGAGGCGACCGTATTTAAATCGACATGACTGTCTTCCGTTTTTGTCAGTGCATCACGGATAGGATGAACAAAGCCAGCGGCCCATTGAGAAGTGTAACCGCAACCCCCTTCTTCAACCGGGTTGGTGATGTATTCGTGGGAGTGTAAGTCTTCAGCGATGGTCATCTTATCTGGATGCGCCTGGTGGACTTGTTGGTTTATGGTTCGGATCAAATCGTAGGCTTCCGGAATATCATCCTCGCCATTATCGGCACCAGACACGCTGCGCATATAGGGCACCATGTCCATACGCAGGCCATCGGCATGAAACTCATCCACCCACATTAAAGCGTTGTCGGTGAGATAGTCACGCACTTCCTGACGGCCGTAGTCGGGGCGTGTGTCGCCCCAGGGGGTGGCGCTACGGTAGTCGTTGTAAAAATAAATGCCGCCTTTATCATTTTCCTGCCAGCCATCAAACTGCCAAATATCCAGATCACTGGGGCCAAGGTGGTTATACACAACATCGAGTACGACACCCATGCCCAGCCCATGGGCGGCATCAATAAATTCTTTCAAACCATCCGGGCCGCCATAGGCTTCTTCTACAGCGTAAGGATAAGCCGGGTTGTATCCCCAGCTAATGTCGCCGGCAAACTCATTAACCGGCATCAGCTCAATAATATTGATGCCCAGCTTTTTTAGTTCGGGTAACTTTTCAATAGCCGTTGCGAAAGTGCCGTGGCCGTCCATCGGTTTATTAAAGGTGCCGATGTGCATTTCGTAAATTACCCGTTCATGGATGGGAGGGGCTTTAAACGGGGAATGCTCCCAAGGAAAGTCATCGTCGTAGATAACGCTATTGCCCACACTATTCGTTAACTTGCGCGCCCGTGGGTCATTCTTTACCAGCCGCTCATCCTGTCGCGTTGTAATGATGAACTTATATTCCTGGCCGTTTTCTGCATTATCGATACAGCCATACCACACGCCACCGTTGGTTGCGTTCAGTGCCGTTCCGTTATCGTTCCAGCCATTAAAAGTACCTGTTACTGCCACCGCTTTTGCGTTGGGGGCCCAAACCGCAAACTGGTAGCCTTTCGCTACGGGTGAAACGCCGAGTAATCCGTTAAATGAAGACATCGATAGGCTCCGAAAAGAAGGTAATAAAGGAAGTGATTAACTACTATCACTCGCAGAGCAAAGAAGATGCCGCAAAATGGCGTTTGTGTTTTATTGATAGGCTTTTAATTACGGCGTGAAACCAACTGATTTTGTTTTACTTTTTTAGAGTAGCTGTGAATGTGTCGATTGGGAGGAAGCTGATGGGAATATTGTTACGGGCAAAATTTACCGGCACGCAAAGCAAAAACTTCCCGGTGAGTGAGGGGAGCTTAGGATGATTGTTTTGCCATATTGCAATATGGCATGTCAGTTTTGCGCGCTTATTAGGACTAAATTTTCTGATTTGGCGGTGTTTTACCCAGAAAAAGCAAAATCGCGGTTGACAGTTAGACGTCTATACGGCAAATTGTCGCTATGAAAACAATTATTAGCACCACCGGCATGATGATTATTACCACCTCGTTGAGGGCGGTCGCTGGCTAGTGCGCATAAGCAAACAGACATCGAAAGCCCGCCCCCCAACAAGGAGCGGGTTTTTTTTTACGCAATTAAGCGTTGATGTAGCAAAATAAAACCGAAAGGAGCATTACATGAAAGTCTTAAAGTTTGGTGGATCTTCTCTGGCCGACGCAACACGTTATCTTCGCGTTACCGAGATTTGTATGACCGCCCACCAAACCGAGGGCGCAGCCGTAGTGCTCTCTGCCCCGAAGGGCGTCACTAACGCGCTGTCGCTGCTTTGTGATCAAGCCGCTGCCGGCGAAGATTTCAACCCGTTGTTCACCAAGCTAGATGAATTGGTAAACGGTATCGCTAAAGAACTCGATGAAACCCTTACTGATTTCCCTTTTGAAAAGGTTTCTACTTTTATTGCCAGCCGTTTAGGCATCTTAAAACAGCAGCTCGAAGGTATTCGTTTACTGGGTACTGCGCCAGATTCAGTGGCGGCAGAAATTCTCAGCCTTGGCGAATACATCAGTGTGTCTATGTTTGGCGGTATTCTTGAAAGCAAAGGTGTAGCCAATCAGCTTATCGACCCGGTTGATTACGTACTGGCAAATGGCGAGTACCTCGACAGCATCGCCGATGTGGCATTAAGTAAGGCCCGCTTTAGTGAAGTGGTTAGCGACGGTAGCGTGTTCCTGGTAATGCCTGGATTTGTTGCAGCCAATGACGATCGCGAAAAAGTAACGCTGGGCCGTAACGGTTCTGACTATTCTGCAGCGATTTTGGCAGCGTGTATCGATGCATCGTGCTGCGAAATCTGGACTGACGTAGACGGCGTATATAACGCCGATCCGAATCAGGTTGAAGGCGCGGTACTGCTTGATAAATTAACGTACCAGGAAGCCATGGAACTGTCTTACTTCGGCGCGAAAGTACTGCATCCTAAGACCATTGGCCCCATCGCTCAGCACCACATTCCTTGTCTTATCAAAAATACTTTAAACCCAGCGGCACCGGGTACGCTCATCAGCAATGAAAAAAGTGAAATCTGGACCTCCGTAAAAGGTATTTCCCAGCTTGATAATGTGACCATGTTTAATGTAGCTGGCCCTGGCTTGAAGGGCATGGTTGGCATGGCGAGTCGCGTATTTGAAGTAATGAGCAATGCGAATATTTCCATTAGTCTCATCACGCAGTCCAGCTCTGAGTACAGCATTAGCTTCTGTATCCAGGAAAAAGATGCCGTACGTGCCCAGCACCTGCTGGAAGATGCCTTTACTCTTGAGCTACAAAACCAGCTGCTTGATCAAATTGAAGTCCGTCACGACCTGGCCATTGTTACGCTCGTGGGCGACGGTATGCGCCACACCAAAGGTTTGGCGGCCCGCTTCTTCGCTGCGTTGTCGCAGGCTCGGGTAAATAACGTTGCTATCGCGCAGGGCTCGTCTGAACGTTCTATTTCCACCGTGATTGAAGCGAAAAAGGCGAAAAAAGCCGTTCGCGTGATCCACCAGAATTTCTTCTCAGATCGTCACACCATCGACGTATTCCTGGTTGGCTGCGGTAATGTGGGTACAGAGTTACTGGGTCAGATCGCCCGTCAGCAACCCGCGTTGCTTAAACGTAACATTCAACTGCGCGTGTACGGTATTGCTAACAGCCGTAAATTGCTGCTCGACAGCAACGGCATTGATGTGGCTAGCGACTGGAAATCACTGCTGGCTGAGTCATCCGAAACGCTGAGCGTAGACCGTCTGCACCAGTTTGCTAACGATAACAGCCTGGTAAACCCAGTGATTGTTGACTGTACCAGTCATGAAGCAGTGGCAACACAGTATGTCGACATGATGGAGCAGGGCTTCCACGTGGTGACACCAAACAAGAAAGCCAACACCGACACCATGGCTTACTATAAAAAGCTGCGTCGCACGGCACAGAACACCAACCGTCAGTACCTGTATGAAACAACGGTAGGTGCCGGTTTGCCGGTTATCGATAACCTGCAAAAACTGTTTGCAGCCGGTGACGTACTGCACCAGTTTGAAGGTATTTTGTCTGGTAGCTTGTCGTATGTATTCGGAAAGCTGGAAGAAGGCATGAGCCTGTCTGAAGCCACCACGGCAGCGAAATCGAATGGTTACACTGAGCCAGACCCACGTGACGACTTAAGTGGTATGGACGTTGCCCGTAAACTGCTTATTATGGCTCGTGAAGCTGGTCTTGCGCTTGAGTTGTCAGATATCGAAATTGAATCTGTACTGCCTGCGGGTTTTGCTGAGGGCGCCTCTATTGATGAGTTCATGCAGCAGTTACCAGAATTGGATGCGGAGTTCGGAAAGCGTGTTGATGCCGCCAAAGCAGATAATAGCGTGCTGCGCTATATCGGTAGCATCAATGGTGACAAGTGCCGAGTAACCATTCAGGCGGTACCATTGTCTCATCCATTGGCGGCAGTGAAAGACGGCGAGAACGCGCTGGCAATTAGCAGTGATTATTATCAGCCAATTCCTTATGTAATTCGTGGTTATGGTGCCGGTGGTACGGTAACAGCGGCGGGGGTATTTGCAGATATCCTGCGTACCATGCCGTGGAAACAAATGGCGCTGTAATTAAAGGATAGTAGTATGAAAACAACCCGCGCTTACGCGCCTGCCTCAATTGGCAATGTTAGTCTGGGTTTTGACGTTCTGGGTGCCGCGCTGGCACCTGTGGACGGCACAGAACTTGGCGATGTGGTGGAAGTCAGCGATGCTGCCGAATTCACGCTGACTTGTACCGGCGCTTTTGCCCACAAATTACCGCCAGGTGCTGACAATAATATCGTGACACTTTGCTACGCACATTTCTTTGAAGAAATGGTGAAAGCGGGCAAAGAAACCCATCATGTGGCGATGACGCTACATAAAAACCTTCCTATCGGCAGTGGACTCGGCTCCAGTGCCAGTTCCATTGTTGCTGCTTTCCATGCATTGAACGCACATTTCGACTACCCGTTTGATGAAAACGCGCTTCTGTTGATGATGGGCGAACTGGAAGGGCAGATCAGCGGCAGTATCCACTATGACAATGTGGCGCCATGCTATTTAGGCGGCTTAACGCTGATGACCGGCAATGATGCGAAAGTTACCGTACAGTTGCCAACCGTGAAAAGCTGGTATTGGGTGGTATGTTACTCTGGAATTAGTGTGTCTACGTCGGCAGCCCGTAATATTCTGCCAAAAGAAGTGGCCATGGCTGATACGTTAACCTTTGGTCGTCAGTTGGGTGTGTTTGTGCATGCCTTGCATGCTGGCGATACCGATTTAGCTGCCAGCGTAATGCAGGATGTTATTGCAGAACCCTATCGTAAATCGTTACTGCCGGGGTTTGATGATGCCCGTGCGTTCAGCATGGAAAATGGCGGCCTGGCATTTGGTATTTCTGGCTCTGGTCCTACCGTGTTTGCCGTGTGTGACGACGCAGATAAAGCTGAGGCAATTCGCGAGTGGCTTCAGGCTAATTATGTACAAAACGAAGATGGCTTCAGCCACGTTTGCCGCATTCCTGAAAAAGGCGCGGTAGAACAGCAAGTGAAAGAATAAAGGTATCCCAAGTGGAATTAGTAAATTTAAAAGTAGCATCTGATACAGCATCATTTTCTGAAGCTGTAAAACGTGGTCTGGGTCAGAATCAGGGCCTGTATTTTCCTACCAGCATTCCTAAACTGGAAAACATTGACGCACTGCTGGAAAAACCGTTTGTAGAGCGCAGCGTTGAAGTGCTCACTGCCCTTATCGGCGATGAGCTGGGCGAGGGCACGCTGCAGGAAATCGTTGAAGCGGCTTTCACGTTTCCGGCCCCGGTTGTCAGTGTAAACGACAAAGTGGCAACGCTGGAATTGTTCCACGGCCCGACACTGGCGTTTAAAGATTTTGGTGGCCGTTTCATGGCACAAGTGTTGTCTCGTATCAGTAATGGCGAGCCAATTACTATCCTTACTGCAACCTCGGGTGACACGGGTGCAGCGGTTGCCCATGCTTTCCACGGTATTCCTAACATCAACGTGGTCATCCTGTTCCCGAAAGGTAAAATCAGTCAGTTGCAGGAAAAACTGTTTACTACGTTGGGTGATAACATTCATACGGTTGCTATCGAGAGTGATTTCGATGCCTGTCAGGCGATGGTTAAAAACGCGTTTGACGATCCGGATGTACGCGAAGGTCTGCATCTTAACTCTGCCAACTCAATCAATATCAGCCGTCTGCTGGCACAGGTTTGCTACTACTTTGAAGCCGTAAGCCAATTAACGCCTGAGCAGCGTGAAGAGCTGGTATTCTCCGTACCTAGCGGCAACTTTGGTAACCTGACAGCGGGTATGATTGCCAAGTCTATGGGTCTGCCAATTAAGCGTTTTGTGGCTGCAACAAACCTCAATGATACGGTTCCCCGTTACCTGAAAACCGGTGAGTGGGCGCCAAATCCTACCGTCGCAACCATGTCTAACGCCATGGACGTAAGCCAGCCAAACAACTGGCCACGTATTGAAGCGCTTATTGAGCGCGGATACCTGGATAAAGACTGCCTGCGCGGCGAATGTGTTGATGAAGAATACACGCAAATTGCCATGCGTCAGTTGGCGCAGCAGGGTTACACCAGCGAACCACATGCCGCTATCGCTTATCGTGCTGTAAGCCACGATCTGAGTGACAGTGAATATGGCGTGTTCCTGGGAACCGCGCACCCGGCTAAATTTCGCGAGACCGTGGAAAACGTTCTGGGTTCACCGTTAAGCCTGCCTCAGGCACTGGTAGACTGCTCAAGCAAAGAAAGTCAGGCGGTGCCACTACCTGCTGACTACGAGGCGCTGAAAGCGCACATGTTCTCTATTTTAAAATGAGTTCATGGCACGAAGTGCTTAGCCCCGAAAAGGCTAAGCCTTACTTTGTCGAACTGATAGCGAAGGTGGATAAGGCCCGGCAGGAGAAAACGGTTTATCCACCCGAGCAAGATGTATTCAATGCCTTTGCCATGACACCGCTGGATGACGTGAAAGTGGTGATCTTGGGGCAAGATCCTTACCACGGTGCCGGTCAGGCACATGGTCTGAGTTTCTCGGTACGAGACGGCGTTAAAATTCCGCCTTCGTTGCGGAATATCTACAAAGAGCTGGCGACTGATATCGACGGATTCAGCATCCCGCAGCATGGTAATCTGACAAGCTGGGCAGAGCAGGGTGTGTTGCTTCTTAACACGGTGCTTACCGTGGAAGAGGCGCGTGCAAACAGTCACGCCAAATTCGGTTGGGAGACATTTACTGATGCCGTTATAGACACAGTAAATCGTCACACCGACGGCGTGGTGTTTTTATTGTGGGGCAGCCACGCGCAGAAAAAAGGGGCGAATATCGACAGTCAGCGCCATCTGGTACTGACATCACCGCATCCGTCACCACTTTCCGCTCGTCGTGGCTTTTTCGGGTGTCAGCATTTTAGCCAGGCAAACACGTGGCTAAAGCAACACCAGAAAACACCCATAACATGGCAGGTTTAACTAAACCTCTACCCTGGTCTAATAAAGCAAAACGGCCACCTGTTTCCAGGTGGCCGTTTTCGTTTTATCTTTCCATGGTTTCCAGTTCGTACTCAAACCCGTAATCGATTTCTGCCAGTTCCTTTTCCAGTTTGAATCGGTCCTGCAGAGCTTCGATTTCTCTCCACTTTCGTTTCTTGCTTTTAGTTTTAGCCGGAGTTTCTTCAATATTTAACATTGCAAACAGATCTGACTTATCCACTGGGATCTCCTTTTATACACCACTAACATCAGTGCCAGAATTGAATGTTTTTTCATCCTTCTGACTACTTTTGTATCACAGTCGACACGATAATAAAATGAAAAAGTTTACTTTTTATTAACAAATTGTGACGGTTGTATGACATCGTGTGGATTTGCCCAATGAAAACGGCCAGTAAAAACCGGCCGTTTGTCAGATGCACCATGTCTGGTTTAACCCAGCTTAACTTTCCTTAAGTTGGTGCATTGGCGTTTCTGAATCGACTAATAAGTTGCTGGGTTGATGCATCAAACGTATCGCTTTCTACTTCACCCTGGATGCCAGCAAGTACCTGATTACCGAGTACTTTGCCAAGCTCAACGCCCCATTGGTCAAAGGAGTTCACCTGCCAGATAACGCCCTGGACAAATACCTTATGCTCATACATTGCAACGAGTGCGCCAAGTGTTTGCGGATCGAGCTTTTCAAACAAAATAGTGTTGCTCGGTTTGTTGCCCGGCATGGTTTTGTGTTGTGCCAGTGCGCTGCGCGCTTCTTCTGAAAGCCCTTTGCCTTCTAAATCGGCGAAACACTCATCAAAGGTTTTACCCTGCATCAGTGCCTGAGTTTGACCGAAGCAGTTAGACGCCAACATAGCATGATGCGTGTCGTTCTGATTCGGTACATTCAGCGGCAGCATAAAGTCTGCGGGGATCACAGAGGTGCCCTGGTGGATGAGCTGGTGGAAGCTGTGCTGGCCATTGGTGCCTTCGCTACCCCAGATAATCGGACCGGTTTGCCAGTCAACAACGTTACCTTCTAGTGTGACCTGCTTACCATTACTTTCCATATCGAGCTGCTGCACATATGCAGGCAAGCCGCGCAGGTAATGATAGTAGGGCAGCATTACATGAGATTGTGCATCGAAGAAATTGCGATACCACACGCCAAGCACCGCCAGGATAACCGGTAAGTTGCTCTCGAATGGTGCAGTGCAGAAATGTTTGTCCATTTCGTGTGCACCTTCCAGCAGGCCTTTGAAGTTTTCAAAACCCAGTGCCAGTGAGATAGGCAAACCAATAGCAGACCAAAGTGAATAACGACCACCTACCCAATCCCACATTGGGAAGATATTTTCTTCGGCAATACCAAATTCTGTCGCGGCTTTAACATTAGAGGACACCGCAACGAAATGTTTCGCGATATCTTCTTGCTTACCACCTTCACCTAAGAACCAGGCTTTGGCAGTTAACGTATTTTGCAAGGTTTCCTGCGTCGAGAATGACTTAGAAGACATCACGACGAGGGTTTCTTCGTGATCGACACTGGCAAGCACATCGTGAATGTGACAGCCATCAACGTTGGCAACAAAGTGCACTTTCACCGCGTCACACGTATACGGCTTGAGTGCCTCGGTCATGATTTTGGGGCCAAGGAATGAGCCGCCTATGCCAATGGCAACGATTTGCTTAATGGCTTTCCCGGTATAACCCTTATGCTCGCCCGAATGAATACAGGCTGTGAAGGCTTCAATTTTATCCAATGTTGCCAGAACTTCAGGCATCACATCTTCGCCATCAACCACGACTGGCTTGCCACTAAAGTTACGTAAAGCGGTATGCAACACGGCACGGCCTTCGGTACTGTTAATGGCTTCACCGCTAAACATTGCCTCACGGTGGGCTTCTACGCCCTGGGCCTTTGCCAGAGTGAATAGTTCGCTTAGCACTTCATCCGTCACGCGGTTCTTTGAGTAGTCAACAAACAGGCCGCAGGCTTCAACCTGCATTTTATCTGCCCGTGATGGGTCGCTATTAAACCAGTCACGCATGTGCGTGTCGCTGATGCTTTTAGCCAGTCCAGAAAGCTTCTCCCAGGCTGGCTGTTGAGTAAAATCTGTCATCGTATTTCCAATTCCGAATAGTAAAAAGGCCTGTTACTCGATTAACAGGCCTCCAAGGCAATTACTGACCAAGCTTTTCTTTCAGCATGGTCTCCAGTTTTTCCTGGTCTGCCGCAAAATTACGGATACCTTCAGCCAGTTTCTGGGTTGCCATGGCGTCTTCGTTCATGTCCCAACGGAAACCAACTTCGTCAAGTTTCGCGCCTGGTGTAGCGGTTGCGCCATTATCTTTCAGTTTCACTGGCAGTTCGTCAGTGTTGTTTTTCAGTTCTTCCAGCAGATTCGGGCTGATAGTTAAACGGTCGCAGCCGGCCAGCGCCTGAATTTCACCGATGTTACGGAAACTCGCACCCATCACCACGGTGCTGTAACCATGCTCTTTGTAGTAGTTGTAAATGCGGGTTACGGAAACTACACCAGGATCTTCGTCTGCGGTGTATTCTTTCTTGTCTGTGTTGGCTTTGTACCAGTCGAGAATACGGCCTACAAACGGGGAAATCAGGTACACACCTGCCTCGGCACAAGCACGGGCTTGGGCAAAGCTGAACAGCAGTGTCAGGTTACACTGAATACCTTTCTGCTCAAGAATTTCAGCGGCCTTGATACCTTCCCAGGTAGAGGCGATTTTAATCAGGATTTTAGATTTGTCGATGCCTTCATCGTTGTACAGCTCAACCAGGCGCTCAGCCTTGGCGATGGTGGCGTCGGTGTCGAAAGACAAACGTGCATCAACTTCTGTAGAAATGCGACCTGGAATAACACCTGAAATTTCTTTACCAATGGTGACGGCCAGTTTGTCAGACGCATCAGTTAATTGTTGCGCAGGATCTTGAGATTGCAGTTTCGCCCAGGCTACCGCATCGTCGATATAACCAGCGTACTCTGGAATACCCGCCGCTTTAAGCAGCAGTGAAGGGTTGGTGGTAGCGTCTACCGGCTCGTATTTTTTGATCGCTTCAATGTCGCCTGTATCGGCAACAACCGTGGTAATTTCGCGCAGCGCGTCTAATTGATTGCTCATCATTGCTCTCTGAATAGATGTTTTAAATAAAACGAACAGCCGGCTGCGTTGTGCAAACCCGCTGGTAGAATTCTGGGGTTGTGAATAACTAAATCAACCCAAATGTAGAGTTTGTATGTCCGGAAGATTAAACCAGATCGAATTTAGTAAATTTATAACAGACTGGCGCTATAAATAACACCGTAATGGGTGAAAATGTACGGCTAAAACGAAGAATGGTAATCACGTTAATGCAGTAAACCGGTTCACCGATGGGGCCGTATTTTGTGGTAACCTTTATGACATGCCTAACCGGTGACAATACAGCGGTGCGGACGAATTGAATTAAAGAGGAAATAGAATGTTAGTAGTGGTATCACCGGCGAAAAATCTCGACTTCGAATCGCCGGTTCCGGTGGAAATCTATACGCAGCCAGAGATGTTGTCTTCGGCAGAAAAATTAGCTGAAACCTGTAAGAAATTAACACCGGCTGATTTATCTTCACTTATGAAAATCAGTGACAAACTGGCGACGCTGAATGCAAACCGCTTCGATTCTTTCAGTACTCCGTTCACCAAGGACAATGCGCGACAAGCGCTTTATGCGTTCAACGGCGATGTATACACCGGGCTAGATGCTTACTCTTTAAAAGATAAAGACGTGGAATATGCGCAAGCTCATCTGCGTATTTTGTCTGGGCTTTACGGCTTGCTAAAACCGCTGGATTTAATGCAGCCATACCGGTTGGAAATGGGCACAAAGCTGGAAAATCCCAAAGGTAAAAACCTTTATGAATACTGGGGGGCAGACATTACCACTGCATTGAATAAAGCCCTTGAAGCACAAGGTGACAACGTGCTGGTAAATTTAGCATCCAATGAGTATTTTAAGTCGGTGAAGGCAAAATCCTTAGACGGCATGATTGTCACGCCGCATTTCAAAGATTTAAAGAACGGCCAGTATAAGATTATCAGTTTCTTCGCCAAGAAAGCCCGTGGTCTCATGGCGCGCTACATCATTGAAAATCAGGTTGAGGATGTCGCAGGTTTGAAGGCGTTTAATATGGCAGGGTACTACTTTTCAGAAGAACAAAGCAGCGATACGGATTTAGTTTTTCTGCGCGATGAAGCCGAATAGGCTTCATCAATACGCTTCAGGTTAGCTGTAACTTCGTTCCTGATATCATATCTGCCATTCGTCGATTAGCTAACCTCTTCTATACGTTCCAATTTGTCCGGAAGCGCCTTTTTCAAATAGCGATAACGCCATCCTGCACCAAGCACCACTACTGCATTCGCGAGCAGTTGGGTAAGCCACAATGTCCAGGTGGCATAAAGCGTGATATTGATGATTGCCAGAAGCAATAATCCCAGCCAAATCACAGCACAGGCAATAAAGCTGACTTTCCAGTAATGAACTTGCTTATGCAGCGCGTTTTTTTCAAAGTTCAGCATGCTGTAAACATCTGACGTTTGCATCGTCCATTGTTTGTGGCGCAGGCGGAACGACCATACTGTAAAAGCTAGCGGAACCGGCAGTAAACAGGCAATTAAAGTAAATTGGCCGGTACTTTGTACGTCAAATATCAGGGTATACAGAACGAATAGTGTCACTGCCACAGCGCCGGCAACATCGGCAAACGCTTTCCACTTCATTTTTTGTCTGGCACGGCGGGTTCTTTGAATCAACGCCTCGGTATCAACCTTTGGCGTGTTCGCTTTAAATGCCTGCTGCCATTGTTCAATTTGTGGGTCCATTTATCAGTTCCTGTTCATCAGCTTTGCTAGTTGCTGCTTAGCTCTGCTGGCGCGCTGTGCTACGGCATCTTCGCTGAGCCCTAGTGTCGTGGCAATTTCTGGGTATGAGAAGCCTTCAAGTTGTAGTGCAATGACCTGACGATAATTGATTTTCAGTTTGTGAAGTCCGCTCATGAGATCCAAAACCTGTTCATGGCTATTGGCTGGCGTAGAAAAAGTGTCAGACGATTCATCATATTCCTCACTCGTTGCATACCTGCGCTGTTCCTTGATGACATGGTCGACGGCCCGGTTGTGAGCAATTCTTGCGATGTAGGTTTTCAGAGTGGATTCTTCCCGAAACTGATTTTCGTTACTTTCGGTGCTATCCAGCGCCCGCCATACCAACAGAGAAATATCTTGAATAAGATCTTCTTGTAATGCCGTGTCTTTCTCGTAAGTTGCCGCGACCCGCGCAATTAATGGCGCGAAGTCTCTCAGCAGGCGTGTGATATGGGGCGCTTTCAAGGTTTGTTACTTACTAGGTGCTGTGAGGTGCGTGTAGCCAGCGTATAGAGCACAACTCATCAATGGGCCGAAAATGATGACAGAGAGGATAATGTACGGCGCGGCAAATAAGATAAGCGCATAGCCAATACCGATGATCAGAAGTGGTTTCCATGCCTTGGTTAAAAAGTGAATGCTTTCTGAAATAGCTTTCATAACACGCTGATTTTCCAATAGTATTCTTGCTGGTGCAAAAGATAACAGTAGCATCAGAGGCATTGCGGAAGCAAATACGAGTCCGAGCTGCCAACGTGCAACCTCGGTTTGTTTCATGTGCAGTAAGAGGTCTACAGCATCAGGCCCAATCACTAACATGGCTACGCCAAATTGCATGGCTGCCATAGCAATACCCGTTAAGCCAAATAACGCTACAGATAACCAGTTGCCGGAAGAGAACGCCGATTTAAAAGAAAACTGCCCCGTGAGATTGATATGATGTAGAAGTGGCCAAAGTAGGGCTACTGCCGCTGCTCCAAACCATTTCGACGTGATGATACTGTATGGAGCCGGTAGCAACTGGATGAACCCGCTAAGCAGCATGGGTAACATCGCGAAGAGGATAATTTTTACTGGTGATTTACGTAGCAGCGCAAAGCCCTCTTTTAACCATTGCCAACCGGTAGCATAAGTAAACGCGGCCTTGTCTGTATTGCTGGAAGTGGTTGTGGATTGCTGTTGCATTACGGAAGTTGTCATGGGTAATCCCTCATTAAAGTTACATTCCTTGTTAGATACACACTGCCCTCCAACAAGCTTTATGTTTTCGATATCCCCATAGACGATGACGATTCAGTAATCCTGACAAATTTTTTTAATTTTTTTCCTGCAGAGCTATTTTTTGAAAATCAAACTTGCTACCCAGAGTGGTGAATTGCGGTGATAACCTGTAATGGCTTATGCTAAGTAGAGTTAATGCTGCCTCAATAAGAGGCAGATCAACAGACCCATCAGGAGAAATGGCAATGTATACACTTTATGGATTTCCGCGCACTCGCTCAGTGCGTGTGGCTTGGGCACTGGAAGAGTTGGGTTTACCCTACGAATACAAACTGATTAATCTCAGAAAAGGCGAGCACAAAAGTGTGGATTTTCTGGCGTTAAACCCTGCCGGGAAAATTCCAACTCTGCTAACAGAAAACGGGCCAATGAGTGAGTCAGCCGCTACCGTTACCTGGTTGATGGACAAGCACGGTTACCAAGAATTTATGCCGACACTGGGCAGTACCCCGCGCATGCTCTATGAACAGGCGATGATGTTTCTGGTTACCGAACTCGAGCAGCCTCTGTGGACCATGGTGAAGCACGATTTTGCTTTACCGGAACAATACCGCATCGAGAAAATGCAGGACGTGTCAAAATTTGAATTCACAGTGGCACTGAAAACCTTTGCCGAGTTGTTAGGCGATCAGGACTACCTGACCGGTCATATGTTTACCGGTGTTGATATTGTCGCGGGTCATATTCTCTCTTGGGCCAAGGGCAACAAGCTCGACTTCACTTACGATAACGTGAAAGCTTATGCTGAACGGGTGCTGGGCAGACCATCATATGAAGCTGCCTGGAAAAATGAGACCAGCTATTTGCCGACAGAGTAAGAAAATCGCTATGAACTATCAGCCTGCGTGATTACTCCGCTGCAGGCTGACATTTCGGACACTCATAAAGCCGTCTGCCAGAAAGCGTCTTTTTGCGAATTAACGTCCCGCAAACGCGACAGGGCTCTCCCTCACGATCAAACACCATAAAACGCGTACTGTCGTAATCCGCTTTTTCTTTTATTGCGCGGCGGTATGCTTTATCCGGTACAGTATAGCCAAAGGTTTTATAGGAGCGCAAAGCCACATCAACGGTTTGCTCAGCCAGCTTTTTCAGCCTGCAGTCGTCGTAATCCATGGGTCGGGCGGTAGCATCGCAACCCGCATAGAACAGAATTTCGCTACGCAGATAATTACCGAGCCCAGCTATAAAATGTTGGTCGAGATAAAGTGCTGCAAAGGATCTCCGTCGAAACTGATTTAATTGCAGTCGATGCAAAACAACGTTAGCGCTGGTGTCTGAAGACAGAATATCCGGACCGATTTTGCTGAGGAACGGATGTTCACTCAGACTAACGGTATCCCATAACTCGATATCAGAAGCGCTATAAAGCAAGGCGCTTTGTTTGTTAGTAAATAACCCTAAGCGCAGAGAACGGTTCGACTCTGGTAGCTCTTCGCCTTCGACAACAACCCATTTCCCATAAAGTTGATTGTGAGAATAAATTGTTTTGCCATTGCTAAGATGGATAAGCATGGCTTTGCCTTTACAGTCCACGTCCAATACTGTTTGCCCTGCAATCATTGGCTGACTGGCTTTTAGTGATTCCAGGCCAATAATAATTTTGCTCAGCTTCTTCCCCTTTAGCACTTTTGCCAAAGCATCCCGGCTTTGGCGAATTTCCGGCCCTTCAGGCATGACTACCTCTCATGTGTTTGACTTATCTCTATTACGATAAAGCACCTGAAACAGGTTGAATAAAGCTGTTTAGTACTCTTAAAAACACGATTGAAGAAATAATCAATGGGTAATTACCTCTATCATTTTAAACAAATCGGATAAAGCGACGGAAATCATAAACTTGTTTAGGCATTAATAATTGTTAATGAAAATTTTAAGGTTATTTAAGTGAATAAATAAACTTTATGGTCCAGATTGCGTTAAAAGATTGTTAATTTTGTTTTGCCAGACGGAGAGATTCATGAAATTATACAAGCTAGCGATCATGGGCAGCGCAGTGATGCTATCAGCATGCGGCAGCGACAATGATGACGATCCTATTGAAACACCTGTAGAGCCAACCTTCACGGCTACCACCACATATAATATTGATTTAAACGGCATGCAGTCGGTACCAATGACGGGCTCCATGCAAATGGCGACAGCGACCGTAGAGGTCGATGAAAACCTCATGCAAATTCGTGCTTCTGTGGATATCAGTGGTGTGGATGGTGTGACGGCTGTGCACATTCACGATGGCGATATTGGGATGAATGGCGATGTGGCTTTTGGTTTTGAAATGGATGGCGACGACGCTTACACCCTTGCTGAAACCGACGTTACCAGCGAGCTGATCGAAGATCTGGCAGACGGCGACTGGTACATCAATGTTCATACAGAAACCTTTGAAAACGGAGAAGTTCGCGGCCAAATCGTATCAGATGATATGGCTATCGTTACTTTCAAAATGAGTGGAAAGCAGGAGGTACCAGCGGTATCTACCATGGCTGATGGCTACGGTTATGCCTTGGTTTCAACCACCACCTACGACCTTGACCTGGTCGTTTATACCGAAGATTTAGATGACGCCAGCGCTGCGCACATTCATACGGGACGCATTGGTACCACTGGTGATGTCTTAGTTGCCCTTGAACAGTCAATGGATGACATGACAATGTGGATGACGCCCGAAGGCACCATGATTGACGAAGACATCCTCGCGGTGCTGGTATCCGGCGGGCATTATGTCAACGTGCATTCTCCTGACTTCCCAAGTGGTGAAATTCGCGGGCAAATACTGACTGAAAATTATGCTTTAGCGACATTTGCCTTATCTGGCGCGCAGGAAGTTCCAGCTGTAATGACAGACGCCTTCGGCAGTGGTTATGCGCTGGTTAACACCAATGATTACGGCTTAGAACTTAAAGTCGTTACCGAAGGTGTAGACGATGCCACCATGGCACACATTCACACCGGTCGAGTGGGTATGAATGGTGACGTGCTGGTCGCGCTTGAGCAATCGGGTAGTGATGCCGGTACCTGGATGACGCCAGAAAATGCGATGATCGACGAAGAGACTTTCAACGTGCTGGCATCCGGCGGTCATTATGTGAATGTTCACACCAACGATAATGCGGGTGGTGAGCTTCGCGGGCAGATCCTGACTGATGATTATGTTCTCGCGACCTTTATGTTAGATGGCGAGCAAGAAGTGCCTGTGGTCGACACCATGGCAATGGGTCACGGCTATGCACTTGTGAATACATCAACCTACGCGCTGGAGCTGGTTGTCGATACAGAAGGCGTGGATGACGCAACAGGTGCACATATTCACACAGGTAACATTGGCATGAATGGCGACGTACTTGTCGCGCTAGAGCAGTCTGCCGATGATATTGGCATGTGGATGACGCCTGCTGAAACCATGATTGATGCGGATATCCTGGCGGTATTGGCTTCAGGAGGACACTACGTGAACGTGCATACGCCAGCAAACATGGGCGGCGAAATCCGCGGCCAAATCCTGACACCGGAATACACCCTGGTAACCTTCCCATTAACCGGTGACCAACAAGTTCCTGCGGTAACGACCACGGCAACGGGCAATGGCTATGCGCTGGTGAACAGCATGACCTATGACCTGAGCCTCGTGGCCCATACCGAAGGCGTGGACGATGCCACTATGGCACACATTCATACCGGTGCTGCGGGAGAAAATGGCGATGTGCTAGTGGGTCTGGAACAGTCAATGGATGATATGGGTATGTGGATGACTCCAGTAAATACCATGATCGATATGGATATTTACAACGTGCTGATTTCAGGTGGCCACTATGTGAACGTGCATACGCCAGCCAATCCTGACGGCGAGCTGCGCGGTCAGATTGAATAATTAGATCTGATAAACAACTTACCGAGGCCTGCGATTATGCAGGCCTTTTTTCATTCCGGCCCATATGACTATTCACGAACAAACGGAAATTTACCGCCACCCTGGTGGAGCGTGAAGCGGTCCACATCAATGCCAGATCCGTTGCTATCGAAAACGATTGTGATACGTGCTGGCTCAAAACGAAATTCGTGAGGAGAAAAGGGCGTCAGGGGAAGAGGGCCTTGGCCAGTCGCCTGGGCATACAGTTGAGCATCTTTAACGAAAAAAGTGATTTTCAGCGGTAAAGCATCAGAGGCGAATACGCCTTCAAAACGTTTTAATGAGGACGTGGTTAAGGTAATCGCTTGCTGAGAAAAATCGGGAATATCGAAATCGTTTCCATAGTAACTGCTAAACACAGCGATGTTGATATCATTCAATGGATAATTAATGCCGTTTGTGAAAACGGCAACAGCAACATCGTCGTCTTCCTGAGTTGCAGTAAACGATCTGAATCCGTCAATAGCGCCATCGTGACCATATAGGGTTTTATCATTAAACGGGTACCGGGCCAGGCCAGAACCATATCCATCTTTAATGGTTTTCATTTTTGAAAGCGATGCGCTGGAAATAAGTTTACCTGCGAACAAACCAGAGAGAAACTTCGCGACATCCGTGGGAGTAGAAATAATGGCGCCGGCGCCAAGAACCACTGAGTGGTCAGCTTCAGGGACACGTTGCCAGGTGCTCTGCTGGAACATGTGGGAGCGGGCCCTGTGGTCGTCATTATCAACATCACCAAAAGACGATTCAGTCAGCGATAGTTTGTCCAGAATATGAGACTGAAGTCGCGCCGCGTAGGTATTCCCACTGATGTCTTCAATAATAAAACCAAGCAGCATATAAGCTGAGTTGGAATAGCTGGCTTTGCTGCCGGGTGTAAAATCACTGTCTAGCGATGCGAGAAGTTTCAGCATTTCCTGCTTGCTCTTCGGCACATGAGCGGTGGCGAAGAAGTTTGGTAAATCTGTGTAATTATGAATGCCGCTACGATGACTCAGCATCATGGCAATGGTGATGTCTTCAGCGTTTTTAATTTGCGGGTAGAAGTTTGCAAGTGGCGTGTCGAGAGAGAGATTGCCTTCTTCTATAAGCTGAAAAATCAGCGTGGCGGTGAAGGTCTTGGTAATTGAGCCAATGCGGTAGCGGGTGTGGATATCTGCCTTTTTATCCGCTTCAATATCGGCAAACCCCACTGCCTTTTGATAAATCGGTTGGCCGTGTTCGGTTACCGCCACACTTACCATCAGCTTGTCGTTAGCGGCGAGCGTTTCAAGCAATTGGTCGAGCTTTTTGCCGTCAAAACCCCATGAGGAAAAGCTGAAAATAAACAGAAAAACACTAAAGATAAGACGTTTGTTCATGATTGCTCCCTGCGTTGCCAAACGTAAAAGGCCGAACGTGAACCCTGCGGCATTGTAAGATTAGTTGCTACTCCACAAACATTTCCTGCTGAAATTTCAGCGTTTGTGTGTCGTTGCCCCGTTGCACTTCAATATTAAACCGAAAGGTTTCCCTGTCGTTAAACGACAGGGGGGCTAAATAATAAATCGCATCCTCTTCCTGCACTCGTTTAAATGTGAGCGATTTTTTCGTGCCAAGTAAATTGGTTGCGGTACCGCTAACAGAGACAACCTGGGCTTCTTGCGTGGCTTTGTCGAGTACAGAAATATTTACCAGCGCGTTATATTTGCTGCGCACAATGCCGTAGCTACGTGCGACCTCTGGGGTGAAAAAGGTGGTGTTTACCACGATGTAATGGACATCCCAATCGCCTAACTGCTTTTTCTGTTCGGCTGCTGCCTGACCACTTAACAACAGGAAGAAAGCAGTAACAAGTGGAAGAAGATAAGCAATATGGCGTTGATTCATCATGATGTCCTTATTGATAACCCTTTAAAAAAGCTTAGCGCTAAAAAACGACCTGGCAATAAAAAAGGCAGCGTACTGCTGCCTTTCAATCATATCACTAATGAATTCCAAAGGTACTGCTGAGGAATATCTGAATAAACTGCAGCAACAGGATGGCAACCAGCACCGATAAATCCAAGCCACCAATAGGCGGAATAATTTTTCTGATGGGGGCCAGGAACGGCTCCGTGAGCTGATACATCACGTATTCAATGGGGTTCTGACCTTGAGATACCCAGCTAAGAATAGCGCGAATGATCAGTACCCAGAACATCAGTCTGAACGTTTCATTGATTACCGTGACCACAGACAGAATAACAATAGAAAGTGGATCGTAATTACCACCGAACATGGCGATTAACACCACAAACTTCAGCGCAGCTACGAGCAGCGCTAATACAAACGTCGCCGTATCAAAATTGCCGATGGACGGAATGACCCGGCGCATTGGCCCCACAATTGGGTGGGTCGCTTTAACAATAAACTGGCTGGCAGGATTATAAAAATCCGCTCTTACCAGCTGTAACCACAATCGTAATATCACCACCATCAAATACAAATCGAAAAGGGTGGAAATAAGAAAGGCCGATGCGTTGCTCATTAACTGTTTTTCCTGTGAAACTTAAAGTTGTTTAGCCATTTCTTCAGCCCGTGAAACCGCTGCGCGCATCGCTTTGCTTACGGTTTCTTTAAGGCCTTCGTCGAGAAGGGTGTTTACGGCCGCTGCTGTGGTGCCGCCCTTAGACGTAACTTGGGCCCGAAGCTCGCTTAATTCAATATCTGGATTGTGACAAACCATTTCAGCGGCACCAAGCATGGCCTGCTGCACCATTTCACGGGCGGTTTTATCGTCGAAGCCCATGTTGATGGCTTCTTCTTGCATGGCCTGTAAAAACAGGAAGAAATAAGCCGGGCTGCTGCCTGCGGCGGCGATAACGCCATTAATGCCGTCTTCTTGTTCAACCCATACGGTTTCACCGACAGCTTTCATCACATCATCGGCATAGTCGCGGTCGGCACTGCTCACGGTGTCGTCGGCGTATAAACCAGTCATGCCTTTACCAATCAAACTTGGCGTGTTTGGCATTACGCGTACCACCGGATACTCGCCGCCTAGCATTTCTTGTAAACGGGATACCGGCAGGCCAGCGGCAATAGATAAAAACAGCTTTCCAGCGAAGTCGTTGTTTTCCTGCAGCGCGCCAAGCATGTCACCCATCATTTGTGGTTTCACTGCCAGCACAATGGCATCAGCAAACTGGCAGGCCTCATCGTTTGACTGGGTAACCTGAATGCCGAATTCTTCACTCAGTTTATCGAGTTTTGGCGTAGAGGGATTACTGGCGATGATATTTGCCTTGTCATAACCAGACTGGATAAGCCCGCTGATGATGCTGCGTGTCATATTACCTGCGCCAATAAAAGCCAATTTCTTTTGTTGCATGAATACCCTTTTTGTCATTTCAAATTACAAGATAGCGGGGCAGGAGGGTTAGCTCCTGGCGCCAAAAATCGCGCTGCCAATTCTTACCATGGTAGAACCGTGGGCGATGGCGGCGTCCATATCCCCGCTCATTCCTACGGACAGGGTATCAAATTCGCTCAGATTTTGCTGGTATTGATGGAATAAATCCGCCAGCGCGCTTAACGTTGCGTTCTGCTGCTGTTCATCGGGTGCGGCTTTTGGAATGGCCATTAATCCACGTAATTTCAGATTAGGCATAGTTTGGATGGTGTCAATCAGCGCAGGTAATTCAGCTGGCTGAATACCTGATTTACTGTCTTCATCATCAATATTTAACTGAATTAACACATTAAGTGGTTTCATCGATGAAGGGCGCTGGTCGTTTAACCGGCGGGCGATTTTCTCGCGGTCGATGGTTTGTACCCAGTCGAAGTGTTCGGCAACCACTTTGGTCTTATTCGATTGTAACGGGCCAATCATGTGCCATTCAATATCGGTGTATTCACTGAGTTGCTGAACCTTTTCAACACCTTCCTGCACATAATTCTCGCCAAACAAACGTTGTCCTTCTTCATACGCTTGGACAATATCGGATACCGGTTTGGTCTTGGTTACCGCTAGTAATTCAACGGATTTTGGAGGACGATGCGCACTTGCAGTGGCTAGTTCGATTCGCGAGCGTGCGGATTTCAGTCGTTCTGCTATTGTTTGCATTAATCAATCGGCGTTTGGAGACATGGTTGTGGATATTACCGAACTTTTAGCTTTCAGTGTTAAAAATAAAGCTTCTGACTTGCACTTATCGGCTGGGTTGCCGCCTATTATCCGTGTTGACGGTGAAATGCGTAAGCTGAACATCCCTGAGCTTGACCACAAACAGGTTCACGCGCTGATTTATGAAATCATGAACGACAAGCAGCGCAAAGAGTATGAAGAAAACCTGGAAGTGGATTTTTCTTTTGAAGTAAAAGATTTGTCTCGATTCCGTGTTAATGCCTTTATGCAGAACCGAGGCGCTGCTGCGGTTTTACGTACCATCCCCAGTAAAGTATTGTCGCTGGATGACATTGCCGCGCCACCTATTTTCCGTGATCTAATTGATCAGCCAACGGGTTTGGTGCTGGTAACCGGCGCTACCGGTTCGGGTAAAAGTACTACGCTGGCTGCGATGATCGATCATATCAATAACACAAAACGCGACCACATTCTTACCATCGAAGACCCTATCGAATTCGTGCATGAAAATAAAATGAGCGTATTGAACCAGCGGGAAGTGCATCGCGATACACATAGCTTCTCGAATGCACTGCGTTCAGCGCTACGTGAAGATCCGGATGTGGTACTGGTGGGCGAGCTTCGTGATTTAGAAACCATTCGTCTGGCAATGACCGCCGCGGAAACTGGACACTTGGTGTTCGGTACGCTTCACACCAACTCCGCCCCGAAAACCATTGACCGTATTATCGATGTATTCCCGGCAGAAGAAAAAGCCATGATTCGTTCAATGTTGTCAGAATCACTGCGCGCCGTTATTTCTCAAACCCTACTGAAGAAAGTGGGCGGCGGCCGTGTGGCGGCGCACGAAATAATGGTGGGGATTCCGGCCATTCGAAACCTTATTCGTGAAGATAAAGTACCACAGATGTATTCGGTGATTCAGACCGGCCAGGCACATGGTATGCAAACCATGGATCAGGCGCTGCAGAAGCTGGTTGCCCTCGGCGTGATCTCACATCAAGACGCGGCTGCGAAGTCCGTTGATAAAAACAAAATGATGTAAGGAGAACAGGGTGACATTAACGGATTATTTTAAACTTGCCACCGAGCGCGGCGCATCGGACATCTTTATTTCTGTAGGTTTTCCGGTGAGTGCAAAAATTGACGGCCAGCTAACGCACTTAAGCAGCGGGCCGCTTACACAGTTTCAAGCCAAGGAACTGGTACACAGCGTAATGGAAGAACGCTATATAAAAGAACTGAGCGAAAACAAAGAAAGTAATTTTGCGGTGGGTATTAAAGAGATTGGACGCTTTCGTTGCAGTGCGTTCTGGCAACGGGACTCCATTGGTATGGTTGCCCGCCGAATTGTGACGGAAATTCCCACCGCCGACGAACTGGGTTTACCGCCAATTCTAAAAGACATCATCATGAGTAAACGTGGTCTGGTGTTGATGGTAGGGGCAACCGGTACCGGTAAATCTACCTCATTGGCTGCACTCATTCACCATCGAAATCACAATACCAAGGGGCATATTCTTACCATTGAAGATCCCATTGAGTTTATTCATAAACACGGTTCTTGTGTGGTCACTCAGCGTGAAGTAGGCATTGATACCCTGAGCTTTGATGACGCGCTGAAAAGTTCGTTGCGACAAGCGCCTGATGTAATTTTGCTGGGTGAAATTCGCTCCATGGAGACCATGGAATACGCCATGTCGTTTGCCGATACCGGCCATTTGTGTGTGGCAACGCTTCACGCCAACAACGCCAACCAGGCCATCGAGCGTATTATGCACTTAGCGCCGAAGGAAATGCATAACAAACTGTTGTTTGATTTAAGCTTGAACCTGCGTGCGATTGTGGCGCAACAACTGGTGCCGAAGAAAGATGAAAAGGGTCGGGTAGCGGCCATCGAAATCTTGCTTAATTCACCGCTGGTTTCTGATCTCATTCAGAAAAACCGCATCGGTGAAGTGAAAGAAGCGATGAAAAAAGGCCGCGAAATGGGCATGCGTACCTTTGATATGGCATTGTATGATCTGTATAAAGAAGATCGTATTAGTTATGAACAAGCGATTCATCACGCTGACTCACCCAATGATTTACGCCTGATGATCAAACTCGACAGCAGCGAAGGTTCTGAACTGGGCTCGCTGTCAGGTGTCTCAATCGATATGGACTAAGTGAAAAATAAGAGGGGCGATGCAGAAACTTTTCAGTGATGACGACCGGTTTTTGGTGCAGCAGGTTCGCTCTGAGTTGGACGCCGCCAATATCCCTTATTTGGTAAAGAATGAGTACGCGGGCGGCGCTGTGGGTGAGCTCCCCTGGCAGGAAACGCAAATGGAATTATGGCTGCTCGATGAGCAGTGGTTGCCCAAAGCTAAACAAATTGTCGAAGCGCTGAGTCCTGCTGATTTTTCTGGAACCTGGCAGTGCACTGCCTGTGGGGAAACCAATGATGGTCAGTTTTCTTTATGTTGGAAATGCCAGACCGTACACGATGAGCTGGCATTGGGTGACAGTTAGCTAATACTGATTCTCCGCCCAACTGGTAAAAATCACACAGGCAGACACACTGTCGACTTTGTCTTTAGTCAGCTTTTTAAAGCCACCGAGCTCGAATAACATGGCTTTGGCATCGGCTGTAGACAGGCGCTCATCCCAGGTTTCTACTTTCACATTGAAACGGCCTTCAAGACGATTGGCAAAGCGCTTTGCTAGCTGGGTGACGGGTTGCTCGGTGCCATCCATATTTAGCGGCAGGCCAACTATCACTAGGCTAGGTTGCCATTCGTCATAGATCTTCTGCACCAGCGCCCAGTCGGGAACGCCATCTCGGGCTTTTAATGCAGCAAGGGGAGAGGCGGTGCCAGTGATTTCCTGACCCACCGCAACGCCGATACTCTTGGTACCAAAATCAAAACTTAAAACGGAACGGCTCATCTTAGGCGTGGCCCACCTGCGGGGTAAGTTGCCAAACATCCACACCCAGCTTTTTCACCGCCGATTGCCATCTTTGATGCATGGGGGTATTGAACAGAATATCGGTGTCGGCTTCTACCATTAGCCAGGCATTTTCCTGCATTTCCTGCTCAAGCTGACCGGCTTCCCAACCCGCATAGCCAAGCGCAATAAGGGCATGTTCTGGGCCTTGCTGATGACCAATGGCTGAGAGAATGTCTTTCGATGTGGTTACCACCACACCCGGCGCCATTTTCAGGCTAGAGCCCCAATCTCCTTCATCACTGTGTAATACAAAGCCTCGCTCCTGGGACACCGGTCCACCGGCCAGAATGATTTGTTCAGCAATGCTGTCGTTGAAGGTGCCGTCTTTGTCTGTCTGTTCGAGCAGTTCTTTCAGGTTCATGTTAGAAGGCTGATTGATAACAATACCCATTGCGCCTTCACTGTTGTGTTCGCAGATATATGTGATGGATCGCGAAAAATACGGATCATCCAATGACGGCATTGCGATTAAAAAGTGATTTTGCAGGGATTTCAATTCAGTCATTCAACGCTCCTCAGACTGCCAGTTTACTCTCGATGGCATCAAACAGTTTACCCATAATACTGAAATCGAAGTG
Source organism: Alteromonas sp. ABH2_165 (assembly GCF_056159945.1). Taxonomy (NCBI): domain Bacteria; kingdom Pseudomonadati; phylum Pseudomonadota; class Gammaproteobacteria; order Alteromonadales; family Alteromonadaceae; genus Alteromonas; species Alteromonas sp. ABH2_165. Next base: position 288,279 of record NZ_JBSWWF010000004.1, read on the forward strand.
GGCTTCAATTTCCCGCACACAGGTGGGGCTGGTGATGTTTATTTCGGTAATACGATCGCCAATTACATCAAGGCCGACAAATAATATACGGTTTTTCTTAAGAACTGGCGCAATCGCTTCTGCCAGTGCCCGATCAGATTCGCTAATGGCTTGAGGACGTCCGGTGCCACCTGCCGCCAGATTACCACGAGTTTCGCCTTTGGTTGGTAAGCGAGCCAGGCAATATGGCATCACTTCACCATCCACTATTAATACCCGCTTGTCGCCTTCTTTAATGGCTGGCAAGTATTCTTGTACCATCATTTGCTGAGCGCCGTTTTTCGTGAGCGTTTCGATAATGACGCCCAGATTATTGCCGTCGGGTTTTACCCGGAAAATCGATGCGCCGCCCATGCCATCCAGCGGTTTACAGATAATATCTTCATGTTGGGCGTGAAAATCGCGCACCAATTGCGCATTGCGGGTAACGCGGGTGGCTGGAATTAAATCCGGGAACCAGGAGGTAAAGAGTTTTTCGTTATAATCGCGCAACGCCTGCGGGTTGTTAACAACCAGCGAGCCCTCTGCTTCTGCCAGCGACAGCATTTGGGTTGCATATAAAAACTCGCTGTCGAAGGGCGGATCTTTGCGCATCATCAGCACGTTAATGGCCGACAACGTGATGGTTTCCCGTGGCGATAAATCGTAGAAGTCAGTAGCTTGATCCCGCACGGTAACCTTGCGAACAGAAGCCATGGCCTTGCCGTTGTCCAGATACATATCGGACTGTTCCATGTAATAAATGGTGGCGCCACGTTTCTGGGCTTCCAGCATCATTGCGAAGCTGGTGTCTTTATGAGGTTTTACCGAGGAAATAGGGTCCATCACGAAACCGACGGAATAGGTCATGTTTGCTACTCTTAACTAACGGGAAGATATAACCCTACTATGGCGCTGATATTACGAAAATCAACACCTTTAGCGGGTTATATTGTGCTGAAGCCATGAAATGCGTTGTTGCAATTAGCCTCGCTTCTGAAAAGGAAGCATGAGGATGACCCGGGAACCGCCCCCACGGCGATGCTGTACATGCATGGTGCCATTGAGACCGGATTTAACCTGACGTTGGCAGCGATCAAGACCACCTGCATCAGTATCGACATTGTGGGATACGGATTTAGCGCCGGCCAGTTTCTGCAGCACAGTTCGTGGAATACCCCGTCCCTCATCTTCGATAACCAGTTGCATGGTGTTGGTGCCATTCACGTTATGGGTACTTGCGGAAACCCACATTCTGCCATGGTTCTCATTAGGATATGCATGTTGATAAACATTGAGGAGTAGCTCGCTGAATACCTGAGTGAAGCAACCTGTTGGCAGTGAAAAGCTAAAATCGGCTTCAATATTTAAACAGGGGGTAAGCGCGAAGTGGGGAACAGAATCGGCAATAATGCCAGCAATTGCTCCCACCGTTGCCGATACGGGAAAGTCCTGAACCGGATTCACCGTCATCAGTTCAATATAGTCAGCCAGCTCTCTAATTCGTTCCCGGGCCTGACCAAGCATGCCCAAGCCAGAAGAGCCCGAGCGAATCATTGAATTATGAAACTGATTCAGCCCTTCTTTTGATAGTTGCTTCAGACTCACATTGCGCCGATTTTGTTCGGTAAGCACATTTTGAAATGTGAGTGTGGTATGCACAACATTCAGCTGTGCGTTGATTTCATCAATCAGCCCACAGGCCATGCTGTGAAAGCTTTTTGGCAATGGCTGATGCACTAATTGCGTTACGGCTTGATGATGGCGAACTAACAGCTTGTCGTGCTCTGAACGCAGACTGTGAAGGGCTTGTTCCGTTTGCGACACTTGTTTTTGCAATGTCCAGTTTACGCTGGTTCTGCCCTGTTGCTGTTCGCAATAAGAAAACACTTTCACGATATTGGCGGCCACGGCTTGATAGTGCGCTACTGTGGGACGATCGGGCGAATGTTTATCGCTGCCGGTGATCAACAACGTACCAATACAGCGGTTATCATCTATCAGCGGGAACGACCAATAGCAGGTAATATCGGCAGCGTCGATGTCTTCAGAAAAATCCTGCCAGTGCGGATAAGCAGCAAGATTTTCGATGAAATAGGGCGCTAGCGTGGATGCGGCTTGTCCACAGGCAGTATGTTTGTCACCAACGAGAACCCGGCGAACGGTTTTTAAAAAACCTTCTGGAAGTGAGGGCGCGGTGAGGAGTTGTAGCGTTGCACTGTGGTGAATATGCTGAAGTATGGCAAACCGGTGTCCCGGGGTATGCTGCTCTAAAAAGTGCAGGTAAAGAGTGAGCACCTTGGCTAAAGGTTCCCCTTCAAGAATTTTTTCAAGACAAGTACTGTAAACCTGCTCCAGGTTTAATCGACCTGAAGCAGCAGCGTATTGATGAGCCGGTTGTACCAAATACATAATACGTATTTATTATTTTTCTTATTTGTAGGTCTTTTTTAACCTGATTAAGCCAACAACTCAAGTTTTCCTTGGTTACAAATCGCCGTGCAAAGACTGCAAAATGGAAACTGATGTTAGCGCAGCGGTTTCTGTTCGCAGAATGCGAGGGCCAAGACTCACCGACGAATAGCCGTTTTCATTGGCTTGATGAATTTCCTGTTCAGATAATCCGCCTTCCGGACCAATTAAAAGACGGAATCCATGGGTGCTATATGGCGTTTTTGACAAAGGTTGTTCTGCTCCGGGCGCGAGAATAAGGCGGCTGGCCTGCGTTGGGCTAGCCAACCACTGATTCAGTGTTACGGGGGCATTGAGCTTAGGAACGGTATTGCGACCGCACTGTTCACAGGCGCCGGTAATAATTTTTTGCCATTGTTGGATTTTTTTCTCCCAACGCTTTTCATCCAGCTTGACGGCACAGCGTTGAGTGAGAATTGGCGTGATTTCACTCACCCCCAGTTCTACTGATTTTTGTAAAACGGTGTCCATGCGATCGCCTTTCGATACGCCCTGACCTAAGTGAATAGAAAGGGGGGATTCTTTTCCTATGGTCAAACACGCGTCGGCTTCTACCACCACCTGTTTTCTGCTTACATCGATAATCTGCGCTGAATATTCATTGCCGTCACCATTAAACAATACCACCGGGTGGTTGGCTTTCAGGCGCAAGACCGTGGCAACGTGATGGGCTGCATCTCCGTCTAGCGTAAATTCTTCATCAATAGGAATAGGGGCAGGATGGTATAAGCGGGGGATTCGCATTTGAGGTTATCACTTCAGCATTTCACACAATGACTTATGATAACGATTTTGCAGTGGCGGACGCAACGCCGCCACCTCAAATTACAGTGGGTTAGTTTACCTGAACACTGCCTGTGCGGGTTTCTTTAGAGATTTTGCTCATGTCAGCAGCCTGCGCCTGACGTCGGGCATGAATGGTGTTTTTGCCCTTATCTGAGCTAAGTGCAAAACCCAGAATGAAAAGAACGAGCACAAAAAGAATAGAAAGAAATAACATTGTTAAAATCCCTTAGTTTAGCAAACCCTTACATAGCGATAGCTAAATACCAGATACGTCACGACCACAACATCGGTTCCTGATGTTGAAAAATAATTTCGGTGTAAGTCACTTTACACCGGCATTCTGGCTGTATTTCCAGTTACCAAGTCTTGCCCAGCAAGCGTTGGTGAAATCGAATGTTAGACGAATTGGACGTAAATACCAGCTTTAAAATGCGCTGAAATTATACGATTTTGTAATTAGTCCAAAATTCATAAGGTTAAGAAACACGCTTTTTGCGAAGCCATCAGCTAAGTTCGCGAAGCACTGAATATAGCGATTGCGGATGACAGAAATATTATAATTTTTGCGCTTGTGGTACATAATGGCCATTCATACCAACGTATGTACTTAAAAGCTGGCCAGAAACATTGCGTGATCTAGTTCAAACTTGCTATCGTAAACCCGCACTAACGTAAAGCTTGCGCTACACAAAAAGGAAACCTGTATGGAAGAAAACCTGTCTTTGTTCACTGCTGATGACATTGAACGCTATATCAACGTTTATGCTATTCCGTGGGCAATCAATATTGCCATGGCCGTGGCCATATTCGTTATCGGTCGACTCATCGTTGGCCTGCTACTTTCGATTTTCCGTCGTGTGATGGCGAAATCCAAATACGATGACATGCTGATCAACTTTGTTGAGTCTATTGTCTCAGCCATACTGATGCTGTTCGTTATTGTAGCGTCGCTTGACCAGTTAGGTGTAGATACCACATCGCTGGTAGCGATTGTTGGTGCTGCGGGCTTAGCGATTGGTTTGTCACTTCAGGATTCACTGAAAAACTTTGCCGCGGGTGTGATGCTGCTGGTATTCAAACCGTTCAAGCAAGGTAACTATGTTGCAACAGCAGGAACAGAAGGTATCGTACAAAAGATCGGTATTTTCCACACAGTTATGACCTCGCTGGACAACAAAGAAATTACCATTCCTAACGGTAAAATCTACAGCGACAATATTACTAACTTCTCTGCGAAAGATACTCGTCGTTGTGACATGATGTTTGGTATTGGTTACGACGATGATCTTCTGAAAGCAAAAAGCATTCTGCAAGAACTGGTCGACAGCGAAGAGCGCATTCTGAAAGAGCCTGCGTGCCTGATTGGTGTTGCTGAACTGGGTGACAACTCGGTTAACTTTACCGTTCGTCCTTGGGTTAAGGCATCAGATAATCTGGCTGTGCGCCTGGCATTTACCGAAGCGGTTAAATTACGCTTCGATGAGGAAGGTATTTCCATTCCTTATCCACAAATGGATGTTCACTTCTACAAAGAAGCAGACCGTGTTGCCGAACAGGAAAAAGCGTCTCAGTCAGCCTGATAGCGCGTTTGTTCGTAACACATCAAAACCCGGCACTTGCCGGGTTTTTTCATTCATAATGCGAAAAAATCTCTTTGATTTGTTGTCGAATCCATTTCCGTAATGGATCTTCCTGCGTGCGTGGATGCCACAATTGTTCTATTTGAATGGGAGGCACGTCGAACGGTAAATTCTGCGCTAACAATTGGGAATGTCGTTGGGTGGCATAGTCGGCAATGGGAGCGAGACAGGTAAGCCACAAGGTTCTGCCAACGATAGTATCAGGTAGATTGAGAAACCCTGAAGCACCTGAAACAACCTGACGATTTAAGCCATGTGATTCTAAAGCCTCATCCACAGGACTGCGAAGATCGCCGGTCATGGTTGAAACAACATGACGAGCAGCGGCATACTTTTCTGCGGTAATTGGCGCCGCTTGCGGATTCACCTCTTTGTCACATACCACCTTAAACGGAAATCGAGCAAGAGGCTGGCGATAAAAATGCTCTGGTGCCTTTCTGAAAAAGCCCGCGATGGCAATATCACATTCACCCTGTTCCAGTGCAGCCTGCGGCAATTGCCCCACCGTGTTATGACAAATGATTTTCACATTCGGCGTGTGCTCATGAACACGATCTAGTAATGAGGGTAACAACAGCCATTCGATAAAATCGGTGGCATAAATATGAATTTGATCGACGCGGGTGTGCAGCTCTTTTGCTTCGTGGCGAAGATAAAACTGCTCCAGACTTTTCACCAGGCAACATACATCCTTTGCCATTTGATGCGCTTTCGGTGTAGGGGTGAATCCGCGGCCCGTGCGAATGAAGAGCGGGTCGTCGAACTCAGCTCGGAGTTTATTGAGTTTGTGGCTCATTGCCGGCTGACTCAAGCGTATGCGAGTGGCGGCGCGCTGTAAGCTGCGTTCTTCGTATAAAACCGTAAACAAATAAAGTAAATTGAAATCTTTGCCTGCAATATTCATTTTTTAAAATTAGATCTTTTAAAATATTCATTTATTAAAACACAGATCCGCCCCTATATCTCCTTTACAATCGATTTCTGTCGGGTGGCTAACGCTCGACCAACAAATACCAGCGGAGAAATTAAATGGCAGCATTATTCAGCGCTTTTTCACTTAAAGACGTAACACTACGAAACCGAATTGCTGTACCACCTATGTGTCAGTATATGGCAGAAGACGGTTACACCAATGAATGGCATCAGGCGCATTATGCGTCGCTTGCCCGTGGTGGTGCAGGCTTGGTTATCGTGGAGGCAACCGGTGTTTCTCCAGAAGGGCGCATAACACCGGCGTGCTTAGGGTTATGGGAAGATGGACAAATAGACGGCCTGCGTCGCATTGCAGCGAATATCGAAGCTGCCGGTGCAGTACCCGGTATTCAAATTGGTCACGCAGGAAGAAAAGCCAGTGCAAACAAGCCCTGGGAAGGCGATGATCATATTCCGTCTGGCGAGCCAGGCAGTTGGGATATTATTGGTCCGTCGGCTATTCCCTTTGGTGTTAACCTGCCACGCACGCCTGCTGAAATGACGAAGCAGGATATCGACCGGGTTAAAGCTGACTTCGTTGCCTCGGCTAAACGTGCTGTTGAAGCCGGTTTTAAATGGTTGGAACTGCATTTTGCCCATGGTTATCTGGCCCAAAGCTTTTGGTCTCCAGTTGCGAATCAGCGAGAGGATGAATACGGCGGCAATGCTGAAAATCGCGGGCGTTTCCTGCTAGAAACCTTGCAAGCCGTGCGGGAAGTATGGCCGCAAAATCTGCCGCTCACTATCCGTTTTGGTGTGGTGGAATACGACGGCTCTGACGACACGCTTTTCCCTGAATCCATTGAACTGATCAAGCAGTTCAAAGCCAACGGTGCCGACTTTATCAGCGTTAGCATTGGCTTTAACACGCCAGAAGCACAAATCCCATGGGGACCGGCGTTTCTTGCGCCAGTCGCCGAGCGGGTTCGCCGTGAAGCGGGTGTGCCGGTTGCGACGGCGTGGGGTGTCGATACACCTGCTCTGGCAAATGGCACGGTAGAAAAGGAACAGCTTGATTTGGTGATGATTGGACGCGCCCATCTGTCGAATCCCCATTGGAGCTACATGGCTGCCAAAGCACTGGGCGAAGAGAAGCCTTCATGGGTATTGCCTGCTTCTTATGCCCACTGGCTTGAGCGGTATGCACCAGCGGAAACAGAATAATCGTTTAGTGTGATTGGGGCTGTAAAGTAAAAATCCCGGCATTGGCCGGGATTTTTTATGATATTACTTGCACTTGGGGCGAGTAGCGGTTTTCTGATAATCCGCCATTGCCGCATTCATGTTTGCCTGCAAATTCGCGATACGCGACTGTGGTGCTGGGTGAGTCGATAAAATTTCCATTTGTCGTTGGCCACCGCTAGCCGCTTCCATGTTTTGCCACAAGGTAACCGATTCCCGCGGGTCAAAACCAGCCTGGGCCATCAGCGCCAGACCAATAAGATCGGCTTCAGATTCGTGAGCGCGAGAGAAAGGTAAAGTGATTGCCACCTGTGAGCCTAATCCAATTGCCGCCATAATCGCACCACTATAGGCCACTTCCTGAGAATTAATCACCTGGGCTACCGCCTGGGTGCCAAGGTTCGTTAGGGTAGAAGTGGACATACGCTCATTACCATGGTGAGCAATGACGTGGCCAATTTCGTGACCGATAACGGCAGCAAGTTGCGATTGTGTGGTGGCAACATCAAGAAGCCCGGTATAAACACCAATTTTTCCGCCGGGAAGGGCAAAGGCATTCACCTGTTCATCCTGGAACACAACGACTTCCCATTCGCCGTCGAACACAGATTCGGGAACGTAAGGCGTGATCGATTTCGCCACGCACTGCACATAGCTGTTTTCCACCTGCTTGCTGGATATCTTCAGTTCTTCTTTCATGCCGGTGAAGGCTTGCGCGCCCATTTCGGCCATTTGCGGCTCAGAATACAATAGTACCTGATTACGTCCTGTAGGTGACGTGGCGCAAGCCGTAAGTACAGTCGCCAGCCCGGCAGCGACCAGTGTTTTCATCCGCAGTTTCATAGTATTCCTTGTCTACGTGTTCATCCACATAAGTCTAAACGAAGTGTCTGTTAAATATCACTGATATTGTTAACTAAGTTCTACGTGAGATTAGTTGAAAGAGTTTTCAATTTCCCATCGCCATCCCCTAAACGACTGCAACAAATACGTCACAGAACTGTCGTTCAGTTGTCATAGGGATTCCTTAGGTTGATGAGTTTTTGATGAAGGCAAGTCGTGCACTCATCACAGTACAAATAATAATGATCAGAGGAAACAGCATGTTGAATAACAAATATAAGATGGGTGTACTGGCATTAATGGTGTCAGCCGCATTAACCGGATGCAGCCTGGATGGCGATGATGGTGCACAAGGCCCCCAAGGTGCTCAGGGTGAGCAGGGCGCTAGCGGTGCCGACGGTCAGGATGCCAGCTTAGGTGTGAACCTGGAAGTCGTCGGTCGCGCTGTTGTTGGCGGTGTGGGCGCGGCTGAAATTGTCCAGTATCACGCGTCCACGCAAACAGTGTACGCCACCAATGGCGAGTCTGATACCATCTCGGTTATCAGCATTGCGGATGTTACCAGCGAAGCGCTGGAAGCACCCACTTCCTCTACCAACCTGACCAACACCTCTATTGAACTGCCAACAGAAATTGATGGCGTTGCGTTAGCTGGCCTCACTAGCATTGCTGTGTTCGATGACTTACTGGCCGTTGCTATTCCAGCGGACGAAAAAAGTGACAACGGCTTTGTTGTCTTTTATAGCGGCCTTAACGATAGCGCCCCCGTGTTGCTTTCATCGGTTGAAGTAGGGAACCTGCCTGACAACGTGGTGTTCACACCCGATGGCACAAAAGTGCTTACGGCAAATGAAGGTGAGCCTTCTGACGATTACACCATCGACCCGGAAGGTTCAATTAGCGTGATCAATGTCGCAGATGGCGTACCGGCAGATTCGGCGACTACGCTGACTTTCGAAGGTTTCAACGGCAGCCAGGCTGAACTTGAAGCCATGGGTATGATGTTCCCTAACCCTTCCGGTCGTACCATCAATGGTGCCACCATTGCTACCACGGTTGCCATGGATCTTGAACCTGAATACATCACTGCCACCAACGACATGGCGTATGTTTCTTTACAAGAGAACAACGGCGTTGCAGTTGTTGACTTAGAAGCGATGACCATCAGCATTATCGGTTTGGGCGTGAAAGACTGGGGCGACTACCAAATTGATGTTCAGGAGAACGGCGAAGTCAGCTTTGGCCAGTACGACGGTCTTTACGGCGTATACATGCCCGACACGATTACCAAAATGGAATGGAACGGCGCTACCTTCCTGCTGACGGCGAACGAAGGTGATGCCCGCGAATATATTTTCGAGGCAGATGATGAAGCGGCTTGTTTGGCTGCTGGTGGACTGGAATTTGACGACGGTGACTGCCTGGCGTACACCGATGAAGCAAAAATTGAAGATCTGACTGCTGCAACCAACTCTGAGCTTGCCATGCTGCAGGCCAATGGTGAAGCAGATGACCTACGTGTAACCACGGCGATGGGCGATGCCGATGGCGACGGTGAATTCGATGCTGCTTACACCTATGGTGCCCGTTCTTTCACTATCTGGGATCAGAACGGTCAGGTTGTTTACGACTCTGGTGACGATTTCGAGCGAATCACGGCGTCGGTGCACGGTGCGGCGTTCAATAATGGCGACGACGAAAACGAAGGTGACAGTCGTTCTGAAAACAAAGGGCCAGAGCCAGAAGCGATTGCGGTAGGCACAATTGGTAGTCGTACTTATGCGTTTATTGGCCTGGAGAGAATGGGCGGACTGTTCGCTTATGACGTTACCAATCCTTATAACGTGAGCTTCTCAGCATACGCGATTAACCGCGACTTAACTGAAGGGTTAACGGTTGACGATGGTATTGGCGATCTGGCGCCGGAAAGCATTGTTTTTGTTACGGCGGAACAAAGTCCTACCGGTGAACCTCTGCTGATTGTCGGCAACGAAGTGAGTGGTTCTGTTACACTTTGGCAGGTCACTGCGAACTAACCTGTTCGACGATTTTACTTACATGATCAACCCGGGTTCCGGTAACGGCCCCGGGTTTTTGTTTATCTGAAGTGCCATGACTTTTGATGTCTAAAACGCTAAGCTACGCAAAACCCAACCGATTTGCCTGAACGGTTTTTGCTCCAGCCTGCGTGAAGTCTAACGTTTAGCCATGCAGGTTTCACAACAACACATGTGTCACGACAGATAAAAAGAGAGCTATTCATGTCAGAAAACGTTGTTATTAGTGGTGTGGGTCTGTGGACTCCACAACACGTTATTACCAATGAAGAACTGGTTGCCAGCTATAATGCCTACGCAGATAAATATAATGAAGAAAATGCGGCAGACATTGAAGCAGGTACATTGACTGCTAAACCCCATTCCAGCGCAGAATTTATCGAAAAAGCATCGGGTATTAAACAGCGATATATCTACTGCAAAGAGGGAGCCCTTGATGTAAATCGTATGCGCCCCGATATTGCTGAACGCGGCGACGACGAGCTGTCACAGCAGGCCGAAATTGCCCTTGAGGCTGCCAAAAAAGCGTTGGCTGCGGCGAATAAATCGCCTAAAGACATCGACGCGGTAATTGTATCATGTGCTTACACCCAGCGTTCGTACCCAGCTATTGCCATTGAAGTGCAAAACCAGTTAGGCATTAAGGGCTTTGGTTTTGACATGCTGGTTGCCTGTTCCGCGGCAACCTTTGGTATGCACAGAGCCTGGGAAATGGTGGCTTCGGGGAATGCTCGGGCCGTGTTGGTTATTAACCCAGAACTGGTGTCGCCGCAGGTCAATTACACCGACCGTGACAGCCATTTTATCTTCGGTGATGTAGCAACGGCCACCGTGCTGGAGTCTGCAGAAACGGCCACGTCTGCGCATCAGTTTGAGATTTTAAGTACCAAAGCGGTTACTCAGTTTTCCAACAATATTCGCTCGAACTTTGGCTACATGAGCCGAGCAACCGACGCAGACCCTTATGGCGAAGATAAGCTATTTCATCAAGCGGGTCGGAAAGTCTTTAAAGAGGTTTGTCCTATGGCGGCAAGCCATATAGAAGACCACCTGACTAAACATGGTTTGAAGCCTGAAAATGTGCGCCGCTGGTGGTTGCATCAGGCCAATATCAATATGAATTTGTTGATTGCCAAGCGCCTTTTAGGGCGCGACGCCACCGCCGACGAAGCCCCCATCGTGCTAGACCGTTACGCCAATACCGCGTCTGCAGGGTCGGTTATCGCCTTCGCGTTACATCATCAAGATCTCAGTGCGGGTGATGTTGGCGTACTATGTTCTTTCGGCGCGGGTTACTCTATCGGCAGCCTGGTAATTAAAAAACGATAATCAGCGTGACACGCGTTGGAACGATGAAATAGGGAAGTCATGATTTCTGATATTGGTTACGGTCTGAATGCAGCCGGGTATTTTGTGCTTTTGCTGCTGTTGTTCACTGTGCGCAAGTCAGGGCTTGCCAAACACTTGCTGGTACTTGCTACCATGGCAACCATGGTGTGGTCGCTGAGTTTTGTTACTCAGCTCACCGGCCCTATTTCCGTGAAACAGTTGCTCATCGCAGACTCACTGAAGCAACTCGTTTGGCTGTTGTTTATTGCCGGTTGTCTGCAAGACAACTTTGACAACCTTTGGCAGGTGCTACGACGGCCTGCCACCATTGCAATCCTCACGCCGCCCGCTCTGGCGCTGGTGGCGCCACTCATCACCGTTATTCCGCATACCTGGCAATTCCTGTTTTTAACCGTTCTGTCGTTAGAAGTGCTCATTTTACTTGAGGTGCTCTATCGTCAATCTGGCGAGAACCAGTGGGCGTTCAAGCCGCTGGTACTGTACCTGGGAGCCATTCATTTGTTTGAGTTCGTCATGTATGCGAATGCCACCATGGTCACGCAAATAGAGCTTATCTATCTCGTATCCCGTGGTTTCATTTATTTGATGATGATGCCATTACTGATTGTCGCTATTCGTCGCATTAAGCACTGGGGCGTCGATATCTTTATCTCCCGGGAAGTGGTGCTGCACAGTTCTTTACTGCTGGTGGCAGGTATTTACTTGCTGGTGATGGCGTTAGCGGGTTATGTGGTGAATTTTATCGGCGGTAATTGGAGTTCAACCATTCAAACCGTGCTGGTAGTGCTGTCGATGGCATTGCTGATCACGCTGGTAATTTCGAACAGTATTCGTACCCGCATTAAAGTGTTTATAACCAAACACTTTTTCGCTAACCAATTTGACTACCGGGTAGAGTGGGTAAAACTCACGCAAGCACTCTCGTCGACAGACGGTAGCACCGCCCCAGACTTTTACGGCAATGCGCTTCACGGGCTGCTGGGGGCGATAAACTATGAAAACGGGTTATTACTTAAATCTAACGGCATCGATTTTGATGTAGTTGCCAATGAAAATTTCGACAAGCTGTTGCCGGAAGAAGCCGACATTGTTAAGCAACTCATGCCATTCTGCCAGCAGACTAACTGGCTGGTAGATATTGAAGAATATGCGTCTAAACCGTTTGAATATAATGGCTTACAACTTGATCGGGAAAGGCTTAAAACCTGTCGTTTTCAACTGGCGCTGCCATTGTTCAATCGTGAAAAAATTTGGGGCTTCGCATTGTTGAAAACCAAAGAAAGCGAAGCGCTAGCACTGAACTGGGAAGTGCGGGACTATCTTAACGCGGTTACCGAGCAGGTTGGTACTTACTTACTTCACCATGAAGCCGCCAACGCCGTAGCAGAAAATGCGCAATTCGCTGCGTTTAACCGCATGTCGGCGTTCGTCTTACATGATTTAAAAAACGTCATGGCGCAAATCGACCTTATTCTATGTAATGCCGAGCAGCATAAACATAACCCAGAGTTTATTGAAGATACCTTTGAAACCCTGCATTATACTAAGGCTAGAATGGATAAAATGTTGCGCCAGCTTACGGAGAAGAAGGTCGATGAAACCGGTGTGTTTTCGGCGCATAAGCTTTCCGATTTGATCAACCGCTTAGTGAATAGCCGTTGTCAGTCTTTGCAGCCTCTGCCTACCATTGAAGTAGAAAGCGAAGAAAATGTAGTGGTCGATCCTGAGAAATTCAGCAATGTGATGTACCATTTGGTAAGCAATGCGCAACAAGCAACGTCCTCCGAAGGGTTTGTGCGCATCATTCTTGAATGCGACCCAGCCAGCCAGCAGCAAATTGTGCGTATAGAAGACAACGGCTGTGGCATGGACGAAGCCTTTATAGAACAGCGCTTGTTTAAGCCATTCGATACCACCAAAGGAAACGCGGGCATGGGGATTGGCGCCTATGACGCACGAAATTATATGCAATCTATTGGCGGAAAATTGTCAGTAGATAGCGAAGTTGGAAAGGGAAGTTGTTTTACCCTGGTGTTTCCACTGGACTAACAACACGCACTGTTCCCATAACGAAATACTATTTATGGAATTTTAAGAATGACCGATACGATTCTTGTTGTCGACGATGACCTCGGCATCCAAAAACAGTTGAAATGGAGCTTTACTGATTACGATGTGGTCTTTGCTGATGACAGAACCTCGGCTATTGCTCAGTTACGTCGTCACGAACCGAAGGTTGTAACTTTGGATCTTGGCTTGCCGCCTGATCCCGCCAATGCGTCAGAAGGGCTTAAAACCCTTGAAGAAATTATGGCACTGGCACCACGCACAAAAGTGATTGTGGTAACAGGCAATAACGATAAAGAAAATGCGCTTAAAGCCATCGACCTTGGCGCTTACGACTTTTACCAAAAGCCAATAGATTCAGACACTATCAAGTTGTTGGTGCAGCGAGCATTGAACCTGGCCAACCTGGAGCACCAAAACCGGATCTTGGCGAAGGCGCGTCCTGCCATGGGCCGAATCATTGGTAATTCCGATGCCATTCAAGCGGTAATGCGCAAAGCTGAGAAGATTGCTGGCACCGACATAAGCACACTGCTGCAGGGAGAAAGTGGTACCGGTAAGGAAGTGTTTGCACGCAGCATTCACGAACATAGCCCTCGCAAAGACAAGCCTTTTGTCGCAATCAACTGTGCCTCTATTCCGGAAAACCTGCTGGAAAGTGAGCTGTTTGGTTACGAAAAGGGCGCATTTACCGGCGCCAACAAAACCACTCTGGGTAAAATTGAAACGGCCCAAGGCGGTACACTGTTCCTCGATGAAATTGGTGATATGCCCATTGGCCTGCAAGCCAAGATGCTGCGTTTCTTACAGGAGCGAGTGATTGAGCGAGTGGGCGGCCGCGCCGAAATTCCGGTCGATATTCGGGTGATCTGTGCAACGCACCGTGATTTACAACAGATGGTTGCCGACGAAACATTCCGTGAGGATTTGTATTATCGCGTAGGTGAAATTCCTATTTTCATTCCGCCTTTACGGGAGCGGGAACAGGATATTATTCTGTTGGCGCGCACCTTCCTAAACACCTATCGAGAAGAGTTTAACGCGAAAGCGAAAAGTTTCTCAGACAATGCTATTCAAGCCATGCTGGCGCACAAGTGGCCTGGCAATATTCGTGAAATGCAAAATAAGCTGAAGTCTGCGGTTATTATGGCGGAAGGCTCGGTGGTGCAAGCGGAAGATCTCGGCTTAATGGCACCGCGAGGTGATGCTGAGCCAGAAACGCTGAATTTACGCGAAGTGAGAGAAATGGCGGAAAGCCGTGCCATTCGTCGAGCCTACCAAACGGCAGACAAAAACATGTCAAAAACAGCGGAGTTACTGGGTGTTACCCGTCCTACACTGTATTCCCTGATTGATAAATATCACATGGAAGACATTAAGACTGGCGTTTAGTCTGCGTATACGTGAAGCCTCGTTGTTGAGGCGTTACAATAAACGCTTAATCTGGCCAGTAGATGCTGGCTAGATTATTCAACGACGTTTTGACATTGGTGCCGCTAATACCAAATCTATGCGCAAGGGGCGTAAGCTCATCTGTTGGGTGAAACGCGCCAGTCGCGTTTTCTACGCCTACCCAACAATTCCGCTGAGAAATTTTCGCGGCATACAGGCAATAGTCAGTGAGAGAAAAGGTTTGCTCCCAGCTAAATGCTGCTGAACGTTCCGGCCATAGCGGCAATGCCGAAAACCCTACACTGCAGGTAAGATGGATAACCTCTCCGTTAGCCACCACAAACCGCTTTTGCCTTACCGCTTCAATCAATCGATTTGCCAAATCGGTCAATTCTCTTCTATCGGCCTGCCGACAGATGATCAGAAACTCCTCTCCTCCCCATCTCACTAACAGATCTGTGCTTCGAAATAGCGTCTTTAACACCTGAGTGAACTGCACGAGGACCTGGTCGCCAGCAAGGTGACCGTATACATCGTTAATCCGTTTAAAGTGGTCGATATCGACCAGAAAGCACAGCAGATCTTGTTTGGTAGCATGTTGTAGATGCTCGGCACTGGCGTAATAGTGCTGCACTCGCGTAATTTCACCAGGAAGATGGGCATTCAAAAAGTTGCGGTTGTTCAGCCCCGTGAGCGGATCGCGCATGCTCACTCTTTCTAAGGCTTTGTTGGCCGCTTCTAATTCGGTATTTTTTAATTCGAGTTCACTGGTACGGGCTTTTATCTGTGCAGCAAGGAAACGGTTTTGACGATACTGTTCGTAGCGCCCCCAGCATAAAAAGATGAGCAAAAGGGCTGATACCAACGAACCTAATACAAACATATTATACAAACTGCGCTGTCTGAGTGCTGCGAGTTCCTGTGTTGCCACCAACTGTTGCTTTTCAAGTGAGAGGGTACGAATTGCCAACTTAGCATCGGCACTGGTTTTTGCCAGGTAGGCAGCTTGTTCTTCAGTCAGTTGCTTACTGAATGCCTGTGTGGTGTTATCGGCCAGGTCATAGTCTTGTGAATTTGCCACAGCACAAACACTACAAAACGCAGTGAGAACAAAAATACTGCGGTACCAGAAACTCTTCATCATCATCCTGTCTTGAAAAAGTTAACAGCAAAGGGAAGCAGTAAATGCTTCCCTGGGTGGCCGGAGAGCACTCCATGGCACTCCGTATTGTGAATTGCCTTGTTATTAAGGCAGAAGAATCAGGGGGTATTGTCGGTGAGTACAGACGCTATCTCGCCGTTAATTTGTTTTTCAATCCAGATCCTGATTAATCTGGAACGACATATCCTGGTCGTTTCTGATAACTCACTCAGTTTATCTATGGCATCTTCAGTTAGCGTGAAGGTGGCTCTGCGCATGGGGCCCGTAGGCAACGGTGTAACAACGGGTGCGGGTTCTGGCAACGCGTAGAGTTTTGCACCTGAAGGCTTACCTGCAGCGTAGGTGAGCGCATCATCAATAAAGCTATCAATACTGACTGGCGCCGCAGGTTTAGCTGACAGCGTGGATTTTTTGAGACTGCAAAGGCTCATAAGATTCCCCCTTACCCCGGGACAGAAGCTCTTCGATAATACTGCGAATTTCCGTCGATGCTTTGCCGGTAGGCTCACTTTCCATTACCGACTGGCCGGATTCCTCAGAATCATCATACATGTTGCGACTGAATGTCACGGCATCCAACACCGGCACTTCAAAAGAGCGGCAGACCTCTTTAGCTTCTAATATGCGACTTGCCAGAGAAGGAAGGGAAGGACACTGGGTGATAACGAACGCCGCATTCATAGTGGGGTTAACCATTTTACACGTCGATAAAATGTCTTCCATATGAGGTACGGTTTTCAGGTCGCGACGTTTCGGACGCAAAGGAATAAGAATGTGGTCAGCCACCGCCATGGATGAGCGCAGAGCGAGGTTATCCTGACCACCGCAGTCGATAACGACAAAATCGTAATGTTCCCGCAGACTGAGAAGCTCATTACGGATCTTTCCGTATAGCTGAACGCAGTTAATCGAAGGTAACTTTTCGTTTGCCTTGCGTTCCTGTATCCAGTCTGACGTGGTGCGTTGAGGGTCGCAGTCGACCATCAGCACGCTGGCATTTTTTTCAGTTCGTAAATATACAGCGATGTTTTGTGCGAGACAGCTTTTTCCGCTGCCGCCTTTTTCGCCACCAACTAACACGATCATTGTCAGTTCCTCAACGTTCGCTACAGCAACCACTGCAGCTAATGAATGTGACTGAAAAAGTGAACCTAAGTCCCGAAGAACTATGCTTGTTCGGTAACCCCGCTATCGTGGTCTGCTACACAGACGGTAGACCGGAGGCTTTGCGTCACGGGTTTTCACGCCGCTTTGCCTTTTTCAACAGATTTACTACAGGCATTACAGCCGATTGTGGCTGCAGTAACCAGTTGGTGAGATAGTAGTCAAAACTGAATGCATCCGCCGCATGTTACGGAATATTCAGGGATAAAATAATATACCTTTTATTTCTTTACTACCGGTACTAATAAACCGTATCTGCGCACCGTTTATCCAATGTATAACCATCCTAAACCGGTTTTTATCTGTTACTATTAAGAGGTTATCAATATTTATACCAGCGAGAAGGAGGGGCGAGTGTCTAAGGCTGCCTTATTCAGTGCACTGTTGTTGGTTATCAGCGCGACAACAACCGCAAAGGAAAACGAACTGAGTGACGGATTCGCCGCTTTCAGTCATTTGTATGAAGAGCGGCTAGGGCAGGTGCGAGCCTGTATGAACCGTTCAGTGACGCGTTTTGATGTGTGTTCACCGGCTCTGCGAAACGATGGAAATGCGCCTTATATCCTTCATCACGGAAACAAAACCGCGAAAGTGGCCGTACTGCTCCACGGCCTGAGTGACTCGCCCTTTTATATGACGGGCATTGCCCGCTTCCTGTATGACAAAGGGTTTAACGTGATTGTGCCGCTGAACGTCGGGCATGGGCAGCTAGAAGCCGACGACGAAATGAGTGACAGCCAACTCGATGAGCGCTGGGCTGCACATTTGAATGATGTTATGGCGCTGGCTCCCCAGTTTGGCGACGAAATTTTCCTCGGCGGTTTTTCGACCGGTGGGGCGCTGTCGGTACAGCACTATCTTCATCACCCGGATAATATCAAAGGGCTAATGTTATTCTCTGGTGCACTGGCGCTGGATAGCGGGGTAGAGCGGTTGTCAAAAATCTGGGGAATTAGCCTGGTTGCACGGATGATCGACGGTACCTATGTCACCCAAGGGCCTAATCCATATAAATATCCGACAATCGCCAGCTTCTCTGGGTTGGAGTTAATGGATGTCATTAACGATATACGCGAACAATACGAAGAGGGTAAGACCATCGATATACCGGTATTTGCAGCCCATTCGCAGGCCGATACCACTACGCCCATTGTGGGAATTGAGACCTTGATGGCGCACACGACCACCAAAACAAATACCTTCTTTGTTATTGATGAGAGCTTTAAAACTTGCCATGCCGATGTCGTAGTTAACAGCAAAATGGTGGTAGACATGCATTTCGACGATAGCAACGTGGACTTGCGAGACAACTGTGCCGCACCGCAGGCAAACCCGCTGTTCCGGCAGATGATTATGATGTTAGGCAGCTTTGTTGATGAAGTGGCGGAAAAAGGTTAAAAAGCCATTTGACTCCACATGCCATAACGCTTACCTTTTAGGCATCACGTACAGGAAAAATAATGAACCTTACTACCAGCGCTATCAAGGCAACTAACATCGCTCTTATTATTCTACTCGCTATTCTCAGAAATGGGCGGGTTTGCTAGTACGTAAATAAATTAACTAAAACCCGCCGCGAAGGCGGGTTTTTTGTTCGTCTTCGTGGTTATAAATCAGGAGACGACAGATCATGAACCACCCAATATCCCAGCAATTACAGGCGTTGCATCAGGCTGTTAATAGCAATGATGCCGCCGCATTGCAGCAACTCTACAAAGATGACGCTGTGCTGGTAGATAAGCCTTTTATCTCTGAGCACCGCGATATTCACGGCGCATTACACGAGTTTAAGTCTCGCTATATGCCAGAACATGTAGTGTCCCATGGTGATGAGGTAGTGATTGAAGCGGGCGATACCGCGTTGGTGATCAGTAAGTTGTACCTGAACAGCAAACAGGCCATCGACAAGATGGGCTGCGACTACAAAAAAGCCATTTACGTGTTCCGTAAAAATGAGGGCGGGGAATGGCAATGCGCCATCGACAACTTTTTTGGTGTCGATCTCATTGATTATGTGTAATGGCAGCAGGGCTGATATTGAATTTCAGCCCTTCGCTCCCATATCTGATGCACAGATAATGCGGTCTGCGTATGCTTACGTCCGCAAACAGAAGAATTAAACCGTGAATCACACACCATTACCGAACAGGCAATCCAGCCGGACCATGCAATTTGTGTCCGCTTTTTTGTTGTTCCTGGTGTTAGCTGCTGCAGCAAACAGTGGTCATCGGTTTACTGGTAATGCGTCGACGAACTACGCGCCTTTTGAGCATTACGGCGGCCTGGTACTTTCGCGCACAGATTTGCTGCCTTCAAGACAAACCTTACCTAAAGCGTCTCGTGTTAGCTTTGATGGTAATGGTACTGAATGGACGGAGCAAAACTATCCTCAACCGGCAGTAAACTGGCACCTTCGTGGCATTGTCAGTGAGTCGGTTTATTCCGTTTTATTCACACCGGCGTTTCGCTGGTTCCGCCCCTTACTACGTGCACCACCTCAACCTTAGAACTTTCGCTTTCACGGGCTAAACGCCCATTTTGCTGAAAATTTCTAAGGATAATCATGAAAAAATTCTCCGTACGGGGCGTGATATACGTGCTCGTAATTTTGCTTGGCCTATTCAGCGCCTTGCCTAACCTGCTGCCCGCGTCTGCGCAGCAGAAACTGCCAAACTGGTATACCCAAAATCAGCTATCGCTGGGATTGGATTTACAGGGTGGTTCTCATCTTTTGCTCACTGCGGATACGGCCCCGCTGTTCGACAAAGCCTTTGACGATATGCGTGAAAGTCTGTTTAAACAGTTTCGCGATGCGGGTATTCGCTATCAGGTGCAGTCGGCGGCGAACCATCACCTTCAGTTCACCTTGATGGCGAATGCTAATGCACAGAAAGCGTGGGATATTCTCACTGCTTATCGCTACAGCACTGAGGGTAAACCTCAGTTCGCTATAGACCGCAACGACAATGTGATTTCGGTTGCGCTTACCGATGAATACAAAACAGCGCTGGTGAACGATGCCATGGCGCGAAGTGTGGAAGTGGTGCGCCGCCGACTGGATGAAACCGGGCTTGTCGATCCCAGTATCTCCCGGCAGGGCGATGACGGTGTATTAGTGCAAATGCCGGGTGTGACCGACCCCTCAGCTATTCGAGATCTCCTTGGCACCACCGCGCAAATGCGCTTCCACTGGGTAACCGACGGCAGTCAGCGAACCGGCGTTATTCGTGTTCCCGACATGCAAGGGAACACCACCTACACATTGGAAAAGCGGGTGGCGATGGAAGGCGAACACATTAGTGATGCCCAGCTAGCGTTCGACCCCAACACCGGCAACCCTGT
The DNA here is from genome assembly GCF_056159945.1 of Alteromonas sp. ABH2_165. Lineage (NCBI taxonomy): Bacteria > Pseudomonadati > Pseudomonadota > Gammaproteobacteria > Alteromonadales > Alteromonadaceae > Alteromonas > Alteromonas sp. ABH2_165. The sequence goes on from NZ_JBSWWF010000004.1 coordinate 308,726, forward strand.
CGTAAACTTTAAACTCGATAGTGTGGGCGGCAGCCTGTTTGCCGACATGACTCGTTCGCATATTGGTGTGCCTTTGGCGGTGGTGCTCGACGGCAAAGTGATTACAGCGCCGGTGATAAGAGCAGTTATTGGCGCAGGTGGCGGTGAAATAAGCGGTGACTTCACCGCTAACGAAGCAAAAGAGCTGGCGCTTTTACTGCGGGCGGGGGCATTACCTATGCCTCTGCATGTTATTGAAGAGCGTACGGTTGGGCCGGATTTAGGCAGTGATGCTATTGAAATGGGATTAACCACCGGCCTCATTGGTGCTGCTATGGTGTTAGCACTGATGGTGGTACTGTACGGCCGTTGGGGCGTGATTGCCTGTACCAGTCTGGCAATTAACATTGGTATGTTGTTTGGTGTGCTCAGTGTGTTTGGTGCCACTCTCACTTTGCCCGGTATCGCAGGGATAATTCTAACGTTGGGCATGGCGGTTGATGCCAATATTCTGATAAACGAGCGCATAAAGGAAGAATCCCGACGCGGTAAACCTGCGGGCACGGCTATAAGGGCTGGCTTCGACAAAGCGTGGTCAACGATTCTCGATTCCAGTCTAACTACGCTCATTGCTGTAAGTTTGCTGTTTATGTTTGGTAGCGGCCCGGTGAAAGGGTTCGCCATTACCATTGGCATTGGTTTGTTCACGAGTATGTTCACCGCTATCGCGGTCACCCGAATGCTAATTTCAGCCTCCACCCACGGCAAAGAGCGTCAGGTACTGCAGTTCCCCGGTTATGGTTGGTTCAAACGAAAAGCCGGAACCCCGATAAACTTTCTTCGGGGACGCGTCACCGGCTTATGTGTTTCTGCATTTTTGTCGGTGGCTTCAGTGCTGGCCTTTTTTACGCCCGGTTTGCAGTACGGCGTTGATTTTACAGGTGGCACACTGGTCGAGGTAAGCACGCAGCAGGTCCAGGTTGATGCACTGCGCAGCGCTTTTGAAGCCAATGGTATCGAAGGCGTGTCTATACAGGAGTTTGGCAATCAGGGGGACTACCTGATTCGTGTGCCCGTTGCAGACAGTCCAAATAAGGCCAATGCGGAAGGTGTGAATACTGAGCAATCTGAACCCGATACGAGCCGTCAGGTCGCGCAGTCGGGTCAGGTAGCAGCAGTAAAACAGGTCGTGCAAAGCCTTGATGAAGACGCAACCTTTCCCCGTGTTGATATGGTGGGCTCAAAAGTCAGTGGTGGCTTTGCAGATGCTTCTATTTTAGCAGTATTGATTGCGGGCGGTGGCATTCTGGCCTATTTATGGCTGTGCTTCGAAAGTCACTTTGCTTTAGCGGCCACCGCCACCATTGCGCTAGACCTCACCAAAACCATTGGTTTCTTTGCGCTCACCGGGCTGGAGTTCAATCTTACTGCGGTGGCTGCCTTACTGGCACTGATTGGTTATTCTATCAACGATAAGGTCGTGGTATTTGACCGGATCCGCGAAGGATTCCGTATGACACCGGATAAACCCATTGAGGAGGTGCTCAATAGCAGTATCACCGCAACGTTAAGCCGTACGGTGTTTACCTCATTAACCACGTTGCTGGCATTGTTACCTATGGGCATTGCTGGCGGGGCGTCGGTCGTGAGTTTTGCGCTGCCCATGCTATTTGGCATCGTTATTGGCACCAGTTCCTCTATATTTGTTGCATCACCTATTCTTTATTACCTCGGTAAACGCCGTAAGGCAAAAGGACTGGCGCAACTGCGTCCAACATCAGAAGAAATCAGGGAGTCGCTGGCGCACATTCCCTGACACTGACAATGCAGAGCCATTATGGCTCTGCATTGTGAACGATTACCCTGCCAACAGGGTCTGTTATTACTGTAGGAACACGAAACACATGACTGGGGTTTAAAGGAGTACCGGTATGTTTACCATTGATTATCAAATCCTTATCGCATCGGTATTACTCTTTGTCGGCATACTGTCGAGTAAATTGTCACCCCGACTCGGATTACCTCTGCTGGTGGTATTCCTGCTGGTGGGAATGTTCGCCGGCGAAGACGGCCTTGGCTTATCTTTCGATAATGCTGGTGTAGCCCATGCATTAGGTACGCTGGCACTGGCGATGATCCTGTTTGATGGTGGTCTGCAAACCTCATTTTCTTCCATTAAGCTAGTGTGGAAGCCCGCATCCATCCTGGCAACCTTAGGTGTGGCAATTACCGCCGGGGTAACTGGCTTTGCTGCTGCCCATATTCTCGGTGTGCCGCCCATGGTGGGCTTTTTGATAGGCGCCATTGTGGGTTCAACCGATGCCGCGGCGGTATTTTCCATTTTGCGCAATGCCGGTGTATATCTAAGCCCGCGCTTAAAAGCCACCCTGGAAATTGAAAGTGCTTCCAACGATCCCATGGCAATCTTCCTTACCGTGGGCATTCTTGAACTTCTTACGCATCAAATGGAGCCGGGTTGGGATTTAGCCATGCTATTTGCTATGCAAATGGGCATTGGTACGCTGGTGGGTTTAAGTATTGGCTGGCTTGCAGTGAAGCTGATTAACCGCATTACGCTGGGGGCGCCTGGGTTGTATCCAGTGCTGGTTGCCGTATGCGGTTTCCTTACGTTCGGGATATCCGCAAGTCTTGGCGGCAGCGGCTTCCTCGCAACTTTTATTGCCGGTGTTTTCATTGGAAACAGTCGTTTTGTACTCAAACGCGCCACCTTCATGTTTCACGATGGTCTGGCGTGGATGAGTCAAATAGGCATGTTTGTTATGCTGGGATTGCTGGTGAATCCCAAATCTCTGCTCGATGTCTGGGCAGAAGGCTTACTGATTGCCGCCGTACTGATATTTGTAGCACGGCCGCTAGCAGTGGCGCCATTTATGGCGATGGCAGGTTTTAACAAGCGTGAGATTGGCCTGTTGTCCTGGGTTGGGCTTCGGGGTTCTGTTCCAATTATCCTGGCGATATTTCCTTTGCTGTTCGACATTCCGCAAGCGTATTTGATTTTCAATGTGGTGTTCTTTGTGGTGCTAATATCCGCCACCTTGCAAGGTTCTACGCTACCGTGGATGGCGCGAAAGCTGAAGTTGCTGGAAAGTGCCCCGGTTACGCCCTCAGCCACATTAGAAATTAGCTCACTGGGCGATGTAAACGCCGATATCGTGCAGTACACCCTTGGTGATAAAGCCAAGGCGGTAAACCGCACTCTGGGCGAACTAGCGTTACCAGAAGGGGCGGTGGTTGCGATGATCACACGGGGCGACGCGGTATTTCCGCCACGGGGTTCTACCATGCTGTTACCGGGCGATCACATCTTTATTCTAATCCGGCCGGGTCTGAAACCTTTTGTCGACAATATCTTTTCACACATACAAAGTCTGGAGAAAGCCCATTTTTCCCGCAGCGAACTGGTCATAAAAGGGGTCGCTAAGATGAGTGAAATCAGTCACGCCTATAATCTGGATTTCCCATTGCCGGAAGACGAGATGGAATTGACGTTGAATGAGTTTCTGAAAAAGCATCTGGGGAATCCCCTCAGTGAAGGGCAAGCGCTAAGTCATGATTTTGGATTGTTTGAAATAAAGCATGTGCGCAACGGTTACGCCATGGCTGTGCAATTTCGCCCGACAGTATGAGTGGTGTTTAGATACGAGAGCGTGTGAACAAAAAAATGCCGACACACGTTACTGTGCGTCGGCATGTTTTTTAATGCTGATTTTTTGCTAAGCGGATTAGTGGCTGGCGGCGTATTTTTCTACTTCAGACCATACCCGTAGCAGGTTGGCGCTGAGTACTTTCTCAATGTCTGTACGAGAATAGCCGCGATCTAACATGCCTTGGATGAGGTTCGGGTAAGACGATACATCTTTCAAGCCCACCGGCAGCGAATCACCGACGCCATCATAATCAGACCCAATACCAACATGGTCAATGCCGATCAGTTCCACCACGTGATCGATATGGTCCAACACTTGCTCAAGAGTGGAATACGGATAAGGATTCTCTTCACGATATTTCTTATCAAATTCCGCCACCTGCGGGCTATCTTCACCCACTTCCTTAATTAACGCATTTTTGCGCTTAGTCAGATTATTGCGCCAATCCTGGGTTTCTTTGGAAACAAAGCTAGAGCCAAAGTTAATCATGATCACACCGTTATTTTCTCCCAGTGCTTTCACCATCTTGTCGTCCATATTCCGCTCAAATCCTGGCGTGTATTTACGTAAGGATGAGTGGGAAGCAATAACCGGCACCTTGCTGATTTCAATGGCCTGATAGAAAGCTTCATCTGACACGTGACTGATGTCTACCATGATGCCTAAATTGTTCATTTCTACCACCACCTCTTTACCGAATGGGCTCAAACCGTGCCACTGGCGACGTAAGTCGTAAGATGAATCAGAAATATGGTTGCTGAGCGAGTGGGCGAGAGTGATATAGCGTATACCGCGCTCGTAAAAGGTCTTCAGGTTTTCCATACTGCCTTGTAAGGGGGAACCGTTTTCCATACCCATTGGTAAAGAGATTAAGCCTTCCTTAAATTGTGCTTTTACATCTGCGACCGACTTTGCGATAGCAAATTTATCCGGTGAGCGGTACACCATGGCTTCAACCAAGTCGATCAACTGGTGAGCAACGGCGGTAGATTCCGCAGAGTTGTCTAAACTCGCTGGCACGTAAATCGACATGAAAGGCGCGGTAAGTCCGCCTTTCTTCGCACGAGGGTAATCAAAGTCACCGCCTTTGGTGGCAACGCTGACATCTTCCCATTTTTTATGCACACGATACGGCACGTCAATATGCCCGTCGACAATGATATTCTCTTGCGCAATCTGGTTTGCCTGCGCCGATACTTTGATTGGCGCATCTGCATGACTGCTGAAACTTGCCAGTGACAGCATGGCTGGAATGATAAGCGCCAGTGTCGATTTCCTTGCTACGATTGTGTTGCCGAGTCGCCCCATGTTATTTCCCTTCATCATTATTGTGTTTTTAAGTGCTGCTCTAAGAATGCAGCGAGTTCCCGATAAAAAATAATCCTGTTTTCCAGCTTACTTACACCGTGGCCTTCATCAGGAAAGCGCAAATAAGTGACAGGTATGTTTTTGTCCCGAAGGATTTTTACCATGCGATCGGATTCTGTTACCGGATCACGGGGATCGTTAGCGCCATGCTCATAAAACATCGGTGCTTTAATATCGTTAACGGTGTTTATAGGTGAGTTTACGGCGTAAAAGTCCTGCCATTTTTGTTCACGGATATCGCCATACTCAATGCGGTCTGACGCCATGAGGGCAGGCGATGCACTTTTTAACGCTCGTACCCAGTCTGATACCCCAACAAACGAGGCGCCGGCTTTAAAAGCATCGGGGTATTTACCCATTACCGCATTCACCATGTAACCGCCGTAAGAGCCACCCATCACCGCGGCGTTGTTGGCATCTAAACGGTTGTCTGTTTTCATCCACGTTAGCGCATCGACCAGGTCGCGCACACTATCGAGACGTTTTTCCTGGTTATCTAAACGGGTGAATGTTTTGCCGTAGCCGGTAGAGCCACGCACATTGATATCGAGCACCGCTATACCTTTACCAACCAGGTACTGCGTTAGCGGTTGCCAGCCCATTTTGGCTTGAGAAGTAGGGCCCCCGTGAACATCGATAACCACCGGTGCCTGGCCTTCTCGCCCTTTTGGCATATAGAGTTGTCCGTGCAGTGTGACACCGTCGCGGGCCGGAAAGCTAACCTGCACTGGGTTAACCAGGTTCTTACGGGAAATACCGGCCATTTCAGCACGATATACCACGGTTTGCTGCATACTCTGCACATCGATTAGGTAAACCTCACCCGGCGAAGTTGCACTGTTAATGCTAACCAGAACGTTGGCGCTGTCTTTGGTACAGCTAATTGAGTAATCGCCGTCTGGCAGCGGAATTTCGCTGGTTTCAATACTGCCAACCGGTTTCTTTAAAAGGGTATCGATACCGTCGCGATTCTCGGTCCACAGAAGCATGGAATCCTGTCCGCAAACGATAAAGTCATCAATATCGAACTGGCTACCAATAACGTGTTTGGTTTTTTTGCTGGCTGGGTCGTAAGCGAAAATGGCTTTCATCTCACGGTTTAAATTCGATACGAAATATAACTTGTTGCCATCATCGGTCCAGTGAAACTCACCAAAAGCGGCGGCTACATCAGGTTTAAATAATGGACGAAGTTCCCCACTTTCTGCAGACAACATATAAACGTCTTCGGCATCCTCGCCCCGGGTCTCTGTCACGATTATTTCGTCAGAACCGGGTCGCCACGCTTGTGGAAAATATCCAAATTCAGCCTGAAATATCATTTTGTTCTCACCGGTTTTCATATCGTGCAGGTAGATATCAAAATCTCGGCCGTTGCGCTCTGTCGATGCGTAAGTGAATTTTTCTCCGTCGTTGGAAAAACTGCCGAATGAACGAAAGCCGTCACTGTAAGGCAGTAAGACTTTTTCTTTTAAGCCATCGGCATTCAGAATGAAGAAAGCTTCCCGCTCGTCGCCATTGTTGTCAGCGCCGTAAATTAAGCGCTGTCCGTCGGGGTGCCAAGCGTAAAACGAAATGCCATTTCCCCAGGTCAATTGCTTCGCCTGTCCGTCGGGAAGGTTCTTAATCCAGAGTTGGCGGCGCCCGGTAACGTTATCGACAAACGCCATCTGGCTTCCGGTACTGTTTATGCTACTTTGCGATGCCCCTCGGGCAAGAAGAAAGCGTGCAATATCAACGGGCTGTTCTCCAGCCAGGCCCACATCTAAGGTTTGTGATGCAGGAATGTCAGCGGCATAAGGCCATGCTGTTTCTGGTGCAGAAAAAACGGGATGACTGAGAAAGCTCAGACCAATTAATGTGGAAAGTGTGCGAAGTGGACCCATGATGAAGCCTTTTAGTTTTTATTTTCTTCAGCCTACGAAATATTGCGCGATGCCACAATCACCTAACCATCAATAGCCGGTGCAATGGTAAATATTTCCGGTGGATGCCGGTATCGCCCTTGTGAGCATGTCTTTGCAGGAGCGGGTTGTTACTGACAAGAAAGAGGCTTGTAATAAAAGTTTAAATTTTGATATGGTTCTCAGGGCGTGACTTAAGACGGTAAATACGGGATACTGCTTGGCAACCTGTTTTACAGACTCATGCCAGTCTTAAGCAGGCAACAAGAATAATCTTCGTGGTAATCCTCTCCTCATCTGTGTTTGGTGAGTCCATTGACCAGAGTTGTTAGTGGTCGCGTGCGCAGGGACTGCAGGCTTTCACCAATAGGGCATTTCCTCTGGCGAATTCCACAATTGATTACCACCAATAAACGTAATGAGAACAGATTTATGGCTATTAACTACATTCCGCTGAATAAAGAAAAACACAAAGACTTAAAAGTAGCGGTTAACAGTGCATTTGAGTTTGCAAAACAAACTCACCTGTCTGCAGCTTCTATTCGTGAATATGCGCAGCTTGCTGCAACAATGCCTTTGGTATTTATCAAAGACCCTAAGAGCGACCGTTATCACACCGTTGCTATGCTGGGCATGGAACAGAATCAAAACCTGTTCTTGGCTACGGGTAAGTGGAAAGCACCACACGTACCAATGAACATCATGCGTTACCCTTTCGATATTCGTCCTGATGCTGACAAGCTTGGCGTTTACATCGATGAAGAGAGCAACCTGGTTGGCGCAGAAGACGGTGAGCCGTTGTTCAATGAAGATGGTACGCCGTCTGCTTTCCTGGAAAATCGTCAAAAGTTCTTAGGTGAACTGGCTAACAGTGAAATGCTGACACAACGTTTCATTGCGAAAGTTGTTGAACTGAATCTGCTTGATCCAATTCAAATTCGTCTTACTTATCAAGACGGCCAACAGCGTAACGTTACTGGTATGTTCAGCATCAACGAAAAACGTTTACTGGAACTGCCAGAAGCAACCGTGACCGATCTGCACAAACAGGGCTTCTTGGGCGCACTGTACGCAATCATGTTATCACTGGGTCAGCTGAACCGTTTGGTTGAACTGTCTAACGATACGCAAAACCCAATTGCGAACATGCAAATTGCAACGGATAACGGTCCTGCGCCAGAACAAGCGCCAACAGCGTAAATTCAACATTATGCATACGTAAAAAGCGGGCCTGGCCCGCTTTTTCTGTTTTTATACTAGGGGTGTGGCAGTTCACATCGCTCAGGCTGCGACAACTGGAATAAGATCCTCATTAATGCCGTGCCTGAGTCGGGCCTTTAAGCAATCTGCCGTTCCCGCTTCAAACTCTCGGCACGTTGACGAACGGCGCTCATAAATACCGCACCCCACCTGAAAGCCCACTTCACCGGCTAACGCCACGCATCGGGGAGATGGCTGATTCGTGCCTTTCATTGCCACCAGGTTGGGTGAAATTTTCTCTGTTAGTTCTGCCGGTACCGAGCCGCCTGCAAAAGGATCGGACTCAGACCAATAAAAAGAAACACGAAAAGTTGCGCAACACGCGCCACAGTTAATACAGGGATTCATTGCCCTTGCTTGCTCCACACTACGTGCACAACAACCAGTTTTGGACTGGGTTGGCCATCAAATACACATTCATTCGATGTCCCATGAGCGAACAGGATGAGCCAGAAAAGCCTTGTCGCTCGGACGGCGCATTATTTCAGTATTTTGTTAAAACGCAATAAGAATATGTATTACCGCATTCTTCTTAGCACCCCATCACTTATCAGGCATAATTTTCTTATTAAAGGAGATATTATGATCGCATTAGAGCAGTGCCGCGTGGCGCTATCCGATACATTTTCGTGTTTTACAGAACATTTTGACATTCAACCGCTTAAGCACGTTGCGCTGGTGGGGGCGAATGGAAGTGGGAAGTCTGCGTTAGCGGCGGTGCTGGCAGGGCAAGGCGAAGTCCTAGAGGGTGAACGCACAAGATCAGTCAGCACTGGCTGGGTGAGCACAGCTCAACAGCAAGCGCTCATCGCCGAAGAAAAGAAAAAGGACGATGCAGACATTCTTGATGTGGTTCCCGTGCCCAGCACGACCACTGAAGTGATGCTTAAACAATGCAGTAAACTCGATGCAGAGCAGCAGGCGTTTTTCGACAAACTTACGGCTGGACTGCGCATGAATCATTTTCTCGATAATGCCTTTCTTGGCCTGTCTACTGGCGAAACCCGTAAAGCGTTGTTGGTGAAAACGCTACTCGAAGCCCCGCAATTGCTTATTCTCGATGAACCCTGGGACGGATTGGACGCTGCCTCTTCTGCATTTTTGCGCGAGTTACTTGATGAACTGAGCGAAAAAATGACGATTGTGATCGTTGTTAATCGCTTGAGTGAAATTCCGAGTTTCATCAATCAATTGGTGTTAATGCAAGATTGTAAGGTCGCCTGGGCTTCTCAGGGGGATGTGGTCTCCAATGATGATCGTGAACAGATAAAACATCTGCTGCATCTTGAGAATGTGCCAACGAGTTTGCCACCCAAGGATGCTGATCGCGCTTCGCCGCAAATGAAGGATGATGAAACTACGCTGGTTGCATTGAAAGATGGCAAGGTGAGTTACGATGGCCGAGTTATCTTTTCGGATCTCAACTGGCAGGTAAACAAAAGCGAGCACTGGCAGGTAGTAGGGCCAAATGGTTCCGGGAAAACCTGTTTGTTGTCGATGATCACCGGTGATGATTCACACTGCTACACCAATGATCTAACGGTGTTTGGCTACAAGCGAGGCAGTGGCGAAAGTATCTGGGACATCAAGCAGCACATTGGACTGGTTTCAAATAGCTTTCATTTGCAGTATCGCGTGAACAGCCCGGTGTTACATGTGGTGCTTTCAGGCTTCTTTGACAGTATCGGGCTGTATGAACAGCCTACGGTAAAACAAAAACAGCTTGCCAGAGAATGGATTGCGCTTGCGGGCATGACCGATAGGCTGAACACGTCGTTCCAGTCGCTTTCATTTGGTGATCAGCGCTTGCTGCTTATCGTGCGCGCCATGGTAAAGCACCCAACACTGTTAATTCTGGACGAACCTTGTAATGGTTTGGATGAAATTAACCGGCTTAAAGTGCTCGCACTGCTTGGTATTATTGCCAAAGGCGGGGAAAGCACGCTGCTATATGTTAACCACCATAGTGAAGACCGCATTGATGGAATAGAGCGGGTGTTGAATATGCAGGATTATAATTAGCACAGTATCAATTCTAATTTGCTATCGGTGGCATTTTGGTTTTTTGTTAACGGTGTTATGTGACTTGGTCGTCCTGCTACTGGCCTGATATCTACTAATTATTTCTAATTTCATGCTTGTTTCTTAGGTTAAATGTTACATATATAACTATTATTTTAATGCCACCGGTAGCAAATGTAATTTAAATGTTATATAAATGTGTGCGAGATACGGGCATGGGATGAATGGCACCTAGCCCGACCAAACGTTCAATCGGGAAGGACAGCACATGAAATCCAAGCACACATTTAGCTACAGCAAACTTTCTAAAAGCATACTCTTAGGTTTATCGATTACATCACTCAGTTTTATTTCAACGGCGCAGGAGGCTGTTCAGAATTCGGCTGAAGAGCAAGACGGTGATGTTGAAGTCATTGCGGTTAAGGGCTTTCGCGGTGCGCTGGTAAAAGCACTTGACGCAAAACGAGACGCGTCAAACGTTCGCGAATCAATCATGGCGGAAGACATCGGTAAGTTTCCCGACCTGAACGTCGCTGAGGCCATTCAGCGCGTGCCAGGGGTCGCAATTTCCCGGGAGGGTGGTGAAGGACGTAATATTACATTGCGTGGATTCAGCCCAGGCTTTACCCGTACCACGTTAAATGGTATGGAAGTGCCTGCGGGAAGTGATGGTCTCGATTCCGGCGGTGTCACCGTGAACAGTAGTCGTTCTTTTGACTTTCATGTGTTTGCATCGGAATTGTTTAATCGAATCGATATCCAGAAAACGCAAACAGCTTCAATAGAGGAAGGGGGGATTGCTGGTACGGTTGATATGTATTCCGCAAGACCTTTCGATTACCAGGGATTTGCCTCAACGGTATCGTTGAAAGGCGGTTACAACGATCTCACTGAAGAGGTCGATCCGCGAACGGCTTTCCTGATCAGTAACACATTTGCTGATAACACCATTGGCGCACTTTTCTCTCTGGCATTGTCTGAACGAACTATTAGACAGGAAGGCTTCGGCAGTGTGCGCTGGCAACCCACTTATCAAATTGGCGATGGTACTTGGGGAGATACGTCTCAACTCACCGAAATTAATGGCACTCCAGATAATTATTGTGGGGCTGAAGAAGCCATCTCTTGTTTGTGGGTGCCCAGGCTTCCTCGTGCCGACTTCTTTGGAAACGATCAGAAGCGGATTGGCGCCACAGGTTCGTTCCAGTTCAAACCAAATGACGACATGTTATTCACGCTGGACATTCTGCATTCCGAGCTGGAAAACGATCGCCGCAGCTACAACTCTATGGAGTGGTTTATTAATCGCGGTGCACCGGGTAACTTTCAGGGGCAAACACCTTTATCGTTTACCGTCGACGAGTCGGGCCGGGTGCTAGAAGCGGCGAGTTTCGATAATGTGACATCCTGGTATGAGAGTCGTTATCAGGTTTCAGAGTCGACCTTTGATCAGGTTGTCTTATCTGGTGATTTTCAGATTAATGATTATCTTGCACTGGATGTCATGACAGGTTACGCCGCGAATGATGCAACCCGGGAAGAAATTCGCTATTACTACCGCTCTGTACCGCACTATTACGCCTATGATTATAGCAGTGGTGATGCTGCGACGGTGGACTACGGTGATTACGACACCATGGACCCGAATAATTTTCTTGATGTGATAAACGGTGGCAACCGAAACCACAGAGTTAAGAAGACAAACTACACCACCAAGATTGATTTAACTTACCTGGGTGATGGGTACGATCTGAAAACCGGCTTTGCCTTCAATGACCGCGAAGTGGATTATCGTCAGGGAGATGGCGAATTTACTGCTTTCGATCCGAGTCAGTACACTACGCCTTTCCCTTACGACGATTTCGGCAACGGCCTGGACGGAGCCACCCTGGTACCGTTCCTGGTAGCTGATTTTGAAGCGCTGGAAGCAGATGGCATTCTGACTCACAATTATACGCAGGATCTTGAATCAAGCTGGGTCGTCACGGAAGCAACCAAAGCCGTTTACGTCGAGTACAATTCTGACTTTGATGTCGCTGACATGTTGCTTCGTGTTAATGCGGGTGGCCGTTATATTCAAACCGAAGTAACCTCTGAAGCGTTAGTCAGTGGCAATCCTGTGAGTATCACCCGCGACTATGATAACTTTCTACCTTCAATCAATCTTGCGCTTGAAGTTACCGACGACTTAGTAACACGCTTGTCTTATGCCAGAAGCATGACACGGCCAAGCCTTGGCTCGCTAAATATTGCGGCTCCCAATTTTGGTTTTACAACCTTTACGGTGAGTAATCTTGGTAACCCCGGACTTGACCCTTACGAATCAAACGACATCGATTTAGCATTAGAGTGGTACTTCAGTGAAGAAGCAGTGCTTGCGTTGAATTTGTTCAGTAAGGATATTGTGACTTCGCTGGATACTGAGCTGGTGGAGCGTCTTGTTGATGAGGAGTACTGGCCGGCCATTTACAATGATCCGCAATACCAGGCAACTGCGCCGGTTGGCGATCCTGCTACTCAACTCTATACGCACAGTATTCCGGTAAATAATAATGACGGGTTTACGGTTAAAGGCTTCGAGCTTATGTACCAGCAACCTTTCACCTTCCTTGACGGCTGGATGTCTAATTTCGGGGTAGTGGCAAACCTGACTCGCGTTATTGCGGAAGACTCAACAGGCCTGTCTCCTAATTCCTATAACTTTACTTTGTATTACGAAACAGACAAATACGGTGCCCGCGTTTCGATGAACAAGCGTGATGATTATCTACTGCGGGAGCCAGGTGGCAATGGTCATGCGCAGGAAATGAAATATGGGCCTACTCATGTGGATGCATCAGCGTTTTACAATGTGAATGAGCAACTCACTCTCACGCTGGAAATTATTAACCTGACAGACGAAGTTGAGCGCATATACGGAACAGGTGATGGCGACATGGATTTGACCCGTGAATACAGTCATACCGGTTCCCAGTATTTCCTGGGCGCGCGATACACATTCTAATACTGGCTTGTGTAACCAAAGCAGGCAGCCTCGGCTGTCTGCTTTTTTTCAATAGGAGAAAGGATGCGACTCGTTTATTTGCTTTTCATGCTGTTCAGTTTCAGCACGGTTGCTCAAAATTATGAAACTCGATTAGTGGTTGCCAAAGATGGCTCAGGAGATTTCACTTCAATTCAGAATGCCATTCATGCCACTAAAGCGTTCCCGTGGACAGATATTGTCCTATTCATCAAAAACGGCACTTACAAAGAAAAAGTCAATGTTTACGCCTGGAATACCCGTCTAAAAATGATTGGTGAAAGCCGGGAACATACTATCATTACGTTTGACGACCATTTCGACAAGTTGGGACTTGGAAGAAACAGCACGTTTCACACTTATACTCTGCGTGTTGCCGGCAATGACTTCAGCGCTGAAAACCTGACAATAAGAAATACGGCGGGACCAGTGGGTCAGGCTGTTGCCCTGCATGTAGAAGCAGACAAAGCCGCTTTCTTTAATGTCAGTATTGAAGGATACCAGGACACACTCTATGTAGCAGGGGAAGGGCATCGTACTTACTTTGAAAACAGCCTTGTAACTGGGTCCGTGGATTTCATTTTCGGTGAAGGCACAGCGCTTTTTGAAAACTGTGAAATTCGATCTCTACTGAGTAATACATACGTTACCGCTGCCTCAACGCCTTTAAATCAACCTTATGGATTGGTGTTTCACAATAGCCGGTTTACTGCGCCTGACGGTGTCAACAATGTCTATTTAGGACGTCCATGGCGTCAGTTTGCAGCGACTACCATTATGAACAGTACACTCAATGGACATGTCCACCCAGCAGGCTGGCATAATTGGAGGGACCCTTCTAAAGAGACAACCAGTCGGTATGGTGTTTCAGGTAACAAAGGGGCAGGAGCAATGTCACCTAAGCGCGTATCGTGGCAACACACACTGGAGCCAGAACAAGCAGCGAAATATACCCAAGCCAACATCCTCCGGGGCTGGAATCCGAAAAAAGCGATCTAAACTCCACTTATTGATCGCTTTGCAGGCCCCGAAAAACGGGGCTTCAACCAATTATTTTTTGTTTCTTCAAAAACTTTTCACGTATCAAATCTGACTCTTTTTTAATCTTTTCAGTTACTTTACAAATAGTACTGTATATAAAAACAGTCTCCAGCCCAGTGTTTACGCGGGTTTTAGCCTTGTTTTTCCTTGACAGTGGGGAAAGTAGAGACCAAACTGTCTAGCAAGTGGGTAAATGTGGCGAATTGTGGATCGAGTCATCAACGAATTGCAGATTGGTACTCAGAAAACAAGAACAACAAGAGCACAAAAATATAAAAGGCTAGGGGAATGTTCCGCGGCGCTAATGCAATCAATCTGGATCCCAAAGGTAGACTGGCTATACCAACAAAATACCGCCAGTCACTTCTGGATGATTGTAACGGACAACTGGTCTGCACAATCGATACACAACAAAGTTGTTTGCTACTTTACCCACTTCCTGAATGGGAGGAGATCGAACTCAAACTGAGTAAGTTCTCCAGTATGGTTCCGGCTGAACGCCGGATGCAGCGGCTGCTACTTGGTTATGCCACCGAAGGTGACATGGACAAGAGCGGCCGTTTCCTTCTCCCCGCACCTTTACGTCAACACGCCAAACTCAGCAAAGAAGTCATGCTTGTCGGACAGCTTAACAAATTTGAGATCTGGGATGCAGATATCTGGGCTAAACAGATTGATGCAGATATGGAAACTGAGCGCGATGGTGCATTTGAACTTACTGATCGTCTGCAGGAATTCTCACTATGAGCAACACCCCGTTTAAACACATTTCGGTGTTGCTGGAGGAATGTATCGAGGCGTTGGCCATTAAGCCTGACGGTATCTATATCGATGCCACGTTCGGACGTGGCGGTCACTCTGCACGCATTCTCGAATCACTCGGCGAACATGGCCGCTTGATTGCGTTTGATCGCGATCCTCAAGCTATTGCTGCTGCCGAACGTTTTAAAGACGATAACCGTTTTACTATTGTGCATGAGCCGTTCGGTGAAATGGCCCGTGTTATCAACGAAATGTCGCTTACCGGTAAAATCGACGGTGTGCTGATGGATTTAGGCGTATCGTCGCCGCAACTTGATGATGCTGAGCGTGGTTTCAGCTTCATGAAAGATGGTCCCCTAGACATGCGTATGGATACCAGTCGTGGCCAGAGTGCCGCCCAGTGGCTGGCACATGCCGACGAGCAAGACATCACGCAGGTTATCAAAGAATTTGGCGAAGAGAAGTTCGGTAAGCGTATTGCGCATGCCATTGTCGAGCGCCGTAAAACTCAGCCGCTCACCCGCACTGCTGAACTGGCTGCGTTGATTGATGAAGCGGTGCCAGTGAAAGATAAATTTAAACACCCTGCAACTCGTGCATTCCAGGGGATCCGTATTTACATCAACGCGGAGCTTGATCAACTTCGTGTAGGCCTGAAAGCGGCAGTAGAAGTACTGGCAAAAGACGGCCGTTTAGCCGTTATTTCGTTCCATTCTCTTGAAGACCGCCTGGTTAAACGGTTTATGAAAGACCAAAGTCGGGGCAAGGTGGTGCCCGCAAACCTGCCTGTCACCCAGGCTGAAATCGATGCTGATAAGGTGCTCAAGGCACTTGGCAAGATGAAGCCGTCGAAGGAGGAAATTGCACAGAATGTGCGTTCCCGAAGCTCTGTGTTAAGGGTGGCCGAGAAGCTATGAGCGAGGGGCAGAATTCACGGACGACGTCTCCGACAAATTTCAGTTTAGTACTGATCCTGGTCTCCGATTTGACCCGCAACAAGTTGCGGGTTTTGTTGTATTTAATGGTTGTGTCTACCGCTATGGCGGTGGTGCTGGGGAGTCACCTGAATCGACAGCAAAATATGGCCATGGAAAACCTGATGCAGCAGAAAGATGATCTGGACGTGGAGTGGCGGAACCTGGTGCTGGAACAGCGGGCGCTTACCGAGCACAACCGCATTGAAAACGAAGTGCAGAAGCAACTTAACATGTACCGTCCTTCAGCGGACGAAGAAGTCGTGGTGAAGTTAAAATGAGCATATTTGCCCTGCCTGCGAAAAAAACGAAAAAAGGCGCTAAGCAGAACGTGACGCCTTCCTTCATGCAATGGCGTTTTATGCTGGTTATTGTGCTAGTCATTGCCGTTTTTGTGGGCCTTGGCGTGCGTGCTGCCTATATTCAAGTGATTGCGCCAGATAACCTCATTGCGCAAGGTGACAACCGGACCATGCGCACCAAAGACATGCCTACCTATCGCGGCATTATCACTGATCGCAACGGCGTGGAACTGGCGGTGAGTGTGCCGGTGCGAGCAATTTACGCCGATCCAAAAATTATCCACGAGCAAGGCGGCCTGGAGCAGTACGAACGCTGGGAAGCCCTGGCCGATGTGCTTGGCCGCGATGTTGAAGACTTGCGCAGCAAGGTGCAAAATCCAAAACGTCGGTTTGTTTACCTGCAACGTCAGGTTTCACCGGCCATGGCCGACTACGTAGACAAACTGGACATTCCCGGTATCTATCTGCGCCGTGAAAGCCGTCGTTACTATCCCAATGGTGAGGTAACAGCACAGCTTATCGGTATTACTGATGTGGACGATTCTGGTTTGGAAGGCCTGGAGCGCCAGTATGATGACTGGTTAACCGGCACGCCGGGCTCCCGGGTGATTCGTCGTGACGCTAAAGGGCGTACCGTGGAAGTACTGAAATCCACCGATGGCGAAGAAGCGGGGAATTTAAAGCTCACCATCGATCAGCGAATTCAGGCGTTAGCCTACCGCGAAATTAAAGAAGCGATGATGTATTTCCAGGCCGCCTCTGCATCGGCCATCGTGGTAGATATCCATACTGGCGATGTGCTGGCAATGGTAAACGCGCCGTCGTTTAACCCGAATGATCGCGGGAATGCGTCGCCACACCGTATGCGTAACCGCACCATTACCGATGCCTTTGAACCTGGCTCGTCATTAAAGCCCCTTGCCGTGCTGTCGGCATTGGAATACGGCAGTGTGAAAGTGGGCGATACCGTAGACACCTATCCAGGGTGGATGCGTTTGGGTGGCAGTCTGGTAAAAGATCATCGCAATCTGGGCAAACTTACGCTGGAAGAAATCATTCAGCATTCATCCAACATGGGAACGTCTAAACTGGCGCTGGGCGTACCTAAACCCTTCTTGCTGAATATGGTTTACAGCATGGGGCTGACATCTGACACCGGTATCAATATGCCCGGTGAAAGCAACGGATTATTCCATGAGCGCACGCGCTGGTCTGATTTCGAACTGGCCACCTTATCTTTCGGTTACGGTATTTCGGTAACCACCGCACAGCTAGCCCGCATGTATGCCACCCTGGCCAATGGCGGTATCAGCATGCCGCTGCGCATCGTGCAGCAGCCTGAATCTGACGTTTATCGTCCGCAGCCACAACGTGTGGTATCTGAGAAAAATGCCCGGGCGGTACTGGAAATGATGGAAAGCGTGGTGTTGCGAGGCGGTACTGCGCCAAAAGCGGCGGTACCTGGCTACCGTGTAGGTGGGAAAACCGGGACCAGCCGTAAAGCGGTTGCTGGCGGTTACGGTGATGAGTACGTGAATATTTTTGCTGGTGTGGCGCCATTGTCTGATCCGCAGATCGCCACCGTGGTGTTGATAAACGAACCGGCGGGCGATCTTTATTACGCCGGTGATACTGCTGCGCCTGTATTTTCTGAAATCATGGGTGGTGCGCTGCAACTGATGAACGTGGCACCAGACGACAAACAGGTGACTTCAACGAAATGGCTCAACGGAGGCAGCAATGGTGGTTAGCAAATTTGAGCAGAGCCTCGGCGTTCTGCTGCAAAAATTTGGAATCAGCGCGCCAGACGTTCGCATTCGGGGGCTCACCCTGGATAGCCGTCGCGTTACCCCGAAATTGGCCTTTGTGGCAGTGAAAGGCCACAGCCAGGATGGGCGTGAATTTATTCCGCAGGCTATTAGTCTGGGCGCGAAAGCCATTCTTGCGCAAACTGAAAAGGTGCGTGAGCACGGCCGTATGGAAATGCGCGGTACCACAATTATTGTGCATCTGTATGAATTAACAGACATATTGAGCTCGCTGGCTGGTGCTTTTTACGACTATCCCGCCACTAAATTGCAAACGGTAGCGGTAACCGGCACCAATGGAAAAACCTCTGTGGTGCAAATGTTGTCGCAACTTACCACACTGGGCGGAACCCGCTGTGCGGCAATAGGCACGCTGGGTGCAGGCCTGTATGAAGGCAGCAATACCGACTGGCTGCCCACCCCGGGTGGTAACACCACGCCCGACGCTATTCGGATGCAGTATTTGTTGGCAGACTTTGTGCAACACAACGCCCGTCAGGTGGCTTTTGAAGCCTCATCCCACGCCTTAGTGCAGGGGCGTCTAAGTCAGCTGAATACCGATATCGTTGTGTTTACCAACCTGTCCAGAGATCATCTCGACTATCACGGCACCATGGAAGACTACGCCGCAGCAAAGCGCCTGGCGATGAAACTTCCTGCAGTGAAAACGGTGGTGCTGAATAAAGATGATGAGGAAAGCGCGAATTGGCATAGCCATAAACCCGAAGGGGTGGAAACGGTTTGGTTTGGTTTAACCGAATTGGAAGCGCAAAAGCCCGAAGATCGCCATTGTTTGGCCACAAATGTGAAATATCATCCCGATGGTTGTCAGTTCAGACTGGTATCCAGTTGGGGAAGCCGCGACATCAACGTACCGCTTTTAGGCGCATTTAATGTGCACAACCTGCTGGCGGTAATTGCTGTGATGTTGGTGCAGGGGCAGCGTTTTGAAGATGTGGTGTCGTTGCTGCCGAAAGTGTCGCCAGTGGCAGGGCGCATGGAAGTATTCCGTTTTGAAACGCACGCTAACGTGATTGTGGATTATGCTCACACGCCGGACGCACTGGAAAAAGCTCTGCTGAGTACCCGTGACCATACCAACGGCGACGTATGGTGCGTGTTTGGTTGTGGTGGCGACAGAGACAAGGGTAAACGTCCGCTAATGGGACAGGCGGCTGAGAAAGGGGCTGATCACGTGATCATCACTACCGACAACAGCCGTTCAGAATCGCCAGCCGCTATCGCAGCAGATATTCGTACCGGACTGACACAACCGCAATGTGCGGTGGATGAGCCGGATAGAGAAAAGGCCATTCGCCACTGCCTGGAACAGGCAGCTCCGGAGGATCTGATCCTCGTGGCGGGTAAAGGCCATGAAGATTATCAGATCATCGGTGAACACAAGAACAATTATAACGAGCGCGCCGTTGTAGCACGCTTGCAAAGGGAGTACAGCTAATGATTCTGACTACACTCTCCTGGATCGCCGACAAAGTAAAAGGCACCCTGAAAGGGGATGATCAGGAAGTTAACGGGGTAAGTACCGATACCCGTACGCTGCAAAAGGGTGATGTGTATATCGCCCTGTGCGGCGATAATTTTAACGGTCACCGGTTCGTGGCATCAGCAGAAAAGGCTGGTGCCAGTGCTGTGATTGCCAGTGAAGAAATCAGCACCTCGTTGCCGGTTATTAAAGTTGCCGATACCAAGCTCGCGCTGGGTTTACTCGGTGCAGCAGTGAAGGCTGAAGTGGCACCAAGAACCATCGCGGTAACCGGTAGTAGCGGTAAAACCACAGTAAAAGAAATGACGGCGGCTATTCTTGCTCGTCGAGGCAACGTGCTGGCTACTGCCGGAAACTTCAACAACGACATTGGCGTGCCTCTGACGCTGTTACGTCTTGAGCCTGAACATGACTTCGCGGTGATGGAGCTAGGTGCCAATCATTTGGGTGAAATTGCCTATACCACCGATTTAGTGAAACCCGATGTGGCGACCATTGTGAACGCCGCGGCGTCTCACCTGGAAGGCTTCGGCAGTTTGCTTGGCGTTGCGCGGGCAAAAAGCGAGATTTTTAAAGGTTTAGGTGAATCTGGCACTGCCATTGTTAATGCTGACAGCCAGTTTGCAGAATTCTGGTTAGGTAAACTCAAATACAACCACGTACTAACATTCTCTCCACAGCAACAGAATACGGCGGATTTCACCGCTGAAGATATCACTGTTGGACTGGATGGCTGTGCTGAATTCAACATGGTGACCCCACAGGGGCAAACCGCGGTGCAACTTCGCATTCCTGGCATTCATAACGTAGGCAATGCGTTGGTTTCTGCGGCATTATCCATGCAGGTAGGTGCGACCCTTGAAGACGTGAAAGACGGCTTGCTCAATATGGCGCAAGTGAAGGGCCGCCTGAATGTTAAAGCATTATCTGCGCACTTCCGCCTGCTTGATGACACTTATAACGCTAACGTCGCCTCGGTGAATGCCGCTATCGACACACTTTCTAGTTTCTCCGGGTTACGTGTACTCATTCTGGGTGATATGGCAGAGCTTGGTGAGAAAGCGCGCTACTACCACGAGGAAGTGGGCAAATATGCGCAACAAAAAGGCATCGATTACCTGTTCACCTTGGGTGTGCTTAGCCAAAGCGCCAGCGCGGTTTACGGTGACAGCGGTTTTCATTTCAGTGACGTGGATGCGTTGATGGAAACGCTTACGGATGTGCTAATGGCCGATCAGCGTGATATTTCTGTTTTAGTTAAAGGTTCGCGAAGCTCGCGAATGGAACGGGTTGTAGATGCCATCGAGGTATCTCGCCTGGGAAAGTTTGAACGCCGTCGGGAGCGAATAGCATGTTGATGTGGCTGGCCGACTGGCTTAAACAATACGAACCGGGATTCTTTGTATTCTCGTACCTTACTCTGCGTGCCATATTAAGCACGCTCACTGCACTGGTGATTGCCATTGTAATTGGGCCAAAAATGATTCGCTGGCTACAGCGTTTGCAAATTGGCCAGACTGTCCGCGATGACGGTCCGCAAAGTCATTTGTCTAAGGCGGGTACGCCCACCATGGGCGGCTTGTTGATTTTATCTGCCATTGTGATCAGTGTGCTGCTATGGGGCGACCTCACCAATCGCTATGTGTTGGTTACCCTTGCCGTGGTGATTGGCTACGGCATCATTGGTTTTGTCGACGACTACCGCAAAGTAGTGCGTAAAGATTCAAAAGGCCTCATTGCTCGTTGGAAATACTTCTGGCAGTCAGTGATTGCGCTGGGTGTGGCGTTTTATCTTTATGCGTCGTCCACGCTGCCGCAAGAGACGTCACTACTGGTGCCATTCTTCAAGGAAGTCATGCCACAGTTGGGGCTGTTCTACCTGGTTGTGGTGTACTTTGCTGTGGTGGGCACTTCTAACGCGGTAAACCTCACCGACGGCCTCGATGGACTGGCTATTGTACCTACTATTCTGGTGGCTGGTGCGTTGTCCATATTTGCCTACGTAACAGGTAACTTTAATTTTGCCACTTATCTGAATATTCCGCACATTCCGCTGACCAGTGAATTGGTAATTGTGTGTACTGCCATCGTTGGTGCCGGTCTTGGTTTTCTCTGGTTTAACACCTATCCGGCACAGGTATTCATGGGCGATGTGGGCTCGCTGGCCCTTGGCGGTACGCTGGGTGTGTTGGCGGTACTGGTGCGTCAGGAAATCGTGCTTATTATTATGGGCGGCGTATTCGTAATGGAAACTGTATCGGTAATTCTGCAAGTGGGTTCGTTTAAGCTCCGCGGCAAGCGCATTTTCCGCATGGCGCCCATCCATCACCATTTTGAACTTAAAGGTTGGCCAGAACCCCGCGTGATTGTGCGCTTCTGGATCATTTCATTAATTCTGGTGCTGGTTGGTCTGGCAACGCTGAAGTTACGGTGACGATGAACGAATTACTCGCTTCTCAACAGGTAGTGGTGGCCGGTCTTGGATTGACCGGTCAGTCTGTTGTGCGCTTTTTATCTGCCACTGGCGCTACCGTTAAAGTGTGGGATACTCGCGCAAACGCCGTGGTTCCAGAAAGCATTACGCAACCTGTAACTTTGGGTGAGTTGCCTCCTGGTTATTGGGAAGGCGTAGACACTTTGGTATTGAGTCCGGGTATCTCGCCGTCTCATGCGTCGGTGAAAAGCGCAAAACTAGCCGGAGTGGAAGTGATCGGTGACGTGGAGCTGTTCGCTCGCCTGCAGCGTATCCCGGCATTTGGTATCACCGGCTCGAATGGTAAAACCACCGTAACCTTATTGCTCACCCATATTCTAAACCAAGCAGGTCTGAAAGCCTGTGCGGCAGGAAATGTGGGTCGCCCGGTGCTGGAAACTGTGGGCGAGGAATGGGATTTTCTGATACTCGAATTATCAAGCTTTCAGCTCGAAACCACCTCCTCACTGAATCTGCTAGGTGCCACCATTTTAAACGTGACTGACGATCATCTCGACCGTCACGGTACGATGGCGGAGTACGCCGCCGCCAAACAGCGTATTTTTGCCCATTGTGAACACGCGGTGGTGTGGCAAGGCCACGAAGAAACCTATCCAGCTGCAAAGGTAGCGAAGCAGACAGCATTCCAGGCACAGTCCTCAGCGAAAGATTTTGGTTTGACCGACAATTACATTACCTGGCAGGGTAAGCCTGTCCTTGATATGGCGTCGGTTAAACTGGTGGGCAGTCACAATGTGCTGAACATTCAGGCGGCACTGTCACTGGCATTGGTTGCCGGGTTAAAAATCGACACCGCCTGTGAAGCGGTGAAATCCTTCGAGCCTGCACCGCATCGCTGTGTAGAAATTGCCAATACCAATGGTGTGCGCTGGATTGACGATTCCAAGGCAACCAATGTGGGCGCGACCCTGGCGGCCCTTGAAGGATTAGGGGGCACTAAAACCGGCAAGCTTATTCTGATTGCGGGTGGTGACGGAAAAGGGGCTGATCTTACAGCGCTTAAAGCCCCCTTCAATCGCTACGTGGATTTAGTCATTACCATTGGTAAAGATGGTAAAGCGATTAGCGAGCTAGTGCCGGGTTCTCAATATTTACCTGATCTACCCAGTGCGGTGAAGCTTGCTGCTCAGCAGGCCGAACCTGGCGACATGGTGCTACTTTCGCCAGCCTGTGCCAGTATTGATATGTTCGACAACTACGCCCATCGCGCGAAAGTGTTTGCCGATGCAATCATGGAGGTCACCGCAAAATGAGTGAGGCGGCCACCAAATTGTCAGATATTTTTGCTCAGCGCCACGGTGAGGCGAAGTCGGCTTCACCATATGATACCGGTTTATTACTGGTGGCGATTGCCCTGGCTACGCTGGGTCTGGTAGTGGTGACGTCGGCGTCTATGCCGGTGGCAGACCGTCTTTATGGCAATCCGTTTTACTTCTCCATTCGACACGGTATTTACCTGTTATTTGCATTGCTTACTGCGGGCGTAGTGATACAGATCCCCATGAGTTTCTGGCGCAAAGTGAATCCCTGGTTGCTGCTTGCGGCTATAGGTATGCTGCTGGCGGTACTTGCGGTGGGGCGGTCAATTAACGGCAGTACCCGCTGGATTGTGATTGGCCCCCTTACGTTACAACCCGCGGAACCGGCTAAACTTTTTTTCTTCACTTATCTCGCCGGGTATCTGGTACGCCGGTATGAGGAGGTAACGGAAAACATCAAAGGGTTCTTAAAGCCTCTGGTTGTTTTCTTTGTGGTCGCTATTTTACTGCTGCTGCAACCCGACTTCGGAACTGTGGTGGTGATGTTTACCACTACCATGGGCTTGCTGTTTCTTGCCGGGGCGCGGCTTTGGCAGTTCTTCGCCATTGTCTTTGTGGGTTTGCTGGCCATCGTATTCCTGATCGTGTTCGAGGAATACCGTATGCGCCGGGTAACTTCATTTCTTGACCCTTGGGCAGACCCTTTCGGTAGCGGTTATCAGTTAACGCAGTCTCTTATGGCTTATGGCCGCGGCAGTTGGCTGGGGCAGGGCTTGGGCAACAGTTATCAAAAGCTGGAATTTTTAACCCAGGCGCACTCCGATTTTATAATGGCGATTCTGGCCGAAGAACTCGGCTTTGTAGGCGTATTAGCGGTACTCGCGCTTATTCTATATCTGGTTGTTAAGGCACTTAAAATTGGTAATCACGCATTAGCGAAGCAGCGACCTTTTGAAGGATACCTTGCTTATAGCATTGGCATTTGGCTGAGTTTCCAAACCGCGGTAAACATTGGTGCCAGTGCGGGTATTCTGCCCACCAAAGGATTAACGCTGCCCCTCATTAGTTACGGGGGGACAAGCCTAATTGTCATGATGGTAGCCATTGCCATGCTGATGCGAATCGATTTTGAATTACGTGTCGATGGTGTACAAGCCATTGAACGTAAAAACCAACGTAAGAAGCAGCAAAGAATCAAAAAAGCTGAAGACAATACAGCAGATAAAGAAACCCAGCAGAAGAGTAAGGATGATATTCGCGCCATGCTGAAAGATGTAGAGCAGGAGGCGCAGTATGACTAAGCGTTGCCTGATTATGGCGGGTGGTACCGGTGGACATGTGTTTCCCGGGCTAGCGGTGGCCCATGCGCTGAAAGCAAAAGGCTGGGACGTACACTGGCTGGGTACCGCAGAAAGAATGGAAGCACAGTTGGTACCAGAACATGGTTTTCCGATCCACTTCATTCATGTGAAGGGGTTGCGTGGTAAAGGCTTATCAGCCCGTGTTAGCGGCGTCATGGCACTGCTTAAAGGCATGGGAGAAGCGCGAAAACTGATGGGGCAGCTGAAACCCGATCTGGTGGTTGGCTTTGGCGGCTACGCCAGTGGCCCTGGCGGTGTTGCTGCCTGGTTACGTGGTATTCCGCTGATGATTCACGAGCAGAACGCCGCTGCTGGTATGACTAACCGTATGCTGGGTAAACTGGCAAAGCGGATCATGTTGGGATTCGGCAATGCCCGCGGTGGCTTTGAGGGGGCCGCGTCTAAATGTATGACGGTTGGCAATCCGGTTCGAAAAGAGATTGTCGCCCTGGCAGATAAAACTGAAACCCACTCACCTCTGCGCATGCTGGTGATTGGCGGCAGCCTCGGTGCGAAAGCGCTGAACGAGGGCGTGCCAGCGGTGTGCAAAAACCTGTATGGCCTGACAATCCGTCATCAGGCAGGCAAAGGCAATACCGAATCGGTGCGTGCTGCTTATGCATCGGGCAGTGTGGACGTACAGGTAAGCGATTTTATCGCAGACATGGCAGCTGCCTATGCATGGGCCGACTGTATAGTTTGTCGCGCGGGTGCATTGACGGTGGCAGAGGTTGCTGCTGCAGGGTTACCTGCGGTATTTGTTCCTTTGCCCCATGCCGTGGACGACCACCAAACTAAAAATGCCCGCTCATTGGTCGATGAGGGCGCCGCGGTGTTATTGCCGCAAACAAAATTAGAAAGCGGGTTGGGCAAAGTGCTGGAAGGCTGGCTGCGTCAACCTCAATCGTGCCTGAATATGGGGAAAAAAGCCCGTCAGGCGGCGATCATAAATGCAACACAGCAGGTCGTAGAACAATGCGAACTGCTGACAGGAGAGAAAGCCTGATGGTAGGTGAAAAACCATTCCAGAGCCCGCAAATGCGCAAAGTAAAACGCATTTTCTTCATCGGTATCGGTGGCGCGGGAATGGGCGGTATTGCAGAAGTACTACTCAATGAAACATACGATATTGCCGGGTCTGATATTCAGGCTGGTGCGATGACTGCGCGCTTGGAAGAACTGGGCGCGGAGATATTTATCGGCCATCACGAAGATAACGTGGTGGGCGCCGATGTCGTGGTGGTATCCAGTGCTATTAACGAGGCAAACCCGGAAATTCGTTATGCCCGGGAACATCGTATTCCCATTATTCGCCGCGCTGAGATGCTGGCCGAATTGATGCGTTTCCGTCATGGAATTGCCATCGCGGGTACGCACGGGAAAACCACAACTACCAGTTTGATTTCCACTATCTTCGCCGAAGCTGGCTGGGACCCGACGTTTGTGATTGGTGGCCTGCTTAACAGTGCTGGCACTAATGCCCGTTTGGGTAAAAGTCGCTATCTGATTGCTGAAGCTGACGAAAGCGATGCGTCTTTCCTGCATCTTCAACCTATGGTCTCCGTGGTCACGAATATTGAGCCGGACCACATGGGCACCTATGAAGGTGACTTCAACAAGATGAAAGACACCTATATCGAATTCCTGCACAACTTGCCGTTTTATGGTCAGGCTATCTTGTGTGGCGATGATGAGGTGATTCAGTCTCTACGTCCGCGCATTGGGCGAAACATTCTGACCTACGGCCTTGATGCCGCTAATGATGTGCGGGCCGAAAACGTGCAGCTACGTTTCGGTCAGGCTGAGTTCGATGTGGTTCGCCCTGACATGCCGGCTCTTCGAGTTACCTTGAATCTCACCGGTATGCATAACGTGCTGAACGCGCTGGCAGCAATCGCAGTTGCTACCGATGAAGGTGTGGACGATGAATCCATAGTCAAAGCGCTTAAAGGTTTTGGCGGTATAGGTCGTCGTTTTGAAGTGCTGGGTGAGTTTTCTACCAGTAAGGGTGATGTATGCCTGGTGGATGACTACGGTCACCATCCGACAGAGGTAAAAGCCACCATCGCCGCAGCGAGAACGAACTGGCCAGATAAGCGACTGGTGATGGTGTATCAGCCTCACAGATACACCCGCACAAGAGATTTATACGAAGACTTTGTTGATGTTTTATCTCAGGTCGATGTGTTATTGCTGCTCGACGTTTACGCGGCCAGCGAGCAGCCCATTGACGGTGCCGACAGTAAAGCATTGTGCCGGTCGATTCGTCTGCGAGGACAAGTGGAACCGATTTACGTTGGTGAGCCGGATTCACTGGCCGATATCCTTGCCAGTGTGATGCAGGAAAACGACGTGATCATGACCCAGGGAGCAGGTAATATCGGCCAGATTGCCAGAAAATTGGCAAATTCAGAATTAGAACCAAAAAAATTTCAACGTGAGTGGCAGTAATGTTTGAGCAGGCAGATGTTCAGAAATTTGGTCGTGTAGCGGTCATGTTTGGCGGTGAATCCGCCGAGCGCGCTGTGTCTCTTAGGTCGGGCGAAGCGGTATTTAATGCCCTTTTAAGACAGGGGGTAAATGCGTATGTATTCGACCCTGCGGAAAGGCAACTAACTGAATTAGTTGATGAAAAAACCGATCGTGTATTAATCATGTTACATGGTCGCGGCGGAGAAGACGGCGCAATGCAGGGTGCGCTGCAGCACCTGAAAATACCATACACTGGCAGTGGCGTGTTGGGATCTGCATTGGCAATGGACAAGATCCACACCAAGCAAATCTGGCAAACCCTTGGATTATCTACGGCAAAATATCAAATTGCTGACAAAAGTGACTTTGAAGCTGGATCATGCGCGGCTATAATGATGGAATTGGGGAATGAAGTCATGGTCAAGCCCGCCCGAGAAGGTTCCAGTATCGGGATGGCGAGAGTGACAAGCGCTAAACAACTAGAAACTGCCGTTCAGGACGCCTTTAAGTACGATAATCAGGTCCTGTTAGAGCAGTACATCGATGGCCCCGAGTTCACTGTCTCTGTTTTGCAGGGCAGGGCATTGCCGTCGATCCGCATGTCTACCCCCCATAACTTTTATGATTACGCGGCAAAGTATCAAGACGATACCACCGTGTATCACTGTCCCAGTGGTCTGTCACAAGACAGAGAAGCTGAGCTGGCAGCGCTTTCGCTTCGTGCGTTTAAAGCGTTGTCGTGCAGCGGCTGGGGTCGCATCGATGTTATGCAAGCTGCTGACGGAACGTTTTATTTGCTTGAGGCAAATACGGTTCCAGGTATGACTGAAAAGAGTCTGGTACCGAAAGCAGCCAAAGTGGCTGGCCTGAGTTTTGATGAACTGACGCTGGAAATTCTAGCAACCAGTTTAACTGAGCATGAGGCGTAAACCTGCATGACTGAAGTAAGACACAAACAGATCCGATTCTGGTCCGGCGTAGCGTTTCTGCTGGCAGTGATTACCGGTCTGATTGTGGGCGGCGTGAAAATTCAGGAATACCTGCAGGACGCCCAGCGGGCACCGGTTCAGGTAGTGGATTTTTCCGGCGATTTCAGTCATGTGAACGTTACCCGGCTTGAGCGTTTGATCAGGCAGTCGCAGCCCGGCAGTTTTTTTGCCCTCGATGTGAACGAAGTATACAAGCTGGTAGAGGCGCAGCCTTGGGTTTATCGCGCATCGGTTCGCAAACAGTGGCCGAATACGCTGAAGATTTACCTGGTTGAGCAACAGCCCGTGGCACAGTGGAATGATGATTTTTTGCTGAATCCTTACGGTGAAACTTTTAACGCCAGTGCAGATGACTTAGGTCTGCCAAAGTTATTTGGTCCCGGTGGTAGTGAGAAAACGGCATTGGAAGGTTACAACGCCATGCAGTCACTATTAGCAACAACGGCGATGCCGATTGCTGAAATGTCACTGAGCGAGCGCTTCGCCTGGCAGATACAGCTTGAAAATGGCATAGAATTGAATCTGGGCCGACAGGAATTTATCGATCGTTTGCAGCGATTTATTGATGTTTATCCGCTGCTGGCGAAGCAACCCAAAGCGGTGAAGTACGTGGATTTACGTTATGACACCGGGCTGGCAGTAGGCTGGCAGGAAGCGGAAGATGAAAAAAGTTAATGAGAGAGTTTAAAAATACCATGTCAAAAACTGCTGAACGCAATCTGATTGTCGGACTGGATATCGGAACCAGCAAAGTGAAAGCCGTTGTCGGTGAATTGCTGGCAGACGATCAGATCAGTATTGTAGGCGTTGGTACCCATAATGCGCAGGGCATGGACAAAGGCGGCGTAAACGATCTCAATTTGGTGGTTAAGTCAGTACAAAGTGCAGTCAGTGAAATGGAACTGATGGCAGATTGTCAGGTTTCTTCGGTGTTTATGTCGATTTCAGGTCGCCATGTGAAATGCCAGAACGAAAGTGGCATGGTACCGATTAACAATCAGGAAGTGACGCAGGAAGACGTAGACAACGTGATCCACGCTGCCCGTTCAGTGCCGATTGCATCAGAACGTCGTTTGCTTCACGTGCTGCCGCAGGAATTTACCATTGATGTGCAGGAAGGAATTAAAAACCCGGTTGGCATGTCAGGCGTAAGAATGGAAGCCGAAGCGCATATCATCACCTGTGCGGATGATATGGCCAAGAATTTGGTGAAGTGTATTGAGCGTTGTGATCTGAGTTCAGATCAGCTTATTTTCTCAGCGCTGGCATCAAGTTACGCGGTTCTTACCGACGATGAACGTGAACTGGGCGTATGTGTAGTGGATATCGGTGGCGGAACCATGGATATTGTCATTTACACCGACGGCGCAATTCGTCACACTGCTGTGATCCCGGTTGCGGGTAACCAGATAACCAGTGATATTGCAAAGATTTTCCGTACGCCAATCAGTAACGCGGAAGAAATTAAGGTGAATTACGCCTGTGCGCTGAAAGACATGGTCAGCATGGAAGAAAATATCGAAGTGCCCAGTGTGGGCGGTCGACCTGCCAGAGCCATGTCCAGACACACCCTGGCAGAGGTGATAGAACCTCGTTATCAGGAATTATTTGAGCTGGTGCAGAAAGAGATCCG
Source organism: Alteromonas sp. ABH2_165 (assembly GCF_056159945.1). Classification (NCBI taxonomy): domain Bacteria; kingdom Pseudomonadati; phylum Pseudomonadota; class Gammaproteobacteria; order Alteromonadales; family Alteromonadaceae; genus Alteromonas; species Alteromonas sp. ABH2_165. Next base: position 338,548 of record NZ_JBSWWF010000004.1, read on the forward strand.
TGCCAGTGGATTTGAAGAACAAATTGCAGCAGGGCTGGTTCTGACGGGCGGTACCGCCAAGATGGAAGGCGCTGTTGAATTTGCGGAAGAAATCTTCCAAATGCCCGTGAGAGTGGGCAAACCAATAAATATGCGCGGATTATCGGAGTATACCGATGATTCAAGCTTTGCAACCGTTGTGGGCTTGCTCCACTACGGCAAAATGCAAGCAGATAATAAAAAGACCAGTAAGCAGAAGTCCGGCGAAAGTTTCTTTCAGCGCGTGCAAAGCTGGTTTAAAGGTGAATTTTAATTTTATTTTGGGGGCGCTAAGACTCGGCATACGGTCGCATGGAGGCATCCGACCGTCGTATATGACCTGGCTTAGTGTTGTTAGACGTACCAATCCGGAGAGTAAGTATGTTTGAGTTAATGGATAGCCACGGCGAAGAAGCCGTAATTAAAGTTATCGGCGTCGGTGGCGGCGGTGGTAATGCTGTAGAACACATGGTGACACAAAATATCGAGGGTGTTGAGTTCATTGCGGTGAACACTGATGCCCAGGTACTGCGCAGTTCAAGCGCAGACGTGACACTGCAAATTGGTTCCTCTGTCACCAAAGGTTTAGGTGCAGGTGCCGATCCAAACATTGGTCGTGAAGCGGCCCATGAAGATCGCGAAACTATCCGCCAGTCTCTTGATGGCGCCGATATGGTGTTTATCGCGGCGGGTATGGGCGGTGGTACCGGAACTGGTGCAGCCCCTGAAGTTGCGCGTATCGCACGTGAAATGGGTATTCTGACCGTTGCGGTTGTCACCAAACCGTTTCCTTTCGAAGGTAAAAAGCGTACTGCTTTTGCTGACCAAGGTATTGTTGAGCTGGCGAAAAACGTTGACTCACTGATCACCATTCCTAACGAAAAACTGCTGAAAGTGATGGGCCCAGGCACACCTCTTCTGCAAGCATTCAGTGAAGCCAACAACGTACTTAGCGGTGCGGTGCAAGGTATAGCTGAACTGATCACCCGTCCTGGTCTGATTAACGTTGACTTCGCCGACGTGAAAACAGTGATGTCAGAAATGGGCAGCGCAATGATGGGTACCGGTGTGGCATCAGGTTCTGACCGTGCAGAAGAAGCTGCTGAAGCGGCAATTGCCAGCCCGCTGCTGGAAGACATCGACTTGTCTGGTGCGCGCGGTATTCTGGTGAATATTACTGCGGGTCCTGATTTCTCTATCGACGAATTCGAAACTGTGGGTAACGCGGTTAAAGCGTTTGCTTCAGAGAACGCCACTGTGGTTGTGGGTACGGTTATCGACATGGAGCTGGGTGACGAGCTGCGCGTAACGGTAGTTGCAACCGGTATTGGCGCTGAGCGCAAGCCTGATATCTCCCTGGTGAGCTCTGAAGGTTCTCGTTTGTCTTCTGCGGCCCGTGAATTTGGTACCTCGCATGCTACCGAACAGCGTAGTGTTGGCGGTACCGACGGTAATCAGGCACTGAAAGTCGAGAATGACGTTCAGCCAGGTAGCGATTTGGAGTATTTAGATATTCCAGCGTTCCTGCGTAAACAGGCTGACTAAGACTAAGCTGTTAATATCAGGAAACTTTTTTCTGATATTGTTGTCAATGTATAAGAAGTTGGTGTTTAACCAAGGCTGCGCATGACAGAAATTTGACAGACTGAACTTTAGTCTATATACTGCGCGACCGCTTTTTGAACAGGTAAAAGCAACGAAATGATTAGACAACGTACAATCAAACAATCGGTACAAGAAACCGGTATTGGTTTGCACAAAGGGGAAAAGGTCACTATGACTCTCCGGCCTGCGCCTGCGAACACAGGTATTGTGTTCCGTCGCATCGACCTGGACCCGTTTGTAGATATTCCTGCGCGTGCGAACGCTGTGGGCAATACCATGCTGTGTACGTGTGTAAACAATGAAGATGGTGTCAGCATTCACACTGTTGAACACCTTGCTTCGGCTCTGGCCGGTCTGGGCATTGACAACATCATTGTAGAAGTCGACAGCAATGAGCTGCCAATAATGGACGGAAGCGCAAGCCCGTTCGTATTTCTGCTGCAGACGGCCGGTATTGAAGAGTTAAACGCGCCGAAGCGTTTCATTCGTATTACTAAAACCGTACGCGTGGAAGATGGCGACAAGTGGGCAGAACTGCGTCCTTACGATGGTTTCCGTGTGGATTTCCGTATCGACTTCGATCACCCGGTTATCAGCCAAACAAATCAGCACATGGTTATGGACTTCGACAGCAATTCTTATGTAGACGAAGTAAGCCGTGCGCGTACTTTCGGTTTTATGCGTGATTTGGAATACATGAATGCCAACAACTTAGCGTTGGGTGGTAGCATGGAAAACGCCGTTGCGTTGGATGACTTCCGTATTCTGAACCCTGAAGGTCTTCGTTATGACGATGAATTCCTTAAGCATAAAGTTCTGGATGCAGTGGGCGACCTATACATGGGCGGTCATAGCATTATTGGTGAGTTAGCCGCGTATAAAACCGGTCACGGCCTCAACAATAAACTGTTGAACGCAGTATTGGAACAGCAAGATTGCTGGGAATACGTGACGTACGAAAACCAGGAAGAGATGCCAATTCGCTACGCAGCGCCGGTCATCGCATAAATTACTATTTTTAAAAGCCGCTTATTGAAGCGGCTTTTTTTTAATCTTCGTTACTTCTGGTTAGGTATGATCAGGAAGCGGGGGTGTATAACACCCTAACTTTAAAGCTTAAATCTGATTTATTAAGATTATAAGCCTATCTTACTGCTTCATAATTATAGGGATATACAGCAGCTTATGGAGTTCTGGCTGGCTTGTTTTGTAACATTCCACAGGGTTGTGGTGCGACGCAGTGAAATCTTATTAGCTTGTACTGCTAGCTTCTTCCTCATTTCATTACAATTTGTCTCGGCTTCACCAATCAACTCCGACAAGGTGGTTGCTTTCAGTGAGTACCATCAGCGTTTGTGGGATACCCGGAGTCACTTACCGCAAATTTCCGCAATTAGCATTGCTGAAGATCCCCGCGGCTATATTTGGGTTGCTACCGAAGGTGGATTAGCCCGTTTTGACGGCAACCATTTCGAGGTTTTTGACGGCAGCATTTCTCCGTTATTTGCCGATCCGCTATTAAGAAAAGTGTTTGTCGCGCCCGACGGTGTGGTGTGGGTGGGCACTACCGATCGTCTTATCACTATTTGTACCGATAACCATATCCGGGAAATCACATTTGCCGATAATCCGCTCGGCAGAATTGACGATATCGTATGGTTTGAAGGCGCTATTTATGCGGGCGGTGATGCCTTGTATCGTATTGATGTTTCGCACGCCGATAAATCCAATTCGCATAGCGATGAAGCGGTGACACAATTGCCAGTCACGCAGGTTACTGCACTGACGGTAAAATTTGATGAACTCTGGGTAGCAACCGATCAACGTTTACTTTCCATAGGTGACGCCCGTGTCGTACAGGAAATCGACCTCGCATCGCTCGAAGATAGAACCCATATCACTAGCATGGCCCTCTACGAAAATCGCCTTGTTCTTGGTACCACTTCAGGCTTAATGCAGCTTGATGACAATCTACAACTTTCGTCATACGAGCTTAACGCATTGGAAATACCAGACAGCATAGAGCTCACCTTTGCAGACAGCTATGGCAACCTCTGGGTGGCTGGAAACCAGCGCTTACTGCAAATTGTTAAAGATCAGCTCGTTGAAGAAATCAGTGAAATCGATGGCAAAACGGCGCCTTGGTTTGTTACCGGCTTCGAAGACCGATGGGGAGACCTGTGGTTTGGCAGTCGTACCCACGGGATTCAGCGCCTACGCTTCGATGGCACTCGCCGGTTGGGTGAGGCTGAAGGGCTCGCAGAGTCCTATGTTTGGACGTTTACTCACAGCAAAAACGGGATTTTGGTAGGCACTAACCGTGGACTGTTTCTCTATGCAAATAAGCGGTTTACGCAGGTCGTCGCAGACCAACGTTTACCCAACAAAGTCGTGTATTCGTTATTTACCGATAGTAATGAACAATACTGGGTTGGAACGCGGGCTGGTCTGGTGCTGCTGAATGCAGATTTTAGCATCAGGCAATCCTTTCCTATGCTCGACAACCATCAAATCAACAGCATTGCTGAAGGCGATGATGGTGCCGTGTGGATAGCTACATTGGGCGGTTTGTTTCGTTGGAAAGATAACGCGTTGCAGAATATGACTGCAGAATTTGAGCTAAGCACAGTGAATATTCGCTATGTGTTTGTCGACAACAAAAACACGTTGTGGGTAGGTACTGCAAGGGGCGTGTATCAGTTTACTCATGGTAAAGCGCGGTCATATACCGATGATAAAACACTTTCAGAGACCTCTGTGTCTTATATAGGTCAGCTTTCTGATGGTCGTATTGTCGTTGGCACCTTTCAGTCTGGTTTTGCAGTGAAAAACTCTGACGGTTGGCGGTGGATGACACCGGATTTATTACCCGCTGCCGGAGTGATGTTTATGGCGGAAGACAGCGACAAGTTGATCGTTTCAACATTGCGCGGTGTTTACCAAATGAGTAAACAGTCACTCACTACGGAAGGTAAACCAGATGCAAAATTGATAATTGATGATTACGGCCAGGAAGCGGATGCAGATGGGATTCGATGCTGTAATGGCGCCGGAAGTGGTAGGGGAATATTGGAAGACAATCATCTCTATCTGCCTACACTAAACAATGTTGCCAGACTTGACTTAAAACAGGCTCTCACCCGAGAGCGCCCGCTATCAACGGTGGTTGAGTCTCTGAAAACCCGCAACAAGCAGTATTTTTCTGGTGAGCCCGAATTACCCGTTGGTGTTCGCAATGTGCAATTCAGATATACCACGCCGCTGTTTTATCGAAATAGTGCGCTGACTTTTCGCTATCGGCTAGTGGGATACGATCCTGAATGGACTAACGTAGGTGAAAGACGGGAAGCTTTCTACACCAACCTGCCAAAAGGAAATTACACCTTTGAAGTGCAAAGCAGGCTAAAAGAGCAAAATCAATGGAGTGAAGGCGCGACTTTCCAGTTCAGTATTACGCCTTTCTGGTATGAACAACCTTGGATGCGATTCCTGTTCTTAATTGCTGGTATGTTAGTCCTGTGGGGATTTTTCTATGTCCGAACCATACGTTTACAGCGTGCAAAACAACGACTGGAAGATGTGGTTCAATCGCGCACCCGTGAGTTAGATGCGGCGAATCAACAGCTTGCTGAAGCAAATTCGCAGCTGAAAAAAGCCAGTCTGAGTGATGCGCTTACCGGTTTGAACAACCGCCGCTATCACGATTGCAATATCAAGACTATCCTTGATAGAGCGGAGCGGAAGCAAGGTGTATATGCCGTATTGCTCGACATTGATAATTTTAAAGCACTCAATGACACCTATGGCCACGCAGTGGGTGATGAAGTGCTGATGACGTTCAGCAAGGTCTTGCAGCAGCACGTAGCTTACAACGATCATTTAATTCGCTGGGGCGGAGAAGAATTTCTTATCATCCTGAACGGTAATGCTTCCCCTGCCGAATTTATCACTGGAATGACAAAGGCAATGCAACAAGCAACGTGGCCAGCCGCTATTGCCAAATCACCGCCAACCTGTTCTGTGGGTATTTGCTTTCATGCGCCTGTTCAACACCATAAATGGGTTTGGCAGCACACACTGGTGCTGGCAGATAAAGCTATGTATTTGGTGAAACGACAGGGTAAAGACGGTTGGCTGTTACTCTCACCAGCCGATCACGCTCGCGATGCTATTGCAGATGCAGTCATTCACCAGACACCCGATGCGTTATTGACGCAGGAGGCGCTCACAATGCGCGGCTCTGCGCACGTGATTGATGCTCTACAAGTGCTGTCGGCGGACAAGGGAGCATCCAGTGATTAGCAGCAAAAAACGACTTTGTGAGACTTTCTATCACCAAGGTATCAAAAAAAACAGCTGAGTATCTGATTGTGGTTTGTTCATTTGCTTTAACAGCGTTAAACTAACACGGATTTTCATCATGGGCTTAAAATGAAACTAACCATTTCTTTTATCGGAAAACAAAAGAGATACCGCAGAAGCATCAGTGTACGTACACTGGTGAGCTTTACTGTGCTGTCTTCTTTACTGATGTTAGTCTCTAGCCGTTCCACTGATTCTGTGTCTGAAGACATCGCCAGAATCAAACTCGCACAAGCTGCCAACGAAGCTGAAAATGTTGAAATTAGCGAATTGGCAGAAAGCACCCGCTTGCAGCTGCAAGTGCTGGCTGCGCGCCTTGCTGAGATGGACGCAACGGTGACCCAACTTGATGAACAGGGCAAATTAATTGCCGCCGAATTCGGGATGAAAGCTGAAGATTTAGAGGCTTTCAACCCAGACTCTACGCCGATAAACGTGGATAACGACCCCCTCCTTAATCAGATCGCAACGCTTCAGCAGTCCGTTACAGCAAAAAAACAACAGCTGGCAATGCTTGAAAGTCTAGTGCGGGGGCATCATATCCATGAGCAGAGTCAATTATCTGGCCGACCTATACAGTCGGGATGGTTGTCTTCTTATTACGGCATGCGCAAAGATCCCTTTACCGGCAGTCCAGCAATGCACAAAGGCCTGGATTTCGCGGGTAAAACTGGTGATGACGTGGTTTCTACTGCAGCGGGTATTATTACCTGGGCGGGAGAGCGTCATGGTTACGGCTTACTGGTAGAAATAGACCACGGCGATGGCATAGTCACGCGCTATGGGCACAACAACGCGTTGTCAGTTTCTGTTGGTGATGTGGTAACAAAAGGCCAACCGATTGCCATTATGGGCAGCACAGGCCGCTCAACCGGGGCGCATGTTCACTACGAAGTAATAAGACACGGGCAACAAATCGATCCTCTACCGTACGTCACCAAACGACGTTAGGTAGCAGCCAGAACAGGTCTGCATTTGCCAGGCCTCCAACATTATTTAGGGTGTCGGTCATGCACATGATGTGCACGGGGGCATTTATTTTAAATCGACGGGCTAATCCGGGCTGCCGGAACTCGTAAAAAAGTAGTGGAATCATCAACCTAATGTTTGCAAGCATCCTGAAGAAAGTATTCGGTAGCCGTAATGACCGACTATTAAAAAAACTAAAAAAGAATGTCGATGCCATCAATGCGCTGGAAAAGGAATACGAAGCGTTATCCGATGAGCAGTTAAAAGCCAAAACTGCTGAGCTCAGAGCGCGCCTGGAAAAAGGCGAGTCTACCGATGATATCCTCAACGATGCCTTTGCTACCGTACGCGAAGCCAGTAAACGGGTTTACGGCATGCGTCACTTCGACGTGCAGATGCTAGGTGGTATGGTGCTGCACGATGGCAAAATTTCAGAAATGCGTACGGGTGAAGGTAAAACCCTTACTGCAACGCTGCCTACTTATCTCAATGCGCTTTCTTCAAAGGGTGTGCATGTTATTACGGTGAACGATTATCTGGCTCGCCGTGATGCTGATTGGTCGCGTGAACTGTTCGAATTCCTTGGCATGACAGTGGGTTGTAACGTGCCGGGTATGTCACCAGAAATGAAGCGCGCTGCCTATAATGCTGATGTGACCTACGGCACTAACAACGAATTCGGTTTCGACTACTTACGTGACAACATGGCGTTCAGCCCTCAGGATCGCGTACAGCGTCCGCTACACTATGCGGTAGTGGATGAAGTTGACTCCATCCTTATCGACGAAGCCCGTACACCGCTCATTATCTCCGGTGCCGCCGAAGACAGCTCTCACCTGTATAAAGCCATTAACACCGTTATTCCTGAGCTGGTTCAACAGGAGAAAGAAGACGAAGAAGGGCAGGAAGGCGACGGAGATTACACTGTCGACGAGAAAGGCCGTCAAATCCATCTGACAGAACGCGGTCAGGTTCGTGTAGAAGAGATTCTGCAAAAGAACGGTATTCTGCCAGAAGGCGAATCGCTGTTCGCAGCCGGAAACATTTCCCTGCTCCATCACATTAATGCGGCGCTACGTGCTCACAAGCTATTCCAGAAAGATGTAGATTACATCGTGAAAGAAGATCAGATCGTCATTGTTGATGAGCACACGGGCCGTACGATGGAAGGCCGTCGTTGGTCTGAAGGTTTGCATCAGGCTGTAGAAGCCAAAGAAGGCGTGAAGATCCAGAACGAAAACCAGACCCTGGCTTCCATTACCTTCCAGAATTATTTCCGACTGTATGACAAACTTGCGGGTATGACAGGTACAGCCGATACCGAAGCTTTCGAATTCCAGTCGATTTATGGTCTGGAAACCGTGGTTATCCCAACGAACCGCCCCATGGCCCGTAAAGATATGGCCGACCTTATCTACCTCACCGCGCAAGAAAAATACGACGCCATTGTGGCCGATATTCGTGTTGCCGTGAAGAAAGGTCAGCCTGTACTGGTGGGTACCGTATCCATTGAGAATTCAGAACTGTTGTCACGTTTCCTGAAAAAAGAAAAAGTGCCGCACAAAGTACTGAATGCCAAATTCCACGCTCAGGAAGCCGACATCATCGCGCAGGCCGGTAAGCCTGGTGCCGTGACTATCGCGACTAACATGGCCGGTCGTGGTACCGACATCGTGTTGGGCGGTAACTGGAAAGCCGAAGCGGAAAAAATTGAAAACCCGACTGAAGCCCAGCTCCAGAAGCTGAAAGCGGAATGGGAAGAGTTGCATAAACAGGTACTTGATGCGGGCGGTTTGCACATCATCGGTACCGAGCGTCACGAGTCACGTCGTATCGATAACCAGCTTCGTGGTCGTGCGGGTCGTCAGGGCGATCCGGGTTCAAGCCGTTTTTACCTGTCTCTGGACGATGCGCTGATGCGTATTTTCGCTTCTGAGAAAATGGCGGGCATGATGAAGCGTTTGGGTATGGAACATGGTGAAGCCATTGAACACCCGTGGGTAACTCGCGCTATCGAAAATGCCCAGCGTAAAGTGGAAGGCCGTAACTTCGACATTCGTAAGCAGCTGCTGGAATACGATGACGTCGCGAACGACCAGCGTAAGGTGATTTACGAACAGCGTAATGAACTGCTGGACGAAGGGGATATCAGTGAAACTATTCAGGCTATACGCACCGATGTCGTGAACAGCGTGGTAGATGAATATATTCCGCCGCAATCATTGGAAGAAATGTGGGATGTGCCTGCGCTGGAAGAACGTCTGAAGGCTGACTTCAAAGTGGAACTGCCGGTTCAGAAGTGGTTGGATGACGATGACAAGTTGTATGAAGACAGCCTTCGTGAACGCATTCTGACTGAAGTCGAAGGCGCTTACAAAGCAAAAGAAGACATGGTTGGCCCAGACGTACTGCGTCAGTTTGAAAAAGCTATTATGTTGCAAAACCTTGACAGCAGTTGGAAAGAGCATCTGGCAGCGATGGATCACCTACGTCAGGGGATTCACCTGCGTGGTTATGCGCAGAAGAATCCGAAGCAGGAATACAAGCGTGAAGCATTTGAATTGTTCTCTGCCATGCTCGAAAACCTCAAGGTTGAAGTGATTACCATTCTTAGCCGTGTACAGGTAAAAGCTGAATCTGACGTTGAAAAAGTGGAAGAGCAACGCCGTCAGGCTGACGACGTGCCGAAGAACTTTGAACACACTACGGCGCCTGAGCAAGAGCCGGAAGCGTCTGGTGAAGCGGCCGTACGCTCTGAAATGCGTCAGGGTCCGAAAGTTGGCCGAAACGATCCGTGCCCATGTGGTTCAGGCAAGAAATACAAGCAGTGCCACGGTAAGCTGTCTTAATGAAAGAAGTGTACGTAGCAGTGGGCGTGATCCTGCGGGATCAACAGGTATATATCTGTAAACGCCCCGACGACAAGCACCAGGGCGGCAAGTGGGAGTTTCCCGGTGGTAAAGTGGATGCTGGCGAAACCGTTACGCAAGCCCTTGCCCGGGAGCTGGATGAAGAAGTCGGCATTACTGTTCACGCCAGTTCTCCGCTAACCGTAATCAGCCACGACTATGGTGACAAGCGGGTTCTGCTTGATGTGCGTACGGTGCCTGAATTTACCGGTGAACCTGAGGGGCGCGAAGGTCAGGAAGGGAAGTGGGTAAAGCTTAGTGCCCTAGTACCAGAAGACTTTCCTGCCGCAAATGTCGCTATCATTGAGAAACTCACAAAGTAATTTCTGGCGAATTAAACGCTTTATTTTAAAACCCCGGCCTTTCAGTCCGGGGTTTTTTGTATTTAAAGTAATAAATTTCATTACATGCATGTAATGTTGAAATCAATAGTAAAAAAGTTAGGTCTTTTTTGTAACACTACGCCAAAAGACTAAATTGACAGCGTTTGGCAACCATAACTTGCTTTACAAATGATGCTAAGTAACTGACATTAGTTGCTAAATCTCCTTTTGGTGACATTTGTGCATAAGATGACAAGGGTGCCTTACTTGTGTCGTCATGCACGCTATAGATTCCCGCCTATACCTGCGTATTCTGTTTTATACCTAAATATTTTTCTGATGCTCTAAACATTTACTAAATGCGCTGTTAAGCAATCGTTCATTCATAGTAAATTCCGAGGTTTTCCATGGCACTGAAAAAAAGCACTGAGGCCAGCCCGGCCACACCAGCCGTAAGAGTTGACGCGAAACTACGCAGAGAAGCAGAAGAGCAGCGAAGAAAAGCACGCACGCTCGCCAGACAACAACAAGCTGCCGAGCGGGTAGCGACAGCGACGGCTGAATTGGCCAGTGGTATTAGTCAGTCTGCTAGCGCGACCGATCAGTTAGGCACTGCCATCAACGAAATTGCAGCCGGTGCAGAAGAGTCAAGCAGTGCAAGTCAGGAGAGTCTGGCGGCAATTACTCAAATTTCGTCTTCATTGGTGTCACAGCTTACGTTGTCCGGACAGACCTTGGATAAAACCAATGTGCTTCAAACCTTCGTTGACCGTGTTATGGGCAACCTCGGCAATATGATGGATAGCGTAAAAACAGCGTCTGAACACCAGTCACGCTCTGTGGTGATGATGAGCGAGCTGGAGCAGCAAGCATCCAATATTGGTGAAGCGGTTAAACAAGTTACCCGCATTGCTGATCAGACCAACCTGCTTGCATTAAATGCCGCAATTGAAGCCGGACGCGCCGGTAAACACGGCAAAGGCTTTGCGGTAGTGGCCGATACTGTACGTGCTTTGGCTGAAGTATCGGACAAGAGCGCTGCCGACATCGCCATGCAAATTGAGCAAATTCAGCAGCAGTCAAATCAGGTTTCTGATGCAGTAAAGCAATCATCGGAAGCCGCGTTGGAAGAAGTCACAAAAGGCGAAGCGGTAACCAGCCAGCTGGCCACAATTAAAGAAGATATGCAGATCATTGCTACCGGCTCTGAAACGCTGCAAACCAAAATTCGCGAAATGGACAATGCTGCCAAAGAAATCCAGGCCGGGTCTGAAGCCATTTCCTGTGCTGCCGACGAACAGTCTTCTGCTGCCCAGGAAGTGTCCAGTAACGTATCTGAACAAAGTAGCGCTCTGTCACAAGCTGAGCAAGCTGCCCAGTCTCTGGAAATTATCACTGAAGAGCTGAAAAACAGCACCGACATAAATAAAAGTGCGGAAGAAGTGGCGTCCTCGGCAGAAGAGTTATCTGCAAGCATGGAGGAAATCAGCCGCTCAACCACAGAAATATCCACGGCACTAAACCAGATTAACAACGGTGCACAACAGGCAGCATCGGCGGTTGATCAGGCAGTGAGCAACATCGATACCCTCCGGGATGGTGTAGCGGAAGCTTCTAATCAGTCTGAAAACGCGCTTACCCGTGGCGCGGCGATAACAGAACTGCTGAAAGAGAACCGTGCACTTATCGAAGAAATGGTGGAAGGCATCAATACCGCACTGGAAACCAGTAAATTGAACGTATCCGCCATTACTGATATGGAATCAATGACCCGTACTATCGACAAAGTTATCGATACCATCACAACCGTGTCAGTGAAAACCAGCATGCTTGCCGTTAACGGTGCTGTAGAAGCGGCCCGGGCGGGTGAATACGGTAAAGGTTTTGCCGTGGTATCTGCCGATATTCAAAGCCTGGCCGATGAGGCCGCTGAGAATGTTGAACAAATCAAAGATCTCATCAAAGCCATTCAGGATCAGACACAAAATGTAAAAACTGATCTGACCAACGTGGCAGAAAGTGCCTACCGTGAGGTGCAAAAAGCGAAGCAAACCACTGAGGATATCGCTGGTATTGCCAAAGATATGGCTGAAGTACTTTCTTACAACAAAGAAATGCAGCAAGCCGGTGAAGAAATTGCAGCTGCTGTAGCGCAGGCCCAAAAAGGCCTGGAGCAAATTGCCGCAGCGAATGAACAGGCCAGCAGTAACTGTCAGCAGGCATTGTCTGCCGCAGAGCAGCAGACCAAAGGTGTGGAAATCCTGGCCCGCTCTATTGAGGAAATTTCCTCTGTCGCTGATGAAATGCAAAATAGCTAAGGCCGGTTGATTCAGAGTTAAAGGTGAGGTGAGACCATGCAAGAAATGGAAACTCAGGAAATTACCGCAACAGACACCGAGCTGCAGTTTGTTTCTTTCCAGATTGGAAAAGAGAAATTTGCATTTCCCATGCAGTCTGTTGGCGAAATTATTCGTGTACCCGTGATGGTGGGGGTTCCGCTGGGACCCCACCAGATGATGGGACTGGCAAACCTGCGGGGTAACGTACTGCCGGTTTACGATTTACGGGCTATTTTGCTGTCGTGTGCAGCAGAACAAACTGAAACATCCCGCGTTGTCGTTGTGGAGTCAACACTCGGTATGACGGGCTTTCTGGTTGACAAAGTAAACCGTGTTTACAGTGTGCCGAAAGACACCGTGGTTAATGACAAACAAGGCGATTCGTCAATTTCTTATGACTACCTGCAAGGGTTGATTAAGCAAAAGAACGAACCGCTGGAGCAGATCCTCAATGTTGAAAATCTGGTGCAGTCACAGTTAACCGTCAGTCATAAAAAAGACGGCTCTGGCCTGCAACTTCAGCAAAACCGCACCGGTTCGCAAGACAACAACAGCGAAGCCGAAGATGATTTGCAGCAACTGGTGTGTTTCTCCATTGCCGGGCAAGAATTTGCCTTTTATCTCCATGATGTGGGTGAGATTGTGCGGGTTCCCGACGACATATCCGCCTTACCCGATAGTAATCCTTCGGTACTGGGGCTGGTTAATCTGCGGGGAAGAATTATTCCCATCGTCGATCTGGCCATGAATCTTGGCATGCAGCCTTGCGAAATGAACGATGCTACCCGCATCATCATCGTTAACTGCAGCGACAGCAGTCAGTCTGCTGTGGGCTTTGTGGTCGCGAAAGTCAGCAATGTGGTGAGTATATCACCGTCGGCGCTGGAGCCTGTTCCGTCTGTGTGTAACGACGGATATACCGATGGCGCGCTGGAAGCCGTGTACCGTGTGGAAGGCACCAAGCGACTCATATCTATCGTTAACTTGCACAGCGTTTTCCAACGCTCCCTAAGCCAGGCGCTGAGCCAGGTTGATTTACAAGATGAGGTTTCTGATATGGCTGATCAGGACGAAGGGGTGCTGACCGAAGAAGACTATGCCCAATACGTGATCTTCTCCATTGCCGGTCAGGAGTACGGGGTCAGCATCGAAGATACCCAGGAAATAACACGCATTCCCGACAAGTTGGAAAGTGTGCCTAATACACCGGACTACCTGCAAGGCATTGTCAATCTGCGGGGCACGGTACTGCCTGTGATTGATTTACGCACGCGATTGGGATTACCCAAAGCGGAAGCCACTGACCGTCAGCGTATTGTGGTGCTTACCCGGAACAAGCAAAAAACCGGCTTTATTGTGGATGGCGTGGCAGAAGTTAAAACCGTTATTACCGATTCTATCGAAGATGCGCCTTCACTGTCTGATGAGCAAACTGAGCTGTTAAACAAGCTCATCAAGCTCAACAAAGAGCAGCGCATCATTCAGCTCATCGAGCCGTCGGTACTGCTGAACGACAACGATATTGCAAAAGTAAACGGGGGTTAACGGGAAGATGGCAGTCAAAGTATTAGTGGTAGATGACTCTGCCTTGATGCGGAAACTGTTCACACAGGTTTTCACTGCACGGGGCTATCAGGTTGACTCAGCCCGCGATGGCGAGGAAGCACTGACGAAATCAGCGGCTTTTAAACCTGATGTGATTACTTTAGATATCAACATGCCGGTGATGGATGGTTTGACCTGTCTCAGCCTGCTAAGAAAGTTTCACCAGTGCCCAGTACTGATGTTGTCTTCGCTGACGCAGAAAGGTGCATTGGTGACACTAGAAGCGCTGGCACTGGGAGCGGCAGACTTTGTCTTGAAGCCCGGCGGAACGGTAAGTGCGGATATAAGCGATATTGAAGATGAGCTGATTTGCAAAATAGAAGCGCTTACTGCAAACGTTCGGCGAACGGCAGCGCCGTCGAAGCCCATGCACTCGCCACAGCAAGCTGCAGTGGCAAAAGCAACGGCAGCGCCGGTAAAAAGTGGCAAGGTTCAGGTGGTCATGATTGGCGTGTCTACCGGTGGGCCAAGGAAGCTTGAGCAAATATTGTCTCAGCTTCCTGCGCATTTTCCTTGCCCGGTTGTGGTAGCGCAGCACATGCCAAAGGCATTTACCGCCGCGCTGGCGAAAAGGCTGAATGATTTGTGCCCCCTTGAGGTGGTGGAAGTCAGCAGCCGTATGCCATTAGAAACCGGCAAAGTGTATATCGCCAAAGGAGATGCCGATGTGTCGTTCGTGAAAAACCAGAATATGGTTTTTGTCAGACCCATACCGGCCAGCCCTAACTTCCTCTGGCACCCCAGCGTGGATCGCATGGTGGAATCGGCATTGGGATGTTTCGATGCTAAAAACATGCTGTGTGTTCAGCTTACCGGTATGGGGTGTGATGGTGTCGCGGCAATGTCTAAGGCTCATAGCCGCGGTGCAATCACCATTGCCGAGAGTGAGGTAACAGCCACCGTGTTCGGCATGCCAAAAGAACTTATACAGGCGGGATGCGCGACGCATATCCTTGATAGTCACGCCATCGCGCAACGCGTTAATCATCTTTGTAAACAGTAGGAGAACGCCATGGGACTGAGAAAAAGCCGAGGTGAATCTGCCGCTCAGGCAGATCGCCGTCAAAGCAGCAGAGATCTCACGTCTCTTATTGACGATCTGCAAAACGAAGCTGCTGATGTACGGCGCTGGGCCGCCCGTGATCTTTCAAACAATCTTGAGGCGCGCAGGGCTTTACTGGATCGCATCGATGTTGAGCATGAGCCTATGGTACTCGAAGCGTTATTCAGTGCAATCGAAGACATGTGTGACGAAGAGGTTGCCGGTGAGGTCTTGATTAAACTGAAGTCTGAAGATGCGCAGGTTCGTAATGGTGCCATAGAGTTGCTGCAAAATAAGCCTGTGTTATTCGCCAGTCACGTTAATGAGCTGTTGAATGACGAAGACAGTGATGTTCGCATTTTTGCTGTGGACGTCATTGGCGCGATTCGTCATCCCGACGCCGCGTTATGGTTACACGACGTTGTGATGAACGACAAAAACATCAACGTGGTCGGCACCGCAATCGACAAGCTTTCAGAAATTGGTAACAGCGAAACCCTCGATGTGCTTGAAAAAGTCTCGGCGCGCTTTTCGAACGAAGCTTATATCCAGTTTGCGATCCAATGTGTTCGTCATGCCGTTGCAGGAGAGGAAATATGACCAGCATTGGAGCCGCAGCGGCGGCTGGGGAAATTTCTGACGCCGACTTCGACCGTTTTCGTTCGATGTTTTACCGAAAAACCGGTATTTATTTTGAAGATTCAAAACGTTACTTCGTCGATAAACGCTTAAAAGAGCGTATGAAACAAACGGGTCATACGTTGTTTAAAAGCTACTTCACATTTATGCGTTTTCAGGCATCAGGCGATGAACTACAAAGCCTGGTCAACGCGATGACGGTGAACGAAACCTATTTTTTCCGCGAAGATTATCAGTTTGAAACCATGTGCCGCCATTTAATGGACGAACTGGATGATATGCGCCCGGCTGGCGAAGATTTACGAATATGGTCAGTGCCTTCGAGCACGGGTGAAGAACCGTACTCTATTGCCATCTACTTGCTGGAGTACTGGAAAGGATTGGAGCATCGCGATGTCGAAATTGTGTCATCGGATATCGATACTAGCGTTTTAGAGCACGCCAAGCGCGGCATCTACTCTAAGCGTTCGGTGCAGAATATCCCACTCACCATGCGTCAGCGCTATTTTACCCAGCATGGTAACGAGTTCCATCTTTGCAGTGACATTAAAGACTCGGTCACTCTTTGCCTGGCAAATATTCTCGGTGCAGAAGTGCCTGGCCGCTTCCGCTCATTCGACCTGATTTATTGCCGCAACCTGCTGATCTATTTTGATGATGATTCGCGACGCAGAGCAGCACAGGTGCTGTATGACGCATTAAAGCCCGGTGGCTATATTTTCTTAGGTCACAGTGAATCAATGAGCCGCATTTGCTCGCTGTTTAAAGTGAAAAAATTTGGCGATGTTATCGTTTATCAAAAGCCCACTAATGAGGGAGCGTTCAGATGAAAACTATCATGATAGTGGATGATGCAAACACCGTCAGAACTTACCACAGAATGATTGTTGCCAATGCACAACGTCAGGTAGAGGAAGCTGAAAATGGCGTCGAAGCGCTCGAAAAAGCCATGGGTAAGCAAATCGATCTGTTTATGGTAGACGTGAACATGCCCAAAATGGATGGCTACAGACTCTGCCAGGAAATCCGTCGTGACGACGCGCTCAATCAGGTACCGATTATCATGATCAGTACGGAGTCGCAGGCTGGTGATGCCACCAAAGCGTTTGATTGCGGTGCTAATTTCTACATGACTAAGCCGGTAGACGGCACCACGTTAAACGACATGGTGTCTCTGATGTTGGGAGAAGAATAGTATGAGCGAGCTGTTAGATACGTTTATCGGAGAGTCCCGGGAAAACCTGGAGTCGGCCAGTCAGGAACTGATCACGTTGCAAAGCGTCGGGTATGACGCTCAGGCCGTTGATACGATTTTTCGTGATATTCACACGATCAAAGGTTCGTCTGATTTATTCGATATTAAACCTCTGACACGCTTAGCCCATGCTTCTGAAGATTTACTCGACTGTTTGCGTGCTTCGGACATCCCGTTCTCCGATGAATTAGGCGATGTTTTACTCGAGAGTTTTGATCAAATCAGTACCTTCTTTGACGAACTCGAAGCCGGTACACATCAACTCTCCCAATGGGAGGGCGTATCTGCAGAGTTGGCCGGTCGTTTAAGAAACTTCATGAACACCGCAGAAGCTCCTTCCGGCATTGAGGCTACTCAGCCAGCGGAGAATGCCGTTGAAGCTCCTGCGGGACTCGCAGCGCCAGTCGCCGCATTACCGGAAACTGCCGCCAACTGGTTATCGTCAATGTCGGATACGGCCCGGCTTACGTTGTTTTTTAAATCGCAGGAATCTACCGGGCTACACTATTTCCATTACGCGCCGGATGCAGACTGTTTTTTCCGTGGAGAAGACCCATTTAATGTCAGTCTGGCGACACCGGGGCTGCTTACCCATACCATCACACGTAAAGCGCACGTTGAAGGCCCTGAAGATGTCTTCCTGTGTCATCTGGATATTCTGCTCCTAAGTAGTGCCGACTGGGATTCGCTGTCGTCACACTTTGCTTATTATGAAGGGCAATATGAGCATACCCAAATCAGTGCCGAGCAGGTGTATCAGCAATGTGCGCCACTGATTAGCCAAATTCTGCATGAAGAAGAAGTCGAGACACTGGCACAGGCATTAGAAAACGAAGGGCCGGAACAAATCGCCAGGATCTGTAATTTTATTTGTGCATCCACAAACCCTGATTCAGTGGTATGGCAATTCTGCGCAGGTATTGAGCGGCTCACTGAAAACCCAGCAATGCTTAGCGCATTCTGTCAGTGCTTGTTTGCTACGCCTGACACTGCACAGACCGATGAAACGCCGGTTACAGATGACGTTAGTGAGGAACCCATTGCTGAAGCTGCCCCCACGCAGCCAGCAGAAAGCGAAGGGCTGTCTGAAAATGCTCTGGCCATGCTTAAGCAGCAGGAAACGGTATTAATCAGACTGATCGATGGTCGAGGAAATCAGGGAGCGTTGGCATCGATAAACTTAATTGTGAGCCGTATCCTCAATCTTGATGTCGTCGACAGAACCCCGGAAGATCTTTTGCGCGTCATCGCAAGTGAGGGCGCGCAGAATGACAGTCAGGAAGCGCCAGATTCTACCGGCGCTGAAGCGCTTGCCGTTACTGATGCAGAAGCGCCCGTGGCCAGCGAACAGGCTGCGGCCATGAATGATGACAGTGCCAGTGAGAACAAACCTGCCACTGAAGCGACGCAGGCTGAACCGGCAAAGGTGAAACCTGAACCCGTCAGTGAAACGTCGGCGAAGCCTGCAGAGCGTCAGGTGCCTCGCACATTAAAGGTGAATCAGGAAAAAATTGATTACCTGATGGATCTGGTGGGCGAACTGACGGTAGCAAAAAACTCTTTACCTTATCTGGCGAGGCAAGCCGAGGAAGATGGCGGCAGTCGTAAGCTTAGCAAACAAATTAAATCACATTTCACTATCGTGAATCGTCTTACCGAAGAACTACAAAGTGCGGTTCTACAAATTCGCATGGTTCCGGTATCGCATGTGTTCCAACGATATCCTCGTTTGGTGAGAGATTTAGCCCGCAAGCTGAATAAGAAGATCGAGCTGGAAATGCAGGGGGAAGATACCGAGTTCGATAAAAACCTCATCGAATCGCTGTCGGAACCGCTCATTCACTTGTTGAGAAACAGCATTGACCACGGTATTGAGGCGCCCGCCGACAGGCTCGCTGCAGGTAAAAATGAATCTGGCTGTATACAGCTGATTGCTACGCCACAAGACGATAACGTCGTCATTGAGATCCGCGATGACGGAAAAGGGATCGACCCGGCAAAAATAAAAATGCTGGCCTACCAGAAAGGCGTTATTACTGAATCGCAACTCGAATCGATAAACGACGAAGAAGCCCTGCAACTCATTTTTGCCCCCGGTTTCTCTACCTCCGAGCAAGTTTCAGATTTATCGGGTCGTGGCGTGGGTATGGATGCCGTTAAAACCATGGTGACGCAGGCCGGCGGTCATATAGAAATGCAGTCTGAAGTGGGCAAGGGCACACAGTTTCGTCTGGTGCTGCCACAAACTATGTCTGTGAACCGGGTCATGATGTTCGAAGTAAATGAGCAAATGTTCGGTGTAAGCATGGACAGCGTTGTAGAAACGGTGAAAGTGCGTCCTGATGAAATTCAGCAAATCAAAAATCATCAGGTTCTGGTTATCCGTGACAAGTTGGTCCCCCTTCACGACCTGCGCGAATATTTAGGTTTCGAATTACAAACGCAAAATGTCGAAGAGCAGTCTATCCTTGTAGTAAATACCGGAAATGGTGATATGGGGTTAGTTATCGATAAGTTTCATGAAGGTATTGATGTAATTCAGAAGCCTCTGGAAGGTGTGATGGCGGGTTACTCCCACTTCAGCGGTACTGCTTTACTTGGCGACGGACGTGTTTTGCTAATCGTTAATGTACCGGAGTTACTGTCATGCCGATAACCTACAAACAAAAAGTTGCTGTTCTGGACGGAAACTGTGAGGTGGATCTTGCAGAAGAACTGGATGCCTGGTTAGCGGAAAATCCTAAACGACAACTCAATCTGAAAAGTCTGACCCACGCACATACTGCAATTTATCAGGTGATGATTAAGCATGGCATATCGGTTTCGGTGTGGCCTGCAGATGATCAGGACTGGCACTGGCTAAAAGTGGCCATTGATAGCAAATTGTACGATGAAGAGACGAACCCATGAGCGATGTGTTGGTTGTTGCGAATCGAAAAGGCGGCACAGCGAAAACCACCACCGTGGTGAACCTGGCCTATGCATTAAGTGAGCGTGGCGCGAAGGTGCTGGTCATCGATTTGGATAATCAGGGCCACGTTGAATTTGGTTTCAGTGCAGGCGATGCCCAGGGCGCCCAATTATCCATGCCTGATTGGCTAAGTAGCTTTGAGGAATTCAAAGGCGTTTTCTGTTACAGCGAGAACATTCAGCTTGTGCTGGCCCATACCAATAGTGCATTTGACGAATCAGCGTACAAACTTGACAGATTCAGTTCTATGTTTGATGCCATAAGCAGCACAAATCAGTTTGATATTATTCTTGTCGATACACCGCCAACCCTTGGGCCGCGTTTACTCTCTGCCCTGGCGGGAGCCAATAAAATTGTTATTCCGGCTGAACCTACACCATTGGCATCAGATGGCGTAAACAAGCTGCTGAACGCCTGTATGAAGGCGATTCAAAATAAACATTTCAGAGCCACAACCATTGATATTTTACCTGTGATGGTTGACGGCAAATTGCGAATTCACCGGCAGACGCTGGGGCTTTGGCAACAAAAGTTCGGTGCAGGGCGGATTCTTCCTGCAATACGCCGTAACGTTAAAGTGGCAGAGGCATTTGCGGTGCATTTGCCGGTGTCTGAGTATGCGCCGCTTTCCGCCGGGGCAGAAGACTACCGTTGCCTTTGTGACAGACTATTCTCATAGAAAAGAGGTGATCAATGAAGACCATCCATTTGGTAGACGATTCAGCCACTATGCTGATGAGTATGGAAATGCTACTCAAACGTGCGGGCTATGATGTTATTAAGTCTGAGAACGCCGAAGTCGCACTCACAATGTTACAGACTGCTACACCAAAATTAATTATCACAGACTTAAACATGCCAGGTATGAATGGCATTGAGTTAATCAAAGAGATTAAGAAGAACAGTAAGTTTCGGTTCACGCCTATTCTTATGTTAACCACTGAATCTCAACAAACTAAGCGTGAGGAAGCCAAACGCGCTGGCGCCACTGGATGGCTGGTAAAACCGGTCGAACCTGATCAATTGATAGCCGTTGTAAAACAATTGGTGCCGTAGGAGGCTTTATGATTAATTTGCGAGAAACAGGGCTTGAAGTAATTGCGCGGTTACGTCGTTCTCAGCGACTCAAAAACCCAACTGTGCAAGCAGTATTACTCTCAGTGCTGGGCGCCGTATTTGCGTTGTCTGGTGTGGTGGCGGTAAACGTATTCACTAGCGCGCAATTCTCAGTAGGTGTTGCTGTTGTTTGTAGTCTCGTAACCAGTGCTTTCTGGATTGGTAAGCAATTACTTACCAGTGAAAATTCTAATAATGCCGAGCTTAAACAGGCGCTTGCACAAGCCAATGATTATCTCGACATGACGTCTGCGCAGCTGCACACCACCCATAAACAGGTGGATGAATATGCCGCAATTCTCAGCGGCCAGATCGATGGTATTTCCAATATTACGGAAGAGGCTTCTGTCGACCTGATGAGTGCGTTGTATCAGATTGAAGAAGTGATTCACAACGGTATCGACAGTATCGAAATGTCTCAGCGCAATACGGCCTCGTTTAAAGCGGAAAGTGCCGCAGAAATTGAAGATGCGAATCAGCGGCTAGAAGAAATTACCCAGCTAATACATAGCCAGCAAGAACACGACAAGGCACATACTGCGGCGATTCAGGAAGTGCTCGGTGAAATTGACAAACTGAAAGAGCTCACTGAGCTTGTAAAAAATATCGCTTTCCAAACAAACCTGCTTGCACTCAATGCGGCTATTGAAGCAGCCCGGGCCGGTGACTATGGTCGCGGGTTCGCCGTGGTAGCAGAACAGGTAAGAACCTTGTCTTCACAATCTTCTGAAGCCGCAGAGAAAATCGAAACAGGCATTCGCTCAGCGATGGAAACCGCCAAGGTGCATGGTGAAAAGTTATTATCTACCAATCAGAGCCAGGAAACCTGCGATCTTTTGACTTCATTCTCCGGTTCTTTGGCCAATATGACAGACCATTATCGTAGGTTGGAAGAGTTTAGCCCACGTATGCTGAGTTGTTTTAGTGGGGTGGCGAAAGATATTGCAGGCAAAGTGAGTGGGGCGATAGGAAAGATCCAGTTTCAGGATATTATCCGGCAGCGAGCTGAAAACGTAAAACTGGAACACGAGGCACTGGTGAGTCTTTTCGGACAGTTTTCAGAGTACATCGATGGACGCAAAGCCTTTGACGACTCGTTTAACCTGAGTACCGCTGAAATGTTTGAAAAGTATGTGATGGAGGACCAGCGTCGTATACATTTTGATTTGGCGAACTCTGATGGTGAAAAGCGCGATGTCGTTGAGGAGACCCGTGAGCCAAAAATAGAACTCTTCTAATCCAGGCACTACGCTTTTTATCCAGGCAATATACAGACAAACAATGCGACCGTGCTGCAGTGCCGGTCGCTGTTTCAATGAGCCGAACTCTCGTCTTTACAACTAGCCGCACCGTTAGCTTCACAACCAGTCGCACTCGCAGCAGCATGGACTCCTACATCAAGCGGCTTTTTTCTTTTATAAACTCACCTCTGTAACCCCTTAAACTAACAAAAAAGTGTGACGAATATTTCGCATTCTCTAAAGGTTAATTGACATATCATTGGTTATTCTACGGGCAAAAAGCCTAACGATAAGTGTTTATTTTTACTGCAGATGTGTAATTGGTGACATTTGTGACTATATTGTGCTGGCAAGGTAAGCGGTAGTTTTGCGGAATAAAACCAGAATGCATTTCATACAATGTTATCTCAATTAATACATTATTTCCGTCCAAAGTGGCTCATGCTTAAGTCGTGCAAAGGCTGGTAGCTTCTCTTCCGGGTTTGGAGAGCTGCCAGACTTTTGCAATATGTTTCACCATTATTACGGTAGTTGGAGGACTTCATGAGTCAGAATTCAAAACGCGCATTACCAAAGCACGACGAATTTCAGAAAGTCAGCGAAGAACTGGATCAGTTGTTAACACAGCTTCGTCAGTCCTGCGAATCCGTAAAAGAATGGGCGGAAGATGATTTACTCAATCAATTGAGCGAAGCCATTGCCGGTTTACCTGAATGCGATGTAAAAGACGCTGAGGCGGTAAAACAACTATTATTTCCACAAGGGAAAAAAATATGTCGTGGAGAAGTTACCGCTGTTTTGTTTGAGCAACTAAACTCAGAGAGTTTGCAAATGCGCCGGGCCGCTATTCAAGTTGTAAAACTTCAGCCGCTTTTGCTCATCGACTATGTGAGTCCTATGCTTTATCACGACGATGTTGAAGTGCGCACACTCGCCATCGAACTGGTGTTGTTCTGTGAACGGGATGAAGCGTGCTATTGGTTGCACAGCATTGTACTGGAAGATCAGAGTGAGCAAGTCGTGGGTCGTGCCATTGAGGCGCTTTGTGATGTAGGCAACAGCCTAACGCTACCATTACTCAATCGTATAGCTGCACGATTCCACTATAGCGACTATATTCAATTTGCAGTGGCTTATACGCGGCAGTCTTTAATTCGTAAAACCTGGCTGCTCGGAATTAAAGGTGAATAATGTCTTATCCGTTTCAGATTAGCGGAGGTAGGCTGAGGAGTAAACATGGGCGAACTCAAGACGAGCATTATTGCACAGGCAATGCGCAATCTCGCCCAGGCACGACAGTGCCTGTCAACATTAGAATCTGATAACCCATCGCTGACTGCCTCCTCGTTTGTCATTAAACATACCGAAACCCTTACCACGTTGTCGGCGCTACTGTCATCCGACGCCATGAATACGCTTACGCAGTTCGCTACAGAGGTGCTAAAAGCGCTACAAAACGGCGAATTTCTTTATACCGACGAGGTTCATGATGTGCTTTGTCAGGTATTTGATAGGCTGCAACTGTTTCTTGAGCAATGCGACGGGCCAGATTTCGACGAACCCACTTTTCTTCATCAGGCTGAAGCTTTTTGTGGGCAAGCTGATGAAGCTTTAGAACCCGTCAGAAATGCTGCCCGGGCAGCCCTTGATAATTTGGATCGCGCAAAAGAAAATCATGTTGAGCCATTACCTGATTTTCTTAACGCATGGCTGGTCGGTTGTCACAACAAACTTCTGTGCGACGCGCTTTTCACTTCCCTTGCTTACGATAAACCATTGCAAATTGTTATTTATCGCCCTGATCCAGATTGCTTCTTTCGTGGCGAAGACCCGTACGCCATTGCCAGCGCCTGCCCTGGATTTATTGGTCAGCGCATAAAAGCGAAACCTTATATAGAGGGGCCAGAAGATGTGTTCCTCTGTCATTTGGATATATTCATCTTCACCATCGGCGACGACGAACTGCTTAACTACCTTTCCCCGCTGTATGAGCAAGTGGAAGTGGCAACAGTGTCTGTTTACCAGCTTTTTCCTTTTTGTAGTCACATCATCAGAGAAGCATTGCTTACTGAAAAAGCGGAATACCTCAACGACATGTTAGCGCTGGAAGATGCCCAGCAGGTTGCGTGCGCCAGCGGCCTCCTTTTCAGTGAATATGAAGATTGCGCGCCGCTGAAAGTGATTTATGCGGGGATCGAACAATTGGCCCTTGAACCGGCGTCACTCGAACGATTCTTGTACCTGCTTTCTTTTAACCCTGAACCCGCAGAGACAGAACGGGCAAAACTGATGGCGGTGAACGCGATTGATGGTGAGCCGGTTACGCCGCTATCAACAGATCAATCTCACACTGCGTGGCGTCTGGAAATAAAGGCATTGCTTGAAAAGCAGAAATGGTTGACAGAATTGATGTTGGCAAACGAACAAGACGTGAGCGCACTGGCGCATATTCAGTGTGCGCTGGCGGAAGCGATACGACGGCATTTAAGCCGTAATTGAAATCATTCGAAGGTCACCTCGTCAAAGCTGAACAATGTTATTCGGTGAGGTGACCTTAAGCATTTAATTCGAAAATCAGAACTCTATGCGTTCTGACGTCGAAAATGCCACGTCAAGTTTGTGATAAGCCGCTTCGTTCACAAAGTGAGGATAGGTTTCTTTCTCTCCATCCCATACATAATCAGAACCATCGAATCCGCGGAACATGGGAGCGCCAGGTAAGAGTGGGATGAAATCCTGATCCTGAATGCTGTGGTGGATCATGGCTTTTCGCATGCCGTCTTCATCGAGGGGGAATTTGAGTTCATAGCCAAGACGGAAAGCTTCACAAGGCGGCAGTTCGTTCAGTGCTGCGTCCTGATTGTTCCAGGCCACACAAAAATCCAGGATGGCTTCTGCCATGGTAAGCGTTAACTGATAGACATCTTCCCGCAGCACGCCCTGAGGTTGTGCGCCGACTTCTATCATCACCCCTTTTTTACCGACTGTGCAAAGGTAGCCGTGTTCTGCGAATGCTTTTTCATCTTCAACCAGAATGTTGGCCTCTGGCATGGCTTGTTTTACGAAACGTGCCAGCTTCACATTGAAATCATCATTTTCCAGTACAATCAGGGTAGCGCCCATGTTGCTGGTGGTGTTATGAATATCAATAAAAAAATCTGTGCGTGTATAGCCTTTAGGACCGAATTTCTGGTTCAGTTCCTTGGCCAGAACCGCTTCACGTGCCGGGTTGTCTCCCGCAAGACGTTCAGCAGTAAACTGGCGATTAAGATCTTCATCTAAGAAGCGTACGTTTGCCGCAATCGCTGCTGTATTCGCCAGTGAGCAATCGACATTAAGGGCAGAAAAGCGGGAAGGCAGGCCGAATTTAAGCCAGTTGCGAATAAGCTGGATGCCACTGGTTTCGTTGCCGTGTGTGCCACCCGTCAAAGTAATGGTATTAAGCATAATGGGTTGGTGACCTCATCAGTAGAAGGGAAGTGCGTTGTTAGCTTCCCGGGAAATCAGCCGGACAGGGCAGGGCGATCAATGCTTGAAAAAGTCGTCCTGCTGCTGGCTCAGCATTGCTTCTATGTCTTCAATGTCCGGAAGACCCGGAGGTGTATCAGAATGTTGTTTAGGACCGGGGATTGAGCGGTCTTCACCCGCCCATTCGCCAAGGTCGATAAGCTGACATTTTTTTGAGCAAAAAGGGCGGTGTTCACTTTCTTCCGACCATTCCACGTCAGCACTGCAAATAGGGCATTTCACTTTCACAAGTATTCACCTTTGCGCTACAAAATAATGCGGATAAAACGTGTTCGGAGTTTAACAGGACGCCATAGCAAAAGACACTGTGTTCTCTACCGAGGGCGATTGTCCCGCGGCGCTTTCAAACAGCATGAAACGAATGGCGTAGCGGTATTTGTTACCGCTAAAAGTGGGGTAATAGCCTTGATTACTGTCGCAGCGAATTCGCATTAACCCGCATTTGTCATCGGCCACGCCCTGGTAAAAGCCGTTGCTGGCTTCGAAGGGTTTAAATTGTCCACGCTCACGCAAAAACGAAAGCAATACAGAGACGGTTTCATCGAGCAGCTTCAGCGATGACAACCAATTTTTTACTGATTCGTGTATGTCGTCTTGCGGTCGGTTCAACCAGTAATGCAGGTTGGGTAAATCAAAACTACATGTACCACCAGGAATGCTGAAACGCTGACGGATAGAGGCGAGAAATTTATCGTCTTTCAGTGCAGTGCCGAACTTGCGTTCTTCTTTCAATTTACTTTTTAGTTGAATGATCAATTTTAAAGATTGTTCCAGCGCATTGGTGTCGATGTTGGGATGCTGTGACCAGTGCACCAGATTGCGCTCATGAACGTCGAGATCTTTTACCAAATCGGTACGCAAATCCAGGCGATCGAGTAAGTCCATCAGGGTGAACAGTTGTTCAAAGAAATATATCTGTAATGCAGGGTTTTGCACCGACGCACCGGTTTTCAACTGCGCTAACAAATGCTCGATACGCAGGTAATTCCGCACTTTTTCTTTAAGTGGAAATTCGTAAATGGTGGTCGTCATGGGCCCTCTCTGCATGGTTAAAACTGGTAAGCGTGGTTGTAAGAAACTGGTCTATATGTACCGTTAGCGAACAGCGAAGATCACCAGACTCTTGCACTACAGCGCAAAAGTACAAAAATATCAAGCTTTAAGCCGGGATCGGAGGGTTAGCGGCCACTTTTTTGCGCGGATTGTTGCATATATTGCTGATGCAGAGATTTTACCTGTAAAGGCAAGGCAGAAAGTTCACCGTTGTTGTCGATGACATTTTGGGCTTTCTCGAGGCGTTGCTGACGGGTGGCCTGAGACGCCATTATGCTTTTTATGGTTTCAATATTGCTGCCATCGCGACGTGTTGCCCGGGCGAGTTGTGTTTCTTCACTGCAATCTACAACCAGCACAGTATCGGCCATACTGTCGAGGCCATTTTCAATGAGCAGCGGAACTGAAAAAACCACATAGGGGCTGGTGGCTTCCTGAAGTTGGGTTTGCATCTCCGCGCGAATAGCTGGGTGGAGCAGGGCATTCAGCCACTGTTTGTCAAGGTCGTTTTCGAACACCCGTTTGCGTAAAGCGGGTCTATTCAGGCTACCATTCTCGGTAATAATAGCCTCGCCGAAGTGGTCGATGATTGCCTGAAGCGCAGGCGTTCCCGGTTCGACAACCTGGCGGGCGACGACATCAGCATCCACAATATCGATGCCCTGTTGTGCAAATAAATCGCTAACCGCAGATTTACCGCTACCAATCCCACCAGTGAGACCAACAACAAAAGGTTTACTCATGCGCCGAATGCCCAAGCTAAATAGGCATCTATAATTTCAGCTTTATAGTGTAGCGTGAGGTAGCCCGCAACCGCCAGATAGGGTCCAAACGGTATCGCCAGTGATTTACCCGAGCGCTGGGCCACCATGAGTGCAATGCCTGCAACGGCACCCACCACGGATGAGAGTAAAATGATAATAGGCAACCCTTGCCAACCTGTAAAAGCGCCCAGTGCCGCCAATAATTTGAAGTCGCCGTAGCCCATGCCTTCTTTGCCGGTCAGCAATTTAAATAGCCAGTAAACCGACCATAAACTTAAGTAACCGGCAGCAGCGCCAATAATGGCATCGGTAGTGCCCACAAACACATTCAGGGTACTTAAAATGAGTCCTAACCACATCAAGGGCAGAGTCAGCTGGTCTGGCAGCAGCATTTTGTCTAAATCTATAAACAGTAGAGCGATCAACACAAACACAATAAGTACAGCCCATAATCCCTGTGCAGTTGCACCGAAATGCCAGGCCGTAAATGTGCACACCAGCGCGGTAAAGAGTTCTACTAACGGGTAGCGGATAGAAATCGGCGCTTTACAACCGGCACATTTGCCGCCCAGCATGGCGTAACTAATAAGGGGAATGTTTTCCCAGGCGCGAATTTTATGTTTGCAGTGTGGGCAGGTGCTATCCGGCTTTACCAGGTTAAACGGTGCCTGCTCGGCCGCAGCGGCGTCGTCGGGGTGGAAGTAACTTTCGTACTCTGCTTTCCAGCTTCGTTCCATCATAATGGGAAGACGATAAATCACCACATTCAAAAAGCTGCCAACCAGCAGGCTAAAAATAAAAATAGTGGTAAGAAAAAGTGGTGTGCTTTGCTGAAGCAGGGTAAAGATTGCGTCCATAGTTCTTGCTTTTCTGTGGGTTAGAGTAGACCGGATGGCTTGTGGCAAGACTGCCTGAAAAGCCGTCTTGCCACAATGAATATTTTAACGGGCGATACACTGCCTCGGTTAAACCACGCTACCCATCTGGAAGATTGGCAGATACATGGCGATGATCAAACCACCAATTACCACGCCAAGAACGGCCATGATGATCGGTTCAAGTAGACTGGTGAGTCCGTCAACCATGTCATCAACTTCAGCTTCATAAATAGACGCAATTTTTGCCAGCATTTCATCAACGGCACCGGACTCCTCACCAATGGCGACCATTTGTGTCACCATGTCAGGGAATACGTTCGTTGCGCGCATGGCGGTATTCATTTGCAAACCACCGGCGACTTCTTTCTTAATGAATAAAATCGCATCGCGGTAGATAGCGTTACCTGACGCACCTGCGGCGGAATCCAGTGCGCCGATTAACGGAACACCGGCTGAAAAGGTGGTCGATAATGTACGGGCAAAACGGGCAACCGAGGCCTTTTTCAGAATGTCGCCAACCACAGGGGCTTTTAGGACGGCAGCATCCACTTTATCTCTAAGTGCCTGAGATTTCCTGTGCGCACGAATGAAAAGAAAGATAGCAGCGGCGATACCAGCACCGATAAATATGCCGTAATTTTGTACAAATTTAGAAATGCCAAGCACAAATTGGGTAAAGGCTGGTAGTTCGGCACCAAAGCTACTGAATATTTCTTCGAACTGTGGAACAACAAAAACCAGTAGGATGGTAGTAACGATAAACGCCACGACTACTACCGCAATGGGGTAGAACATGGCTTTTTTAATTTTGGATTTGAGTGCTTCGGCTTTTTCTTTATAAACCGCAATGCGATCAAAAATGGTTTCAAGTGCACCAGACTGTTCACCGGTTTTCACCAGATCGCAATAAAGATCATCAAAATAGAGCGGGTGTTTTCTTAATGCACTGGAAAGGGGATTACCGGATTTTACTTCGGTAGCAATTTCAGACAGTAACTTGCGCATGGACGACTTATCGTGGCCTTGGGCAATCATATCTAAAGACTGAATGAGGGTTACGCCAGCACCTAACATGGTAGCAATCTGACGGGTAACCACAGAGATATCTGCCGCATTAACTTTTTTCTCGCCACCAAACAGCGGTTTGCTCTGTTTACTGACTTTATGCGCCGATATGCCCTGTCGTCTCAACAAACTTTTGGCTTCAGACAAAGTGAGAGCCGAGATTTCGCCTTTACGGCTGCTACCTTGCTTATCTTTTCCTTGCCAGACAAAGGTAGTTGCGACTTTTGCCATTACAATCCCCTTCCAATGAAAAAGCCCAAGCAGAGCTCGGGCTTTTTAGAAAATCAGTCGATTAACACAGTGCTGCAGCGGTACAAGTACTAGTTGCATCTACTGACCAGGTTACTTTACCGTTAGCTAGTACACCGTTAAGAATGTAGGTTTCACCATTCAGACCACCACCAGTAGATGCAGTTGCAGTCATTTTGCCAGTTGCAGCATCCCAACCTAAGCTTGCCAGGTTGCCGCTTGCACCCAGGTCATCTGGAACACCGTTAGTTTTCTTAACACACTGTGTCATATCACCAGTTGCCTGTGCACAGACTTCGATAGCTGTTTTGTGACCAGAGGTCGCCAGCACAACTTCAGAGAACTTCGCTTTAGAAGTGTATGTCTGATAAGCTGGCAGAGCTACTGCAGCCAGGATACCGATGATAGCAACAACGATCATCAGTTCGATTAAGGTAAAGCCTTTTTGGTTTTTTGCGTTAAATTTAGTCATGGTATATCTCCGGGTTTGCGTATAATGCGCGAAATTAAATTGGGTCATTCAAAGTTACGATTTATACCTGAGTCGTTTATTGAACGTCCCCGGTACTTGATGCTCAGTATAGGCGGAGCAAGCCAACTGACAAGTATTCAGAAATATACATATGGATAGGAAGTACGGCGGTAAGGGGATGAGCGTGGATACCTTTAGGGGAGAAAGTTAAAGTACCCACTTATTTGATCTTAAAGCAGTTTTTAATCTTTCATTGCCACTCGTAACGACAAATCCACAGCCATTACGTTTTTGGTTAAAGCCCCAGAAGATATAAAGTCAACACCTAATTTTCCTAAAGATTGCAATCTTTCATCCGTGATATTGCCAGAAACTTCGAGTTTACTTTGCCCTTTCGTAATGTCGACTGCGCTTCGGATCTGATCATTACTAAAATTATCCAGCATAATAATGTCTGCACCGGCTTCGAGTGCTTCTTTTAATTCCTGCAGGTTCTCTACTTCAACTTCCACAGGCTTGTCTGGATGATTTTGTTTCGCCGTTGCCACCGCTTTTTCAATAGAGCCGCAGGCGAAGATATGGTTTTCTTTAATCAGAAAGGCATCAAACAATCCGATTCGGTGGTTTTTACCCCCGCCACAGGCCACTGCATACTTTTGTGCGAGTCTCAGGCCGGGTAAGGTTTTACGGGTGTCCAAAATCTTGGTTGGGTAAGGGGCAAGTATCGACGCATAATGATGTGATACCGTCGCCGTAGCAGACAGGGTTTGCAAAAAGTTCAGTGCAGTTCGCTCTGCAGTGAGGATACCGCGCGCAGGGCCTGCCAGCGAAACCAGCACATCATCGGCTTTGGCTTGTTGGCCGTCATCGATAAGAATGTTGACTTCAATACTTTCATCGATAAGAGAAAAAGCCGCTTTCACCCATTCCATACCACATACAATGCAGTCTTCGCGGGTAATAATCGTAGCGGTGGCCTGGGTATCGGCGCTAATCAGATTTGCGGTAATGTCTTGACTGGCGTCGGCGCTGCCGCCTAAGTCTTCTGCCAGGGCCTGCGTGACCTGCTGTCTTATGTCGTCCAAAGTCGGTGTCGTCATACTGAAACTCTGCTTATATTAAAGTGTACGCAATATTAACCATTCTCCGCGCTGAGTAAACTCAAGCTGCCTCAAAACACTCATTCCAAGGAGGATCTGGTTATCATTCATACCGGGATTAAGGTTCGCACGCACATCATGCAGCTCAATGTCGCCAATGCGTAACGTATCTATACTTGTACGGGCCACACGAACCACACCATTTGCCGTTTGTGCCATGCCAGATCCCGTGGCGGTTAATCCCAGCTTTTCTTGCAGGTAAGCCGGAATGGCAACATCGGTAGCACCGGTATCGACTAAAAAGGTGACTTCTTCGCCATTAATAAACCCATTCGTCACATAATGGCCGGCCCGGTTTTGCTTTAACCGGACTTCTGTTTGGTTGTCTAGTCGCACGGATTCTGGCTCACGGTTGGGGTTTTCCTGTCTGTCGAGCAAATCCGAAAATACAAACGTCAGTAAACCCAGCCCACAGACCCAGGCCAGCGCATACATCCATTTCCCTGTACTCTGATTACTACTCATTTCTGCCTCTTTTTGTTTCTGCAGTGGTGGTTCGCTCTCTTGAGTAACACTGCCGCAGGTGTCAAACTTGCTTATAAATAAGTATCGAACCCTTTTTATATGGACTTAATTGCAGATTGCCAGTTTACACCTTCACCTTTTTATGACGAACGACCTGACAACGAGCAGGTGTCGTTACTGGTGATCCACAATATATCGCTACCGGCAGGCCAGTATGGCACCGGGGATATAAAAAGGTTGTTCATGGGCACCATTGATTGTAACGCACATCCCAGTTATCACGACTTAGCGGGTATAAAGGTGTCTGCCCACTGCGTCATCTATCGCACCGGTGAGGTTGAACAATTCGTGCCGCTGACAAAAAGGGCATGGCATGCTGGTCTTTCTGTGTTCCAGGGGCGTAGCAGATGTAATGATTATGCCATAGGTATAGAAATGGAAGGGTGTGATACTGAACCGTTTACCGATGCACAGTATCAAAGCCTGATCCGTGTCACACAAAAGATAATAGATAGCTTTCCGTTAATTACCGCAGGCCGTATCATTGGCCATAGTGATATTGCCTTTGGCAGAAAGACAGACCCAGGTGAATTTTTTGACTGGAGCCGATACAGACAGGCGCTGTCTTTTGGCAATAAAAAATGAGCATCCTTAATAAGGGAATAATGAAGTGATTCTGATTAGTTTATTACTCGCGTTAGCGCTGGACAGAATGGTAACCCGAACGAAGTACTGGCAGTCTGCTGTTTGGGTTCGTGCTGGTCTGCGTAAATTTAACATTTCAGCACAACAGGATGAGGCTTCTCGCCGTATTTGGTTGTACTTATTCGTGCCTGCACTTGTACTGGCACTGTTAGAAACTTACGTTTTAGGTGGTTTTCTTACCTTTATAGAGCAAACAATCGTGCTGTTCATTGCGATCAGTTGTACCCGTTTCCGAGATATTTATAAATCCTGGATCCAGGCAGCTCATCGTGAAGATGCCGAAGCGTGCGATCTGTATGAAAGGCAACTACATCTCGGACTACTTGGCAAACGGGATAAAAAATCGACCCCTGACGACGGTACCCGTATGCAGCGTTTGTTACTGCTTGCGAATTTCCGCTATTTCGGTGCAGTAATATTGTTCTTTATCTTCTTTGGCGCGCCGGGTGCACTATTCTATATGTGTGTGAGAGAAGCCCATCAATATTACCGCGAGCATCAACATGCTGCTGCACGAGTGACGCATCGCCTGTTATTTGCTCTGGAATGGCTACCTGCCCGTGCAACCACACTGGGTTATTTAATTGTGGGTCATTTCTCTAAAGCGGCAGGGGTATGGCTTGAGTCGATCACAAATACCGCAAACGACAGCGCTGATGTGCTCTGGTCTGTGGCCCGTGAAGCAGAAGTAATAGATGATGAGGGAAGTTTAGGCTACTCAAAAGCCGCGGCGCTCATTCATGTACAGGCTGGCGTGCGGTTAGCAAAGCGTAATATCATCTTTTTACTGGTTGTTACTTCACTCCTCACGTTAGGCGGTTGGTTAGCATAACCATGCAGTGGTAGACCATTGAAGCCTGCTAATCGGATTACCACTATTACAGTATAAAGCGCGGCGTTTTCATGATGAAAACGCCGTTTTTATTTATGCTGCACCTGCACAAAAATGGTTGTTAAATCAACCTGTTCCGTTCATAAAATCATCTTTATTTCACTCGTCAGACCAGATTGGACTGTAAAAAAATTTCAACAATTTCAATTGTTAGCTCAATCAAAAGGTTAAATGTAAGTTACTTTCGATGAGTGACTATTTACCTACATTTCGATCTATCCTAAACTAGATAGGTAAAATGGTATTACCAATGTGGCGGTGGCATGTAACTTTGTTTACATATTGGCCGTCTAATTTCGTAAGCGAGGAACCGCAACGGTATGCGTGACGGCCGGAAAAAATTATCAGATGTCATTACTGAACAACTCGAATCGATGATTCTTGATGGCAGTCTGTTGGCTGGGCAACAGCTACCGCCAGAACGTGAACTGGCTATCCAGTTTGATGTATCCCGCCCCTCACTTCGTGAAGCAATCGGTAACCTTCAAGCCCGTGGTCTGGTTGAACGCAAACAAGGTGGTGGCACTTTTGTAAGCCGCAATCTTAATGCCGCCATTACCGACCCCCTTATGGCCCTTATCAGCCGTCGTCCTGAAACCCAATTTGATTTGTTGGAGTTTCGTCACGCGCTGGAAGGTATGGCTGCTTACTACGCAGCGTTACGGGGCCAGCCTGAAGACTATAAAGCCCTTCAGGAAGCGCTGGATAACTTACCTGCGCTGAAACCGGGTGGAAGCAAACGTGACATGGCCGAAGCGGTAACCGCGTTCTACATGATTATGGCCCGCGCTTCACACAACATGGTGTTATTGCACGTTATGAGCACCATGAAAGACATGTTGGTTGACAATATCGAACGAAATTTTGACATGCTTGCTCTACACGAAAGTGGCGAGGAGGCTGTCTACCGGGAAGTCGCGCAACAACGTAAGGTTATCCTTGCAGCCATTGTTGCGCGAGATCCTGAAGCGGCCCGGCAGGCATGTAATGCTCACCTGGCGCTAATTGAAAAAACTCTCCTCGACATCAATCAACGCGACAGTCGCGTTCAGCGAGCGTTGCGACGTCTGGAGATATAAGGCCTGGCCTTAAAGTAAAAATACCTTGCCGGTTAGCAGTAGGTAAGAAAAGAAAAAGGGTGAGCCGCTTAGGCCTGCTCAAAGTACAACCTAGTTTAGTCTTTCATCCTCCATGGATTCGCCATGCGGGATGATTTTTACTATCAGCAACAATAGGATGGCACCATGACTGAAATGATGCACCAAGATGTGGATCCACAAGAAACACAAGAATGGCTGGAGTCGTTAGAGTCAGTATTAGAAGAAGAAGGCGTTGAAAGAGCGCACTTTTTATTAGAATCACTGATTGAGAAAGCACGCAGAAATGGTGCCCACTTGCCGTACGACGCAACCACGGCTTACATCAACACGATTCCACCGGGGCAAGAACCAACCATGCCTGGTGACCAGACTATTGAAGGCAAAATCCGTAACGCCCTGCGTTGGAATGCCCTGATGATGGTTCTGCGTGGTTCTAAGAAAGACTTAGAGCTGGGCGGTCACATTTCAAGCTTCGCGTCTTCTGCCATGCTGTATGATGTGGGCTTCAACCACTTCTACCGTGCACCAAACGAAAAAGACGGCGGTGACTTCGTACTTTACCAGGGTCACGTTTCACCAGGTATCTACAGCCGTGCATACATTGAAGGTCGTCTGACCGAAGAACAACTAGATGGTTTCCGTCAGGAAGTAGACGGCAAAGGTCTGTCTTCTTACCCACACCCTAAATTAATGCCTGACTTCTGGCAGTTCCCGACTGTTTCTATGGGCTTAGGTCCAATGCAGGCGATTTATTTGGCCCGCTTCCTCAAGTACCTGACTGATCGCGGTATTAAAGACTGTTCTGAACAGCGCGTATGGTGCTACATGGGTGACGGTGAGTGTGATGAGCCGGAAAGCTTGGGTGCTATCGGTCTTGCAGCTCGCGAAGGCCTGGACAACCTGACTTTCGTTATCAACTGTAACCTGCAGCGTCTTGATGGCCCTGTACGTGGTAACGGCAAAATTATCCAGGAACTGGAAGGTACCTTCCGTGGCGCTGGCTGGGAAGTTATCAAGGTTATCTGGGGTCGCTACTGGGATCCTCTGCTAGCCCGCGACACATCAGGCAAACTGCTTGATCTGATGAACGAGACCATCGATGGTGAATACCAGAACTGTAAAGCTAAAGGCGGCGCGTACACCCGTGAGAAGTTCTTCGGTAAATATCCAGAGCTGAAAGAAATGGTTTCTAATATGTCAGATGAAGACATCTGGCGTTTGAACCGTGGTGGTCACGATCCGGTTAAAGTTTATGCAGCTTACGACCGTGCCACTAAAACTAAAGGTCGCCCACAGGTAATTCTGGCTAAAACCGTTAAAGGTTACGGTATGGGTGCATCTGGTGAAGGTAAGAACATTGCCCATCAGGTTAAGAAAATGGATAAAGACGCGGTTAAGCAGTATCGCGATCGTTTCAACATCCCTGTATCTGACGAAGCATTAGCTGATCTGCCGTACTACAAGTTCGACGAAGACAGCGAAGAGATGAAATATCTGCGCGCCCGTCGTGAAGCCCTGCATGGTTACATGCCGGTACGTCGTGCTAAAGCGTCTGAAGATTTACCAGCGCCAGCAATGAAAGCGTTCGACGCGATCACTAAAGGTTCTGGCGACCGTGAAATCTCTACCACAATGGCGTTCGTACGTGTACTGACTGCACTGCTTAAAGACAAGCAAATCGGTAAGCGCATCGTACCTATCATTCCAGATGAAGCCCGTACTTTCGGTATGGAAGGTCTGTTCCGTCAGGTGGGTATTTACTCTTCACAAGGTCAGAAATACGAACCACAGGATTCTGATCAGGTTGCTTATTACCGTGAAGACCAGAAAGGTCAGGTACTGCAGGAAGGTATCAACGAACTGGGTGCAATGGCATCGTGGTTAGCAGCAGGTACTTCTTACAGCACTAACGACCTGCCAATGGTACCTTTCTATATCTATTACTCCATGTTCGGTTTCCAGCGTGTTGGCGATATGGCGTGGGCAGCAGGTGACTCACGTACCCGTGGTTTCCTTGTTGGTGGAACTGCTGGTCGTACAACGCTGAACGGCGAAGGTCTGCAGCACCAAGATGGTCACTCTCATACCCAGGCGGCATTAATCCCGAACTGTGTGAGCTACGACCCAACTTACGGTTACGAAGTTGCTGTTATCGTTCAAGACGGTCTGCGTCGTATGCTGGAAGATCAGGAAGACGTGTTCTACTACCTGACAGTAATGAACGAAAACTACAAGCAGCCTGAAATGCCTAAAGGCGTTGAAGAAGGTATCGTTAAAGGTATCTACAAGCTGGATACTGTGGGCAGCAGCGATAAGAAAGTGAAACTGCTGAGTTCTGGTACCATCCTTGAGCAAGTGCGCGAAGCGGCTGCGAAACTGGCGTCTGACTACGGCGTAGAAGCAGAAGTTTACAGTGTAACGTCATTCAACGAACTGGCACGCGATGGTCAAAACTGTGACCGTCACAATATGCTGCACCCTGAAGCGACAGCGAAAGTACCTTACATCACAGAAGTACTCAGCGAAGGTAACGATGGCCCGACTATCACTGCAACTGACTACATCAAGAACTACGGCGAGCAAGTACGTGACTTCGTGCCAGGCGCTTACCGTGTACTGGGTACTGATGGTTTCGGTCGTTCTGACAGCCGTGCGAATCTGCGTCGTCACTTCGAAGTAGACGCTGCATACGTGACTTACGCTGCATTGTATGAACTGTACAAGGCGGGTTCTGTTGATGCCAAGACACTGTCAAAAGCGATGACAGATCTGGGTATTGATGCCGAGAAAGTTAACCCACTTTACGCATAAGCTAAGGGAGACTAACGAACATGGCAGATATTAAAGACGTACTGGTACCGGATCTGGGTGAAGATTCGGTAGAAGTAATCGAAATTTGCGTAGCAGTGGGTGATTCCGTAGAAGCGGAAGACGCACTGGTTACAGTAGAAAGCGACAAAGCCAGCATGGATATCCCTGCACCGTTTGCCGGTAAGGTATCTGAGCTGAGTGTTAAAGTTGGCGATAAGATCTCCGAAGGCGATTTGCTGGCGAAACTAGAAGCGGCGGGTGCTGCTGACAGTGCGCCTGCAGCTGAAGAAAAGCCTGCTGAAGCACCAAAAGCGGAAGCACCAAAAGAAGAAGCGCCTAGGCAGGAAGCAGCTCCGGCTGCTTCAGGCGGCTCATCTGTTATTGAAGTGACTGTACCGGATATCGGTGACGCTGCTGATGTAGACGTTATTGAAATTCTGGTCGCTGAAGGCGATTCTGTTGAAGCGGAAGATGGCCTGATCACCCTGGAAACTGACAAAGCAACCATGGACGTACCTTCGCCGCAGGCAGGTAAAGTGGTTAGCCTGAAAGTAAAAGAGGGCGACAAGGTGTCTGAAGGCTCTCTGGTTCTAACACTGGAAGTGGGCGGTGGCGAAGCTGCTGCACCTGCACAGGAATCAGCACCGGAGGAAACGCCTGCGCCAGCTGCAGAATCTGCCCCGGCAGCAGAAGAAGCGCCTGCTGAAGAAGCTGCAGAAGAAGAAATTGAAGTTCAGGTTCCTGATATCGGTGGCGATACTGACGTAGACGTTATCGAAATTCTGGTTGCTGAAGGCGACACCGTGGAAGCGGAAGACGGCCTGATCACGCTGGAAACTGACAAAGCGACCATGGACGTACCAGCGCCTAAAGCCGGTACTGTTACCAAACTGCTTATCAAGCAGGGCGACAAAGCGTCTCAGGGCACGCCGGTCATTATGCTGAAAGTAAAAGGTGCGGCGAAACCTGCTGCTCCAAAAGCTGAAAGCAAACCTGCGGCATCTGCTCCAGCTCCGGCTGCACAAGCGCCACAGCAGAAAGCACCACCGGTTCCGCATCACCCGTCTGCAGGCAATAAGCCTAAGTCTGGTAAAGTGCATGCGTCTCCGTCCGTACGTCGTCTGGCCCGTGAATTTGGTGTTGACCTCACTCAGGTTGACGCGAGCGGTCGTAAAGGGCGTATTGTAAAAGAAGACGTACAGTCTTATGTGAAACATGAGCTGTCACGTCCGAAAGCTACTGCTGGTTCAGTATCTTCCGGCAACGGCGGTGGTGGTCTGCAGGTTATTGCACAGCCTAAAGTTGATTTCTCCAAGTTTGGTGAAATTGAAGAGAAGCCGTTAACCCGTATTCAGAAGATTTCTGGTCCTAACCTGCACCGCAACTGGGTAACCATCCCACATGTAACGCAGTTTGAAGAAGCAGATATCACTGATCTGGAAAACTTCCGTAAAGACCAGAACAAGATTGCCGAGAAGCGCAAGCTGGGCGTTAAAATCACGCCTCTGGTATTCATGATGAAGGCGGTTGCCGATGCGCTGAAAGCGTATCCGGTATTTAATACTTCACTTTCTGCCGACGGTGAGTCTTTAATTCAGAAGAAGTACTACCATATCGGTATAGCGGTAGATACTCCGGGAGGCCTGGTCGTGCCGGTTGTCCGTGATGTTGATAAGAAAGGCATCATGGAGATTTCCAAAGAGTTGATGGAAATCAGTGTGAAGGCACGTGATGGCAAACTGAAAGCTGCAGATATGCAAGGTAGCTGTTTCACCATCTCAAGCCTTGGCGGTATCGGTGGTACGGCATTTACGCCAATCGTAAATGCGCCGGATGTTGCTATCCTGGGTGTGTCGAAGAGCGACATTAAACCTAAGTGGAATGGTAAAGAGTTTGAACCGCGTTTGATGGTGCCGTTATCACTGTCATACGACCATCGTGTTATTGACGGCGCGGTGGCAGCACGCTTTGCTGTACACTTAAAAGCAGTTCTGGAAGATATGCGCCAGATGCTGCTGTAGAAAAAAGTGAAGGGGAGGGAATAAATACCTCCCCTTCGTGATTTTTATGATCATAAAGCCGTATCGGCTTTACAGGCATTAACAGCCCTAGTTACAATCCGTAACACATAGTTATCAAATATTTGGACAGATTTGAGGTCACAATGAGCGAAATAAAAACGCAGTTAGTAGTATTGGGCGCAGGACCTGGTGGTTATTCCGCCGCTTTCCGCGCTGCTGATTTAGGTATTGAAACCGTTATCGTAGACGCCCGTGAAACGTTGGGTGGGGTATGTTTGAACGTAGGCTGTATCCCTTCAAAAGCCCTGCTGCATGTCGCTAAAGTGATCAAAGAAGCTAAACACCTGTCATCTCACGGTGTGACGTTTGGCGAGCCTGAAATCGATCTGGACAAAATCCGCTCTTATAAAGACGGCGTTGTTGGCCAACTGACTAAAGGTCTGGCTGGCATGTCTAAAATGCGTAAAGTTAAGCATGTTCAGGGCTACGGCAAATTTACCGGTGCAAACACCCTGGAAGTAGAAGGTAACGACGGTAAAACCACCATTACTTTCGAAAAAGCGATCATCGCTGCGGGTTCAGAGCCAGTATCTCTGCCTTTCATCCCTGAAGATGACCGCGTAATCGATTCAACCGGCGCGCTGGAAATGAAAGACATTCCAGAAAAAATGCTGGTTCTGGGCGGTGGTATCATCGGTCTGGAAATGGGTACTGTTTACGAAGCGCTGGGTGCGAAAATTGACGTGGTTGAGTTCCTTGACCAGCTGATCCCTGCTGCTGACAAAGACATTATGAAAGTCTTCATGAAAGACTATAAAGACAAGTTCAACATCATGCTGGAAACCAAAGTGACCGCGGTTGAAGCAAAAGATGATGGCCTGTATGTAACTTTCGAAGGCAAGAACGCCCCTGCAGAAGCCGTACGCTACGACAAGGTACTGGTTGCTGTTGGTCGTCGTCCTAACGGAAAACTGGTAGGCGCAGACGTTGCTGGCGTTAATGTTGATGACCGTGGTTTCATCAATGTAGACAAGCAGATGAAGACTAACGTTGACCATATCTTCGCTATCGGTGACCTGGTTGGTCAGCCTATGCTGGCGCACAAAGCCGTTCACGAAGGCCACGTGGCAGCAGAAGTTATTGCCGGTAAACAGCACTACTTCGACCCGCGTTGCATTCCTTCAGTTGCCTACACTGAGCCAGAAGTTGCCTGGGTTGGTCTGACTGAAAAAGAAGCGAAAGAGCAGGGCATCAACTATGAAACAGCCACTTTCCCGTGGGCTGCTTCTGGTCGTGCAATCGCCTCTGATGCAACCAACGGTATGACCAAGATGATCTTCGATAAAGACACAGCACGTGTTATCGGTGGCGCAATGGTGGGTACCAATGCCGGTGAGATGCTGGGCGAAATCGGCCTGGCTATCGAAATGGGCGCTGATGCAGAAGATGTCGGTCTGACTATTCACGCTCACCCAACGCTGAACGAGTCAATCGGTCTGGCGTGTGAAATTTTCGAAGGCAGCATCACTGACCTGCCTAACCCGAAAGCGAAAAAGAAATAAGCGCTTTAAACGGTTAATAAAAACGAGGCTTCGGCCTCGTTTTTTTATGCCTGTAGGAAAACAGAAGAATTCTGTTAATAATCAATTTAGTGTATGTTAATTGCATCATCCTAAACAAAATTTAAAATCAGGGACAATCTTTGGCAGAATCCGCGTGGTTGCTGGCTTCAGCATTTCTTGTTTTTCTCATGCAGGCAGGTTTCTTATGCCTCGAATCCGGGAAAATTCGTAGTAAAAACAATATCAATGTTGCTGCTAAGAACCTTTCTGATTTTATTATTGCCGCCGTTGCATTCTGGGCTTTCGGGTTTGGTGTCATGTTTGGTGATTCTGCTGACGGCATTGTTGGTGCGAGCGAGTTCTTTTTTGGTGCACAGCATACCGCCTGGCAATACAGTTTCTTCCTGTTTCAACTCATGTTTTGTGGTACTGCCGCTACGCTGATGTCTGGTGCGGTGGCTGAACGCATGTCATTCAGTGGCTACATTGCCATTTCAGTCATTCTCTGCTGTTTGATTTATCCGCTTGTTGGTCACTGGGCCTGGGCATCATTATTTAATGCTGAAAATCAGGGCTGGCTTGAAAGTCTGGGGTTTGTTGACTTCGCCGGCTCTACCGTTGTTCACAGCGTTGGTGGCTGGGTAGCACTGGCGGCAATCATCGTTATCGGTCCGCGATTAGGACGCTTCACAAAAGGGCGTCGGCAACCCTCAGCCAGCAACATGCCCTTTTCGGTTCTCGGTACCTTACTCATCTGGTTAGGCTGGTTCGGTTTTAACGGCGGTAGTGCGCTGGCGTTGGATGAATATGTGCCCGCGATAATTTTTAATACCTGCCTGGCCGGGGCCTGGGGAGGTCTGATTGCCACACTGGTTTGCAGAATGCTGTTCGGCTACGTGGATGTCTCGTATATGTTAAACGGCGTGATCGCGGGTCTGGTTGCCATCACCGCATCAGCTGACGTCGCCTCGCCGCTAGCGACTATGCTCATCGGCATTGGTGGCGCTTTGATAATGGTATTGGGTGTCGAGCTGCTGGAAAGATATAAAATTGATGATGTGCTTTGTGTGGTGCCGGTCCACCTGGGAGCCGGTATATTTGGCACCCTTGCGGTTCCTTTTTGCGTTGCTGTGTTGCCGGAAG
This sequence comes from Alteromonas sp. ABH2_165, assembly GCF_056159945.1. Taxonomy (NCBI): domain Bacteria; kingdom Pseudomonadati; phylum Pseudomonadota; class Gammaproteobacteria; order Alteromonadales; family Alteromonadaceae; genus Alteromonas; species Alteromonas sp. ABH2_165. Next base: position 380,810 of record NZ_JBSWWF010000004.1, read on the forward strand.
GATTATCGCTGGCAGGTTTCCTCGGTGTGCAGCTGCTGGGCATCACCGTCATTGGATTTTTCAGTTTTGTTTCGTCCCTGGGTATCCTGCTGGCGCTGAAAAGGGTCATTCCATTAAGGGTGTCGGCCCGTGACGAGCTGTTGGGCATGAACATTTCTGAGCACCAGGCTTCTACTGAAATTATCGATTTGCTGAGGGTAATGAAAACCCAGTCCCGTCAGGGCAACTTTAACCGCCGGATGCCGGTAGAACCCTTCACCGAAGTCGGTCAGATTGCCCAGGAATACAACCGGGTTATCGGACGGGTACAAACGGAAATCGATCAGCGTCAGCAGGCGCTCGAAGACTACCGGTCCAGTGAGCAGCGTAAAACGGCCATCCTCGACTCTTCCATGGACAGTATTATTACTCTCGATCGGAACGGAACCATCTGTGAGTTTAATCCTGCCGCAGAACGCACCTTTGCCAGTTTGCGGGCTCAGGTCATCGGTCAGAATTTTGTTGAGCTGATGGTGCCCGCAAAGCACCGTCAGGCGATTTATACCAGTCTTGAGCACAAGTTTACCGCCTCCGTGGGCCTGCTGATCAATCGCCGGAATACACTTCTGCTTTGCCGCAGCAGCGGGGATACCTTTCCCGCGGAAATAACGGTCACCGGCGCGGGAGCAACAGAACCCTGGAAGCAGGAGTTTACCCTTCATATCCGTGATGTGACCCGTCAGCGTAAAGTACAGGACAAGCTCAGACAGCTAGCCTACAGCGATCCCCTCACGGGTTTATTCAATCGCACCTATTTTCTGGAATGTCTGGAAAAGGCCCTGAAGCAGATGTCAGCGATTCAGCCCTCGGTGTGTGTATTTTTCCTCGATCTTGATCGGTTTAAAAAGGTTAACGATACGCTGGGTCATAAAGCTGGCGATGAGTTACTCATTGAGGTCGCAAGACGCCTGCGCTCAGTGACACGGGATGACGACGTCATCGCTCGCTGGGGCGGCGATGAATTTGTGCTTTATATTACCGGGGGACTTAATCAGTCGGCTGTAGAGGCGCTGGCAGAAAAAATTCTTATTAGCATGAGAGAACCCGTCACCCTGGCAGGGCAGGAGCTTAAGATCCCTACCAGTGTTGGATTTACCCTGTGCGACGAGTCTAATGTGACACCGGAAAGTCTCATCCAGCAGGCGGATATTGCCATGTATTACGCCAAGCAGGATGGTCGTGATAATTATAAGGCATTTCGTTCTGAGATGGCGAACAAGGCCTCTCAGGACTTTAACTATGAGCAGGCCATGCGTCAGGCACTCATCCGTGACGACGAGTTCTACATGGTTTACCAGCCGAAAGTAAATCACAACATGGAAATTGTAGGCATTGAGTCGCTGGTGAGATGGAAAACTAAAACCAGTGAGCAGGTGAGTCCGGCTCAGTTTATTCCACTGGCTGAAGAAGCAGGGCTAATTATTCCGCTGGAAAAGAAAATTATTGAAATGGTATTTACTCAGATTGCCGAATGGCATGCTGATGGCTTTGCTGCTCCCCGGGTTGCGGTGAATATTTCCGGCAAACATCTGCTATCCGGGGAGCTGCTTACGTTTATAAAGAGTGCGATGAATGTACACGGGATCAGTGGCAAACAGCTTGAAATTGAAGTCACAGAAGGGGTATTCCTGAGTGATTTAGAGCGCTGCTCAGAAGTCCTTAATGCCCTTCGGGGGATGCGTATTAAAATCGCCATCGACGATTTCGGTACCGGCTATTCTTCGCTGAATTACCTAAAAGCACTGCCGGTGGATATTCTTAAAATTGACCGCTCCTTTGTGGACGAGTGCGCCTCGTCACCGGAAGATTCAAAAATATGTGCAACTATTATCGGCCTTGCGGAAACACTTGGATTCACCACCATTGCCGAAGGCGTGGAAAATCAGGCGCAGTTTGATTTCCTGCAAACGAATGGTTGTGACGAATTTCAAGGCTATTTTTTCCATCGTCCGTCTGATCCGAAGGCCATAGAACAGTTGTTTAATAAATGCGCAGAAGGTACATTGGAGACAAACGACGGAGAATAAATAATGCGCGAGAAAGCATGGAGGCTCATAAAACTTTACAACGATGTCCTGGTTATCTTGGGATTGTTGGTTGCTTACCTGCTTTACCTACAGTATCAGTCCTGGCAGGCTCAGACGCTCATCCACGAGCTGCGCAAAAGTGACTTCGTGTTTATCGACTATCAGGCTATCGATCCTGAGTCCGACAAGCGCTTCCGCTATATTCCTATGAAAGTGCTGAATACCGGCGAAGAGAATATCACTTTTAAAGTGGGGAATATTGCCTTTACTAAGCCCGTATCGCCACGCACGCACATGCAGTTCGATAGGCCGCTTTTACTGCGAAATTTCTACCGCGACGGCACACTGAGCATCGCATCAGAAAAAGTGGTTGATTGGTTTGAACAAGGCATTATTTACGATGTCAGACGCCCAAAGAGTATCTACATCGATGGCTGGATCGTTATCCATGAGCGAGAAAGGTATTTTGATAATCCAAAGCAGCCCGAGGCATCGACATAATTCATCACAATTCTTACACGTAAAAGCCGCTTTCACACATTAATCTGGCTAAGGTTGTTATCGTAAAGACATTGAATCTGACCGCATCTGATTGCGGTGCGGGTAGCTTAGCGTCTACACTGTTTCACAACGAACTGGCAGAGAAGCGTGTTGATGAGTCAAATAGGTAAAAGATGGCGGTAAAAGCACATCACCCTGATCAACTAGAAATCTTTGCGGTACCCAGTCCTTGCGTGGGTGTATGCCAGTCTGGGCCAAAGGGTTATTGTTTAGGTTGCTATCGTAGCCGGGATGAGCGCTTGTACTGGCTGAAAATAGACGATGCTGCCAAACGCACTATCATTCGTGCTTGTCAGCGTCGCAAAGCGTTGGCCCTGCGTCAATCTAATGATGCAGGTAGCGCAGGCGGTGTAGATACGCCAGAGCAACAGTCTTTGTTCCCCGAAGGCGACTAGCACCCATGTACAGCGTCTGAATCGACGTTGAATTGCAAACGCATCAGAATAACAAATCAGGTAAGTGCATCGTTTATGGAAAAGTATGTAAAGTTTGCTTCTCAGTCCTTCACATTCCCCACTGTCTGCGTAAAAATCAGAGAAGTCTTAGATGATGCACGTTCTGACATGCATGACGTGGGGCAATTGATTGCGATTGACCCATCATTAACCGCTAAGATTCTCCGGTTAGCGAACAGTGCGCTCTTTCGTTTTCCGTCTCAAATCGATTCTATCACCAAGGCTGTTAACGTTATTGGTGGTGAAGCCTTGTACAATCTGGTTATTGCTGAAACGGCCAATTCTGCTTTCAGTCATTTCAGCAGTGAGTATATTAATCTGGCCAATCATTGGCAGGTATCGGTGTACAACGGCATGTTGGCAAAGTATCTGGCCAGACACACAGGATTGAGAGGGGATGAGCGGTTTTTTGCCATGGGAATCTTGGCGCATTTTGGCGAGCTAGTGGTGGCAAAGAAAGATCCCGAGCGTTATCTGAAATACCGCGCAGATGACAGTGCACTTTTGCCATGGGAGAAGCAGCAAACCCATTTTGGATTTACCTTTGCGGCATGCTCAGGTGAGATCATGGAACGTTGGCAGCTGCCTAGGCCGCTTTATTACCCGGTAAAAAATGTTCACATAAGTAATAAACAAGCTGAAGATGTGGATATTGGTTTGTTGGCCGCTTCAATGCGGGTTACAATTCGTCAAAATCTGCACGCAGATTACGGTGAGATTGAACTTGTCACACCTGAGATAACTAATAAATTAGTGGTTCAGGGAGAGACCCTGGGTAATGCAATCGCATTCGCGGATCAAGAGACCTTCAAGGTATCTGCATTAATCCTGTAAGAATATGATCAATCGCCAGGGACGGTTCTTAACAAGTGCGCTAAATAAAAAAATATAACATGTTAAATCCGTTTATAACCCGGTTTCTACTGGCGACTGCCTGTTTGTCGGGCTGCCTGTGTACGGCTCAGGCTGCCGATAGAAACCTGATCCAAACGCTGTATCATACCGATTTCGGCGAAATCGGTGATGGTGGACAGCCGCGTTTTACCCTCGATGGTGAACTCGGTTTGCTGGCCGCAAAAGGTAATACCAACGCGAATTCATTGAAGGCCGCTTTGCGCTCTGAGCATGAAACCGCACGTTGGAACAACAATTACGCCGCAGAGTTACTTTATAAGCAAAGTAAAACTGAAAATGACGACGGCGAAGAAACCAGCGAAGTCACCGCTCAGCGTTTTTTTGGCGCTGCGCAATTTGATTATAAACTTATGACGCCGGGACAACGTACTTTCATGTACGCCGATTATGAGAACGACCGTTTTAACGGTTACGATTATCGTGCGTCGCTGGCAGCCGGGTGGTCGCAACGTATGTGGAACGAAGACGAAAGCTCTTTTGTTTACAGCGTCGGTCCGGGCTATGCCTTCGTTTCTGTTGAAGATGGCACTGAATCTAACGTAAATAACGGGTTTATCGCCCGGGCTTCATGCGAGTATCAATACATGTGGAATACCGGTGCCCAGTTACGACAGTTCCTGAGTGCTGAGGTGGGAGCGGAGAATATCAAAACCCGTTCAACCACCGCGTTGTCTGCAAACTTGTTTGATTCTCTGGCAATGAAGCTTTCTTTCAATTTGGCCTATGAAACGTCTCCTTTGGAAGATGTGGAAGGGTTAAACACAGAAACTTCGGTATCTATCGTTTACCGGTTTTTTTAAAAAATAATAAAAGACGTCGCTGAACGACAGCGCGCTACTAGCAGTGCCACCGGAACGGCACTTCGCTTTGGGACGGGGAACAATCACTATCACGGATGATTTACGCTAAGTCGGATTTAAAAGGTTGATAGAGAAGTACAACAAACCGGCGTGATGGAAACCTATATTAGGAATACAAATGAAAAAGCAAGTTTTAGCAGTTGCTCTGCTCACCGCTCTTGGCTCCACTTCAGTAATGGCACAGGATGACGTTAAGCCGTTCACACTTGAAGGTGGACTGGGTTTTATCTTTACTTCAGGTAACACTGAGACTACGTCAATTAACGCGTCTTTAGTGGGCCACCAGGAGTTAGATAAATGGAGCAACGACTATACGCTGGAAGGGTTGTACAAAGAGGAAACCGTTGAGGTTGATGAGGAAGAAGTAAACCGCACGTCTGCGCAGAAGTTTTTCGCATCAGGCCAGGGTAACTACAAACTGGAAAACCCTGATTACCGCCTGTTCGGATTTGCTTCATACGAAGATGACCGCTTCAGCAGTTACAACTATCAGTCAACATTGGCTGCGGGTTGGAACCAAAAGCTTTGGGAAAACGATACAACCTCTCTTGAATACTCAGTGGGTCCGGGTTATTCGTGGGCTGAAACACAGGAAGACGTTGAACAGAACAGCTTCATCGTTCGTGCTTCTGGTGCCTTTGAATGGTTGATTTCTGATACCGCTAAATTTACCCAAACGGTCAGTACCGAGGTGGGTAGCGAGAATACTAAATCTCGTGCGGAATCAGCGCTTTCAGCTACCATTAGCGGTAACCTTTCTATGAAGTTGTCGGTTAAGCTTGATCACAACTCTACGGTTAACGAAGGTGTTGAAAAGCTGGACACTGCCACAGCAGTAACACTGGTTTATAGCTTCTTCTAAGTTGTAGCAATAGCAAAAAGCCCGGTAACCTTGCTTAGGTTAACCGGGCTTTTTCATGCCTGAAATCTTGGTTTAGCGTCTGTCAAAATCCACTGGCTTTTTCGGATCTTGATAATAGCCTTCCCGCAGTAATCGCTTAAATTTGTCCAAAGAACCGTCACGTTTAAGCTCTTGCAGCCCTTTATTGAAAAGCTCCAGCACCAAGCGATTATCCCGGCCTTTGGGCACCAACAAGTGCGTGGTTACCGTGGAAAGAATGGGTTCGATAGCGATGATTTCGTCACGTTCTGCATCATTGAAATCCCGCTCCAGCAAATACCAGCCTGTTAGCTCATCGATAGGAAATACATCAATGTCGCCGTCGATGAGAGCATTAAAGTTGTCTACATCGGTTTTTGCTTCAACCACATTTTTGCCTTCTTTGATGTAGGCAGCCAATTCGTTGTTGTACAGGTAGTCTTCGGTGATCCCCATTTTAAAGTCTTTCATGTCAGACAAGGCAGACCACATCCGCGGGCCAGACGCATTATTCGCGTAAAACACCAGGTTTTCAGAGGTAATCGGTTCGCTGTGCCAGAATTCATCTTCCCGCTCTCGAACATAATTACCGTAAGACACCGCATCAAACTTACCGCTTAATGCACCTTCTAAAGCTTCATCCCAGCTTAAGGATACGAATTCTACTTCAACGCCAGTTTCCAGAAAGGCTTCGCTGATAATGTGATTCATATAGCCCTCATGCTCCATCTCAGAGGATGTATAGGGCGCGTATTCGGTAGTGGCGATGCGAATTGTCATCCACGTGTGAGCTTGTGAAAGGGCAGGCATGAGAGCCAATGTCAGTAAGCTTGCCTTAATGAGTAGTGATTTAAGCATGTTAGAAATAGATCCCCATACTGATATTTAATCGGTGAGTGCTTTGCGGGTCGTCTGCAAAGTCGAGCCCAATGCCCGAGCCGCCAGAAAACCACATGTTCTTTCCTTGAATGCTATCAACATAAACAAATAGCTTCGACCAGCCAAAGCTGCAACCGTTAACCCACTGCGTGCTGTCACGGCCATTTTCCACGTCGGGCTCAATGAGTGTGTATTCACTGTAGCATTTAATGTCAGACACCGAGCGGAAGCTTACGGGGAGTGTGTAGACAAGGTTTGCCATATACGATTTACCCGCACTAGCCATTAAGAAAGGCGCCTCGAAGGAAGACATGGCTAACCGATCTGTTAACTGTCCCTCTGGGACAGCGAGGTCGTAATCGTAGTCGAGATATTGCAGTTCAATTTTTATTGGGTCTTGGCTATGACGAAGGTGAACGGCATACGCCGTCATATCACCTTTGTGCTGGGTATCGAAATTAAAAATATCACCTTGCTGGAATGACACCCCCACATCGGTAGTGGTGCGAGGGATAATGTGTGCGGCGTAATTTACGCGAAGATTATACTGTCCATCTTCCTGATTGCGATACTCTGCATCGTCTGCCACATCGAAGGAATAGCGTCCAAATTTGGCTGCGTCGTTATATTCATCATTGAGAAAGTAGGCCGCGTGAACGGTCCAGTTTCTGCGTTCGTACTTCGCCACTACGCCAGCATCATAATCATCTTCGAAGCCCAGGTAGTAGTTGCCCGAGAACCAAAAGCTGTTTGACGCAAAGGGCTGTAAGCCGAAGGGCACCTTCGTGATACCAGCGGTGACATCGAGGTATTCATCGTAGTGGTAGGTTAAATCAGCATAGCGCACGGTGTTGAAATCGGTGTTTTCATACCAGCGATAATCCGCTTTATATGAGAAGTCGTCGAATTCGCCGTCGATGGTGAGTTTTAGCGATTCGAACTCAAAACCATCGCGTATGGCAGGGGCTTGCCAATCGCGGTGACCATAGTTAACCCGAATGTGTCCACCTAAGTTGAACGGCATGTCATCGGCAGCCATCACCGGCCAGGCAGACAAGGTGATCGCACTGAGAGAAAGATACAGAGACGTGTGTTTTAGCATTCGCAGTCCTTGCTAAAGGTGTATGTCTGCAAAGCAAATCGTGCAGCATTCACTTGGCAATAGGTTTTATTACTATTGATGAAAGTACTCTGTGGAATTCGCGAAAGATCACACTCGCGGGGAGGAAAGCCGTTAGACTGACGTTTAATAGATCAAAAAAATCCGGTCAAAAGACCGGATTTCAAGGGGAATGGGCTAACTGAAGGATCAGTGTAGCAAACGGGTTTTAATGGTACCCGCGATGTGTTGCAGTTCCTGTAAACCTTCTTCCGCTTTGTTGGCTTCAACATCTACTACCACATAACCGATGTCAGCAACAGTTTGCAGGTATTGTGCTGCGATATTGATGCCTTTCGCTGCGAACGTCTGGTTGATTTGGTTCAGCACGCCCGGACGGTTCTCGTGGATATGCAGCAGACGTGAACGGCCTGGGTGATCTGGCAGAGAAACTTCAGGGAAGTTAACTGCAGATAAGGTTGAACCGTTGTCAGAGTATTTCGCCAGTTTACCCGCCACTTCAATACCAATGTTTTCCTGCGCTTCTTGCGTGCTACCACCAACGTGTGGAGTCAAGATAACGTTATCGAATTTACGCAGTGGCGATTCAAATTCTTCGTTGTTAGACTTCGGCTCAACCGGGAACACATCTACTGCCGCACCACCAATGTGATCCGCTTCCAGGGTGTCTACCAGGGCGTCGATATCGACAACGGTTCCACGGGAAGCGTTAATGAAGATGGCACCTTTCTTCATTTTCGCGAACTGGTCTTTTCCAATCATGTCTTTGGTAGAGTCGGTTTCTGGCACGTGCAGAGAAATTACGTCAGACGTTTCCAGTAGTGTATCAAGAGACTTGATCTGTACCGAGTTACCCAGCACCAGCTTGTCTTCGATATCGTAAAACTGTACACGCATACCTAAGTGTTCAGCCAGAATGCTCAGCTGTGTACCAATGTGGCCGTAACCAATAATACCCAGCGTTTTACCACGCGCTTCGTAAGAACCTTCGGCATTTTTCTGCCATTCACCACGGTGCGCTTTTGCATTACGAGCAGGGACGCCACGCAGCAACAGAATTAATTGACCCAGTACCAGCTCAGCAACTGAACGGGTGTTGGAAAACGGTGCGTTGAATACCGGAATACCACGAATTTGTGTGGCTTCCAGATCAACCTGGTTGGTACCAATACAGAAACAGCCAACAGCAACCAGCTTTTGCGCTGCTTCAACCACGGCTTCGGTGATTTGAGTGCGAGAACGAATGCCGATGAAATGTACATCTTTGACTTTCTCGATGAGATCTTCTTCGGACAGGGAGGTCTTAAGATACTCCACGTTGGTGTAACCATTGTTAGCCAGGGTTTCCACCGCGCTCTGGTGAACGCCTTCCAGCAGCAGAATACGGATTTTGTCCTTAGGTAGGGATACTTTACTCATTGCCTCACATCTCGGTTAGTTGGTTGCAAAAAGACATCTGGACGTCTATACGGGCAAAATAACAGATATCGTTGGTGGTTAAAAGTGCTATTTAGTCGGAAAACGCCAATTTTTAGCGTCTTCCGATGAACGACTGTGATTTATTAATCCAGCGTGAGTACGCCATTTTCAGTGGCGACCAGCACAACATCGGCGCCGCGATTTGCAAAAATGCCGTTGGTGACCACGCCGACAATCCCGTTGATAGTCGTTTCCAGTTCACGTGGGTTAACAATAGACAAGTTGTGAACGTCTAAAATAACGTTGCCGTTATCGGTAATTACGCCTTCTCGATAAACCGGGTCACCGCCCAGTTTTACCAGTTCGCGGGCCACGTAAGAACGGGCCATGGGTATGACTTCCACAGGCAGCGGGAAGTTGCCCAGTACGGGAACCTGTTTGCTGTCATCCACAATACAGACAAAAGTTTTTGCTACGGCTGACACAATTTTTTCGCGGGTCAGCGCTGCACCGCCACCTTTAATCATGTGTTTATGTTCGGTAACTTCATCTGCGCCGTCTACATACACATCCAGTGTATCCACCTCATTCAGCGAAAACACTTCAATACCGTGGGCCTTGAGGCGTTCGGTAGAGGCGTCTGAACTTGAGACTGCACCAATAATGGTATGTTTAATCTCTGCCAACGCGTCGATAAAAAAGTTAACTGTTGAGCCTGTACCAACGCCAACAATGGTGTCAGCCTTAATATATTTTACGGCCGCCTCGGCCACCGCCTTTTTCTTTGCGTTCTGATCCATAGGGTTTCTCCAAAGTTTTGCTGAAGTTTAACCGAAAAATGCGCAACCTGTTTATTTTTGTTCTGAATCTGCACATCACTATAAGCCCTGGCGAGCAAGGGCCAAAGGCGTGTGAAAGATTATCGCGCTGGTCTGAACACTTGTGACGGCGTTATCACCATATCGAGTGGAAAATCCCAGGGTTCGATTGGCAGATGATCAACGTGTTGGCAATCGTGGGCCGTACCAATAAGGAGGGGGCGGTTCTTTCTATGTCGGTAAGGCGCCAGCACGCGGTCGTAAAAGCCTCCGCCCATGCCCAAACGATTCCCATCAGCGTCGAAGCCCACTAGCGGCATTAAAATAAGCTGGTGATGGGAAAAGGGCACCACGTCCGGGCACCGCAAAACCGGTTCCTGGATATTGAAACGGTTTCGGGTGAGTACGGTGTTTTGGTGGTAGCGCAGAAATAGCAAATGCTGGCGGTTAAAAGGGTGGATAACAGGCAGACTAAGGATTTTGTCTGCCTGATTTGCTGAATTTATCACCGCCTGTAAACCGACCTCACCGTCGTTTTCAAGGTATGCCGCCACTGTACTCGCCCGCTGCCATTCTGGTAGCTTGGTGAGCTGTTTTGCGAGCTTGTGGGCTGCGTCTTGCTGTGCTTCCGGTGTCAGGCTGTTGCGCTGGGTACGTAAGCGCTTGCGCAAATCGCCTCGGGATAATCCTTTACTGGGTAAACTTGCCATCTGCTATCAGGTAAAAGCTTAAGATTGGCGATAGTGTATCACCATTCAACGGCCGGGCGGTGACGTGATCGGCAGGTATCCTACTGGTTTCATCCACAAACAGTTCGTCACTTATAGCGACAAGGGGAGTGCAGGGATGCTGCTTGCGTACCCTGTCCAGTGTTGCGTGACTACAGGTAGACACCGACATAATTACTAAATCGTAGGGTTGTGTATCAATCAGCGCCATGGCTTGTTGCTCGTTGTCGGCAAGGTCGGCTTGCAAACGGACGTCTGCCAGGGTTGTCACCATTTCCTGTTGATGTGCCTCGTCTTGCTCTACAAAAAGAATGCGTGGCGATTTCATTAGTAGCGGCATTATTTTCTTTATTGAATCTGAAGGTGTAGCATCCGGCTCTTCACTGTTGTCTTGTGCCGATTTCGTGTGAACAGGCTCTACCACAACGGAGAAAGTCACTAAGGTGCCCGCGCCCGGTGCGGATTTTACTTTAAGCTTACCGCGCATTATTTCAACAAGCTTAGGCAGCGCCCCATCCTGTCGGTTCGACACGAAAGCGAGCAATTGCTCATCAGACATACCGTGGCCGTTGTCTCTAACGGTAATGATCAATTCATTGTGGTAGTAATGCACACTCATCTCAATGGGCATGTTCTTTTGCGAATATTGCAATGCATTACCCGTGACTTTCATGATGACTTTGCCCAGTTGGGTTTCATCCAAAAGCACGTTTTCAGGCACTTTACCATTGAGCTTACCGCGAAACTTCATGTTCTTCTGTTTTGCCAATCCTTCCAGGCTATGAAAGATATGATGGAAAAAAGGCCGGGTGGGGGTGTAATCCGTTTCGGCGTGTTCAACGCCCCCAGCGACAGCTTCGGTAGCAAGAATACTGTTCACCGCCCGCATCAGGCCGAGGCCACTTTGTTCAATCAGGCCTAGTGAATGGCGAAACAAAGGTGGCAATGCCGATGCACGAGATTCTTCCTGCAACAAATTGCTGAATGTACAAATCGATTTCAGCGGGGTTTTGAATCGGTGGCTAATATCGCTCAGGTACCGGGCTTTGAGGGTATTCACCTGTTTCAGAACATGGTTTTGTTTACGTAATTCCAGGTGTGCAATAACACTACGCCCTAATGTAGCAAGTGCATTGCGTTGCAAGTCGGTGAAAGTGCGAGGCTCTCGGTCAATGGCGCAAAGTGTGCCCAGCGGGTAGCCTGTTGGCGTAACAAGCGGCGTGCCTGCGTAAAAGCGAATGTTAGGCTCGCCGGTAACCAGCGGGTTATCGTGGAAGCGCTTGTCGAGCAGGGTATCGTTCACTTCCATCAATTCATCTTTCAAAATCGCGTGGCCGCAGAATGAGATATTACGATGGGTCTCGCAGACATCTAAACCGACTTTAGATTTAAACCACTGACGGTCTGGGTCCACCAAGCTGATCAGCGCGATTGGCGTTTCGCAGATCTCCGAGGCCAGAGCGGTAATATCATCAAGGAGGTCTTCGCTTTGGGTGTCGAGAACACCGTAACTGAGTAATTCGGCCAGGCGAGCCTCTTCATTTTCCGGTAATGGGGGCTGGATCATAAATCCTCGTGATTGTCCTTAAGTCACAAAAAAAGCGCCCGGAGGCGCTTTTCAAAATGGAAATATCGCCCCTTAGCTTATAAAGCGTAGGTGCTGATGAACAATTGTTCCAATTTTTCGTGGTCAACATCCACTGCCACGTCAACCATGTTTGCTTCATTCCAAAGCGGGCTTGGCGTAGAGCCAGCCGGTGCAATAACGGTTTGACCGCGATCCAGTTCGCCGGTACCCACACGGGCGTGACCGCTGGTAATAGCAAAGTACTCAGGGTGAACCAGGTGAGCGAGCGGGAACGAGTCGTGGAAGAAACACACGCGCTCGTCGCGGTTGGCTGAATAGAAGTCCACATAAAACTGCGATACTTTTTTCACAAAGCCGCCCAGTTTGTCGTTGCGGGCTTCCAGCTCATCCAAAAATGCTGGCGTGAATGGCGTTTTCAGCGTGACATCCAGACCAAACATGGTGACTTTCCAGTCGGCTGCAAAAACAATCGCTGCGGCGTGGGCATCGTTCCAAATGTTCGCTTCGGCTACCGGGGTTACGTTGCCCGGCACAAACGCCGCGCCACCCATAATGCTTACGCCTTTAATGAGCTTCGGTAATTCAGGCTCAAGACGCAGTGCTAATGCCAGGTTACCCAGCGGGCCAATCGCAACAATGGTAATTTCACCAGGATGCTGGCGCGCCATGTCGACAATAAATTGTGCAGAGCTGCGTGGGTCCAGTTCGCGCTTCGACGCATCCGGGAACGTATTACCAAAGCCGTCGTCGCCGTGCACGAAGTGGGCATAACCCGATTCTGGTCCAACCCATGGCATACCTACGCCTTGCGTTACTGGAATATCTTCACCAGCCAGTTCACACAGGGTAAGCGCGTTGCGGGCAGACATGGTTACCGGTACGTTTCCGAATACGGTGGTCAGGCCCAGCACTTCAATTTCAGGGTGTTGGAAGGCGAAAAATATCGCCATTGCATCATCGATACCCGGATCGGTATCGAGAATAATTTTGTGAGTCATAATTATCCTTGTGAACTATCGGGCATGCTTAGCCAGAAAACGATCGACTTCTTTTTGTTGTGGAATAGATTGCGCTGCGCCTTCCCGGGTAACCGCTATGGCTGATGCCGCACAGCCACGCACCAGTGCCTGTTTAGCATCGGTGTGATTACTGTAGGCCGACAAAAAATAGCCGATAAAACAGTCTCCTGCGGCAGTGGTATCAACCGCATCTACGGTGAAAGCATCCACTTTAATGATGTCACCGCTCTTACGCAGCATCATCACACCGTCTTTACCCATGGTCAGGATCACTTCGCCCTGTTTCCAATTCTCTTTAAACCAGCTGATGATGTCTTCAAACTCATCTTGTCCGGTAATCGCTGCGGCTTCAGTTTCATTGACAATAAGCAAATCAACGCATTCCAAAGGCAGCGACTTAACCGACTCGCTCATAGGCGCCGGGTTAAACGCCACTTTCAGACCTTTCTCTTTTGCTTGTGAAAGAATGTCTGCAATGCTGCTGGTTTCATTCTGAGTCAGTACCCAGTCAGCAGACGTAGTATCGCTTAACGCTTTACGTACGGTGGCATCGGTAATGGTTTGATTGGCGCCGCCAAACAGCACAATGGCGTTTTCGCCGCTGGGCGTGACTTGGATAATCGCATGACCAGACGGTGTTTCACCGCAACCCATATACTGACAATCCACGCCGTGGCGAATAAGCGTTTGTTTAAAAGCGGCATCTGACTGGTGAATAGCACCTACGTGCTTCACATCTGCGCCAGCGCAGGCCAGTGCAATAGACTGATTGGCACCTTTGCCACCCAGTAACTGACTGTATTTTGTGGAGGCCAGGGTTTCACCCGGGCGTACGAAATGCTCTACATGGTAGACGTGATCGATGTTTATTGAACCAAAATTAATAACTGCCATTTCTACTTCCGTCGAAAGAGGGCGCCTTCCAGAATGCCGCTGTTCATCGTTCGCCCGTGAACCGAAAGATTCAGGGCGGAAGACTCGTCGTTGCCGTAGGCTTCTCGATACGCGCCGAGCTTGCACAATAGCAACAATGTCATCTTCCTAGGTTTAAAGCATCGGCCAGGGACATGAATGAACTGGCGAACATTCCAGAAGACATAGATTATAAAAACAGCGCAACAGAGTATATCAAACGACAGGCTTCGTGAAGCGGATCACCTGCATAAGTTTACATTACTTTGTAAAAAACACTGAATTATTGGTTCAAAGCCTGTTGTGGTAAGGGGTTCGCATCTTGACCATCTGGTTAAGCTTGGTGCTTAATTAAACAGGATTGTATCGTCAACAGGAGCGATCCTAAAGCATTCCGGTTGCGGTTGAAAGAGGCATTGATTCAAGTGCGCAATCGCTGAGCACGAAAATGGGTTAAACTGGGTTTTAATACGCCTTTTTGTTAGCATGGCGGCAATTAACCAATGGAATTTTTTCGTGGAAAAGCAACTTGATTATGACCGCGTGACTAACACGCTGTCGCAATATGATGTAATCGCCGACGGCGCTGAGCTGCAGGGTATTCTTTGCGGTATGTTAAGCGGCGGCATGCCGGTATCGGAACGCAAATGGCTGGATGTATTAAAAGACACGCTGAACCAGGGCGCGGCGTTCCCGCCGGAGCTGGAAAATATGCTCACCGATGTATTTAATAGCTTATGTCAGCAGTTGGTCGAAGCTGAATTTACCCTCAGTCTGATGCTGCCCGACGATAAAGCGCCTATTAATGATCGCGGTTTGGGCCTGATTAATTGGGTACAGGGCTTTATGCTGGGCTTTGGTTTGTATCAGCAAGACATGATGCAATGCTCTGAAGATGTAAAAGAAGCGCTGCAGGACTTCTCTGACATCGCGCGCATGGAAGAACCCATGACGGAAGATGAAGAATCAGAGCGAGCACTTTTTGAAGTGGTGGAATACGTGAAGATTTCCGCACTGCTATGTTTCAATGAGCTGGGTCAGTCACTCATTGAAGATCAAAAAGATAAACCATCGGTACATTAGTTATGATTAGTCCGCAGGAATTTATAGCTCGACAGCATCGTCTGCTTGCATTGTGCGAGCCGGAAAGTGTTTGTGTTATTCCAGCGGCGAGTTTAGTGACCCGCAGTCGCGACACCGAGTACACATTCCGGCAGGACAGCGATTTTTGGTACCTCACCGGGTTTGCCGAACCTGACTCCTGGCTGCTGTTATCGAATCATAGCCAATTCTCCGACCCGTACCGGGCTATGGTTTTCCGCCCTAAAGATAAACAAGCTGAAATCTGGCAGGGCAGAAGGCTGGGTGCTGATGCCGGGTTATCTGAATTTTCTCTCGACGAAGCGTTTGTTTCAGACGAATTGTCCCATGTGTTAAAAGAATGGCTGGGCGGACACGACCATGTGTATTTCCCGTTCGGTAATATGGCGGCAAGTACAGAAATACAGCGCGCTTGCACGACTCTCGCAGCCGCGCACAAAGAAAATCTCGCCCCGAGTGCACTACACGACATCCTGCCACTCATTCATGAGATGCGCCTGTTTAAATCTTCCTGTGAAGTCGCGCTAATGAAGGCCGCAGGAAAAATATCGGCCCGCGCACATAGCCGCGCCATGAAATTTGCCCATCCTGGCTGCTTCGAGTATCAGCTCGAAGCCGAACTGCATCACGAATTTGCCATGTCTGGCGCGCGAAGTCCGGCTTACGGCACCATCGTGGGCAGTGGCGACAACGCCTGTATCTTGCATTACACCGAAAACGCCGATGAAGTAAAAGACGGCGACTTGATCCTGATCGATGCCGGCGCGGAATACTTCGGCTACGCTGGCGACATCACGCGTACCTTCCCGGTATCGGGCACATTTACGCAGCCCCAGCGGGAAATTTACCAACTGGTGTTAGATGCACAAATGGCCATACTGGACCGCATCGGCCCAGGAATGACCCTTACTGAAGCCGGTAATGTGGCGGCCGAAGTGATCACCGAAGGGCTGATTAAACTGGGACTGTTATCTGGTTCGGTGGCAGAAAATCTTGAGGCGCTGTCGTATCGCGAATTTTTCATGCACGGCATTGGGCATTATCTCGGCCTGGATGTGCACGACGTGGGCGATTATCGTCTGGATGGCGAAGAGCGGCCCCTACAGCCAGGCATGGTGATCACTATCGAGCCAGGTATTTACATCGCCCCAGATGCCGATGTGGATGCGCAGTATCGCGGCATAGGTGTGCGAATCGAAGATAACTTGGTGATCACGGCTACCGGGGCAGACGTAATCACATCTGATGTACCAAAAGAAATCGACCAGATTGAAGCATTAATGAGGAAGTCTTAACTGGTGATCCAGACAGATATCGTAATTGTGGGTGGCGGGGCCGTGGGTCATGTTATCGCCCGCGGTTTGCTTGCCCATACTTCTTTTTCCGTGGCACTTGTCGAAGCCAATCAGTATTCAGCGTCGGCCCATCATCCTGGCTTCGACGCCCGCGTTATCGCTTTGGCGAAACGCACCGTTGATGAGCTCAGCAGCCTTGGTATCGACGTTAGTCATGCCGGTGCCGTGCCTATTCGTCATATTCAGGTATCAGATAAAGGGGCTGCAGGTTTGTGTCAGCTCGACGCGGCCGATTTTCATGTAGACCACTTTGGTAAAGTGGTGTCGTTGCATCAACTTGGGGCGGCGCTTCAAATTGCTCCCGACACCGATGACTTTACGCTGCTTTGCCCCCTCACTGTGGATACGGTAGAACGTAAGCAGGATGGTGTTTTATTATCACTTAGCGATGGGCAACAAGTGTCGGCCCGATTAGTTGTGCTGGCAGACGGCGGACGTTCGGGGCTGGATGAACAGCTTGGATTCGAACGCCAGGAAGACGATTACGGCCAAACTGCCATCATTGTTAATGCGTTAACCCAGAAACCGCATAATCATAAAGCTTACGAACGTTTCACTTCACAGGGGCCATTAGCTTTTTTACCTTATGACCCTGGGCTGGCGAGCGGACAAGAAAACGATCAGGGGTTTTCTGTGGTATGGACAGTGCCGCCTGAAAAGGTGGATAACGTTATGTCGCTTGGCGATAACGATTTTAAACGATTATTGCAGCAAGCTTTTGGCTGGCGACAGGGCGCTATTACGCAAGTCGGTGAACGTAGCGCTTATCCGCTGGTACTTAAACAAGTGACCGCGCCCGTGACGCACCGTGCGGTGGTGTGTGGTAATGCGGCGCAATCACTTCATCCCATTGCCGGGCAAGGTTTCAACCTTGGTTTACGGGATGCAATAGGCCTAGTGAAAACCTTGGCAAAAGCCGACGACCCTGGCGCGTTTTCTGTTTTGCGGGAATATCAGCAAAGCCGAAGTAAAGACAAGCAAGCCACTATTACGCTTACTGATGGGTTAGTGCGTTTATTTTCAAATAATAACCGTGGCCTTATCGGGCTTCGGAATGTGGGACTGGTCGCCATGGACAATTGTCCGTCGTTGAAGCAGGCGTTTGTCAGACAAACCACTGGATTTGCGCCTGGCGCTTAAGGAGAAGTAAGTGGAAAATGTGGATATCGCCATTGTTGGTGGTGGCATGGTGGGATTAAGCCTCGCGTCGGCATTAGACGGCAGTGGCCTCAATGTGGCCGTGATCAGCAACCAGCCTTTCGAACAAGCGATGCCGGAAGTTCCCACATTGCGCGTAAGTGCAATAAACGGCGCGAATCAGCAAGTATTAACCGACATAGGCGTGTGGGAACGCATGCCCCGCAACCGTCTAAGCCCTTACAAAACCATGAGCGTGTGGGATAAAGACAGCTTCGGTCGTATCGATTTCAGCCACGACGATCTCCCCGCGCCCCAGCTTGGTCATATCATTGAGAATCAATTGCTCACTAACGCCCTGGCAGAAAAAGTAGCGCAGCAAGCGTCGGTAAAATTGATCGAGGCGACAATAGACAAAGTGCTCACTGGTCAGCGTGAAACCATGCTGATGCTGAATAACGATGAAGTGATTGCCTGTCGATTGCTGGTGGGGGCCGATGGCGCCAATTCCTACATTCGTCAACACGCCCAGTTTCCGCTGGCATTTAAAGATTATGGCCACACTGCCATTGTCGCCACCATTCGCACCGAAAAGCCCCATGGCCAATGTGCCAGACAAGTTTTCACACCCGACGGGCCATTGGCCTTGTTGCCGTTGGCGGACCCCAATGAAGTGTCCATTGTGTGGTCTCAACGTAACGAAGTGGCGCAAGACATTCTCGCTCTGGATAACGCGACATTCAGCCACCGCCTAACGGCGACCAGCGACTGTGTGTTGGGTCTATTGAGCCTCGACAGTGAACGTATGTCTTTTCCGCTAACCATGCGTTATGCCAGACAATGGGTGAAACCCGGTGTAGTGATCATTGGCGATGCTGCGCATACTATCCATCCCCTTGCTGGGCAGGGCGTGAACCTGGGAATGCGCGACGCTTTCGCATTGGCTGACACATTGAAAACGTGTGTACAGCAAGATGTGGATTTTACCGATGTGGCACAGTTACGTAGTTTCGAACGTGCAAGGAAAGCGGATGCCGCTGCCGTGATTGCCGCTATGGACGGTTTCAAAACATTGTTTGCGGGTGATAATCCACTGAAAAAACTCATTCGTGGAGCCGGACTGGTGGTGACCGATTCCCTACCGGGACTAAAGCGTCAGTGGTTGGCGCAGGCAATGGGGTGGTAGCAGGGCGCCACCGAACAGGAATTCGAGCACGAAAGGGACATTAAACCCCAGCGACTTCCGTCGTTCGTTTCTGGGTTTGAGGATGAAAAATTTCGTACTCTGCCTCAAGCTCAGAAATAAGCTTAATAGTTAGTACAGAAGTGTCGTACAGTTCCGCAACCAACATACGATCATAAGCATCCTCTATGCTCTTGATCAACAGACGTTTGTTGTCACAATAGCGGGACAGGGCAGACAACAAAATAGAGTTAACCTCTTTCAGATTGCTTTCCAGTTTGTTTTCCATGGTAATTGCCTAAGACAATAATTATCGTTGCGCGTTTAGGATTTGTGACAAAACTGAACGCTAAAGACTCGCGCTTCGTCGACAATAGAAGACAACCAGTATACTGCGTGAAAATATCAGGTAATTTAGACAAAAGTATAAAATTAAAAAGGGAATTCCAATGAACAAACGCGCATTTATGAAACTTACAGCCGGTTTCGGCGCCATGACTGCCATGGGTTCGACACTGGCATCAAACGCATCTGTATCCACCACCGGGCAACAATCTAACGCACTGCAACCCATCACCGGCAACGTAAAGCCAATTAGCAAAGCAGAGCATGAAGCGCGGATTAAAAAAGCCCAGCAACTCATGGTAAAGCAGGGGCTGAGTGCGCTCGTCATTGAGCCTGGTGCATCTATGACCTATTTCAGTGGCATGCAATGGTGGCGCAGTGAACGTCTTACGGCGCTGGTTATCCCTCAAGAAGGTCAGCCAGCTGTTGTCACCCCATTTTTTGAAGCCCCGAGCGTGAAAGAATCTCTGGCCATCGATGCCGAGGTACGGGTGTGGCAGGAGCACGAAAGTCCGTTTGTTCAGGTAAACGAAGCACTGAAAGCCCGCAATCTTGATAAAGGCAAAATCGGTTTTGAAAATACCGTTCGTTACTTCGTACTGAATGGTCTGATGTCGCAAATGACAAGGTGTGAACATGTACCTGCAGAACCGGTGATTTTGGGCTGCCGCATGTACAAGAGTACCCATGAACTGCAACTCATGCATAAAGCCAACGAAGTCACGTTAAAGGCTTACGAGCATGTGTACTCACAACTCGAAGTTGGTATGGCGCAAAGTGATGTTAAACAAATTATGGCTGCCGCACAGCAGCAATTAGGCGGTTCATCCATTTGGGGCCTGGTACTGTTCAACGAAGCCAGCGCTTACCCTCATGGTACCAGTCAAAAGCAAGTGATCAGCGAAGGGTCAACTGTACTTATGGACTGTGGCTGTGCTGTGCACGGGTATCAGTCAGATATCAGCCGAACCTGGGTGTTCGGCGAGCCGTCGAAGAAACAGCGCGAGGTGTGGAATGCCGTGCATAAAGGTCAGCAAATTGCGTTTGAAAGAGCGCAGAACGGCACGCCAACCGGCAAAGTAGACGATGCGGTACGCGAATATTACGAAACCTTGGGTTACGGGCCTGCATACGCATTACCGGGGTTGTCTCACCGAACCGGGCACGGTATTGGAATGGAAGGCCACGAAAAAGTAAATTTCGTACACGGAGAAACCACCAAACTCGCACCAGGCATGTGTTTGTCGAACGAACCGGGTATTTATATTCCGGGTGAGTTTGGCGTGCGATTAGAAGACTGTTTATACATGACTGAATCGGGCCCGGCCTGGTTTACCGAGCCCCCGGAAAGTCTGGATAAGCCGTTAGGCCGTTTAAGCACGATGGCTTAGAAACTCACGTCCCATTGCAAGCGCCAGGTGGTGCGGTCGCCCACTTCAATGTCTGACTGTTCCATACTGATATGACTAACTTCAGCGGTCACCTTGTTGTCGTGACCGCGAATGAACCAGTTGAGCGCCAGCGACTTCTCGAAGAATTCGTCGGCATTATCGGCGGTGTTCGGGTCGTAGGTGGCATAGCGCACGGCAATTTCTAATGGCGCTGGCCACCAATCAAACGCTTCATGCACAAAGTAACCAGCCTGTCCGTAGTAACCGGTCAGGCGAGTTTTCATACCGCCGTTTATTCTGTCGGTAACTGACTTTTCGTGAAATTCAGCCTGCGCATTAAAGCCCTGGTAAAAGTAGGCCGCATCAATAACGTATTGCTTCACGTCATACTGGCCGGCCGATTCACCAATATCCACATTATCCAATGCGCCGGCACCGGATGAAGAGAATCGAGTATAAATGCTGCGGTACTTTGCGCCTGCTATAGCCAGTGCCGCTTTGGGTTTTTCAGAGCGTTTAATGTCACTGTTTTTAAAGCCCACTTCTTCGCCAAGAAAATTCCACTGCAAGCGACCCGAATACAAGTTCTCCCCATCATGGTTATTGTATTCGCCGCGGCCTGAACCGGTGTAAACGCCCGCCCAATAATTCATGTTCAGCACACCGCCGCCATCGAGATGACCGTACACCGAGGCACCTTGTTGGCGGTCGATGGTGAAAATGCGGTTGATAATGGAGCGATCCATCATTTGCTGACCGCCACTGCTTACGCTGCGCTCACGGGAATATTCCACTTTCCATTGGCCTACTTTGAATTTCAGCGCATCGTATTTTTCCACCATGATAGTGGCATTAAGTGTGCGGTCGTCGGCTACCTCGTATTCCCAGTAGTATTTCAGCCAGTCACGCACCATATGACCACCTACTTTGAGGCGGGCACGATTCACGTCAAACTGGTTACCACTTTCACGAATGAAGTCACCGGGATCGTTCGGCTGACCAAGGCCAGGATTTGCAAAGCGAGTTTGTACACGTCCGCGCAATTGCATCAGGTATTGGCCGTCGTCACTTTCGAAAATAAGGCCCTTACCGTCATAGTTAGCGAGCGCATCAGATAAGCCCGATGCAGACACGTTAAAAGAGATAATGAGAAATAGGGCAGTTAAACGTTTACATATAAAAGCAGACATGGAGCAACTTGAGGACGGAAAAAAAGGAATGCGAAGTGTAAATATTTTCAGTCGGTGATCAAGGCTGAAAGTCATAAAAGTGTCACCAAAGCGTCATAAATCGGGATGGGTACCACGAGGATCAAAAAAACGGCCGAAATACAGACCGTTTAGTCATTCCACTTTAACGACAATTCATCCAATTCAGATCGCTATTCAGTGCTTATTCACGTTCACCCATTTACACAAAAACGCATTGTAAACGGGCCGCTGTAGACTACCCCTGTAACCGGCTTTTGATGAAGTCTGCCAGTGTGCGGCTTACCACGGGATGCTGAATGCTTTGGTTAAACAAACAAATGTTCACCTTGCCTAAATGGGGGAGTCGGTTGTCTTTCAGCACGGTGAGGTTTTCCGGCATACTCGAGCGGGCGAGGGCGGTAATGCCTAAACCTTGTTGAATAGCCGCCACCAGACCGCTCAAATCCGCATTGGTATAACTGATTTTCCAGGAACGGGTTTGCTGTTTTAATTCGTCGATAACCCGGCTGCGATACATACAGCCATCTGGTGCAAGCACCAGCGGAATGTTTTCGCCTACAAAAGGCCGGTTAGCATCGCCTACCCACACCACATCATCTTCCAGCACCAGTTCACCGTCGTCAGATTTCGCATCAGGGTTCACTAACGCCAAGATTAAATCGAACTGATTACGGCGTGAGGCATGCAGTAAATCCCGGCTTAACGAAGAGGTAACTTCCAGAGAGACGTCAGGATAACGCTTGGAGAACTCACCAATTAAACCCGGAAGTAGGGTAGAGGCAAATTCATTAGGGATACCCAAACGCAAGCGGCCGCTTAACGGCGCTGGTGTGAGCGCACGGAAAATGCCGTCGTTCAGTTCCAGCAGTTCCTTAGCTTTCGGGTACAGCCAGTTGCCATCGGTACTGGGCATGTGCCGCTGGCCCACTTTGGTGAACAGTTTGCGGTCGAGCTGTTCTTCAAGCTTTTTGATTTGCAGGCTGATGGCAGGCTGTGAACGACCGAGGAAATCCCCGGCTTTGGCATAGCCACCCTGTTCAATCACGCTGACAAAGGTGCGCAGGTTATCTAACGACAGTTGCTTCATAATGATTTGAAATGCTGATGATACGACTGCCTTATATTATATTTGCAAATGTAATGATAAGAAATTCCAATTTGATTGGTCTTTTGTCGTAACCCTATACTTTGTGCTGTTATTAACACATCGAAATGGACAAAGTCGCATGACGAATACTACCGCGTTACACGCCAAGCACCTGGAAGCCGGTGCAAAAATGGTCGATTTCTTTGGCTGGGATATGCCAATTAACTACGGTTCACAAATCGAAGAGCATCACGCGGTACGTCGTGACGCCGGTATGTTCGATGTTTCTCACATGACCATCGTTGATGTGACCGGTGCGCAGGCAAAAGATTATCTGCGTTACCTGCTGGCCAACGATGTAGCCAAGCTGCAGGTTAAGGGCAAGGCGCTGTACAGCGGCATGCTGAACGAAGAAGGCGGCGTGGTTGATGACCTCATCGTTTATTTCTTCGACGACACCAATTATCGTCTGGTAGTGAACTCTGCTACCCGCGAAAAAGACATGAACTGGCTGAACGATAAAGCCAGTGGTTTCGATGTCACCATCACTGAAAAACCAGACTTCGCCATGATTGCCGTTCAGGGCCCGAATGCAAAAGAAAAAGCCGCCACCTTGTTTAGCGCCGCGCAAAAAGAAGCGGTTGCTGGCATGAAGCCGTTCTTCGGCGTGCAGGCAGAAGATCTGTTCATCGCCACTACCGGTTACACCGGCGAAGCGGGTTATGAAATTATGGTACCAAAAGCACAGGCCGGTGCGTTCTGGCAAAGTCTGCTGGACGCTGGCGTGAAGCCATGTGGTCTGGGCGCACGTGATACCCTGCGTCTGGAAGCCGGCATGAACCTGTACGGTCAGGATATGGACGAAACCGTTTCACCACTGGCCGCCAACATGGGCTGGACCATTACGTGGGAACCAGAAGATCGTGATTTCGTGGGCCGTAAAGCCTTAGAAGCACAAAAGCAAGCCGGCACCGATAAGCTGGTAGGCCTTGTGATGACCGAGAAAGGCGTACTGCGTCATGGTCAGAACATCCGCACACAATCAGGGGAAGGCGTGATCACTTCAGGCACCTTCTCTCCAACATTAGGGCATTCCGTTGCACTTGCCCGTGTACCTGCTGATACTGGTGAAACAGTAGAGGTGGAAATGCGTAAAAAGTGGGTTACAGTAAGTGTTGTTAAGCCCAGCTTCGTGCGCAATGGTAAAAGTGTATTGTAATCCCAACATCAAGGAATAATCAGGAACTAATTATGAGCAATATCCCAACCGATTTACGTTATGCATCAACTCACGAGTGGGTTCGCCCGGAAGGCGACGGTGTATTCACTGTAGGTATTTCTGAGCACGCTCAGGATCTGCTGGGTGACATGGTTTTCGTTGATCTGCCAGACGTAGGCGACGCAGTAAGCACTGGCGACGACGTGTGTGTAGCTGAATCTGTAAAAGCCGCTTCAGACGTATACGCGCCAATCAGCGGTGAAATCGTTGCGATTAACGAAGCGCTGGAAGACTCTCCTGAGCTGGTAAACAGCGACCCGTACGGTGACGGCTGGTTATTCAAAATTAAGGCAGATGACGCCACTGAAGTAGAAGGTCTGCTTGACGCAGAAGGCTACGAAAACAGCATCGACGAAGAGTAATCGTCGCGCGCAGCTAAACATCTACAAGGCGTAAAAGGGGCAGGTTATCACGCCCCTTTTGTTTATCTCATCCATTGCGAGTGCTTAACAATACTATGTCGAATTCATCTGTTTCTCTGGCTCAGTTAGAGCAAAAAAATGCCTTCATCCGCCGTCATATCGGTCCGGGTGAAGAAGAAATTCAGGCCATGCTGGCCAAAGTTGGTGCCGAGTCGCTAGACGATTTAATGGCGCAAACCGTACCTGCTGCTATTCAGCTGGACAAGCCAATTGAAGTTGGTGAAGGACAAACCGAAGTTAACGCACTGGCAGCGCTGAAAGCCGTTGCGGGTAAAAACAAAATCAATCGCTCGTTTATCGGTATGGGATATTACGACACCCACGTACCCAACGTAATCTTAAGAAACGTGCTGGAAAATCCAGGCTGGTACACCGCGTACACGCCGTATCAACCAGAAATCGCCCAGGGCCGTCTGGAAGCTATCCTGAACTTCCAACAAGTCACCATGGATTTAACCGGTTTGGAACTGGCGTCTGCATCACTGCTTGACGAAGGCACCGCCGCTGCTGAAGCCATGGCACTGGCCAAGCGCGTTTCTAAAAACAAAAAAGCCAACCTGTTCTTCATCGCTGACGACGTTCACCCGCAAACCAAAGACGTGGTCGAAACCCGCGCAGAAATGTTTGGTTTCGGCATTGTGACCGGTCCTGCTGCTGAAGCGGCTGATCACGACGTTTTCGGTGCACTGCTGCAATACCCAACGTCTACCGGTGAAGTGAAAGACATCAGCGACATCATCGCAGCCGTTCAGGCGAAAAAAGGTATCGTAGCTGTTGCTGCCGACCTGATGAGCCTGGTAATGCTGAAATCGCCTGGCGAAATGGGTGCCGACGTGGCACTGGGTAGCGCACAGCGTTTCGGTGTGCCTATGGGCTACGGTGGTCCACACGCGGCATTCTTCGCCACCAAAGACGCCTACAAGCGTTCACTGCCTGGCCGTATCATTGGTGTGAGTAAAGACACCCGTGGTCGCCGTGCACTGCGTATGGCGCTACAAACCCGTGAACAGCATATTCGCCGTGAAAAGGCCAACTCCAACATTTGTACCGCGCAGGTGCTGCTGGCCAACATGGCATCTTTCTATGCGGTTTATCATGGTCCTGAAGGCCTGAAAACCATCGCTAACCGCATTCACCGTTTTGCCGACATACTGGCAACCGGTTTAACGCAAAAAGGCATGGCGCTGAAACACAGCACCTATTTCGATACCCTGACTGTGCTGGTGGACAACAAAGCTGAAGTACTGGAACAGGCTTACGCACGTGGCATGAACCTGCGTGCAGACATCGACGGTGCAGTGGGTATTTCACTGGATGAAACCACTAACCGCGAAGACATTCTGGCATTGTTCGACGTGCTGTTGGGTCTGGAACACGGTCTGACCATCGACGGCCTGGACGCGGAAGTCACCACGCAGGGCAGCAAGTCTATTCCTGCTGAACTGGTACGTACCTCAGATTTCCTGACCCACGAAGTATTTAACTCGTATCAGTCTGAAACCGAGATGCTGCGTTATATCAAGTCGCTGGAAAACAAAGATCTGGCGCTGAACCACTCAATGATTTCTCTGGGTTCATGCACCATGAAACTCAACGCCACTGCCGAAATGATCCCGGTAACCTGGCCTGAGTTTGGTCAACTGCACCCGTTCGCCCCTGTTGAACAGGCTGGCGGCTATAAAGAAATGATTGATGAGCTGAGCGACTGGCTGATCAACATCACCGGCTACGATAACCTGTCTATGCAGCCTAACTCCGGTGCGCAGGGCGAATATGCTGGCTTGCTGGCGATTCAGCGTTACCACGAGAGCCGTGGAGAAGGCCACCGTAACGTGTGCCTTATCCCAAGCTCTGCCCACGGTACTAACCCGGCGTCGGCGCAAATGGTAAGCCTGAAAGTAGTGGTGGTTGCCTGTGATAAGAACGGTAACGTTGACCTGGCCGACCTGCGTAAGAAAGCAGAAGAAGTGGGCGATAACCTGTCCTGTGCCATGATCACGTACCCGTCTACCCACGGAGTTTACGAAGAAACCATCCGTGAAATCTGTGATATCGTGCACGATCACGGCGGTCAGGTTTATATGGACGGCGCCAACATGAATGCTCAGGTAGGCATTACCGCACCTGGTTTCATCGGCTCAGACGTATCGCACCTGAACCTGCACAAAACTTTCTGTATCCCGCACGGCGGTGGTGGCCCGGGCATGGGTCCTATCGGTGTGAAATCGCACCTGGCGCCTTTCCTGCCAAACCACGCAGTGGTGAACATTGAAGGTACCGGCAAAGACTGTGGTGCTGTATCTGCTGCGCCATGGGGCAGTGCGTCAATTCTGCCAATCAGCTACATGTACATCAAAATGATGGGCAGTGCTGGCCTGCGTAAGGCAACAGAAGTGGCAATCCTCAACGCCAACTACATCGCCAAGTCGCTGGAAGGCCATTATCCGGTACTGTTCAAAGGCCGCAACGATCGCGTAGCCCACGAATGTATCATCGATCTGCGCCCGCTGAAAGAAGCCTCTGGCGTAACCGAAGTGGACATCGCCAAGCGTCTGAACGATTACGGTTTCCACGCACCTACCATGAGCTTCCCGGTAGCCGGTACGCTGATGATTGAGCCAACTGAATCTGAAGCCAAATACGAGCTGGACCGCTTCATCGAGGCCATGGTCAGCATTCGCAACGAAATCGCCAAAGTGGAAAGCGGCGAGTGGGATGCCACCGACAACCCGCTGCACAACGCACCACACACGCTGGCTGATATCTGTGACAGCGATTGGAACCGCAGCTACGACCGCAACGTTGCCGCATACCCGGTAGCCACCGTAGCCCGTAATAAGTTCTGGCCAAGCGTGAACCGTATCGACGACGTTTACGGCGACCGTAATCTGGTGTGCAGCTGTGCACCTATTGAGAGCTATATTGAGGAGTGAGGTTTCACTTTTCGGCGTTGATTGTTTGTGATTGACGTTTTAGATTGATGGAGGCGAACCGGTTGGTTCGCCTTTTTGTTTATGGATGCCTGGAAATTAAGGCTGCCTTTGAAAGCCAAAATCATAGCTCTTGGCAGTGAGTGAGCATTACTGGGATATTTGTAAGAGGGCCGCTT